>JAAQTN010000018.1 GCA_011742915.1 Billgrantia desiderata | reverse complement strand
GGACCCTCCAGGTGAGCTCACGGAGGGGTCAGTTTTCCGTGTCGCCTGGGGGTCAGTTTTACGTGTCGCCTGACAATTGCGAGAGCGCGCTCTCGGGGGCATCCCATAGTCGTGCCGGCAGTACTCCGTCAGCTCTCAGTGTGCGCTCTAGCCGCCAGCGCTCGTTGCCGGTCATGGTAGGGATCATCTGCAACAGGCTGATGTGGCTAAGGGACTTCTGTCCCTGCGGTGAGCTGAATTCGCGCAGCGGAAAGTCGTTCTGTACCAGAAGCTCTATCTTGCGTTTCTGGTAGCCCAGGGCGTGCCGGTCGTCTTCGATATCGGTATGCCAGACCAGCACGCGGCCTGGCTCCATCTCTTCCACGGCCTGGCGGGCTCGCTCATGCAGTTCGTTCAGGGTCTCCTGCAAGGTTTCATAGCGTTGCCGCTCCTGCTCGAAGAGGAAAACGGGCAGTTGGGTTTGCCCACCCGTACCGGACTCCCATTCACGCAGCTTGTTTTCCACCGCCTGGTGCAGTTCGAGGCTCTCTGAAGTGGTCCAATTGGAGCGGACACCCCGATAAGCCTCATAATGGAGGCAGTGGAGGTGTTCATGACCAAGAAGACTCGACGTCGGTTTTCCGATGAATTCAAGGCGGATGCGGTGAGCCTGGTGACTGATCAGGGGTATTCCGTATCCGAGGCCGCCCGGCGCCTGGGCGTGGAGCGCAGCGTGCTGGACCGTTGGTGCCGCAAGCACCGTGAGCAGGTACCCGGCACCCCGGGGCGGCAGGAGGACGATCGCGACGCCGAGATCAAGAAGCTCCGCGAAGAAGTTCGTAAGCTTCAGATTGAAAAGAATATTTTAAAAAAGGCGGCGGCCTTCTTCGCCAAAGAGTCGAGCTGAGATATCAGTTCATCGAGTCGGAGAAGGCCACCTATCCCGTGGTCGTGTTGTGTCGAGTCATGCGGGTCAGCCGGAGCGGTTTCTATGCCTGGCGACGGCGTGGCCCTGATGACCATCGTCAGGCCTTACTTCAAGAGGTCAGAGAGATTCATCGCCAGAAGCGTGGCAGCTACGGCAGCCGCCGCATGGCCAGAGAGCTGCGACGCCGCGGTTATGACGTCGGCCGTTACCAAGCCCGGAGCCTGATGCGAGCAGCAGGTGTAGAGGCACGGCAACGGCGCCGGTGGCATCATACCACCGACAGTCAGCACACCCTGCCGGTGGCGCCGAACCTGCTGAACCGCCAGTTCATGGTAGCGGCACCGAATCGGGCCTGGGTGGCCGACATCACCGCGATCTGGACGCTGGAGGGCTGGCTCTATCTGGCGGCGGTTCTCGATCTCCACGACCGGCAGTTAGTGGGCTGGGCGATGGCTGACCATATGCGTACGCAGTTGGTCCTGGACGCCTTGGAAATGGCCGTGGGCCGCCGGCAGCCTAAGAGCGGGTTGATCCATCATAGCGACCGCGGCAGTCAGTACGCGTCACGTGATTACCGCTCCACGCTGGATCGGCACGGGTTCCAGGCCTCGATGAGCCGGAAGGGGAACTGCTGGGATAATGCCGTCATGGAGCGCTTCTTCGGCTCACTGAAAAGCGAGTGGCTGGCTGGCCAGCGATATGGGAGCCGACAGGCAGCACGGCGTGACGTGATCGAATACATCGAGATGGAATACAACAGTTGCCGGCTCCACTCAACCCTGGGCTACCAGACGCCGAGGGAGATCGAACTGGCAGCTGCGGCTTGAAAATGTGTCCGCTCTGACTTGACCAGAACACTCCTTGAGCGTACGGCAGTAAGCATCGAAGGCTTCCACACCATTGCGCAGTTGGCGCAGCTGTGGGTTGGGAGAGGAGAGGGCCAACTCGGGCGTAGCGATGCCGAGTGATGCAAGCGTGAGGATACTGTGCAGGTAGTCGTTGTACTTGCTTTCCTGTTGCTCGCTCAATTGCTGCACGTAGCCGACGAAGCGGCACTCGTTGGCCGCCTCCCGTGGCGGCATCGACTCGCATAGCTGGATGAAGCGCTGGTACTCCGCCAGCACGTCTTGCAGGGAGAAGGGTATGGCTTCGCCTTGCCCGCCAGGATTGAAGTGATACTCCCGCTGAGCCTGAGCGCGGTGCGAGCGGTAGGCTTCCAGCGCAGTGGCTATCTCGGCTTCCCAAGGGCCAAAGTAGCCCTCATCTTCCAGGCGATAGCCTTGCTCCCTGGCACGATCGAGGCCCTGTTGGTAAAGCTGCCTCAGTTGGCGCTCCAGCCGAGAGACTTCTTGAGCGTCTCTGCGGATACGGCGATTCAAGAACTCCAGCGTCCCCGGGGTACTGAATTGATACAAGTGATCCCACATGGTGCGCTGATGAGCAATGCGCGCTTCCAGTGAGGCCTCGTCGTCTTGCGTCAGCTCGACGAACCGCTCGAAGGCTTCCCGGTAGCGCTGCCGTTCGCTCTCATCGAGAAAGTTCTCGGCTCGGGCCGGCAGCAGGCATTCCAGCCCGGCCTCTTCGGTGAGCTTGCGCAGGCGCTCGGCCGGGTCTTCCACCTGTACCCATTCGCTCAGCGTTTCGCTAGCTTCCAGCAAGATATCGGAAGCCTCTTCGGTCAGCAGCCAGAAAGTACGGGTGCCCGGCAGGTAGAGGATGTCAGCCCAGCACCGCTCCTCGCAGACGTGTTGTGCTGTCGATTCGATGCTGCCGCCCTCCGCCTCCGGTGGCTCGAATCGGCTGATGACATGCGGGTTCTCGGGACTGCCGGGGCGTGCTCCTGTGCTCATACCAGGCTCTCCAATGCTTGTACTTTCTTGCGCATCGGCAAATCGGCGCGCAGTTCCTGTTCGACAGACGGGGAAAACGATTCGCTCTTTTGGCAGATCAAAGGCAGCAGGCGCTTGAGATAGTGAGCTTGCTTGATGCCCGCCGTATCGAGCCGCCCAAGCCGCTCCAACCACGCCGGTGGCAGCGCCGAAAGCGGCGTCTCGGTTGCTCGGCTGAGCCACCAGGCACGCGGGCTCTCCTTGAGAGCCTGTTCCAGCGCCTCGGTCAGTGCGGGAGCTTCGGCTTCGTTGCGCTCTACGGCTGGCTGCCACCGTTGCCAGTGCGTCAGCGGCGTGGGTGTGATGACCTGCCCCAGCGGCCCGATGAGCTGGGCGTGGGCGGTGTCGCTACTGGCGGCGAGCAGGGCCGTCCAGGCGGCAGCATCCTGCAGGTTCACCAGCGACTGGCCGCCGTGCGGGTCGTCGAGGATGAACAGGCGACGCAGATGATCGGCCAGCTCGTTCAGGGGGGCGGCCTGGGCCGGCTGGAAGAGCCAGCCGTGGCGCTGCCCGGCACATAGCGAGCCGATGGCCTGCCAGGCGTCACTGCCCGGCGTGAGTTCGACCAGCCAAGGGCTGGCTTCGAGCAGCGGCGACAGCGGCGTGCCGGCGAACAGGATCAGGTAGTCGTGCCAGCCGGGCTGGCCCACGAGTGCGGCGCAGCGCTCTGGGGCGCGGCGCTGATCCAGCACCGCATAAGCCGAGCGCTGGGCTTCGAAGCTGCCCGATAGGGTCTCGATACGCTGGCTGCGCTCGTCGATTCGACTCAACCAGCCAGACATGGGCAGTCTCCCCGGCTGCAGGTGGTCTCGCTCAGCTTGCCGCACAGCGGCAGCAGCGTGGCTTCGCTGAGCTGATAGTCCTTGAGCTTGGGCAGCACGGTGGGCGGTATCGCCTCATGCACCTCCGGCACGGCCCTGCCCGGCAGCAGCGGTGTCTCGACGGCTTGGCCGCTGCCGGAGCCGGGGCTGCCTCCGGCGTTGATCTTGACCTTGGGGCCGACCAGGGTGACGCCGCCGCCGTCGAGCTTGAGGAAGCTGCCGCCGGCGTTGAGGGTCATTTCGCTGCCGGCTTCGAGCACCACCTTGTGGCCGGCCTTGATGTGCAGTTCGCGGCCGCATTCGCTGAGCCAGGCCTGGCCGGCCTTGACGTGCAGGGTGCCCTGTACCGTGAGGTGCTGGTTGGCGACGGTTTGCTCATGGTGGTTGCCACGCACGGTGTGGTGCTCATCGGCGTCGGTCTCGCCGATGCGGTCGTGGTGCACGGTGAGGAAGCTGTCGTTGCCGATCTCTTCGGTGCGGTCGTTATTGGTCAGCAGCTCCAGGTCTTTCTGGGCGTGCAGCCAGATCTGCTCTTCACCGGCCTGGTCCTCGAAGCGAAGTTCGTTGAAGCCTTCGCCTTTGTGACTCTGGGTGCGGATGACGGTACGCGTCTTGTGTTCGGGCAGCGCGTAGGGCGGCGTGTTGACGGCGTGGTAGGTGCGCCCGGTGATCAGCGGTTGATCCGGATCGCCCTCGAGGAACGACACCACCACCTCATGCCCAATCCGCGGAATGGCCATGCTACCGTAGCCGCCGCCGGCCCAGCCCTGGCTCACGCGTACCCAGGCGCTGGCGGTTTCATCCGGCTCGGCATAACGATCCCAGGGGAACTGGACCTTGACCCGGCCGTGCTCGTCGCAATAAATCTCTTCGCCCTCGGGGCCGACGACGAAGGCGATCTGCGGCCCGTCGACACGGGGCTTGGCGTTGGGCGTGGGGCGCCAGGCGCGGTCGGCGGGGGTGAGGATCAGTTCGTTGTCGAACTTGGTCATGGCTTCCGAGCCTGCCCGCCCCCGCAGGCCCATCCCTGCCGCGTCACCTTGAGTGACACCGTCCTCTTCCAGGGCCTGGGGCTGGCTGCCGATGTGCTTGACCTTCACCACCTGCCAGTCGCGGTTGAGCTCACTGAGGTCGTGGTCAGTGAGGGTGAACTTGACCCCGGGGGCGAGCTCGGGCAGGTCGCTCTCGGCGGCGCAGGTCAGGGCGCCGCTTCTGAGGTGCTCGAGGCGGATGCGGGTGAAGGCGTCGCCGGAGGCGTCGGCCTTGTAGCGCCCGGGGTAGTCGTAGTGTTCGTACCCTTCATCAACGACGGCCCGCCGGGCATGTTCCCCCAGCCACTCTGCGTCGTGCTCGGGAAGCTGGGCCTGATGTAGCTGTGAATAGGCCGGGTTCTTGAACGAGTAGTCCTTGAGCGTAACCGAGGCCGGGGCGACCCGGGCGAGCTGCTGGAGCTTGCGCACGTGGCGCTTGGGTGACGTGCCGCCAGCGCGCCCGTGATAGCTGCGCTCGCCCAGGTGGGCCAGCACCTGGGGGGCGTCGGCGAAGACCAGGCGATGGGCGCCGTTCGGGACGTCTTCGCCTGTCTCGAAGAACTCGTGGAAGTAGAACAGGCCCTCTTCGGCGGCCAGGCGCTCGACGAAGGCGAGATCCGTTTCCCGGTACTGCACGAGGAACTCTCTTTCCGGCAGTTCACGAGTAATGGCGAAGGCGACGTCGGTGAGGCCACGCTCGTCGCACAGCGTATTGAGCACGGTGAGCGGCGAGACCTGCTGGAAGATGCGCGAGTTGTGGCGCAGATCAAGGCGCCACAGCGCCGGACGGGCGACCAGGGAGTAGAGGGTACGGCGATGGCCGCGGTCGCCGCGACCGAACTCGCTGACGATGGCATGCACCCGGCGCAGTACCTCGCCGTCCTGCCAGATCGTCAGGCTCACCGGGCGGTCGAGCAGCTCGGTGGCGGAGAGGCTGCCGTCGCGGCTGGCGAAACGCACCTCGAGGTGGAAGGGCTGCGAGAGTGCCTCTTCCAGGGTGAAGTCGATCACCGCCAGTTCGGCGCTGTCGACCCCGGCGAGATCGAGGGTGAATTGCAATCCAGTTGCATCGGCCATACGCGCGTTCCTTTCGGCAACCTAATGAAAAAGCAGGATAAGAAACGCAAGGTTACGCATGCGACACGAAGACACAAGGCGGTAGGTGCATGAAGCGACGATGGCTGACGCAAATTGTCGGCAATTTCTTACAAGTCCCGCCCGACGAATCGGCGGCGGTCAAGCCTCCTTCGGCAACGCCAGGCTGATCGCCACCGTCGCCAAGAGCATGGCGCTCGACACCCACAGCGTGGCGCTGAGGCCGCCGGTCATGTAGAGCCAGCCGGAGAGCAGGGTGCCGATCAGCCGGCCCATGGCGTTGGCCATGTAGTAGAAGCCCACGTCCAGCGAGACCCCGTCCGAGCGCGCCATGCGCACGATCAGGAAGCTGTGCAGGCTGGAGTTCACCGCGAACACCGCGCCGAACAGCAACAGCCCGCCCAGCAGTATCACGTGCGGCAGCCACTCCAGACCTTGTACTTGAAGGCCGAGCGCGATCAATGCCGGTAGCGCCGCCAGCGCCGCGGCCCAGGCGATGGCGGCGCTGCGTCCCGCCGTACGCCCGGTGATGCGTGGCGCAACCGCCTGCACCGCCCCGTAGCCGATCACCCACAGCGCCAGGAAGCCGCCGACCCGCCAATGGTCCCAGCCGAACTGAGTGGCGAGGAACACCGGCAGCGCCACCACGAACCAGACGTCGCGAGCGCCGAACAGGAACATGCGCGCCGCCGAGAGAATGTTGATCGCCCGGCTCTTGGAGAGAATCTCGCGGAACTTCGGCTTGGCCTTGGCGCGGCCCAGGTCGGCGTCGAGGCGGGCAAGCGAGAGGCCGAGTACTCCGACGAGCATCAGCGCCATGGCCAATATCGCGCCCTGGAAGCCGATCAGCGTGAGCAGCAGCCCGCCGAGAAAGAAGCCCACCCCCTTGAGCGCATTCTTCGAGCCGGTGAGCAGCGCCACCCAGCGGTAGAGCGAGGTGTGCCCCTCGTCGCCCGCCGGCACCAGGCCCTTGATCGCGCTCTTGGCGCTCATCTTGTTGAGGTCCTTGGCGATGCCCGAGAGCGCCTGGGCCGCCATCACCCAGGGCACCGCGAGCCAGGCCGTGGGCACCAGCAGCATGGCCAGGGCGACGATCTGCAAGCCCAGCCCCAGGTTCATGGTGCGGTTGAGCCCCAGCCGCGCGCCCAGCCAGCCGCCCACCAGGTTGGTCACCACACCGAAGAACTCGTAGAACAGGAACAGCAGCGCCACTTCCAGCGCCGAATAGCCGAGCTGGTGGAAGTAGAGCACCACCAGCATGCGCAGGGCGCCGTCGGTGAGCGTGAAGCCCCAGTAGTTGCCGGTCACCAGCAGATACTGGCGAACCTCGCGGGGCAGGGCGGCAACGCGGGCGATCATTCCTTGTTGCTCTCCACCCCGGCGGCGTTCCCCACCTTGGCGGCCAGCTCCGCGGTGCGGCAGGCGTAGCCGTACTCGTTGTCGTACCAGGCGTAGAGCTTCACCTGGGTGCCGGCCACCACCATGGTGGAGAGGGCGTCGACGATGGAGCTGCGCGGGTCGCTGCGATAGTCGATGGAGACCAGCGGGCGCTCCTCGTAGCCGAGGATGCCGGCCAGTTCGCCCTCGGCGGCCTGCTTCAACAGCGCGTTGACCTCCTCGACCGTGGTCTCGCGCGCCACCTCGAACACCATGTCGGTGAGCGAGGCGTTGGCCAGCGGCACTCGCACGGCGTGGCCGTTGAGCTTGCCGGTCAGCTCCGGGAAGATCGCGGTGATCGCCTTGGCCGAGCCGGTGGTGGTGGGGATCAGGCTCATGCCGCAGGCCCGGGCACGGCGCAGGTCCTTGTGAGGGGCGTCGAGGATCACCTGGGTATTGGTGATGTCGTGAATGGTGGTCATCGAGCCGTGGCGGATGCCGAGCCGCTCGTGGATCACCTTGACCACCGGCGCCAGGCAGTTGGTGGTGCAGCTCGCCGCGGTGACGATGCGGTGGCTGGCGGGATCGAATAGGTGGTCGTTGACCCCCATCACCACGTTGAGCGCGCCTTCTTCCTTCACCGGCGCGCTGACCACCACGCGCTTCACGCCCTGGTCCAGGTAGCCCTGGAGCTTGGCGCTCGTCTTCATCTTGCCCGAGCATTCGATCACCACGTCGCAGCCGGACCAGTCGGTGTCGGCAATCTCGCGATTGGTGCTGAAGGCGATGCGTTTGCCGGCCACCTCGATGGCGTCCTCGGTCGACGTGATATCATCGCCGCCGCCGCTCCACTGGCCGTGTACCGAGTCGAACTGCAGCAGGTGGGCGAAGGTGGCGGCATCGCCGCCCGGGTCGTTGATGCGCACGAACTCGAGGTCCGGGTTGGTCCAGCCGGCGCGCAGCGCCAGGCGACCGATGCGACCGAAACCGTTGATGCCGATGCGTAGGGTCATGTCGGGGCTCTCGTGTCTGTAGAGAAAGTCGTGAGTGAACGTCGGTGGCGAAACATATGGCAAATCGTATATGAAGCGAGATGACAATTCGATGACGCCCGGCGGCGAACTGCCCATCGATGCCCAACTGCCGGCGATCCGCCAGGCGCTGGCCGCGCATTCCCGCGTGCTGCTGGTCGCCGAGCCAGGGGCGGGCAAGACCACCCGGGTGCCGCTGGCGCTGCTGAACGAGGCCTGGTGCCTGGGCGAACGCGGCGCAGGCCGCCTGCTGCTGCTGGAGCCGCGGCGGGTCGCCGCTCGCCTGGCCGCCGGCTTCATGGCGGAAAGCCTGGGCGAAAGAGTAGGCGAGACCGTGGGCTACCGCATGCGCGGCGAGAGCCGGGTGGGGCCCAACACGCGGCTCGAGGTGGTCACCCAAGGGGTGCTGACGCGAATGCTGCAGGACGACCCGCTGCTCGAAGGGGTGAGCGGCATCGTCTTCGACGAGTTTCACGAGCGCAGCCTGGAGGCCGACCTGGGACTGGCCCTGGCGCTGGATGCCCAGTCGGTGCGTGACGATCTGCGGTTGCTGGTGATGTCGGCCACCCTCGACGTCGAGGCCCTGCTCGGCGTGCTCGGCGAAGCCACGCCGCTGCTCGAAAGCCAGGGGCGCAGCTTCCCGGTGGAGACCCGTTATCGTCCGCT
Source organism: Billgrantia desiderata (assembly GCA_011742915.1). Taxonomy (GTDB): domain Bacteria; phylum Pseudomonadota; class Gammaproteobacteria; order Pseudomonadales; family Halomonadaceae; genus Halomonas; species Halomonas desiderata. The sequence goes on along the minus strand of JAAQTN010000018.1, from coordinate 78,793 downwards.
CAGCTTTCGCTCCAACTCCAGCTCCAGCTCTCGCGACGACGCCGCAAGCCAGCAGGCTATAGCGGTAGGGGAAGCCCTTGCCCTGAGCGAAGGTGATGCCCTGGTGTTCCTGCCCGGGGTGGCCGAGATCCACCGCCTGGCGCGGGAGCTGGCCAGCCGCCAGCCCGAACTGGCGGTACGCGAGCTGCACGGGCGGCTGCCGCTTGAGGAGCAGCGCCGCGCCTTGAAGCCTGAGCCCGACGGTCGGCGGCGCGTGGTGCTCTCCACCGCCATCGCCGAATCCAGCGTCACCGTGGATGGCGTACGCATCGTCATCGATGCCGGTCAGGAGCGGGTGCCGGTGTTCCAGCCGCGCAGCGGGCTCAGCCGGTTGGAGACCCGTCGCGTCAATCGCGCCAGCGCCGACCAGCGTCGCGGTCGTGCAGGGCGCCAGGGCCCAGGCTTGTGCCTGCGGCTGTGGGCCGAGGAGCAGCCTCTGCCGGCCCACGGCGAGCCCGAGATGCTGCAGGCCGATCTCGCTCCGCTGGCCTTCGAGCTGGCCCGCTGGGGAATCGTCGAGCCGAGCGCGCTGGCCTGGATCACGCCGCCGCCCGCCGGGGCGCTGGCGGCCGGGCGCCGCCTGCTGCAGCGGCTCGGTCTGATGGACGAGGGCCTCCTGCTCACCGAGCTGGGTCGAAGCTGTATACGCTGGCCCACCCATCCGCGCCTGGCGGCGATGCTGGCGCGAGCCGGCGAGCTCGACGCCGTGCCGCTGGCCTGTGCCCTGGTGGCAACGCTGGAGGGGCGAGACCTCGACGGCGAACAGGACCTGGAGCGCACGCTTCAGGCCCGCCTGGCGCAGCCCGCCGCTCACCGTCAATGGCAGCGCGAGGCCCAGCGCCTGGCGCGGATTGGCGGCGTGGGCCTGGAGGTCACGAGCCTGGCGCCGCTGGGGGAGCTGCTGGCGCTGGCCTATCCGGACCGGGTGGCGCAGCGTATCCAGCACGACGCCGGGCCGGGTCGCTTCCGCCTGGCATCCGGGGGCCTGGCGACCCTGCCCGAGCGGCATGCGCTGGCCCATGCCGAGCTGCTGGTGGCCGCCGAGCTGGACGGCCAGGCCAGCGGCGCGCGAATCTTCCGCGGCGTGGCCATCGAGCGAGCGCGGCTCGAGGCGCTGTTTCCCGAAACGCGAGAGTGGCGGGCGAGCCTGGAGTGGTCGGAGGAGCAGGGGCGCCTGATCGGCGAGCAGGTACGCGGCCTGGGGGCGGTGGTGCTCGAGCGCAAGGCGCTTTCGTCGCTGCCGCCGGAGGCGGTGCGCAAGGCGCTGCTCGATGCCCTGCGCCGGCGCGGCGAGCTGCCCTTCGACGACAGCGCCGAGCAGCTGCGCGGCAGGGTAGCGCTGCTGCGCCAGGCGTTGGGCTCTCGGGGGGATCAAGACTGTGAGGATGAGCAGGATTGGCCCGATTGGTCGCTGCCGGTGTTGCTCGACGAGCTCGACACCTGGCTGGGGCCGCACCTCGACGGCGTCAGAAGCCTCGACGCGGTGACGCGGCTGCCGCTGGGCCGCTTTCTACTCGACAGTCTCGACTGGTCGCTGCGTAGCCGGCTCGATGCGCTGGCGCCGGAGCGTCTCGAAGTGCCCAGCGGCTCGCAGATACGCCTCGACTACACGCCGTGCCTGGAGGGCCGGCCACCGGTGCTGGCGGTGAAGCTGCAGGAGACCTTCGGCTGGCGGGAGTCGCCGCGTGTCGCCGAGGGGCGTGTCGCCGTGTTGCTGCACCTGCTTTCGCCGGCGCGGCGCCCGCTGCAGGTCACCGCGGATCTCGCCAGCTTCTGGGCCAACGGCTACCCCGAAGTGCGCAAGGAGATGCGCGGCCGCTACCCCAAGCACCCCTGGCCCGAGGACCCCACCACCGCCGAGGCCACCGCCCGCACCAAGCGGCGCTCATGAGCCGGTGCTGATGCCTTCAACCGGGTAGCAGCGCTGCCACGCCCATGCCCAGCGACACGAACCCCAGCGCGATGCCGAAGGCGGGCCAGGGTTGAAGCCTGCTTTCGCTCCGCTTGAGCATCCAGGCCAGCCGTCGAAAGCCACGCTCTCCTCGCTGTTCCAGCGCCTGGCGCCATGCGAGGCGTGCCCGCCCTGGCTGCGGCAGCCGAGGTTTGAGGAGAACCGCCACGACCGCCAGCCCAAGAGCGAGGGATGGCTCCAGCAAGCCGGAGCGCAGGATGGCGAGCGGTGCTGCGACAAGCGGGGCGTACCACTGCCAGCCCCAGGCCACCAGCACCGGCAGGGCTGCCAGCGTGGCCCAGCCCAGCAACAGGCTGCCGGGTAGGTGTAGCGTCTGCCGGCTGGGAGGCGAGCGCCATAGCAGCCACAGCAGGCGCAGCATCAACAGGCCGGTGGCGATGCTCGAGAGGGAGAGCAGCCAGCCGGCCCCCTCGGCTTCCGTCAGCGCCTTCTCCATGGTGGTCTTGACCAGCACGCCGCCCGTTGGCGGCACGCCCGCCAGCGCCAGGGCCGGCAGCAGCATGCCGAGCAGTACCCAGCGATGCTCCCTGCCGTGCACCCGGTTGGCCATGCCCGCCCCCAGAAACAGGCTGGCCTTGGCCAGGGAGTGCGTTGCCGCCAGCAGCAGCAGGGCCGTCATGGCGGTGGCCGGTGAGCCGCTGTAGAGCACCAGACCCAGCAGAGCGGTGAGCAGCCCCATCTGACTCACGCTCGACCAGGCCAGCACGACCTTGGCGTGATCGTGAACGATGCCGCGCAGCGCCGCATAGACGGCGGCGACCAGCCCCACCATCACCATGCCGGGGCCCCAGGCCACGGTGGCATCGCTGAGCGGGAGCAGGCGCAGGGCGCCCAGCAGGCCGAGCTTGATCATCAGCCCCGAGAGAATGGCGCTGGCCATGGGCGGTGCGACCGGATGTGCCAGCGGCAGCCAGGCATGCACGCCGATGACACCGGCCTTGATGGCCAGGCCGAATGCCAGGTAGCCCAGGGCCAGAGGAGGCAGTTCGTGGCGGGTCAGCCCGGCGAAGCTCAGGTCGCCGGTGGCGTTGGCAATGAGGGCGAGGCCCGCCAGCATCGCCACTTCGGCCAGCAGCAGCATGGCCAGGTAGCCCAGGCCGGCCAGACGCGAGGCCCGATGCCCGTCGTGCTGCACCATGGCCCATCCCAGCAGGCTGAGCAGCGCGGCGCCGGTGTAGAAGGTGAGCAGGTCCGCGGCGAGCAGGGTGCACAGGTGGATCACCGCCGCCGCCGCCAGGATGGCCAGTAAGCGGTGGGCGGCAGGGAAGGTGGCGCGCCAGGTATAAGTGGCCCACAGCACCAGCGGCCAGATGCACAGCGCCGGCAGCAGGAAGGCCAGGCCGGTGGCATCCAGCATCAAGCCGTGCCATGTCGTCAGTGTCATGACGAGACCCAGGCCCCAGGCCAGCGCGGCAAGCCCCAGTGCCAGCCAGGCGAGGCGTCGGGTGGTGTCGCTGTGGGTGGGGCGAGAGGCGATAACGGCGGCCCGGCGCGGCTCGGGGCGCAGCCCCAGGTCGAACAGGCGCCACAGGCAAGCAGCGGTGAAGAAGGTGCCGAGCAGCACGACTGCGGCTATGAGGTAATGGCCCTGCGCCAGCGCCCCTTGCAGCAGCCACCATTTGCCGACGAACCCGCCGGTCGGGGGGATGCCCAGCAGGCTGAGACCGGCCAGCGCCATGGCCAGCCAGGCCAGCGGCAGGCGACCGGCATCGCCGGCCAGCCGGCTGAGGCGATCGTGGCCGTGGGCGACGACGATGGCGCCGGCGGCAAGGAACAGGGCGCCCTTGGCCAGCCCGTGGGCAAGCAACAGCAGCAGGCCGCCCGGAAAGGCAGGGTCGTGCGCAGCGTTCGGCGTGGGCCAGTTCATGTCGGCATCGAGCCCGAGCAGCAGCAGGGCGTAGCCGCTGTGGCAGAGCGTGGACCAGGCGATAAGGAGCTTGAGCCGGGTCTGCAGCGCGGCCTGAACGCCGCCCCAGCCCAGTGCCGCTATCCCGATCAGCACCAGCCAATCGAGCTGAGCGCTGTGGAGCTGGGCCAGCGGGGCCAGCCACAGACGCCACAGCACGAACAGGGTCGCCGCCACGACCACCGCCGAGAGCATGGCACTGACCGGTGCCTGTGCCTTGGAGTGGGCGGCCGGCAGCCAGGTGTGCAGCGGCACCACGGCGGCCTTGATCAGCAGCCCCAGGGTAAGCAGGGTGGCCGCCAGGCGCATGGTGGCGTCATCCTCGAGCGCGTCGACCAGCAGGCCGAGGTCGAGCCGGCCGGTCTGGCCGTAGATCAGTGCCGTTCCCAGCAGGTAAAGCAGCGAAGCCAGCAGCGAGGCCATCAGATAGCGCAGGGCGGCCTCGCCGAAGCGGTCAAGGGGAGAGCGGGCCACCAGGCCGACGCCGGCCAGAGTGACCAGCTCCAGCGTTACGTAGAGATTGAACAGATCCTGCGACAGCAGCAGGGCATTGAGGCCACCCCACATCATCCACCACAGCGGCCACAGATGCCGGTCGCTGGATGTCGACGGGTCCAGCAGCAGGGCCAGGCTGGCAGCGCCTGCCACGATGGCCGTCATGCCCAGCATCGAGAGTGTGGGCAGATCGAGGTGCCAGGCGATGCCCAGCGGCGGCGGCCAGTTGCCCAAGGCGATGCCGAGGGCCTCCCCGCTCAGCGTCGCCGGCAAGGAGAGTACGAGGCACATCAGCATGGCAGGCAGCCCCAAGGCCACCTGGCGCTTGGGTGAGAGTGCGCCGAGAAAGGCCGCCAGCGAAAGGCCGAGCGGCAGCAGAATCGATGACGGTAGTGCCCAGGCGGCCAGCCCCGTTGCCGTCATTGCGACTCCTCACGCCGTCGTTCGTGGGCACAAATCGTCAACCCCAGTGCCGCGGCCGTGGTGCTCACGGCCACCACGATGCCGGTCAGCACCATCACGTGAGGAACCGGATCGATGCCTGAGTCGGTGCGCGCGAGAGTGACCAGCAGCAGAAAGGTGGCGCTGGCCAGCACGTTGAGCGCCAGAATGCGGCGCAGCAGATCGTCGGTGCGGAACAGACCGATGACGGCCATGCCGCAGAGCAGGGCGGCCACGACGGCATAATAGAGGCTCATCGAGCGGGCTCCCCGTACAGGTAGAGGGCCATCAGCATCAGCGCGATCGAGAGTGCCGTGGCGACTTCCACGGCCAGGATCGCCGACTTGGCCAGCGCCTGAGGAATCGCCAGGAAGGTGCCGGTCAACAGCAGACCGCCCAGGCCGACGGCGAGAAAGAGTGCCAGCCCCGCAACCAGCAACAGGCGCAGCAGGGGCTTGAAACGGGGCTGCTGCATCCAGCCGACACGGTCGGCCAGCAACAGCAGAATGCCCCCGGCTCCCAGCACCGCGCCGGCCGGGAAGGCGCCGCCCGGGGCATGGGCGCCGCGCCACAGCAGATAGGTGGGAACGAGCAGGAACAGCGGATGCAGCAGGCGCGACAGGGCGGGCAGGCCGGGTAAAGAGGTCGCTGGAGCGAAGGGACGCAGCGCCGGTCCCAGTGACCACACCAGCATCACGGCGCCCAGCATCACTGCCACTTCGAGCAGCGTGTCCAGCGCGCGGATGTTGAGCAGTACGGCAGTCACGGCATGGCTGACGCCGGTGGCGTCCAGCTTGGCCGTCACCTCGGCGGCCAGGCCGGGGCGTGGCAGGCGTTGAACGCCCCAGGCCAGCCAGCCGGCGCCGACGCATGCGGCGAAGATGGCCGGGTAGCGCCAGTAGCGGTGCCACTGCTGCGGGTGGGAGCCGACAGCGGCCGCGCTGGGCAGGCGTCCCAGCGCGGTGAGCAGCAGTGCCCCGGTCACGCCGGCGCCGATGGCGGCCTCCGCCAGGGCGATGTCCGGCGCCTCGAGGCGTACCCAGACTAGTGCCATGAGCAGGTTGAAGGCCATGAAGTGCACCACGGCGGCGAAGCGGCGTGGTAGAAACAGCGCCTGCCAGCCGAGCCAGACCAGGCCGGCGGCGAGCAGCAGGTCGAAGCCCAGGGTCAGTGCCGTCATTCGTGCGGTTCCCGGCGCGCCTCCCGGCTTGCGCCCGTGCGGTTCTGCCAGGGACGAATGCCGCAGGCATCGGCCGTCGATGCCACCAGCGTGGCGCCGATGCCGGATGCCAGCAGCACCAGCAGCCATACCAGCATGATCTTGGCCGCCTCGGCCAGGCCCCCGGCCTGCAGCGCCAGGCCGGAACAGAGCAGCCCGAGCCCCAGGTTGTCCGCCTTGGTCAGGGCATGCAGCCGGGTGAAGACATCGGGAAAGCGGATGAAGCCCAGGCTGCCGGTGAGGAAGAACAGGGCGCCGGCGACGATCAGAAGATGGCTTAACGCCTCGTGCCACTCAGTCATGCCTGGCCTCCTCGCGTGCTTCGCCGTCCTCTCTCAGCAGCGTCCAGGTGCGGGTGACGAAGTTGGCCATGGCCACCGCAGCGAGCAGGGCGAACAGCAGCGCAACGTCGATCAGCACCGGCTGGTCGACCAGCGCGCTCAATATCAGCAGCACGGCCACGGTCGTCGTCGTTATCAGCTCCGCGGCGATCATGCGGTCGGCGCTGGTCGGTCCTTGCCAGATACGCCAGGCGCCGACACCGGCATTGGCCAGCAGCAGGACGGCGGCGAACAGATAGATCGGCGTCATGCGGCGCTCTCCTTACGGCGATGGCGGCCACCGAAAAGCGCCTCGACGTGCCTTTCCAGGCGCTGCAGCATGGCGACGATACCGTGCCGATAGTGCAGCACATGCACCTGGAGGCGGTCGCTGTCGATGCGTACGGTGAGAGTGCCGGGCAGCAGGTTGATCAAGGTCGCCATGAACAGCCGGCCGGAGGTGTCGTCCAGCCGCTGCCAGCGATGCTCGATGACCCGCGTATCCAGCTGCATGCGCGGACGACAGGCGAGCCAGGCCACCTCGATAGCGCCGCGCAGGCCGAGCCACAGGGCCAGCGTCAGCAGGCGTAGCCAGGCCAGCGGCCGCAGCGGCAGGTCGGGAGTCGGCATCACCAGCGCGGCGGCGATGATGGCAGGCACTCCCCAGTGCCAGCTCTCCGCTTCGCCGCCGCCGAGCATCCACCACAGCAAGGCGAGCAGGGCCAGACGACCGGCCCAGCCGCGCCAGTCGCCGAACCTAGTTGGCAGAAGTCGTCGCCTCGTCATGTCGGTCCGAGTGGGTGGCATCCGATCCCTCACGCTTGCGCAGGATGAACTTCTCCAGCTCCACGACCAGGTACAGCACCACGCTGCCGGCCAGGATCACCAGCCAGTGGATCGGCGACAGCGCGGCGCTGCCGAATACCGTCTGCATGAAGGGAATGTAGGTCCAACCCAACTGCAGCAGCACGACCAGACCGATGGCGATCCATACCGGGCGGCTGCCGAAGATGCCGTGCAGCGAGAGAGTGCTGTTGACCAGGAAGCGGCTGTTGATCAGGTAGGCCGCGCTGCCCATGACCAGCATGTTGACGGCGCCGGAGCGCGCCAGCTCCTCGCTGCCGCCCTGGACCTGCAGGATCCAGCTGAACATGCCGAATACGCCGATCAGCAGCAGGATCGAGACGAACACCACCCGCCACAGCAGGAACAGATCGAGCAGGGCGGCGGATGGATCGCGTGGCTGGCGCTGCATGATATCGTCTTCGGCCCTCTCGAAGGCCAGCGCCAGGCCCAGGGTGACCGCCACCACCATGTTGACCCACAGCGCCTGCAGCGGAGTGACCGGCAGCAGGGTGCCGGCCAGCACGGCGAGCATGATGGCAAGGCCCTGGCCGCCGTTGGTGGGCAGAATGAAGGTCACGGTCTTGCGGATGTTGTCGTAGACCTTGCGCCCCTCCTCGATGGCGCCGACGATGGTGGCGAAATTGTCGTCGGCCAGCACCATCTCGGCGGCCTCCTTGGCCGCCTCGGTGCCCTGAATGCCCATGGCGACCCCGACGTCGGCCCGCTTGAGGGCGGGCCCGTCGTTGACCCCGTCGCCGGTCATGGCGCAGATGCCGCCCTTGGCCTGCATCGCCTTCACCAGGCGCAGCTTGTGCTCCGGGGCCGCGCGGGCGAAGACGTCGATCTCGAGAATGCACTCCTCGAGCTGCTCGTCGGACATCTCTTCCACCTCGCGGCCGGTCAGGGCGCGGTCGGTGTGGGCGAAGCCGAGCTGCTCGGCAATGGCCTTGGCCGTCACGCCGTGGTCGCCGGTCACCATCACCGGGCGGATGCCTGCCTCGAGGCACTGCTTGACGGCCTCGATGGCGGCCTCCCGCGGCGGGTCGAGCAGCCCGACCAGCCCCAGCAGCACCAGGCCCTGCTCGGCGTCCTCGTCGCTCAGCTCGCCGGAGATGTCGTCGGCTTCCTTCTCCGCCAGCGCCAGCACGCGCAGGCCGCGGGAGGAGAGGTCGTGGATGCGGTCTTCCCACTCCTGCTGATCCAGCTCGCTGTCGCCGTCGCCGCCGCGTACCTTGTGGCACATCTCCAGCAGCCGGTCGGGGGCGCCCTTGACCAGCAGGCGTTTGCCCTCCAGCTCGTTGAGGGTGGCCATGTACTTGCGCTCGGACTCGAAGGGGATGGCATCCTGGCGCGGGTGCTCGTCGCGCAGCTCACCGGTATCGAAGCCGCCCTTGGCGCCGGCCACCACCAGGGCGCCTTCGGTGGGATCGCCGTGGATCGTCCAGCGCTCGTCCTCCTGGGCCAGCTCGGCGTCGTTGCACAGCACGCCGACCTTGAGGAAGTGGGCCAGCGCGGGATAGTCGTCCAGCGAGATCTCCTCGCCGTGCTCGTCGCTCTCGCGATTCTCAGGGGCGAGGTGCAGCTTGCCTTCCGGGGCGAAGCCGATGCCTGAGAGACGGAACTCGCCCTCGGGGAGCCAGATCGCCTGGGCCGTCATCTCGTTGCGGGTCAGGGTGCCGGTCTTGTCGGAGAAGATGGTGGAGATGGAGCCCAGGGTCTCGACCGCCGGCAGCCGGCGGATGATGGCGTTGCGCTTGGCCATCACCTGCACGCCCAGCGCCAGGGTGATGGTGACGATGGCCGGCAGGCCCTCCGGAATGGCGGCGACCGCGAGGCCCACCGCGGCCATGAACATGGCGCTGATGGGCTCGCCGTGCAGGACCACGCCGATGGCGGCAGTCAGGGCGGCGGCAGCGAGAATGAAGATCGCCAGCACGCGGCCGGCACGGTCGAGCTGTTGCAGCAGCGGCGTCTTGAGCTGCTCCACGCCGCGCAGCATCTCCGAGATGCGCCCGATTTCGGTTCGGGTACCGGTCTCCACCACCACGCCCTGGGCGGTGCCCTGGACCACGATGGTGCTGGCATAGACCATGGCGCTGCGGTCGCCCAGCTCGGCATCCTCCTCGACGGCATCGGTTTGCTTGTCCACCGGGGTGGATTCGCCGGTGAGGGCGGCCTCCTCGGTGCGCAGGCGCTTGGCCTCGAGCAGGCGCAGGTCGGCGGGCACGCGATCGCCGCTCTCCAGCATGACGATGTCACCCGGTACCAGCTCCTCGGCGTCGATGGTCTGGCGTTTGCCGCCACGCAGCACCGAGGCCTGTGGCGAGAGCATGTTGCGTATGCTCTCCAGGGCCTGTTCGGCCTTGCCCTCCTGGATGAAGCCGATCAGCGCGATGATGATCACCACCCCGACGATGGCCAGGGCGTCCAGCATGTGGCCCAGCGCCAGGCTCGCCACCGCCGCCACCAGCAGGATGATCATCAGGATATTGTTGAACTGTTCGAGCAGGCGCCGCCACCAGGGCCGCCCCTCCTCCTGCTTGAGCTGATTGGGGCCATAGCGCTCGAGGCGTGACTTGGCTTCGTCATCGCTCAGGCCGTCGCGGTTACCGTCGACCTTCTCCAGGGCTTCATCGGGGGGCAGGGCATGCCAGGCGGTGCGGGAGTTGTCTTGGCGATCGGGCATTTCCATATCTCCGAAAGCGGTGTGAATAAGTTCAAATGTAACATATGCGCTGTTGCTGTGCCGTGACCCAGCGCAAGTTACTCACCCCAACTCCTTGTCAGGGATTTGCTCGTGGGGGCGCGGTCACTCTGCCAAATCTGCTAAATCGGCCAAAGTCGCCGCTCGGCTCGCTGCTATGCAGCGACGACAGAGAGCACAGGCTGCCTCCAGTGTAGGACAGCAGCCGGCGAGCGAAACCGTCGCTCTGTTTCGGCGGGTATCCGGATGGTGCTCGGCAACGCCAGCGCTGCCTGGGCTAGAATGGCGGCTCAACGGAACGGAGAACCGATGACTTCGACGATCTCGCGCTGCCCCTGCGGCAGCGGACTGCCGCTCGACGCCTGCTGCGGCCGCTTTCATGCGGGTGAGGCGGCGCCGAGCCCCGAGGCGCTGATGCGCTCCCGCTTCAGTGCCTTCGCCCTGGGGCTCGACGATTACCTGCTGGCGACCTGGCACGCCAGCACTCGCCCGGCGGACCTGAACCGGGACGAGGCCACCCACTGGATACGGCTCGAGGTGCTCGATCACGGCGCGGCGGGCGAGCGTGGGCATGTGCATTTTCGCGCCACCTTCCGCGAAGGCAGGCGCTTGGGCGTGCTGGAGGAGAACTCGCGTTTCGTGCACGAGGCGGGCCGCTGGTTCTATGTCGACGGCGAGCCCAGCCTGGAGCGCCTCAAGCCCGGCCGCAACGACCCTTGCCCCTGCGGCAGCGGGCGCAAGTTCAAGAGCTGCTGCGGGCTGGGCTGAGCGTCAACAAAAGCCCTGTCACAGCACCATGGCAGCCAGCCAGCCGAAGGCGATCAGCGGCACGTTGTAGTGCAGGAAGGTCGGCACCACGGTATCCCAGATATGGTCGTGCTGGCCGTCGGCGTTGAGCCCGGCGGTGGGGCCCAGGGTCGAGTCGGAGGCCGGTGAGCCGGCATCGCCCAGCGCCGCGGCGGTACCCACCAGAGCCACGGTGGCCATGGGCGAGAAGCCGAAGCTGAGTGCCAGCGGCACATAGAGCGAGGCGATGATCGGCACGGTGGAGAACGACGAGCCGATGCCCATGGTGATGAACAGGCCGACCAGCAGCATGATCAGCGCCGCCAGGCCCTTGTTGTCGCCGATCAGCTCCGCCGAGCCCGCCACCAGCGCGGGTACCTCGCCGGTGGCCTGCATCACCCCGGCGAAGCCCGCCGCGCTGATCATGATGAAGCCCACCAGCGCCATCATGCGCATGCCTTCGGTGAAGATGTCGTCCTGTTCGTGCCAGCGGAACACGCCGCTGACCGAGAGCAGGGCGAAACCGAACAGCCCGCCCAGCACCATCGAACCCGAGAGCAACTGGATCGCCACGGTGCCCATCAGTGCGGCGCCGAGCACCGCCATCTGCCACGGCGCCAGGTGCTTGGCCGCCTCGGCGGGGGTCTCGTCGCCGTGAGCCAGGTCGCGGTCCTCGTAGTGGCGCGGCCGACGGTAGCTGAACAGCACGGCGACGGCGAGCCCCAGCGCCATGCCGCCGATGGGCATCAGCATGGCCATCGGCACCATGCCGCGGGTGACCTCCAGGCCCAGTTCGGCGCCGCTCTCGTTGAGATTGGCCAGCAGGATGTCGTTGAGGAAGATCGCGCCGAAGCCCACCGGCAGCAGCATGTACGGCGCGGTGATGCCGAAGGTGATGACGCAGGCCGCCACGCGACGATCCAGGCGCAGGTGGTTCATCAGCTTGAGCAGAGGCGGCACCAGCACCGGGATGAAGGCGATGTGCACCGGGATCAGGTTCTGCGAGCTCACCGCCGCGGCGAGCAGGGCGCCGATCAGGGTGAAGGCGACCCAGCGGCGGCTCGACGGCTGGTCGTCCAGGTGCAGGCCGCGAATGGCGCGGTCTGCCAGCAGCTCGGTAACGCCCGAACGCGAAAGGGCCACGGCGAAGGCGCCCAGCACGGCGTAGGAGAGCGCGATGGTGGCACCGTTGCCGAGCCCCTGGTTGAAGGCGTCCATGATGTCGCCGATGGGCATGCCGGCGACCAGGCCACCCACCAGGCTGGCGACGATCAGGGCGAAGACGACGGAGACGCGGGCGAGACTGAGGGTGACCATGACCAGGATGGCCAGAACGATGGCATTCATGACGGCTCTCGAGCTGGAGGATCGGACCGAAGCGAAACGGATGGGCGAAAGAAAACCCCGGCTTGGCAGGCCGGGGTGGCATATCTTACCTCAATGGGGCGGCCGGGTCAGTGGCTGGGCAGCAGCTCCACCGGCACCAACGCATTGAGCACCCGCGAAGTGAGCAGGCGGGTGGCGCTCTCGATGTCGGGGGCGAAGAAGCGGTCGCGGTCGTAGTAGTCGACCTGGCCGCGCAGTGCCTTCCTGGCCTGCTCGAGGCGTGGCGTGCTGGTCAGGCGATGGCCGCTGCCGTCGACGCGGAAATCGAGCCCCTGGCAGGCCGCCAGCCACTCGATGGCCAGGATGCCGCGCACGTTGTCGGCCATCTCCCACAGCCGCTTGCCGGCGGCCGGCGCCATGGAGACGTGATCTTCCTGGTTGGCTGAGGTGGGCAGGCTGTCGACGCTGTGCGGATGGGCCAGGGCCTTGTTCTCGCTGGCCAGCGCCGCGGCCGTGACCTGGGCGATCATGAAGCCGGAGTTGACCCCGCCGTTCTCCACCAGGAATGGCGGCAGCTGCGACATGTGGGTGTCCATCATCAGCGAGACGCGGCGCTCGGTGAGCGAGCCGATCTCGGCCAGGGCCAGGGCCAGGTTGTCGGCGGCCATGGCCACGGGCTCGGCGTGGAAGTTGCCGCCGGAGAGGATGTCGCCCTCGTCGCTGAACACCAGCGGGTTGTCCGATACCGCGTTGACCTCCACGGCCAGCACCTCGGCGGCCTGGCGGATCTGGGTCAGTACGGCGCCCATCACCTGGGGCTGGCAGCGCAGCGAGTAGGGGTCCTGCACCTTGTCGCAGTGGGCGTGGGAGTCGCTGATCTCGCTGCGCTCACCGAGCAGGTGACGGTAGGCGGCGGCGGCATCGATCTGGCCGCGCTGGCCGCGGGCGTCGTGGATGCGGGCATCGAATGGCGAGCGCGAGCTGAGCGTGGCTTCCACCGTCAGTGCGCCGCACACCGTGGCGGCGGCGAACAGGTCTTCGGCCTCGAACAGGCCTTTCAGGGCGTAGGCGGTGGAGACCTGGGTGCCGTTGAGCAGCGCCAGGCCCTCCTTGGGGGCGAGCCGCAGCGGCTGGAGCCCGGCGATCTCGAGGGCCTGACGGGCAGGAATCCATTCGCCGCGATGGCGTGCCTTGCCTTCGCCGAGCAGCACCACGCTCATGTGGGCGAGCGGCGCCAGGTCGCCGGAGGCGCCGACGGAGCCCTTGAGCGGGATGTGCGGGTAGACCTCGGCGTTGACCAGGGCGAGCAGGGCGTCGAGCACTTCGCGGCGGATGCCGGAGAAGCCGCGCGCCAGGCTGTTGACCTTGAGCACCATGATCAGGCGCACCAGGGCGTCTTCCATGGGCTCGCCCACGCCGGTGGCATGGGACAGCACCAGTGAGCGCTGCAGCTCTTCCAGGTTGTCGTGGTCGATGCGGGTCTGGGCCAGCAGGCCAAAGCCGGTATTGATGCCGTAGACGGTGCGGTCCTCGGCGACGACACGATTGACGCAGTCGACGCCGCGCTGGATGGCGGCGTCGGCGCTGTCGGGCAGCGTCACGCGCAGCGGCGCCTCGAACACCTGGCGCGCCTGCGCCAGGGTCATCTTGCCGGGTTGAATGTCGAGATGGGTCATGGAATCTCTCCAGAAAATGCGTTGGCAGCTGAAGCGATGAGCTGTGCCGGCAACAAGCCTGCGCGAGGGCGCTGTGAACCCATCCCTGGGCGCTATTTTTGCCATCCATGGCAAAAAACCCTCGCTTCGGCTTGTTCCCGGCGCTCATCGCGCCGAACGTTGAGGCGCTCTTATTTATCGAGCATCGGCAGATCCAACCCATTTTCCCGGGCGCACTGCTTGGCGATATCGTACCCGGCATCGGCGTGGCGCATCACCCCGATGCCGGGGTCGTTGCGCAGCACACGGCCGAGGCGGGCGTGGGCGTCGTCCGTGCCGTCGGCGACGATCACCACCCCGGCGTGCTGGGAGAAGCCCATGCCCACGCCGCCGCCGTGATGCAGCGAGACCCAGGTGGCGCCGCCGGCGGTATTGAGCAAAGCGTTGAGCAGCGGCCAGTCGGAAACGGCGTCGGAGCCGTCCATCATGGCCTCGGTCTCACGGTTGGGGCTGGCCACCGAGCCGGAGTCGAGGTGGTCGCGGCCGATGACCACGGGGGCCTTGAGCTCGCCGTTCTTGACCATCTCGTTGAAGGCCTGGCCGAGGCGGGCGCGGTCCTTGAGGCCGACCCAGCAGATGCGCGCCGGCAGCCCCTGGAAGCTGATGCGCTCACGGGCCATGTCGAGCCAGCGGTGCAGGTGCGGGTCGTCGGGGATCAGTTCCTTGACCTTCTGGTCGGTCTTGTAGATGTCTTCCGGATCGCCGGAGAGCGCGGCCCAGCGGAACGGGCCGATGCCCTGGCAGAACAGCGGACGAATGTAGGCCGGGACGAAGCCGGGGAAGTCGAAGGCGTTGGCCACGCCCTCTTCCTTGGCCATCTGGCGGATGTTGTTGCCGTAGTCGAAGGTGGGCACGCCCATCTGCTGGAAGTCGAGCATGGCCTGCACGTGCACCGCCATGGACTGCTTGGCGGCCTTGACCACCGCTTCGGGCTCGCGCTTGCCGCGGGCCACGTACTCGTCCCAGCTCCAGCCGGCGGGCAGGTAGCCGTGCAGCGGGTCGTGGGCGCTGGTCTGGTCGGTGACCATGTCCGGCCGTACGCCGCGCTTGACCAGTTCCGGCAGCACGTCGGCGGCGTTGGCGCACAGGCCGATGGAGACCGCCTTGCCCTCGGCGGTGTAGCGCTCGAGGCGCGCCAGGGCGTCGTCGAGGTCGTCGGCCTGCTCGTCCAGGTAGCGGGTGCGCAGGCGGAAGTCGATGCGCGACTGCTGGCATTCGATGTTCAGCGAGCTGGCGCCGGCCAGGCTTGCCGCCAGCGGCTGGGCGCCACCCATGCCGCCGAGCCCGGCGGTGAGGATCCAGCGGCCGGTGAGGTCGCCGGCGTAGTGCTGGCGCCCGGCCTCGACGAAGGTTTCATAGGTGCCCTGAACGATGCCCTGTGAGCCGATGTATATCCACGAGCCGGCGGTCATCTGGCCGTACATCATCAGGCCCTTGCGGTCGAGCTCGTTGAAGTGCCCCCAGTTGGCCCAGGCCGGCACCAGGTTGGAGTTGGCCAGCAGCACCCGCGGGGCGTCCTTGTGGGTCTCGAACACGCCCACCGGCTTGCCCGACTGGATCAGCAGGGTCTGGTTGTCCTCCAGGCGCTTGAGTGTGGCGACGATGGTGTCGTAGCACTGCCAGTCGCGGGCGGCGCGGCCGATGCCGCCGTAGACCACCAGGTCCTCGGGGCGCTCGGCCACGTCGGGGTGGAGGTTGTTCATCAGCATGCGCATGGGCGCTTCGGTGAGCCAGCTCTTGCAGCTGAGCTCGCTGCCGGTGGGCGCGGCGATACGGCGGCTGGCGTCGTGGCGGGGATCGGCAGGCGTGGTATGGCTATTCATCGTCGTGTTCTCTCTGGTGTTGCAAATCGTTGTGGGTCGGTTCAGGTATCCAGCGTCAGCCGGTGGATCAGGCGTGCCGCGGCCTTGGCGGTGCGGCCGTCGATGTCGAAGCTCGGGTTGAGCTCGGCGACGTCGGCCAGGCGCAGCTTGCCGCTGTCGCGGACGGCCTCGAGCAGCGGTTCGATCAGCGCCAGGGGCACGCCGCGGGCGGCGGGGGCGCTCACTCCTGGCGCCTCGGCTGCCGGCAGCACGTCGAGATCGATGCTGAGGTAGAGGTGGTCGCAGCGCGCCATGAAGCGCTGCAGGTCGCGCACGATGGCGTCGAGGCGCAGGGCATCGATCTCGTGGTCCTCGCGCACCAGCACGTTCAGCTCGCTGGCCCGGGCGAACAGGGCGCGGGTGTTGCTGGCACGGCTCACGCCCAGGCAGGCGTAGCGGAACGGCCAGTCGCGGGCGTGGCACTCGGCGGCGATCTGGGCGAAGGGCGTACCGGAGGAGCGCACGTGGGTCGGGTCGCGCAGATCGAAGTGGGCATCGAGGTTGATGATGCCGATCCGCGGGTGGGCCTCGCCCTCCGCCTCGAAGTGACGCGCCAGGCCCGACCAGCTGCCGAAGGCGACTTCGTGGCCGCCACCCAGCACCAGCGGCTGGTGGCCGCGGGCGAGCAGGCTGGCGATGCGCTCTGCCAGGCGCTGCTGTGCCGCTTCCAGGTCGTCGTTGCCGTGGCAGCTGACGTCGCCGGCATCGAACACCGGGGCGCTGCGATGCCAGGCCAGCGGTGCCAGCGCGCGGCGAATGGCTCGCGGGCCTTCGGCGGCACCCACACGGCCCTGGTTGCGGGCCACGCCCGCATCGGAGGCGAAGCCGACCAGGGCGGCGCCAGGGGCGCTGTCCGGTCTCACCGGGGTGATCACCTGATGCCAGCGCAGGCTGTCGGGTTCCGGGTCTTCGCGGCCGGCCCAGGGAGACATATCGATGGCGTCAAAATAAATGGAGTTCATATCTTCCTCCTCAGGCCGGGGCTACCCCGGGAGCAGCCAACGCGAAGACGCTGTGAACCCATCCCTGGGCGCTCGACTTTTTCATCCCTGAAAAAGACGCTTCGCTTTTGGCTGCACCCGGCGCCCCTCGATTAGCCATGGGTTATCTCTCCGCTGAACATCCGCTGGCGCAGGCGGCCGGGCTGTACGGCGTAGGCCAGCTCGGCGGGTGATTCGACGTCCCACAGGCACAGGTCCGCCGGTGCGCCCGGGACGATGCGCCCCAGTTGCCGGGTGTGCAGGCCCAGCGCCCGGGCGCCGTGGGCGGTCATGCCGGCCAGGGCCTCGCGCGGCGTCAGGCGGAACAGGGTGCAGGCGAAGTTAAGCATCAATGTCGGCATGAACAGCGGCGAGCTGCCGGGGTTGGCATCGGTGGCGATGGCCATGGGCACGCCGGCCTCGCGCAGCGCGGCGATGGGCGGCAGCTGTGTCTCGCGCAGGGTGTGGAAGGCGCCGGGCAGCAGCACCGCGACGCTGCCGGCCTCGCGCAGGGCGTTGACGCCTTGCTCGTCGAGATATTCGATGTGATCGGCGGAAAGTGCGCCATGCCGAGCCGCCATGGCGCTGCCACCCAGGTTCGAGAGCTGCTCGGCATGGGCCTTGATCGGCAGGCCGTGGGCTTCGGCGGCCTCGAAGACGCGTTCGCACTGGGCCACCGAGAAAGCGATCTTCTCGCAGAATACGTCCACCGCATCGGCCAGCCCCTGCTCGGCGGCGGCGGGAATCATCTCGCGGCACACCAGCTCGATGTAGCCATCGCTGTCGTCCTTGTACTCCGGCGGCAGGGCGTGGGCCCCCAGCAGGGTGGTCACCACCCGCACCGGCAGCGTCTCGCCGAGGCGGCGCGCCACGCGCAGCATCTTCAGCTCGTCGGCCACGCTCAAGCCGTAGCCGGACTTGATCTCCACCGTGGTCACGCCTTCGCGCATCAGCGCTTCCAGGCGCGGCCTGGCCAGGCTGAACAGCTGCGCTTCGCTGGCTTCCCGGGTGGCACGCACGGTACTGAGGATGCCGCCGCCGCGGCGGGCGATCTCCTCGTAGCTGGCGCCCTCGAGACGGCGTTCGAATTCGTCGGCCCGTGAGCCGCCGAATACCAGATGGGTGTGACAGTCGACCAGACCGGGGGTCATTACGCCGCCCTGGCCGAGGGGTTGGCAGTCGGCGGTCTCGTTCGGGTCGAGCTCACGCATGGGCACGACACGCTCGATGGTGTCGCCCGCCACGATCACCGCCATCGGTTCGGGCAGGGTGTCGTGACCGTCGAAGAGCGTGACGTCATGCCAGACGAGGCGCGGCTGGGTGGTGGCAGACATAGGGGCTCCTGAGGGCTGACGATTTAATGTATATACATTTAAATCGTCATCGGCCGGAGGTCAAGGGCAAGCAGCGAATAGTTTGTTCCCGATTCCTGACCGCACGTTTCGTTTACAGGCTAACTGCCTATTTCTCTTAAAGATGGCTTCACCATGGGTGGCGGCGTTCAGTGTCGTCGCTTGTTCCGCGTTAGACTAAAGACGTAGGTGCTTGCGTCGCTTCGGCATGGCGCCTTTGTCGAACGTATTGTATATACAATAAGGTGTCACGCATCAATCACAAGACGAGGACGACACCCATGGCGATTCCGGACCCGGCCACCCGGGGCGTGAGCGGTTTCAACTGGCTCACCGTGGCCAAGCTGTTCGTTCCCAGCGCGCTGGGGATTCTGATCTTCTTCATTCCCGTCACCCTGGGTGGCAGGAACACCATCCTGCTGGACCACATGGTGACCGGGGCACGGGAGCTGCTGGGCGAGGCGGCGGCGTTCTACGCGCTGGCGTTGATCGTGGCCGGGGCGGCTTACCCGCTTTGGAAGGGCACCTGGCGGCGCAGTCTCACCGACCGCATCTTCACCGTGCTGAAGCTGGCCGGCGTCGTCGTGGCCATCATGGCGATGACCGGCTGGGGGCCGGGGCTGCTGCACGAGCCGGACATGCTGCCGTTCCTGTTCAACCGGCTGGTGATACCGGTAGGGCTGATCGTACCCATCGGTGCGGTGTTCCTGGCCCTGCTGATCAGCTACGGCCTGCTGGAGCTGATCGGCGTGCTGCTGCAGCCGGTCATGCGACCCATCTGGCGCACACCGGGGCGCAGCGCCATCGACGCCGTGGCCTCGTTCGTTGGCAGCTACTCCATCGGCCTGCTGATCACCAACCGGGTCTATCAGGCGGGGCAGTACTCGGCGCGGGAGGCGGCGATCATCGCCACCGGCTTCTCCACGGTGTCGGCTACCTTCATGATCATCGTGGCACGCACGCTTGATCTGATGAGCGTGTGGAACCTCTATTTCTGGCTGACGCTAGTGATCACCTTTGCCGTCACCGCCGTGACCGTTCGCCTGCCGCCGCTGTCGCAGATGAACAATGAGCGCAGCGATGGCGAGCCCGAGGCGATACCCGGCAAGCGGCTGAACACGGCATGGAGGGCCGGCCTGGAGGTGGCGGCTCAGGCGCCGGGGCTGCACCGCAGCGTGGCGCTGAACGTGCGCGAAGGGCTGTTGATGGCGATCAGTATCCTGCCGTCGATCATGTCGGTGGGGCTGCTCGGCCTGCTGGCCGCCAAGTACACGCCGCTGTTCGAGTGGCTGGGTCTGCTGTTCTATCCCTTCGTGGCGATCTGGGGGCTGGAGGACGGCATGGCGCTGGCCCAGGCATCCGCCGCCGGGCTGGCCGAGATGTTCCTGCCGGCGCTGCTGATGGCCGAGGCCGAGTTCGTCGCCCGCTTCGCGGCGGGTGTGGTGTCGGTCTCCGCGGTGCTGTTCTTCTCCGCTTCGATTCCCTGCATCCTGGCCACCAGCATTCCGCTCTCGGTAGGGCGCATCGTGGTGGTGTGGTTCATTCGCGTGGCACTCAGCCTGATGCTGGCCGTGCCGGCCGGCTATCTGGCCCAGGCGCTGAGCGGGGCCTGAGGTTTCCCATCGCGCAATAGCGCTCACCACCGCTGAGCGAGGCCGGCAAACACCGGTCTCGCTCAGTGTCGTCTCACGATACCGGGCTCAGCTGGCGCGGCGAGAGAGCGCCGAGCGCAGCTTGTAGCGGTCGCCGGGATGGATCAGACGGGCGTAGCTGATCAGATGCTCGCCCGACCAGGTGCGCCGTATCATGCTCAGGCAGGGCTGCGTGGCATCCATTTCGAGCCGTTCGGCGGTGGTGGCGTCGACTCGCACCGCCTCGACCACATGCTCCACGTCGGTGATCGGGCAGGCCGCCACCAGCACTTCGTTGGGGGTATGGCGATGGAAGTCGGTTTCCAGATAGTCCGGCACCCAGCGCGGATTGACGAAGCGGTCCTCGAGCTGGATGGGCACGCCGTTCTCACGGTGGACGATACGCGTGTGGAACACCCGCGTGCCCAGGCGCACGCCCAGTCGCAGTGCCACTTCGTCGTCGGCGGCGATGGCCTCGGCCAGCAGCACGTCGCACTCGTAACGGTGGCCGCGGCCACGAACCTCCTCGGCAATGTTGTGCACGTCGACCAGTGACGACTCCGCCTTGCGGTCGGTGACGAAGGTGCCGAGCCCGGGTTGGCGGGTCAGGTAGCCCTGCTGAACGAGGTCGCGGATCGCCTTGTTGGCGGTCATGCGGCTGACGCCGAAGTCACGCGCCAGCTGTTCTTCGGGGGGAATCTGATGATGTGCCGGCCAGGTGCCGCTCCGTATCTTTTCCAGCAGATGCTGCTGAATCTGCAGATAGAGTGGAATCGTGCTGCCCATGCTGAGCTGAGTCCTTTCTGGCGAGGTAATTGTCTATACACGCAGTCTACCCGGATGTCGGGCCCAAGGCACCCTGCCGTCAGGGCGTCAGTAGCGCTGCCAGGCGGGCCGCTTGTGCCGGAGAGCATGCGTCGTCAAAAGGAACTTGCCCAGAGAGACAATTTGGACAACTTTAATAAAGGAAATACCCAACGGATCGGGTCAACTAAAGACGCCGTGATGTGTTAGGGAATAATTAATTAAGGAAAATACGTTACACACTGGAAGTGTGCCGCACAATTGAATGTGGCCCCCAATCGCGCTGCGTCTCCCCTGACATTAATAATAGAGGAGGGCATGCCATGCAGCGCCTCTACTTCCTAACCCCTGATCTGCCTACTACCGTCAACGTCGCTCATGAGCTCACCGATCTGGGCCTGACCGACAAGGAAGTTCATGTCACCGGCCGTGACTGGCTGAAACTCAAGGAGCAAGGCATCAACTGCGCCACGCTGCTGCAGACTTCGGACGTGGCACACGCCGCCGTGCGCGGCCTGTTGTTCGGCATTCCGCTGGGGTGCGTACTCGGGGTGGTGGTCTACTACTTCCTGGGTGATGGCTTCACCAATGCCGGTATTGCCACCACGATCATCGGCATGGGCATCTTCGGCGGTTTGTTCGGTATCTGGACCAGCACCATGGTCGGCGTATCGGTGCATGACGTGAAGGTCGACAAGTACGAGGATGAGATCGAACACGGGGCATATCTGATGATGGTCGACGTCCCCAATGAGCGCGAATCGATGATCTACTCGGCGATTCATCGTCATCATCCCGAGGTCGTCATCGACAAGGTTACAGCGGAAGAGCGTCGGCATCATTGCGGGACCGGTATCTAGGCCTGCGCGGTCGCCGTCGTCGTCGATCCTGCTCTTTACCTGGAGGAAGGAGAGAGCCATGGCAATTGCGGTTGCGGTCATCGTACTGGCGGTGGGGTCAGTACTGTTCTTCTTCCTCAGCCCCTGGTATCTCACCCCGTTGGCCTCCAACTGGGGAACGATCGACGACACCATCACGATCACTCTCTGGGTGACCGGGGCGGTCTTTCTGGCCGTCAACCTGTTCCTGGCCTATGTGGTCGTCCGCTACCGGTTCAACAAGCGCCGGCGTTCCCAGTACGACCCGGAGAACAAGTCTCTCGAGCTATGGCTGACCGGGTTGACCACGCTGGGGATCGCCGGCCTGCTGGCGCCAGGGCTGCTGGTCTGGGGTTCCTTCGTTTCGCCGCCGCAAGAAGCCCACCAGGTCGAGGTGGTGGGGCAGCAATGGCATTGGAGCTTTCGCTTTCCCGGTGAGGATGGCCGCTTCGGTGCCGCTCACAATCGCTTCATCGACGAGCGCAACCCTTTCGGCATGGTCGACGACCCCGCCGGCCAGGACGACATCCTGATCACGTCGCCGCATCTGGTGCTGCCGGTGGACCGGCCGGTCAAGATGGTGCTGCGCTCCAAGGACGTGCTACACAACGTCAAGGTGGCCAACTTCCGGGCCAAGATGGACATGGTGCCGGGCCAGACCTCCTACTTCTGGTTTACTCCCACCGTGGTGGGCGAGTACGAGATCGTCTGCGCCCAGCTGTGCGGTATCGCCCATTTCGCCATGCGCGGGCGTATCGAAGTGGTCGAGCAGGAGGTCTTCGACGCCTGGCTCAGCGAGCAGCCCACCTATGCCGAACTTGCCCAACTGGCACCGGGCGACCCGGAGGCGGGGGCAGAGCGCTATGCCACCTGCGCCGCCTGTCATGGCGCCGAGGGCCAGGGCAACGCGGCGCTCAATGCGCCGAAGCTTGCCGGGATGGATGCCTGGTACCTCGAGCGCCAGCTCGCGCTGTTCCGTTCCGGTGCCCGCGGCAGCCATGAGGACGATACCTATGGCCAGCAGATGCGGCCGTTCGCCACCATGCTGCCCGACCGTCAGGCCATCGTCGACGTGTCGGCCTTCATCGAGACCCTTCCCGACCAAGCCGTAGAGACCAGCCTGGCCGGCGGCGATCCCGAGCGCGGCGCGCGGCGCTATCGTACCTGCGCCAACTGCCATGGGCAGCAGGGCGAGGGTATCCGGGCCACCAATGGGCCGCGCCTGGCGGGCTTGCCGGACTGGTATCTGGAGCGGCAGCTGCAGAATTTCCGCCACGGGGTGCGTGGACGGCACCGCGAGGACCCTTATGGCAACCAGATGATCGAGATGGCCCAGGTGCTGGTCGATGACCGGGCGGTCCGCGACGTGGTGGCGTATATCACGACCCTGCCGCAGCCCAGGGTGGACATGGCGGCGGTCAACCCAGGCGGTGTGGAGGAGTGAGTCATGGCGGAACCCGGACATCACGGAGTGCCTCATGCCCAAGCGGGCGAGTTCGACAATGTGGAGCTGGTTCACCCCAAGTCCTTCATTGGCAAGTATGTGTGGAGCCAGGATGCCAAGGTGATCGCCATCCAGTACGGCCTGACTGCCATTGCCATCGGGCTGGTGGCATTGGTGCTGTCGATCCTGATGCGCTTGCAACTGGGCTTTCCCAACACCTTTGCGCTGATCGATCCATCGAGTTATCTGCAGTACGTCACCATGCACGGCATGATCATGGTGGTCTATCTCCTCACCGCACTCTTCCTGGGCGCCTTCGGCAACTACCTGATCCCCTTGATGTGCGGTGCTCGGGACATGGCCTTTCCCTATCTCAACATGCTGAGCTACTGGTTCTACCTGGCGGCGGTGCTGATCCTGGTGGCCAGCTTCTTCGTGCCCGGCGGAGCCACGGGCGCGGGCTGGACGCTGTATCCGCCCCAGGCGATCAGTCCCGGCACCCCGGGGATCGACGGGGGCATTCTGCTGATGCTGGCATCGCTGGGGGTGTTCATCGCCGGTTTCACCATGGGCGGGCTCAATTACGTGGTCACGGTGCTGCAGGCGCGCACCCGCGGCATGACGCTGATGCGCCTGCCGTTGACCATCTGGGGCATCTTCATGGCCACGGTGATGGCGCTGCTGGCCTTTCCGGCGCTGCTGGTGGCGATCCTGATGATGCTCTGCGACATGCTGCTGGGCACCAGCTTCTTCATGCCCGAGATGCTCAACCTCGGCGAGCAGTCCACCCACGCCGGTGGCAGCCCCTTGCTCTATCAGCATCTGTTCTGGTTCTTCGGCCATCCTGAGGTCTACATCGTCGCGCTGCCGGCCTTCGGCATCGTCTCCGACATCCTCGCCACCCACGCGCGCAAGAACATCTTCGGCTACCGCATGATGGTGTGGGCGATCATCATCATCGGCGTGCTCAGCTTCGTGGTCTGGGCTCACCACATGTTCATCAGCGGCATGAATCCCTACTTCGGCTTCCTGTTCGCCACCACCACGCTGATCATCGCGGTGCCTACGGCGATCAAGGTCTACAACTGGGTACTCACGCTGTGGCGCGGCAACATTCGCATGACGGTGCCGATGCTGTTCGCCATCGGTTTCATCTTCACCTTCGTCAACGGTGGGCTCAGCGGACTGTTCCTGGGCAACGTCACCGTCGACGTGCCGCTGGCGGACACTTACTTCGTGGTCGGCCATTTCCACATGGTGATGGCGGTGGCACCGGTGCTGGTGGTGTTCGGCGCGATGTATCACTGGTACCCCAAGATCACCGGGCGCATGCTCGACGACACCCTGGGCAAGATCCACTTCTGGGTCACCTTCCTGGGCACCTACGCCATCTTCTATCCGATGCATTTCATGGGCTTTGCCGGCGTGCCGCGCCGTTACTACGGCTACGGCGAGACCGCCTACATTCCCGATTCGATCCAGACCCTCAATGCCTTCATGAGCGTGGCGGCAATCATCGTCGCGCTGGTGCAACTGGTGTTCTTCTACAACCTGGTGCGCAGCTATTTCCGCGGCCGCGAAGCGGGGCCCAATCCCTGGCAGGCGACCACCCTCGAGTGGCAGACGGAGCACACCCCGCCACGTCACGGCAATTTCGGCGCCGAGCTGCCGGTGGTCTATCGCTGGGCCTACGACTACGGCGTGCCTGGCGCCAAGCATGACTTCATTCCCCAGAACATGCCGCCCGACGAGGTCGAGAAGGTCGATCCGATGAGCCAGGAGGCGGCGCAAGGGAGGCTGCCGACATGACGGTGACGTTGGTGTTTCTGGCCGTGATGATGGCGCTGTTCGGCGGCTGGCTGTTCAGTCATTCGATCAACGTGCGCCCTTGGGAGGCGCAGGGGGCCGGTGCGCCGCGCAGCCAACTGCCGCCAGCGTTGACCGCTCCGCGCGTCGGCCTGGCGGTGTTCCTGGCGGTGGCCACCTCGCTGTTCGCCTTGACCATCAGCGCCTACCTGATGCGGCAGGAGATGGGCCACGACTGGCGCCCGCTGACGGTGCCCGGCCTGCTGTGGTGGAACAGCGTCTGTCTGGTGCTCGGCAGCGTGGCGCTGCAGTCCGCCTGGCAGGCCGCGCGTCGTGACAATGCAGCGCGGCTGCGGCGGGACCTGCTGCTGGGCGGCGGTTTCACCATCGTGTTCATTCTGGGCCAGGCGCTGGCCTGGTGGCAGTTGCAGGCCCGGGGCATCTACCTGGCCGCCAACCCGGCCAATGCCTTCTTCTTCCTGCTCACGGCGCTGCACGTGCTGCACCTGCTGGGTGGGCTGTTCGCCTGGTCGCGCAGCCTGTTCCGCCTGCAGCGGGGGGCCACACCGCGGGAGATGCTGCCCAGCGTCGAACTGTGTGCGCTGTACTGGCATTTCCTGCTGCTGGTGTGGGGAATTCTCTTCGCGCTGCTGCTGACCACATGAGGACTGGATCATGGCCAATCCGCATCCCGGCAGTCCGCTGTCGCCAGAAGAGATAAGCCGTCCGACGCCTCAGGCGGGCATGTCCGGCCTGGTCAACGACTGGGCGGCGGAGCGCCGTGTGTTCGACATGCCCTGGGGCAAGACGATGATGTGGCTGTTCATCCTCAGCGACGTCTTCATCTTCGCCTGTTTCCTGGTCGGCTACATGGTGTTGCGCATATCGACCGTGGAGCCCTGGCCGGATGCCAGCGAAGTGTTCGCTCTCACCGTGGCTGGCCAGTCGATCCCGCTGCTGCTGATCGCCATCATGACCTTCATCCTGATCTCGAGCAGCGGCACCATGGCCCTGGCGGTGAAGTACGGCTATGCCAAAGACCGCCGCCGAACGGCTGCGCTGCTGCTGATCACGGCGCTGCTCGGGGCGGTCTTCGTCGGTATGCAGGCCTTCGAGTGGACCATTCTCATCGGCGAGGGCGTCCGCCCCTGGGAGAATCCCTGGGGAGCGGCGCAGTTCGGTGCGGTGTTCTTCCTGATCACCGGTTTTCACGGTACCCATGTGACCATCGGGGTCATCTTCATCGTGATCATGGCGGTCAAGGTCATGCGCGGCTCCCTGGAGGGCAGCCGTCCCGGCTTTCTCACTGGCCGCAAGGGCAACTACGGGATGATCGAGAGCCTGGGGCTCTACTGGCATTTCGTCGACCTGGTTTGGGTCTTCATCTTCGCGTTCTTCTATCTGTGGTAGGGGGGCACCATGGACCAAGGCAGCCATCAACAGCCCGCACTGCGCGTCTACCTGCGCGTATGGATCTGGCTGTTCGTGCTCAGCGTATTGTCGTATCTGGTGGATCTCTCGGGGCTCGAAGGCCTGCCCAAATGGGGGCTGATCACGCTGTTCATGCTGCTCAAGGCCGGGCTGATCGTGGCCTTCTTCATGCATATGGCCTGGGAGCGTCTGTCCATCGTCTACACGGTGCTGGTGCCGCCGGCGGTGCTGCTGTTCCTGGCCGCCCTGATGGCGCTGGAAGCCGACTACACGCTGACTTCGCGTCTGGGTATCTTCGCCAACTGATGATGCAAGGGCGGCGCCCACCGAGCGTGACGAGCCGCGCTCGGTGGGCGCCGCTTACCTGTGCCTTGCTGTCCGGCTGGACGCCATGCGGCAGCCATTGCACAGTAGGGGCCTGACATGACGCATCGGGAGGCCGCGTGAAGCTCGTCATCGGTAACAAGAACTACTCTTCATGGTCGCTCAGGCCCTGGTTGCTGCTGCGCATGCACGGCCTGCCGTTCGAGGAAGTCCGCATCCCCCTGTCGCAGGACACGACCCGGGAGGCGCTGGCCGCTCACACCCAGGCGGGCAAGGTGCCGGTATTGCACGATGGCGACCTGACCGTATGGGACTCGCTGGCGATCTGCGAGTACCTTTCCGAGTGCTACCTGTCGGGGGCCGGCTGGCCGGCGTCGCGGCATGAGCGAGCCGAAGCGCGTGCACTCAGCGCCGAGATGCATGCCGGCTTCGTCGAGCTGCGAACGCGCATGCCGATGAACTGCCGTGCCAGTGGGCGACGGGTGCCGATCAGCGAGACCCTCGAGGCCGAGATCAAGCGCATCGAGCAGATCTGGACGCAGGGCTGCGAGCGCTACGGGCACCGCGGACCCTGGCTGTTCGGCGAGTTCTCCATCGCCGACTGCATGTTCGCACCGGTGGCGTTTCGTTTTGCCAGCTACGGTGTGAAGCTCTCGGCGCCTGCCGAAACCTACCGCCAGACGCTGCTGCGCTCGGCGCCGATGCAGCAGTGGGCCGAGCAGGCCAAGGCGGAGCCCGAAGTGATCGAGAGCGCCGAGGTGGGGATCAACTGAGCGAAGAGGAGGGCAGTCCTTCATGTCGCGCACGACGCGCCTTCTCGAGCTGCTGCAGATCCTGCGACGTCATCGCTGCCCGGTGAGCGGTACCGCGCTGGCGCAGGAGCTGGGTGTCTCGCTGCGTACCCTGTACCGCGACATCGCTTCGCTGCGTGCCATCGGCGCCGAGATCGAAGGCGAGCCGGGTATGGGCTATCGGCTCGAGCCGGGCCTGATGCTCCCGCCGCTGATGTTTTCCGAGGAAGAGATCGAGGCCCTCACGCTGGGGTTGCGTTGGGTTCGGCGGCGGGCCGATGACGGGCTCTCGAGTGCAGCGAGGGAGGCGCTGGCCAAGCTGGCAGCAGTGTTGCCCGGCGAGCACAGGCACCGGATGCAGGATTCTGCGCTGCTGGTGGGGCCGGGCTGGGAGAGACGCCAAAGCGTCGATCTCGAGGAGCTGCGGCGAGCCATTCGTCGCCAGTCCAAACTGCGCATCCTTTACTCGGACCACCAGGGGAGGCGCTCGGAGCGGGTCATCTGGCCCTTCGTGATCGCCTTCTTCGAATCGGCGCGTCTGGTCGTGGCCTGGTGTGAGCTGAGGCAGGCGTTCCGCAACTTCCGCGCCGACCGCATCGAGGCCGCCACTGTCACGGGTGAGCGCTACGCCCGGCCGCGGGCGGTGCTCGAACGCGAGTGGCTGAGCACCCTGCTGCCAGAAACTGTCAGTGATGGGGCCTATCCTGCTTGTGACACACACCACAAGAGGGAGCGGAACATGCAGGAAGAGATCGTCTTTTACACCAACCCCTGGTCGCGGGGTGGCATCGTGCACTGGATGCTGGAGGAGCTGGGGCAACCCTATCGCATGGTGGTGATCGAGTACGGCCCGCCGATGAAATCGCCCGAATATCTCGCCATCAACCCGATGGGCAAGGTGCCGGCGATACGCCATGGCAACACCGTCGTCACCGAGGCGGCCGCCATCTGCGCCTATCTGGCCGAAACGTTCCCTGAGGCTGGCCTGTTGCCGAACCCCGAAGGGCGCGGCGACTACTATCGCTGGCTGTTCTTCACTGCCGGACCGCTGGAGATGGCCCTATCCCTGAAGTCCGCCAATTTCACCTTGAGCGCGGAGCAGCAGATGCAGTTCGGCTGCGGCAGCTGCGAGACGGCGGTCGACACCCTGGCCCAGGCGGTAGCGGGGCGGCGTTACATTGCCGGCGACAGCTTCACCGCCGCCGACATCTATGTCGGCTCCCATATCGGCTGGGGCATGCAGTTCGGCACGCTGGACAGGCGCCCGGAGTTCGAGGCCTATTGGAATGGCCTGAAGGATCGGCCCGCCCATCGTCGCACGGAAGAGGCCATTGCCAAGGCCATGCCTGCCGAGCCGACTCCGAGCGGCTAGTCGCCATTCATGACTCGGCAATACAGGAGTGCAGTTGAGTTTGCCAGGCGTACTCATGCATGACGGTGATCCCACCGCCCGACTGAGCCGGGAGGGCGGCGGGTGAGCAGGACCCGGCAAGCGTGCCGTCGTGCCGATCGGGGCGCGACGGCACGCATCGAGGCACTCGACGTGCTGCGCGGCGTGGCGCTGCTCGGCATTCTGGTGATGAACGTTCAGGCGTTCGCCATGCCTCAGGCGGCCTATCTGAACCCGACCGCCTGGGGACGGCTCGAAGGCATCGATCTGGCGGTCTGGCTCACTGGGCACGTGCTGGCCGATCAGAAGATGATGGCGCTGTTCGCCATGCTGTTCGGCGCCGGCATCGTGCTCTCCGCCGAGCGGACCGAGGCGGCTGGCAAGCGGGCCTGGCCGCTGCACAGTCGGCGCCACGTCTGGCTGATGCTGTTCGGTATCGCCCATGCCTATCTCCTCTGGTACGGCGACATCCTCTTCACCTTTGCCGTCTGTGCGCTGGCGCTCTTTCCTCTGCGCCACCTTGCTCCGTCGCGGCAACTGGCGCTGGGCGTCCTGCTAGTGGCGGTGACCTCGCTGCTGTTCCTGGCCTTCGATGCAACGGTGCCGGCATGGTCCGAAGAGGACCGCCAGACGTTCATGGCCGAATGGCAGCCATCCGCGGCGCAGCTGGCGAGCGAAGTCGAGCGTTACCGCAGCGGCTGGTGGCAGCAGCTTCCCCAGCGAGCCGAAATGGCCTTCGAGATGCAGACCTTCACCCTGCTGATCTGGGGCCTGTGGCGAAGCGCGGGCTTGATGCTGATCGGCATGGCGCTGTTCCGCTGGGGCATCCTGACCGGCCAGGCCAGCCGGCGGACCTACCTCTCGCTGCTGGCCGTCGCCCTGCTGCTGGGCGTGCCCATGATCCTCTACGGTGTGCATTGGAACTTTGCCAACGACTGGGGCCCGCGTTCGATGTTCGTGGGCACCCAGTTCAACTACTGGGGCAGCGTACTGGTCGCCTTCGGCTGGGTGAGCGTGGTGATGCTGTTGCTGCGGGCCAATGTCATGGGGCGCCTGCGGCTACGCCTGGCAGCAGTGGGGCGGACCGCCCTAAGCCAGTACATCCTGCAGAGCGTGATCTGCAGCCTGATCTTCTACGGCCACGGTCTGGGCATGTTCGGCCACATCGAGCGCAGCGGCCAGATGCTGGTGGTACTGGGCATCTGGCTGCTGCAGCTATGGCTGGCGCCGCTGTGGCTGCGCCATTTTCGCTATGGGCCGCTCGAGTGGCTGTGGCGCTCGCTGACCCGGGGCCAGCGGCAACCCTGGCGGCACTGAGCGATCAGGGCAGCTCCTTGCCTCCCTGGGGGTCTGAGGCGTCGTAGTCCTGGGTGTCGTCGGGCGGCGAGCCGGGTTCGAGCGAGGTCTCGTGCTCGTAGTCGCGGGCGGCACGGATGGCTTCGGGCTCGCTGTCGTGACGTGATATCTCCTGCGGCTGGTCGGGGTCGGTCACGTCGACCACCCGCCAGCCGCTGACCAGGATCGCCTCCTGGGTCTCCCGCTGTATCGGCTCGACTTTTGCGGTACGCGTCATGGCATCCTCCATGCTGGTGAGTCCATTCACTACCCACCATGGCAGAGGAAGCGGCGATTGGCTAACGGGCGCCGTACGCCGCCGCTTACGCTTGACCGGCACCTTGGCGGGGTCCATACCAAGAGGGCAGTAATCCGAGACAGAGGAGGTCGGGATGAGGAAGCTGATAGGACTCGCGGTGGCCTGGTGGTTGCGCAAACCGGAAAATCGCGCGAGGCTGAAGCGCAAGGGCAAGGAAATGCTCACTGGCTTTCGCCGCCGTAGCGATTCGTCCGCCCGGCGCGAGCATCGCCGTCACCCTTGAGGTCGTTCATTGCTGCCCCGGCTTCCTCCGAAGTCGGGGCACGTTACCGTTTCCGCAGTAGGTACATGAGGTCGATACATGAGCCGCCGCATGAAGAGCCCCGCCGCGGCTCGCAATCGCCAGCCGATTCTCGACGTGCTGAGCAGGATCCTGCCCGAGCGGGCGACGATTCTGGAGGTCGCCAGTGGCAGCGGCGAGCACGGCCTGCACTGCGCCGAGGCCAAGCCGGGCTGGACCTGGCAGCCCAGCGACCCCAACGCCGAGGCGCGGGGCTCCATCAGTGCCTGGCGCGAGAGCGCCGGGCTCGACAATCTGCGTGAACCGTTGCCGCTGGACGTCACCGGGATCTGGCCCGCGGGCCCTTTCGATGCGGTGGTGGCGATCAACCTCATTCACATCTCGCCTTGGGCGGTGTGCGAGGCATTGATGGCGCGCTCGGCGGAGCGGCTGCGCCAGGGGGGCGTGCTGTATCTCTACGGGCCCTATCGCCGCGATGGGCGCCATACGGCGCCGAGCAACGAGGCTTTCGATGCCGACCTCAAGGCGCGCGATCCGCGCTGGGGCGTGCGCGATCTGGAGCAGGTGGTCGACGAGGCGCAGCAACAGGGCTTCGTACTCGAACAGATCGTCGAGATGCCGGCAAACAATCTCAGCGTGGTGCTGCGCCTGCATGCCTGATCGGTATCGCCGAGAGCTGCGGCCTCAATCCTCTCTTCTGTTCTCTTCGATCTGGCCCGGTACGCGGTAACGCACGCCTTCGGCCTGGCGGTCGTCTTCATAGCGCCGGGTTTCCTCTTCGGCGGGAATGCCCCAGAGGGTCTGGCGACTGCCGTCGTCGTAAGTGTAGGTGGTGCAACCTGCAAGCAGGACGAGGCCAGAAAGCGTGGCGATGCGCAGAATGGATGACACGTGGCGTCCCTTCGATGGGTGGTAGGTGGATATGCGGCCAGCCTGAGGCCAGGCCGCACGGTCGTCAAGAGGCAAACGGCGTCATCCCGACCAGCCCAGCATGATCGGCACGTAGACCACCAGCAGAAGCACGCCGATGAGCCCCAGCAGATAGGGCAGAATGGCCCGCGTGATG
The DNA here is from genome assembly GCA_011742915.1 of Billgrantia desiderata. GTDB lineage: Bacteria > Pseudomonadota > Gammaproteobacteria > Pseudomonadales > Halomonadaceae > Halomonas > Halomonas desiderata. Next base: position 47,370 of record JAAQTN010000018.1, on the reverse strand, counting down.
CGCTCCAGCGGCAGTTGGGTCACGGACGAAGCGACGTAGAGATTGATCGCCACCGGCGGTGTGATCATGCCGATGGCCAGCCCCATCACGATGATGATGCCGAAATGGATCGGGTCGATGCCGAGCTGCAGCACCAGTGGCAGCAGTACCGGGGTGAGGATGATCAGCGCGCTGGCGGTTTCGATGAACACCCCGGTGAGCAGGATCACCGCCACGATCAGCAGCATGATCACGTAGGGGTTGGTGGAGAGCGACAGCACGGTCTGGGCGATGGTGCCCGGCACCTGCCAGCTGGAGAGCGTCCAGCTCAGGACCGCCGAGGTGGCGATGACCAGCATGATCACTGCGGTGGTGATCGCCGAACGGATCAGGATGCGGTACACGTCGCCGAGCGAGAGGTCGCGATAGACGAACAGCGAGACCAGCAGGGCGTAGTTGACTGCCACCACCGCCGCTTCGCTGGGCGTGAAGATGCCCGAGAAGATACCGCCCAGGATGATCACCGGGGTCATCAGGCCCCAGCTCGCACTCTTGAAGGTACGCCAGATCGTCGCCAGCGACAGCGCGGTGCCGCGTGGGTAGTTGCGCCGGTAGGCCTGGGTGATGGCGATGGCGGCCAGGCCGATGCCCATCAGGATGCCCGGCACGATGCCGTTGAGGAACAGCTTCGACACCGACTGCTGGGCGACCACGGCGTAGATGATCATCGGCACCGAAGGCGGTATCACCACACCGATGGTGCCGCTGGCGGCGATCAGGCTGGCCGCCGAGGCGGGATCGTAGCCCTTGCGCTTGAGTTCCGGCACCAGGCTCGAGCCTACCGCGGCGGTGGTGGCGGCACCGGAGCCGGAAATGGCGGCGAAGAACATGCCGGCTCCCACCGACACCAGCGAAAGCCCCCCCTTGAGGAAGCCGAACAGCGAGTCGGCGAAATCCACCAGTTTCTCACTGACCTTGCCCTGGGCCATCAGGTCGCCGGCGAGGATGAACATCGGCACCGCCACCAGGGCGAAGGAGTTGATGCCCTGGAACATCTGCTGCGTCACCACCATCAGCGGCACGCCCTGAGCGTTGAGCGCCAGCAGGGTGCTGGCGCCGATGGCCAGGGCAATCGGCACGCCCAGCAGCATGAAGGCGAAGAACAGCAGGAACAGCAGGCCGGTCATGGCGGTGGCTCCTCGGCCGTGCTGCTGCCGGTGTCGGCAGCCTGCGGGCCCTTCACCACGAGCTCGATCGCGTCGACCAGCGCGTACCAGGCCATAATGGCGGCCGAAATGGGGATCACGGCGTAGACATAGGTCATCGACAGCCGCAGCGAGGCGGAGCGCTGAAAGCTCTGCACCTGCATGTAGCGATAGCCGATGACGATCAACGCGATCATGAAGCCCAGCGCCACCAGCACCGCGGCGATGCGCGCCAGCTGCGCCAGACGCGCGGGCAGGGCGTCGACGATGAAAGTCACGGCAATGTGGCGACCGCGCTGGAAGGCCAGCGTGGAGGCCAGAAAGGTGATCCACACCAGCAGGAAGCGGGCGACCTCTTCGGTCCAGCCCACGGCGGTGAAGAGCGTTCGCGAGACGATCTGCAGCGTGATCACGCCGATCAACGCCGCCATGCCCAGAAACACGATGGGCTGGATGACGGCGTCGATGGCGCGTTCGCTACGCTGCAGCAGGCCCGTGAGGGCGTGCAGCGGAGAGCTCACTTATTCCAGCGCCTCCAGGATGCGCGGCAGGTAGTCGCCGAACTGGTCGCCGTACTTCTCGTAGACCGGCCTCACGGCGGCCTGGAACGCCTCGAGATCGGCATCGTCGACGATCTGCATGCCGGCGGCACGCAGCTCTTCGAGCTGACCGGCTTCCATTTCGGCATTCACGCGGCGCTCATGCTCCGCCGCTTCCTGGGCGGCCTGCACCAGCACTTCCTGGGCCGCTTCGGGCAGCTGATTCCAGGCCGGCATGCCCATGACGAAGAGCGCCGGCGCATAGGTGTGGCGCGACAGCGTCATGTGGTCCTGGGTCTCGTGCAGCTTGAACGAGTGGATGACGTTGACCGGGTTCTCCTGGCCGTCGATGGTGCCCTGCTGCATGGCCGTCAGGGCCTCGGTCCAGGCCATGGGAATGGCATTGGCGCCGAGCTCGCGGAAGGTATCGGTGTAGACCGGGTTCTCCATCACGCGGATGCGCAGCCCGTTGAGGTCTTCGGGCGATCTGACCGGGCGTTCGCTGTTGGTCAGGTTGCGGAAGCCGCGTTCGGCATAGGCCAGCCCCTTGAGGTTGACCTCGGCGAGCTTGTCGAGCAGCTCCTGGCCGATGGGGCCGTCGAGCACTTCGTAGGCGGCTTGTGGCGAGGGGAACAGGAAGGGCAGTTCGAAGACCGCCATCTCCTCGACGAAGTTGGCCACCGGGCCGTTGGTGATCACGCCCATGTCGACGGTGCCGATCTGCATGCCCTCGAGCAGGGTGCGCTCGTCGCCCAGCGAGGCGTTGGGATAGATGTCGACGGAAACGGCGCCTTCGGTGCGCTCGGCGACCAGCTCCTGGAACTTCACCGCGGCAATGTGGAAGCCGTCCTGCTCGTTGACCACGTGGGCCAGACGCAGAGTGACGGGATCCATGTCGGCGAAATCGGAGGCCTGAGCGGTGGAAACCAGCGCAAGAGAGATGCCGAGTGCCAGCGTGCTGCGTGCAAAGATCTTCATTTTTTAATTTTCCTTTGTCGGATCGATCCGTTCAGGAGCATGCCCCAGCCGTCCCGACAGGGTCAATCATAGGAAACACTGCACAAATGCCTGCGCGAGCGAATCGCTGCGTTGCGCGGTGCTCGGAATCCTCACATATACCCCATATGCTCCGGTTGACTCGAAGCCTTCGGCTTCTCGCCCCTTCGGGGCCAGCCTACGGCTGTTTGTCGCTTCGCTCGGTACTGTGCTCCGTGCGCCTTGCGCTTCATCTCGCTCGTCGATTTGTCCAGCGCTTCCTTAGACCGATATCAAGTAATAGGCTAACTAACGAGTTGGTAGCCATGGCGTGGCGATTCGCTCGCGCCGGCCTTTTTCACAGCAGACGGTACATGATGTGAGCGTCGACCAGCCCCTGGGTGGGGTGGCGAAAGGCGCAGGGCAGGGTACCGACGATCTCGAAGCCGTGCTTCTGCCATTGGCGGATGGCGATCTCGTTGGTCGAGACCACCATGTTGAACTGCATGGCGGTGAAGCCCAGCTCGCGCGCCACCCGCAGGGAATCCTCGCACAGCTTGTTGGCGATACCCTGGCCGCGGGCGTGCTCGGCGACCAGATAGCCGCAGTTGCACACGTGGTCGCCGGGGCCGGGTTGGTTGGGCTTGAGATAGTAGGTGCCGAGCAGGTTGCCGGCACTGTCCTCGGCCACCCGAACCGCACGCGGCAGCTCCACCCACATGCGATAGGCGTCGGGCTCGCTGATCCGACTCGGCACGGCATAGGTGTCGCCGGCGTGCAGCACCGGGGCGATGAAGTCCCACATGGCGGCCCAGTCGCCGGACTGATAGGGGCGAATGCGGATCATGGTCTCCTCCTTGATACCTGGCATCGGCCCCGATTTTACGTCATGACAGCGTGGAAAGATCGCCCCCGCGCTTCACACCGGACCAACGAGATGCTTCACCGCCAGATAGGCGGAAAGCCCCCAGGGACCGAGCTCGCGACCGATGCCGCTGCGCTTGAAACCGCCCCAGCCGGTTTCGGGCAGTACCAGCTGTTCGCCGTTGATCCACACGCTGCCGGCCTGCAGCTGCCTGCCGATGCGTACGGCGCGCTGCCGGTCGGCGCATACCACGGTCGCCGCTAGGCCGAACTCGCTGGCGTTGGCCAGCTCGACTGCCTCCGCTTCGCTGGCCACGCTGCGGGCGCACAGCACCGGACCGAAGATCTCCTCGCGCCACAGGCGGCTCGTGGTCGGCACGTCACGGAACAGCGTCGGGGCGACGAAGTAACCCTGGGCGGGCAGCTGCCGGTGGCTGGCGTCGCGTACTGCCAGGAGCCCCTCCTGCTCGGCGATGGCCAGGTAGGCCAGCACGCTCTCGCGCTGGCGGGCGCTGGTCAGCGGCCCCATGTCGCTGCCCTCGGCCAGCGGATCGCCCAGCACCAGGGCGTCGATGCGTACGGCTAGCGCGGCATAGAGCGGCTCGGCGATGGCCTCGTGCACCAGCAGGCGCGAGGTGGCCGAGCAGATCTGGCCGGCATTGAAGTAGATGCCGGCCACGACCCAGTCGGCGGCCTGCTCCGTGTCGGCGTCCTCCATCACCAGAATCGGCGACTTGCCGCCCAGCTCCAGCGAGACGTCGGCGGTGCGTTCGGCGGCGGCGCGCATCACCGCTTCACCGACCCGGTTGCTGCCGGTGAAGGAGACCTTGTCGACGCCGGGGTGGGCGGCCAGCGGCGCGCCGATACCGGCGCCATCGCCGAACAGCAGATTGAGCACGCCGGGCGGCAGCCCGATCTCCAGGGCGGTCTCCGCCAGCGCACGCTCGGGCAGCGGCGTCACCTCGGATGGCTTGAGCACCACGGTACAGCCGGCGGCAAGCGCGGGAGCGAGCTTCCAGGCGCTGGTCACCAGAGGGAAGTTCCAGGGGGTGATCAGCCCCACCACGCCAACCGGGTCGTGGTAACAGCGCGCCTCGACGCCTTCCATCCCGACCTCGACCAGCTGCCCCTGGCGTCGGTCGAGGTCGCGTGCCTGACCGGCGTAGTAGCGATAGCAGGCGATGGCGTCGTCGAGGTCGATGCCGGCCTCGGCCAGCACCTTGCCGTTGTTGGTCGAGGAGAGCCGAATCAGCTCGTCGCGACGGCGGGCCAGGGCATCGGCGAAGCGCTCCAGGTAGTGGGCTCGCTCGGCACCGCCGAGGGCGCGCCAGGCCGGCAGGGCACGCTGCGCCGCGGCCACGGCATCGTCGACGTCGTCCGGATGGCCGGCGCAGACCTCGGTGATGGCTTCCTCGCGGTAGGGGTTCATCACCGGCAGACAGCGCTCGCCTCGGGAGGGCGTCCAGCAGTTGTCGATGAACTGATGATCCAGCTGTTGCATGGCGGTTCTCTCAGTCAGTGGAGATCGTCAGTGGAGATCGTCAGTCGAGGTCGCAGGTGACGGCCTGTTGCCAGGCTGCGGCATTCACTTCGACAAGCAACGGCGCGTCCAGCGGTCGCGAAGCGAGGGCCTGGGCCAGGCCGGCCGGATCGCTCACCCGCACTGCCTGGCAGCCGAAGCCGGCGGCGACCACCTGAAAGTCCGGCGCCTGGATGTCGACGCCGCAGCGCGTGACGCCGTGGGCATCCATGTAGCGGCGGATCTCCTCGTAGCCCTGGTTGTGCCATAGCACGACCACCACCGGCAGGCGCGCTTCCACGGCGGTGGCGAGCTCGCTGAGGGTGAACATCACGCCGCCGTCGCCGACCAGCGCCACCACGGGCAGCGCAGGCTGCCCAAGCTGGGCGCCCAGCGCGGCCGGCAGGCCGTAGCCCAGGGTGCCGTAGCCGGTGGAGGCGTTGAAGTAGCGCCGCGGCTCGGGCTGCGAGACCAGGTGATTGCCGGCATAGACCGGTGCGGTGGAGTCGCCGACCAGGATGGCGTCGGGCAGGGTTTCGCCCAGCGTGGCGTAGAACGGCACGAAGGGAGCGAAGGCCGGATCGTCGTTCAGATTCAGCGCGGCCAGGGTAGCCGCGGTGCGTTCGGCGCCGCCACGAGGCAACGGCGCGGGGAAGTGTTCCGCCAGCAGCGCCAGCGTGCGTCCCGCATCGGCCACCAGGCCCAGCGCGACCTGCTGGTTGCGCACCAGCTGCTGGGCGTCGAGATCGATGCGGATCAGCCGACCGCACAGTTCGAAGCCGTCGTCGAACACCACGTCGTAGTCGGTCTCGCCCAGCTCGGTGCCCACCGCGAGAACCACGTCGGCCTCGCGGGCCAGCTCGCGGACGGCGGGCAGCGCCGCGTTGGCGCCCAGGTCGAGAGGGTGGGCGCGACCCAGCACGCCCTTGGCGTTGATGGTGGTTACCGTGGGCGCATCGAGGCGCTCGACCAAGGCCCTGGCAGCGGCGGGGGCCTCGACGCAGCCGCCGCCCAGCAGCACCAGCGGACGCTTCGCTGCGCGCAGCCAGTCGGCGGCCAGGGCCAGTCCAGCCGGGTCCGGTGCCGGACGAAACAGGCGCGCCGGTGGCGGCAGTTCGGTTGACGCCACCGGGGCGTCGAACAGGTCGATGGGGATCTCGATGTGCACCGGCCCCGGCCGCTGGCCCTGGAACACGGCGAAGGCTCGCGCCAGCACTTCCGGCAGGGCGCTCGGGTCGAGCAGGGTATGGCTGAAGCGCGACACGCCCGCCATCAGCTGCTGCTGGCTCGGTAGCTCGTGCAGCCGGCCCTGGCCGCGACCGAGGGTGTCGCGGCGGTTGACGCTGGAGATCACCAGCATCGGGACGGAGTCGGCCAGCGCCTGGCCCATGGCGGTGGCGATGTTGGTCATCCCCGGGCCGGTGATGATCAGGCACACGCCGGGCTTGCCGGTGGCGCGAGCATAGCCGTCGGCCATGAAGCCGGCGCCCTGTTCGTGGCGCGGGGTGACATGGCGCACGCCGCTGTCTTCCAGGCCGCGATAGAGCGCTACGGTGTGCACCCCGGGGATGCCGAACACGGTATCGACGCCATACCGTTCATGCAGCAGCGTCAGCAACCATTGGCCACAGGTCATCGATTGGCGGGTCATCGCGAACCTCAGAAGAAGAAGGTGTGGGCCATGAAGGCAATGATCGGCAGCGTGATGGCCGTGCGCAGCAGGAAGATGGCGACCAGCTCCCACAGCTTGAGCGGAATCTTCGACTTCAGCAGCAGCGCGCCGATCTCGGACATGTAGATGAGCTGGGTCAGCGACAGACAGGCGATCACGAAGCGGGTCAGCTCGCTTTCGATGTTGGTCGCCAGCACCGCCGGCAGGAACATGTCGGCGAAACCCACCAGGGTGGCGGGAGCCGCCGCCTGGGCTTCGGGAATGCGCAGCAGCTCGAGCACCGGCACCATGGGGTAGGAGAGCCAGGTGAACAGCGGCGTGAACTCGGCCAGTATCAGCGCCACGGTGCCGATGGCGAACACCAGCGGCAGCAGGGCGAGGAAGATGTCGGCGACATTGAACAGGGCGTTGCGGGCGAGTTCGCGCGGGCCGGGGGAGCGCTCGGCGCGGCGCACCGCCTGGGTCAGGCTGTAGCGCAGCAGGCCCATCTCCTCGGTGCGTTTCTCGGCCAACTGACAGCCGACCGGCTCGTAGTAGGTGTCCGGCTTGCGCGACAGCGGCGGCAGGCGCGGCACGATCACTGCCGCGATCAGGCCTGCCACCACCACGGTGAAGTAGAACTGGATGAACATGTGGTTGAGGTCGACGAAGCTGGTGATCAGCAGGCTGAAGGCGATCGAGACGATGGAGAAGTTGGTGGCGATCACCGAGGCCTCGCGGCGATTGTAGAAGCCCTTCTCGTACTGCTGGGTGGTGATCAGCACGCCCACGGTGCCGGAGCCCATCCACGAGGCGGTGGCGTCGATGGCGCTGCGGCCGGGCAGGTTGAAGATCACCCGGAACGGCTTGCGCACCAGGCTGCCGATGAATTCCATGAAGCCGAACTCGACCAGGAACGGCAGCAGCAGGGCGGCGAAGAAGAAGAAGGTCAGCAATACCGGCGCCAGGTCGTTGAGCATCACGCCGCCGGTGAACGAGGCGGTGACGAACTCCGGCCCGAACTGGAAGAACGTCATCAGGGCGAAGGCCGCCCCCAGGATGCGCATGCCGAACCACACCGGGCCGACGTGAAACATGTCGTGCATCACGCCTTTCTCGGCCCAGCTTGGGCGGGCGAGCTTGATCCAGCTCGTGGCCAGCACGGAGAGCACCAGCACGATCACGGCGATGGCCGGCAGGGCGCCGTCGAGCAGCGCCTTGAGGCCGTCGGCGAGGAAGCCCATGCCGATGTTGATGGTGTCGCCGATGCGGAAGGGAACCAGGAACAGGCCCACCCCGAGCGCGGAGGGAATCAGGAATTTGAGCAGGTTGTTACGCTCGAAGGGGGTTTCCCCGTCGCGGGTTCGATGAGTCGTGTCAGTGGAGGACATACGAGTATCCCTTGGCTTGTCGTTGTTGGGTCAGGCAGTTCTTGCGTCGGTCGCGGCGCTCTGGTGTCAGTCGCGACGCTTGACGCCGGGCAGTGCGCACAGCATTTCGTAGAGCAGGGTGGCGCCCATCAGCGCCGTGTTGCCGCTGGGGTCGTAGGGTGGCGAGACCTCGACCAGGTCGCCGCCGACGATGTTGAGACCGGCCGCACCGCGCACGATCTCGAGGCCCTGGGCCGAGGTCAGGCCGCCCATCTCGACGGTGCCGGTGCCGGGGGCGACGGAGGGGTCGAGGCCGTCGATGTCGAAGGTGACGTAGACCGGGGTGTCGCCCATCTGCTCGCGGACCTCTGCCATCAGCGGCGCCAGCGAGCGGTACCAGCACTCCTCGGCGGTGACCACGCGGAAACCCTGCTGGCGGCACCAGTCGAAGTCCTCGGCGGCATAGCCGGTCCCGCGCAGGCCGATCTGCACCACCTTGCCGTGGGCCAGCAGGCCCTCTTCCTGGGCGCGGCGAAACGGGGTGCCGTGGGCGATGGCTTCGCCGAACATGTTCTCGTTGACGTCGGCGTGGGCGTCGATGTGGATCAGCCCCACCGGGCCGTGCTTCTTGGCGATGGCGCGCAGGATCGGCAGGGTGATCACATGGTCGCCGCCCAGGGTCAGCGGGACGCAGCCGTGGGAGAGCACTTCGTCGTAGAAGGCGGTGATGATGTCCACGCTCTTGGGCAGGTGGAAGGTGTTGATCGGCACGTCGCCGATGTCGGCCACTTGCAGACTGTCGAAGGGGGCCGCCCGGGTGGCCATGTTGTAGGGGCGCAGCATGCGCGACTCGTCACGGATCTGGCGCGGGCCCAGACGCGTGCCGGGGCGATTCGAGGTGGCGATGTCCAGCGGTACGCCGATGAAGGCTACGTCCAGCCCTGCCGCCGTGGGCTGGGTGGGCAGGCGCATCATGGTGGCGGGCCCGCCGAAGCGGGGCATCTCGTTGCCGCCTAGCGGCTGGTTGAAGTCGGACATGCGGGGCTCCTGATCGTTGGGGTATCGTCGCTCACTCCTCAGGTCTAGCAGGTTTCGTGCCAGCCGGCGGCCTCGCAGCCACGGGGCCTGCCAGGTGACATGATGCAATTTCGAATCGCCAGCGGGGCTTCGGTGATGCAATAATGCATCCTTGATTCATTCATGCATCGGCTGGTGTCCTGATGAGCGATATCGACAGCGCGGTGGTGAGTACCATCGTCGAGACGGCCAACGACCACTTTTTCATCGTCGACGGCGAGGGGCGGGTGCTGGACGTCAGCCCGGGCGCCGCGGCGGTTTACGGCCTGCCACGGGAGCAACTGGTCGGCAGCACGGTGCAGCAGCTGGAGGCGCAGGGTGTGCTCAGGCCCTCCATCAGCCTGGAGGTGATCCGCACCGGCAGGCCGGTACAGCTGATGCAGGTGACGGGAACGGGGCGGCGGGTGATCGCCGAGGCGCATCCGGTACATGTCGACGGCAGGCTCGAGCGCATCGTCAGCCGCTCCCGCGACCTGACCGACCTGCAGCTGCTGCAGGACGAGTACGCGCTGCTGCAGAAGCGTTTCAGCGAACATCTCAAGCGCAGCGGGGCCGGCGCCGGTCAGGAGGACGGTCAGCTCGACGAGGCAATGGGCAGCCTGGAGGTGCGCAGCGACGTGATGCGTGAGCTGGCCCTGCTGCTCAAGCGCGTTGCGCCTTCGGATGCCACGGTGTTGCTGCTGGGCGAGTCGGGGGTCGGCAAGAGCGCCTTCGCCAAGCAGCTGCATCGCTGGAGCCGGCGCCGTCAGGGGCCGTTCATCGAGGTCAATTGCGGCGCCATTCCCGAGAACCTGTTCGAGTCGGAGATGTTCGGCTATCAGCCCGGCGCCTTCAGCGGGGCGGCGCGCCAGGGCAAGGCGGGGCTGCTGGAGCAGGCCGAGGGCGGCACGCTGTTTCTCGACGAGATCGGCGAGCTGCCGCTGCCCATGCAGACCAAGCTGCTCAAGGTGATCCTGGACGGCAGCGTGCTGCGCCTGGGCGATACCCGGCCGCGGCGGGTCGATTTTCGCCTGGTGGTGGCGACCAACCAGGACCTGGCCCAGCGCGTGGAGACGGGGAGCTTTCGCCTCGATCTCTACTATCGCGTCAACGTCATCCCGGTCACCATCCCGCCGCTGCGCGAGCGCCGCGAAGACATTCCGGCGTTGGCCGAGGCGTGTCTCGAACGACTCAATCAGCGTTACGGTCAGCGCAAGCTCCTGCACGGCAGCGTGTGGCCGGAGCTGATGGGGGGCGACTGGCCGGGCAACGTCCGGGAGCTGGAGAACTGGCTGGAGCGAGCCTGGCTGTCGAGCCCGGACGATCTCATACCGTCACCGACACGGGGGTCGGCCGCATCCCTGACGGCGATGGCCACACCCGCCGAGACGCCGCCGCCGGCCGAGCTCGGTGAGAATGAGGGGCTTCCCGCCTACCTGGCCCGGGCCGAACGCGAGGTGCTACAGGCGCTGTGCCGGTCGCTCCCCAGCACCTATGCCATCGCCGAACGCTTGAGGATCAGCCAGCCCAGCGTGGTGCGCAAGCTCAAGCGGCACGGGCTCAGGATCGAGCGCCGGGCCGATTGAGCTCGATGTCACGAGGTCGTCACGGGGAACACTGACTATAGTGGTTTGGGTGAGCAACGCCTTCCGTTTCGTTTCGACCTTGGAGCTACCCATGCCCCGCACAACCTATAACAAGATCGCCGCCATCGCGACCGGCCTGGTCCTTGGCGCCAGCGTCATGCTTCCTGCCGCCCACGCCGACGACTACTACGCCGGTCAGACCATTCGCATGATCATTCCCTTCTCGCCGGGCGGCGGCACGGATACCTTCGGCCGGCTGATCAGCCAGCACCTGGGCCGCCACATCCCCGGCAGCCCCACCATCGTGGCCGAGAACGTCACCGGTGCCGGCGGCCTGCTGGGCAGCAACGAATTCGCCGAGCGGGTCGACCATGACGGCCTCACGCTGATGACTGCCTCGGGCCACCTGAACCTGCGCGCCTTCCTCGGCCTGCAGGGGCTCAGGCTCGATCTCGACGCGCTGGAGCCGGTGGTGGCCGCGCCCATGGGGCACGTGACGGCGATCTCCACCCAGGCGGGCATCGACGACCCGGCCGACCTGCTCGAGGCGCAAGGCCGGTTGACCAAGGGCATCACCGATCCCGTGGGCCTGCTCGAGTCGCTGGTGGCGCTGGAGATGTTCGAGCTGAACTACCGCGCGGTACCCGGCTACGGCGGCCGCGGCGATACGCGCATCGCCTTCGAACGCGGCGAACTGATGATCAACACCCAGAGCACGCCGGCCTATCTCAACAGCGTGCAGCCGCTGGTGGATGAGGGGGTGGCCATGCCGCTCTACGCCATCGGCTTCATCAATGGTGAGGGCAATCCGCAGCGCGATCCTGCCGTGCCGGACATGATTACCGCGCCCGAGCTCTACGAGCAGATCCACGGCGAGATGCCTTCCGGCACCATCTGGGAGGCCTTCAAGGTCACCGTGCCGTTGGTGCAGAACACCCGCGGTACCGTCTGGGTGCATGGCGATATCCCCGACGAGGCGATGGCGGCCCTGCGGGAGGGGGTCGAGGCCATGGTCAACGATCCGGAGTTCCAGGAGGCCAGTGCCAGCATCCTCGAGGGCTACGAGATCATGTGGGGCGACGACCTGGGGCAGATCAAGGCTTCGATGGACGCCGCCTCACCGGAGGTTCTCGACTACCTGCGCGACATGCTGAACGAGCGCTTCGGCACCGAGTTCAACTGAGACGCCTGCACGCGACGAGCCGCCCGGAGCTGCGGGCGGCCGTCGCGTGCACGGCTTTGACATGAGGTGCTCATGCTGGATGCGTTCGTCAATGCGTTCTGGATTCTGCTCGACCCTTTTCGTCTGTTGATGCTCTTTTCCGGGGTGGCGATCGGTATTGCCGTGGGAATTCTGCCCGGCCTGGGTGGGCTGATGGGGATGGCGCTGGTGTTGCCGTTCCTGTTCGGCATGGATGCCTACGCCGGGGTGGCCCTGCTGATCGGTATTGCGGCGGCGGTGCCCAGCGCCGACACCTTTCCCTCGGTGCTGATGGGCATTCCCGGCTCTTCCGGCTCTCAGGCCACCATCATGGACGGCTATCCGATGGCCCGCCGAGGCGAGGCGGCCAGGGCGCTGGGGGCGGCCTTCACGGCGTCGCTGATCGGCGGCCTGATCGGGGCCCTGGCGCTCTCCGCCGTGGTGCCCTTCGCGCGCCCGCTGATTCTCGCCTTCGGCTCACCCGAGCTGTTCATGCTGACCCTGCTGGGGCTCTCCATCATCGGGGTGCTGTCGGGCAATCGCCCGCTCAAGGGCATGCTGGCGGCGGTCGCGGGGCTGGCCATCGGCACCGTCGGCGGCGCGCCGGTGGCGGCCGAGTATCGCTTCGCGGGGGACTTTCTCTACCTCTACGACGGGCTGTCGCTGGTCATCGTGGCGCTGGGGCTGTTCGCGCTGCCGGAGATCGTCGATCTGCTGGCGCGTGGCGGCGCCATTGCCGAGCGGGCTCGCGGCCTCGGCCACGGCTGGATGGATGGGGTGCGCGACACGCTCAGGCACAAGTGGCTGGTGATTCGTCATAGCGTGATTGGCGTGGTGATCGGTGCCATTCCCGGCATGGGTTCGTCGATCATCGATTGGGTCAACTACGGCATCGTGGCCCAGACCAGCAAGGATCGCAGTCGTTTCGGCAAGGGCGACGTGCGCGGCGTGATCGCTCCCGAGAGTGCCAACAACGCCAAGGAAGGCGGCGTGCTGATGCCGACCCTGCTGTTCGGCGTACCGGGCTCCTCGGCCATGGCCATGCTGCTGGGGGCGCTGATGATCTTCGGCGTCCAGCCCGGCCCGCAGATGCTGACCCGCGATCTCGACCTGGTGTTCGTCATCATCTGGTCGCTGGCGCTGGCCAACGTCTTCGGTACCTTCATCTGCCTGTTGCTGTCGCGGCCCATCGCACGGCTCACCTTCGTGCCGTTCCATTACATCGCCCCGGTGATCATCGTCATCGTGATCGTCGGCGCCTGGCAAGAGACCCGACACTGGGCCGACCTGGCCTTCCTGCTCGGTTTCGGGCTGCTGGGCTGGCTGATGAAGCGCAGCGGCATGCCGCGGCCGCCGCTGCTGATCGGCTTCATTCTCAGCGGCCTGGCCGAGCGCTATCTGTGGATGTCCTACAACCTCTACGACTGGGAATGGCTGATGCGCCCCGGCGTGCTGACGATCGGCGTGCTGGCGGTGGTGCTGATAGTGGCCAGCGTCAGGCTCAAGCGCAACACCAGCCAGCGGGCCGAGGCGATACAGATGGCCGAGAGCGACAAGGAGAGCCGCCCATGAGAGCACGCTTGATCGGTATCTTCACCCGCCATCTACAGACGCCATTCGTGCTTCTGGTACTGGCGGGATTGGTGGCCGTGCTGACGATCAGTCAGTCGTTCTCGCTGGGAGCGAGGTTGTTTCCCACTGTGGTGGCCGCGCTGGGCATCCTGCTGGCGCTGCTGGAGCTGGGGCGACAGTGGTTGCGGCGGGGGGCGCGGGAGGCCAGCGATTACACCGACCTGGGCGACGAGGACGACAGCCCGCTCTTCTTCGCCAAGGGGCTGCTGTTCTTCGCCTGGATGCTCGGCTTCGTCGGGTTGTTCTTCCTCATCGGTGCGCTGCCGGCCGCCGGGGTGTTCGTGCTGGCCTTCCTGACACTGCAGTTCCGCAGCCCCTGGCTGCCGAGCCTGGGGCTTGCCGCCGGTATCGTCATCCTGCTGTGGGGCCTGGGGCAGGTGCTGCAGCTGCGCTGGCCCACCCATTTGCTGGGCTTTTGAAGGCCACGGGAGGGGCGCTCATGCACCCGATGTCAGCGCCCGCTCCAGAATGTCGAAGCGACCCGGTACCAGGGCGTCCTCCACGGCGGTGATACGCAGCACGTGGCCGAGGTCCGGGTGCGCGGGGCGGGCGATCAGGCGGCCGGTCTCGAGCAGCTCCTGGTTCAGCCTTCCGGCCAGTTCCGCACTCGAGAAGCGCAGGGCGATGAAATTGGTGGCGCTCGGCAGCACCTCGGCGCCCAGTTCGCGAAAATGGCGGGCGAGACGTTCGCGGCGCGCCTTCACCGCACGGATGTGCGCCTCCACTTCGGTGTGGTGATCGAGCACGGTCTCGGCGATGACCTGGGTGAGGCTGGATACCGCGTAGTGGATCCGCACCTTCATCATCATCGCCAGGGTTTCCGGCTCGGCGATGGCGTAGCCGATGCGCATCCCGGCGAGTCCATGGGCCTTGGACAGCGTGCGCAGACGGATCACGCCGGGCAGTGCTTCGCGGCTGAACGGCGAGTCGGCGTCGTCGCGGAAGTCGTGGTAGGCCTCGTCGAGCAGCAGCCAGCAATCCTCGGGCAGTTCGGCACGCAGGCGGCGGATCTCGTCGTCGCCGTGCAGATGCCCGCTGGGGTTGTCCGGGTTGGCGACGTAGACCAGTCGGGCCCGGTGCTCATGGGCCGCAGCCAGCAGCGCCTCGAGGTCGGGGGTGAGCAGGCCGGGCGCCTCGCGATAGGGCCGCTCCACCAGATGACAGTTCTGCCCGCGGGCGAAATAGCCGAAGGTGGGGTAGGTGCCGCTGGCGCTGACCACCGTGCAACCGGGTTCCGCCACGGTGCGCAGGGCCAGGGCGATCAGACTGTCGGCGCCGGCATCCACCAGGGTGTGTTCCAGCGGCAGCCCGTAGAGCGAGGCGAGCCGCTGGCGCACGCCCAGCGCTTCCGCGTCGCCGTAGCAGTAGACATGCTCCGTCATGGCATCGCCAAAGCGCTCGCGCAGCGCCCGATGGGGCATGTCGAGGCCCTCGTTGGAGCCCAGGCGGTGGGGGATCTCGCGGCCGATGCGCCGTTCCAGCACCTTGATGCCGGGAAAGGGGTTGCTGGGGCCGGAGCCTTTGAGGTGATCGGGGAAGCGGGGCATGCTGCACTCCAGGAACAAGAGATGAAGATCGTTGCAGAAGCGTGCCGCCGGCTCAAGCCGACGGCCCGTTCGTCTCATTCTTCCGCTGCCAGGATCTTGTGGCGATTGAGCAATCCCTTCGGGTCCAGCGCCTGCTTCAGCGTGCGCATCAGGGCAATCTCCCCGGGGGTGCGGGAGAGCGGCAGGTAGTCGCGCTTCTCTAGACCGATGCCGTGCTCGGCGGAGATCGAGCCGCCCAGTTCGGCCAGCGGGCCATAGACGATCTGTTCCACGTCGCGGCGGGTCTGGGGATCGCCGCTGCCGACTCCGACCGACACGTGCAGGTTGCCGTCGCCGAGATGGCCGAATATCACCATGCGCCCTTCGGGCCAGCGTTCGCCTATCCTGCGCTCGAGCGCATCGGCGTAGTCGGCCATGTCGGGAATGGGCAGGCTGACGTCGAAGGTGAAGAGCGGAGAGAGGTTGTCGATCAGCCCTTCGATGTCCTCGCGGATATCCCAGATGCCCTGGCGCTGGGCGTCGGATTGGGCGAGCACGGCGTCTTCGATCAGGCCGGCCTCGAGGGCCGACTCCAGTGCCGCGCTGAACTGCGCGACGTTGGCCGCGTCGTCGCTGCCCAGCGACTCGACGATGGCATAGAAAGGCCAGCGTGCCGGCAGGGGTGGCGTGTTGCGGCCGCTCTCCTCGGTGAGCAGCGCGTAGTGGTTGCGCCACATCACCTCGAAGGTGCCCAGGCTGCCACCCAGCGTGCGCCCCAGGTGCCTGAGCAGGCCGGTCACGCCGTCGAAGTCGGGGCAGGCCACCAGCGCGGTACGCTCGCTGGTCATTCTCGGCTGCAGCCGGAGCACGGCGCGGGTGACGATGCCCAAGGTGCCCTCGCTGCCGATGAACAGCTGCTTGAGGTCGTAGCCGGCGTTGTTCTTCAGCATGCGGTTCATCGAGCTGACCACGCTGCCGTCGGCCAGCACCGCTTCGAGCCCCAGCACCTGCTGACGCATCATGCCGTAGCGAATGACCCGTACGCCGCCGGCATTGGTGGCGATGTTGCCGCCGATGGTGCAGGAGCCCCGCGCGCCAAGGTCGAGGGCGAACTGCAGGTCGTGCTCGGCGGCGGCTTCCTGCACGGTTTGAAGTGCGATACCGGCCTGAACCGTCATGCTGCCGCCGATGGGGTCGATTGCCTCGATGGCGGTCATGCGCTCCAGCGAGATGGCCAGCTCGTCCGGGCTCGCCTCGCCGCCATGCACCAGGCCGGTGAGGCCGCCGTGGGTCACCACCGGTTGAGCGACGGCGTGGCACAGGCGCATCACCCGGGCCAGCTCGTCGGTGTCGGCCGGCCTGACGATGGCGCCGGCGCGACAGCTCGCCCCGCTCATCCAGTCGACCCGGCGCTGGGCGACGTCATCGCCGGTCAGCACGTTGCCCTCGCCAACGATGGCGACGATTCTCTCCAACAGCGATTGCATCTGCTTCATCCTTCTTTATCGTTGCGGGGCGTCAGGCCATGGCAGCTTCGTGGGCACGCCCGGGTATGGCGTCCAGCAGTTGCTTGGTATAGGCCTCCCGTGGCCTGAGGAACACCTCCTGGGCGGTACCCTGCTCGACGATGCGACCGTGCTGCATGACGATGATGGAGTCGCAGATCTGTGCGGCCACCCGCAGGTCATGGGTGATGAACAGCAACGAGAGCGACAGCTTCTGCTTCAACTCCTCCAGCAGTTCGAGCACCTGGGCCTGGATCGACACGTCGAGGGCCGAGACCGCCTCGTCGGCCACGATCAGCTCCGGGTTCAGTGCCAGGGCGCGGGCGATGCCGATGCGCTGGCGCTGGCCACCGGAGAACTCATGGGGGTAGCGGTCCACCGCCACGGCGCCGAGACCGACCAGCTCCAGCAGCTCCTCGGCCTGCTGCATCGCCTGCCGACGCGGCACGCCGTTGGCCATGGGGCCCTGGGCGATGGCGTAGCCGACCCGGTGGCGCGGATTGAGCGAGGCGTAGGGATCCTGGAAGATCATCTGTACCCGCCGCCGCTCGCGGCGCAGTTCGTCTCCCTTGAGGGCCGAGAAATCGGTTCCGCTGAGGCTCAGCGAGCCGCTATCGGGCCGTTCCAGCCGCACCACGCAGCGCCCGAGCGTCGACTTGCCTGAACCGGACTCGCCGACGATGCCCACTGTCTCGCCCGGTGCCAGGGTGAAGGAGACGTCGTCCAGGGCGCGCACCTCGCGGGCCGGCTTGAACAGGCCGCCGCGCGAGCGGAACACCTTGTTGAGGTTGCGCACCTCCAGCAGCGGCGCGGGCCGCTGCTGGGCGACGGCTTCCGGAATGATGTTGCTGGGAATCGCCTCGAGCAGGGCGCGAGTATACTCGTGGCGGGGGTTTTCGAGCACCTCCCGGGCCGTGCCGAGCTCGACGACCCGGCCGTAGCGCATCACGCAGACCCGGGTGGCCACCTCGGCCACCACGCCGAAGTCGTGGGTGATGAACATCACCGCCATGCCGCGGCGCTGCTGCAGGTCGCGAATCAGCTCCAGGATCTGCGCCTGGGTAGTCACGTCGAGCGCCGTCGTGGGCTCGTCGGCGATCAGCAGCTCCGGCTCCAGCGCCAGTGCCATGGCGATCATCACCCGCTGGCGCTGCCCGCCGGAGAGCTGGAACGGGTAGGCGCGGATCGCCTTGTCCGGCTCGGGGATGCCGACCTCCTCCAGCAGCGCCAGGGCCTTCTCCTGCCGCTCGCGGCTGCTGTATTTACCGTGCGCCTCGAACACTTCGGCGATCTGGGCGCCGACCCGCATCAGCGGGTTGAGCGCGGTCATCGGTTCCTGAAAGATCATGCCGATGCGCAGCCCACGCAGCTTGCGGTGCTGCTTCTCGTTGAGGGCGAGCAGGTTCTGGCCGTCGAACAGCACCTCACCGGCAGTGGGGCGCACGCCCTTGGGCAGCAAACCCATCACCGCATTGGCCGCCATCGACTTGCCGGAGCCGGACTCGCCGACCACGCACATGATCTCGCCGCGGGCCACGTCGTAGCTGACCTCCTCCACCGCGTAGTCGCGGTCGGCGCCCTTGGGCAGTGCCAGGGTCAGGCCGCGAATGCTCAGTACCGGAGCGTTGTCGTTCATGTCGTTCTCCTAGGAGCGTTCGCGGGCGAGCTTGGGGTTCAAGGCGTCATCCAGCCCTTCGCCGACCAGGTTGAGCGCCAGCACCGTGAGCAGGATAGCCACTCCGGGAAAGAAGCTGAGCCACCAGGCCTGGCGGATCACCGTACGCGCGGCGCCGATCATGTAGCCCCAGGACATCACGTTGGGATCGCCCAGCCCCAGGAACGAGAGCGCCGACTCCAGCAGGATGGCGGTGGCCACCATCAGCGAGGCCAGCACGATGATCGGCGACAGGGTATTGGGCAGGATCTGACGCAGGATGATGGTGCGGTTGGTCTGGCCCACGAGACGCGCGGCCTCCACGTATTCGCGGTGACGCAGCGACATGAACTCGGCCCGCACCAGGCGTGCCACCGGCGGCCAACTGACGATGGCGATGGCCAGCACGATCGATGTCACGCTGGGCTGCATGATCGCCACCAGCACGATGGCCAGGGCGAAGTTGGGAATGGTCTGGAAGAACTCGGTGAAGCGCATCAGGGCGTCGTCGATCAAGCCGCCGTAGTAGCCGGCAACGGCGCCCAGCGGCACGCCGATGAGCAGCGCCACCGAGGTCGAGACCAGGCCGATCAGCAGCGAGACCCAGGCGCCGTGCATCAGCCCGGCGGCCACGTCGCGGCCCATGGTGTCGGTGCCGAGCCAGAAGCCATCCACCTCCATGGGCGCGAGGAAGGGGCGCTGCACCATGCGCCAGGGCGACTCGGGATAGAGGAAGGGGGCCAGCATCGCCATCGCAATGATGGCCAGCAGGATGAACAGGCCGACCAGAGCGCCGCGGTTCTGGGCAAAGCGGGCGAAGAAGCTCATGAGGCCTCCTTGATGCGCGGGTCCGCCAGGCGATAGACCAGATCGGTGATGATGTTGAAGACGATGACCAGCGCGGCGGAGAAGAAGAAGATGCCCAGCAGCAGGTTGTAGTCGCGCTGCTGCAGCGCTTCGAACATCAGCCGGCCGATGCCGGGCCAGGCGAACACCGTCTCGGTGAGGATGGCACCGCCCACCATCTGTCCCGCCTGCAGGCCGGCCAGGGTGATGATCGGCAGCAGGGCGTTGCGCAGGATGTGGCGCCGCTGGATCACGCCCGGCGCGAGGCCCTTGGCGCGGGCGGTCTTGACGTAGTCCTGCTGGCTCGCCTCGAGCATCGAGGCGCGGGTCATGCGGGTGTAGATGGCCATGAAGAACAGCGCCAGGGTGGTGGCGGGCAGGATCAGGTGCTTGGCCACGTCGAGCACCAGGGCGAAGCCGGTGTGCCCCGCGCCCACCGTGTACATGCCGTAGGCCGGCAGCCAGCCGAGGAAGACCGAGAACAGCACCACCGCCATCAGCGCCACCCAGAACAGCGGCGTGGCATAGAACAGCAGGGCCAGGGCCATGATGATGGAGCCGGAGGGCTTCTTGACCCGGGCGGCGGCCATGGAGCCGGCGACGATGCCCAGCGCCAGCGACAGCACGAAGGCGGTACCGGTGAGCAGCAGGGTGGCCGGCAGGCGGGCGAGGATCAGGT
Organism: Billgrantia desiderata; assembly: GCA_011742915.1. GTDB lineage: Bacteria > Pseudomonadota > Gammaproteobacteria > Pseudomonadales > Halomonadaceae > Halomonas > Halomonas desiderata. The sequence goes on along the minus strand of JAAQTN010000018.1, from coordinate 27,583 downwards.
CGAGCACCGGCATGCCCTGGCGATACGACCAGCCGAAATCGAGCATGGCGATTCCCGAGACGTAGCGCCACAGCTGGACGTAGATCGGCTGGTCGAGACCGAAGCGTTCGCGCAGCTGACGCAGGAACTCCTCGTCGGTGGCGCCGGCCTCGCCGGCCAGGATGGCGGCGGGGTCGCCCGGCGCCATCTGGATCAGGAAGAAATTGAAGATGACGATCAGGAACAGGACGACGACGGCCTTGAGCAGCCGCATCACGATCAGTCGGGCGTAGAGCATGCAGCAAGCCTCTGGGTGCTTGAAGGTATGCAAATGCCTGCGCGAGCGAATCGCTGCGATGCGCGGTACCGAAGCGTCGGACCGTCACAATCCTCACCTAGTACCGCATAGGCTCCGGTTGTTGCGCTCCGTGCGCCTTGCGCTTCATCTCGCTCGGCAATTTGCTCCTCTTAAACGGGGGCGGCCGTGCCGCCCCCTCAAGACGAGATTCGACTCAGCGGTCGAGCCAGGCGTCCCTGAAGCCGTCGTTGACCCCCACGCCGGAGGTCACCAGATCCTGGACGTCGCAGCGGTAGATGGTCGGGAAGCCGAGCTCCAGCAGCCAGCCCACCGGCACGTCCTCGTGAATGATCTCCTGGGCCTCGTGATAGAGAGCTTCACGCTCCTCGTCGGGGAATGCCGTGGCGGCCTCGTTGAACAGCTCGTCGACCCGCTCGTTCTCGTAGCCACCGACGTTGTTCCACGGGGAGCCGCGCTCGATGTTGTCGGAGAGGTAGGAGCGGGTGATGCCCAGGGCCGGGTCGCCGTACTGGAAGAGGAAGGTGAAGGCGAGGTCGTAGTCCCACTCGGAGAGGCGCTGGTTCCAGCCGCCCACGTCGGTGGACTGGGTGCGCACGTTGATGCCCACCTCGCGCAGGTTCTGCTGCACGGCCTCGGCCCAGCGGGTCCAGGTCTCGCCGTAGGGCAGCGGCAGCAGGCGCACCTCCTCGTTGTCGTAGCCCATCTCCTCGAGCAGCTCGCGGGCGCGATCCGGGTTGTGGTCGTAGGGGTCGAGCCCGTCGTGGCGGAAGCGCGCGTTGGAGCCGAAGGAGGAGAGCGGCACCTCGCCGAGGCCGTTCCACAGCACGTCGCGGGCGAACTCGCGGTCCATGGCGTACATCACCGCCTGGCGGAAGCGCTTGTCCGCCGTCGGGCCTTCGCGGTTGTTCATCCACAGCATGGCGAAGGGGCTGAAGTACTCGTGGCCCTCCTCCGTCACGCAGGTGTTGTCCATGGCGGTCAGGCGCGGGATGTCGAAGTTCTCCACGGTGCCGTTGGGCAGCACGTCGACGGTGCCGTTCTCGTAGGCCACGGCGCGGGAGGCGCCATCCGGGATGACGTGCCAGTTGATGCCGTCCAGGTAGGGCAGGTCTTCCTCGTAGTAGTCGTCGAAGCGCACCAGCTCGATGACGGTGCCGCGGTCCCAGTTGTGGAACTTGAACGGGCCGGTACCGATGGGATGGCTGTTGTGCTCGTTGTCGCGGAAGTCGGTACCCTCGTAAAGGTGCTTGGGCACCATGGTGAAGGTGCCGGCCTCGAAGGAGAGCAGGAAGGGGCCGAAGGGCTCGGAGAGGGTGAAGACCACGGTGTGATCGTCCTCTGCCTCGATGCTTTCCACGTGCTGCAGCACGGCGCGGGCGCTGGGGTTCAGCTCGCGGTGGAATTCATCGGCGGAGAACACCACGTCGGCGGCGGTGAAGGGTTCGCCGTCATGCCACAGCACACCCTCGCGCAGGTGGAAGGTATAGACCAGGCCGTCGTCGCTCACTTCCCAGGATTCGGCCAGCTGCGGTATCGGCTCCAGGTCGGTGGTGTAGCGCAGCAGCCCCTCGTAGATGTTGCCGGCGACCTTGCGGGTAGGGTCGTTCTGGATCATGCCCAGCACCAGGCCGGGAGGCTCGGGCTGGATGATGGTGTTGATGGTGCCCCCGGAGCGGGGCTCATCGGCAACGGCAAAAGAAGAGGTAAAGGCCAGGGCGGCAATGGCTGCTGCCAAAGGCGTCATTTTCATCATCGGATTCCTTCTTGTTGTCTCGGCGTTTGTTGTCTTGGTTCATCGTGCCGTATTCATGCCTTAGTGACCTTAGCAGTGGCTCCCAGAACTGTCGACAGTCGTCAATCGACGGTCGACAAGAATCGCCAATTGGTCATACTGTAGCCATTACAGTAACAAGAGCCAGGTGCATGACCCCTTCGAGTGCTTTCGGTAGCGGTGCGATCATCCAGCAGCGCAATCTGGTGGAGCAGGTCGCCGACTACCTGACCCAGGCCATCATCAGTCAGCGTTATGCGCCCGGTGAGCGACTTTCGGAAGTTCAATTGGCGCGTGACCTGGGGGTGAGCCGAGCCCCCGTACGTGAAGCGGCGCGGCTGCTGGAGAGCCGCGGTTTGCTGGTCTCCCAGCCTCGCCGTGGGTTCTTCGTGCGAGCGCTGGACGCCAGCGAACTCATCGATGTCTTCGATCTGCGCCTGTGCCTCGAGCGGCATGCGATGGCGCGTCTGGTCGATAACTACGATGCGCAGAAGGAGCAGGCGCTGCGGCGTCAGGTCGAGCTGATGTGCGAGGTGGCGCTACATGACAGCGATAGCCGTAAGATCGAGGAGGACCTGGTCTTCCATCGCATGCTGATCGACTTCTCGGGCAATCGACGGCTGCTCAAGGTGTTCGACGACATCACCCACGAGCTGCGTCTCTGCATCGCCTTGATCGGCAAGACCCATGCCGAACCCGACACCATCGCCACCTGTCACTGGCAATTGCTCGATGCGCTGGCCAGCGGCGACCCGCAGCGCTGCCGCGAGGCCATCGACTACCACATCGGCGTGGCGCGGGATTACGTGGTGCAGGGCATCGGCGAGTCGTCCTGAGTCACTCGCGCAGAATGGTGAACGGCGACCACTGCTGGCACAGCGGCGTGACCTCGAGCCGGGTGATGTTCACGTGGGGCGGCAGTTCCGCGATGTGCAGCGCCTGGGCGGCCACGTCTGCCGGTTGCAGCGCTTGGGTGCCGGCGTAGTAGCGCTGGGCGGCGTCGCGGTCTCCCTTCATGCGCACCTCGGTGAACTCGCTCATGGTCATGCCGGGCGCCAGGTCGGTGACGCGCACGCCGGCGGCACTGACGTCGCAGCGCAGGTTGTAGCTGAACTGCTCGACGAAGGCCTTGGAGGCGCCATAGACGTGGCCGCCGGGGTAGGGGGTGTGAGCGGCGATGGAGCCGATGTTGATGACGGTCGCTCCCTCGCCGTGGGCCACCAGCCGCGGCAACAGCAGCCGGGTGACCGTGACCAGGCCCTTGATGTTGGTCTCGATCATGGCGTGCCAGTCGTCGAGGTCGGCCTCCTGGGACGGCCCCTTGCCCAGTGCCACACCGGCGTTGTTGAGCAGTACCCTGGGGCGGTCGAAGGGCGGTGGAAGCGAGTCGACGACATGCCGAACGGCATCGCGGTCGGTGACGTCCAGCGCGGCGGTATGGACCGGTACCTGGCCGAGACGCTGCTGCAGGGCGTCGAGGCGCTCCTGCCGGCGGCCGGTGAGGACGAGCCCCCAGCCGGCATTGGCGAAGGCCTCGGCGCAGGCCCGGCCGATGCCCGAGGTGGCACCGGTGATGAAAGCGATGGGCGTGGTTTCGTGCATGGTGAATGCTCCGATGGCGATACTTCCATTGAGATGTTGCCTGGCGCTGCATGATATTAGCCATTGGTAGCACTTTATCCGTGATGCAGCCAGAAAATGCCGCTGGGCGGGCGTTCCAGAGGCATCGCGATACGCGAAGCCTCCCTTCATCAAAGCCGATTTGAGCGCAGCGAAAGCATGTTTCAAGATCAGGACATCGTCACGCGATAACCAACATAACGATAACGATCAGGAGAGCACCCTCATGCGCAAGTCCTTGCTTGCCACGCTGGCCACGCTCGGCATGCTGAGCGCCCCGTTCGCACTCGCCAGCACCATCGAAATCCAGGTCAACAACACCATGAGCGAGGGCGGCTCCGAGAGCGCCGCCGTGGAGCGCTTCGCCGAATACCTCGAAGAGCAGGCGCCGGGTCGCTTCAACGTGCGGCCTTTCCTTGCCGGCTCGCTGGGCAGTGAGGACGGGGTCCTCGAGCTGCTCAACCTGGGGCAGACCCAGATCTCCATCACCGGTGGCAACTGGCGCCAGCAGTATGCGCCCGAGTACGACGCCATCACCGTGCCGTTCCTCTTCTCCACCTGGGACGAAGTCGACGCCTACATGGAGAGCCCCTCCGGCCAGCGCCTGGTGGAGATCGCCGAAGAGAAGGGTGGCCTCAAGTACTTCGGCACCCAGCACCGCGGCCCGCGTCACATGACCGCCAACAAGGCGATTCACACCCCCGAAGACCTGCAGGGGTTCCGTCTGCGCCTGCCGTCGCTGCCGGTGTGGCTGGAGGTGTGGGAAGGAATCGGCGCGCAGGTGGTCAACGTGCCGGCGCCGGAGATCTACCTGGCCCTGCAGACCCGCCAGGTGGACGGTCACGAGAATTCGCTCTCGTCACCCTATACCCGTCGTCTGTGGGAAGTGCAGGACCACATCATCCTCACCAGCCACGTGCAGTTCCCGTGGAACTGGGTGGCCAGCTCGCGCTGGTGGAACGGTCTCGATGAGGAGGACCAGGCGCTCATCACCGAGGCCATCCATGTCGCCCGCCAGCACGGCACCGAGGTGGAGCGGGAGCTGGACGAGTATTACCTCGAAGAGCTGGAAAAGGCCGGCATGACCATCATCGAACCGGATATCGAGGCCTTCCGCGAAGCGGCCATGCCGTCCATCGAGCGTGTCATGTCCGACATGGCCGATGGCGTGCTGGAGGACGCCATGGGGAACGGCAACGACTGATTGCCTTGCACGCCAAGTGACCGTCAGCGGCGGCCTGCGGGGCGCCGCTGATGCTTTCCGTCTGGAGGATTGCTGCTTTGACGTTTTCATCGACGCCGCCACGGGGAGCCCTGGATAGGGTTGCCTTTCACCTGCTCAGAGGCATCACGCTGATCTGCGATTTCGTCGGCGTATTGCTGCTGGCCGGCGTACTGCTGCTGATCGTATCGGCCGTCATCGCCCGGGACCTCATCGGTCTGGGCATGCCCTGGACCGAGGAAGTGGCCTCGATACTGGCCATCTATGCGGTTGCCTTCGGTTCGCTGTCGGCCTGGGTGCGCTTCGAGCATCTGGTGGTGGATCTGTTCAGCCATCGCCTCGGCAATCTGGCGCGCGCGCTGCAGTATCGCCTGGTGGCGCTGCTCTCGTGCGGGTTCTTCGCGCTGGCAGCGTACGGGGCGCTGACGATGTCGGTAGCCAGTGCCAACAATCGCACCGTGTCGTTGGGAATCAGCTTCAGCTACCTCTATTACGGCATATTCATCGCCTTCGCCGGCATGGCCGTGCTGGCGCTGTGGCAGACGCTGCGAGGCCCGGTGGCCTGGCAGAACGAGTTGCAGGCCGAGCAGGAGGCCCACTGATGCAGGAGTTACTGGTTTTCGTCGGCGGTCTGCTGCTGCTCATGGCCGTCGGGCTGCCGGTGGTGGTGGCCATCGGCATCACCTCCTTCATCGCCCTGGCGGTGACCGGCACCGGCGGCCTGCCGGTGGAGCTGATGTCGCTGCGTATGGTGCAGACACTCAACAATTTCACCCTGCTGGCCATTCCGCTCTTCATCCTGGCCGCCAACATCATGAACACGGGGTCGACCACCACGCGAATCTTCGATTTCGCCACGGCGCTGGTGGGCTTCACCAAGGGCGGCCTGGGGCACGCCAACGTGGTGGCCAGCTCGATCTTCGCCACCATGTCCGGCACCGCGGTGGCCGACGCCGCCGGTCTCGGCAGCATCGAGATCAAGGCCATGAAGGAGCGCGGCTACGACCTCGGCTACTCGGCGGGCATCACTGCGGCTTCGAGCGTCATCGGACCGATCCTGCCGCCGAGCATTGCGCTGGTGGTCTACGGTTGGCTGGCCAACGTCAGTATCGGTGCCCTGTTCATGGCGGGGCTGGTGCCCGGCATCCTCATGGCGATTCTGTTCATGGGCATGACCGTGGTGCTGGGGGCGGGCAAGCGTGTGGCCATGCCGCCACCGGTGCCGTTCGACGCCAAGGAGGTAGTGCGCACCGGTCGGCGGGCCGTGCTGCCGTTGTTCATGCCGGCCATCATCGTGGGCGGGATCTGGACCGGGCTGTTCACTCCCACCGAGGCGGGAGCGGTGGCCTCGATCTATGCACTTATCCTCGGCGGGCTGGTCTATCGCGATCTCACCTTGCGCGATCTGTTCCACGCCTTCCGCCGCACGCTGATGTTCAGCGCCGCGATCCTGCTGATCATCGCCGTGTCCAGCTTCTATGGCTGGATCCTGGTGCGCATCGGCATTCCGCAGGCGCTGGCCGGTCAGGTCGCCGCCATCGACATGCCGACGATCCTGCTGCTGCTGGCCTTCGCGCTGTTCTTCCTGCTGATCGGCTGCTTCATGTCGGTGATCGAGAGCATCCTGATCTTCACGCCGATCGTGGTCCCGGCGGCCCTGGCCGCAGGGCTCGATCCGATTCACTTCGGCATCGTCATGGTCATCACCCTGTCGGTGGGGGTCATCACGCCGCCATTCGGCACGGTGCTGTTCCTGATGGTGGGCATCACCCGGCTGCGCTATGCGCAGATCGTCGTCTCGATCCTGCCGTTCTTGATCCCGATCCTGCTGACGATACTCATTCTGATCGCCATGCCCATCCTGACCACCTGGCTGCCGCGCACGATGGGGTATTGAAGGCGACGGCAGCCTCGGACGGAACGCCCGGGGCTGCCGTCGGTCTGAAGCGATACCATCGCAGGGGATCCGCCATGCTCGACACCATTCAGCGATTCTTCCAGCAGACCCTGGCCGAGCCCGAGCGCTCGGACGACCCCGCTCCGACCCTGGAGCGTGCCACCGCCGCGCTGCTGTGCGAGGTGATGCGCGCCGACTACCACACCGACGAGACCCAGCTGACGGCATTGCGCGAGCTGCTCATTTCGCATTTCCAGCTTCCCGGTGCGGCGGTCGAGGAGCTGATGGAGATGGCCCGCGACGAAGTGGAGAACTCCGTGGACCACTACCAGTTCGTCAGCCTGATCAAACAGCACTACGACTATGCTCAGCGTCGCGAGCTGGTGCGCATGATGTGGGTGTTGGCCAACGCCGATGCCAATCACAACGCGCTGGAGGAGCATCGGATCCGGCGTCTGGCCGAACTGCTTCACGTCAGTCACTCCGATTTCATCCGTACCAAGCTGCAGGTGCAAGGCAAGGCGCAATAGCGACGCACGATTTTCTTGATCCAGGCCGGCAAGTGGGTTCGATCCAGGCCGGCAAGGGCGGAATCGGCCCGCCGTGAGTCGAACCGTGCTGGTAGACTGGTGCGCTCGTTCCGGCAGGGGGCCGGTGGCGTCAGCGCATCGTGGAGGAGTGGCATGTCTCGTCAAACCGTCGTCCTGGGAGCCGGCATGGTCGGCGTTTCCATCGCCTGGCACCTGGCCCGTCGCGGGCGTTCGGTGCTGCTGGTGGATCGCCTTCCGCCCGGTCGCGAGACCTCCTATGGCAACGGCGGCCTGATCCAGCGCGAAGCGGTACGCCCCTACACCTTCCCCCGCGAGCTGGGCAAGCTGCTCGATTCGCTGCCCAACCGGCGGGTCGACATTCGCTATCAGTGGCGCGGGGTGCTGCAGTTCGCCGGGCCGCTGCTGGGCTACTGGCGCCATTCGGCTCCCCGCCGCTACGCTCGCATCGTTCCCGAGTATGCCTCGCTGATCGCGCTGTCGACCCAGGAGCATGCACCGATGATCGAAGCCGCCGGGGCAGGAGAGCTGATCGGCAAGGAGGGTTGGCTCGAGGTGCATCGCAGCCAGGCGGAACTCGACCGTCGGGCCCTCGAGGCGGAGGATTCCGCCCGGCGTTTCGGCGTGACCTACGACGTGCTCGACGGCCGGGGCCTGGCGCACAAGGAGCCTGCTCTCGGCGATGGGCTGGCCGGGGCGGTTCACTGGACCAACTCCTGGAGCGTGGCCGACCCGGGCGGACTGGTGGCCGCCTACGCCCGCAGCTTCCAGCAGCTGGGGGGAGAGATCCTGCAGGCGGAAGTCGGCAGCGTGAGCCAGGCGGGCGCCGGCTGGCACGTCGACACCGATCGGGGCGGTCTCGAGGCCGGCGATCTGGTGGTGGCCCTGGGGCCCTGGGCGGGCGCCTGGCTGAGGGATCTTGGCTACCACCTGCCGACCTTCGTCAAGCGCGGCTACCACATGCACTACGGTGCGGCGGAGGAGCAGCGCATCAACCATTGGCTGGCCGATGCCGACATCGGCTACATCCTGGCGCCCATGCGGGCCGGCATTCGTCTGACCACCGGGGCGGAGCTGGCTCCGCTGGATGCGCCGCCCGCCCACGATCAGTTGGCGGCAGCCGAACGTCGGGCGCGCGAGCTCTTTCCTGGCCTGGGGCAGCGCCTGGAGGAGCAGCCTTGGAAGGGTGCGCGCCCCTGCCTGCCGGACATGAAGCCGGTGATAGGGCCGGCGCCGCAGCATGCGGGGCTGTGGTTCGCCTTCGGCCATGGGCACCAGGGCTTCACCATGGGGCCGGCCACGGGGCGCGTGCTGAGCGAGATGATGGAAGGGGAGCCGACGGCGGTGGATATGGCGCCTTTTCGCGCCGACCGGTTTTGAGCTTGGTCTTGGGCCGAGCGCCTACGGCTTGGCCCGATTGCGGCGACGACGGAACAGATGGTGCACGAACTTGATCACCAGGGTCATGACGTAGACCACCCAGCCGGCGGTGGCGAGCACGTTGAACAGCAGCATCTTCTGTTCGCCGCTCATGGGCGCGAGCATGTTCTCGATGAAGACGCCGAAGAACAGCGCCAGGGCCATGGGCAAGGCCAGGATGTGCATCCACATCTCGGTGCGGCGTTTGCGCACGTGGTAGCGGCTCAGGTGGATGCGAAACGGCCGATGCACGGAGCTGACCAGAATCATGGCGCCGAGGGCGAGCAGGGCGGCAAGCGTCGGTTCGACACTCCCGATCCGCGCCGAGATGCTGATCGACCAGAAGAACACGATCCACATCAGACCGGCCAGAATGGCGACGATATCGGCGTAGTGGCGAACCCGAGGCATTGGCAGCGACTCTTCACGGCGAAAAACGGCGTCGATGATACGGCAAAACGGCGTTCGTTGCTGCCGCCGCGACAATCTTTCGATGCCCGCCACATGGCCGGAAGCCAGGCATTTCGTCCCGGCCTTCCGGTATACTCTGGCGTCGACACTCATGTTGAACGACAGGACGCCCCGTGACCGCTATTACCCTGACCCGACCCGATGACTGGCATCTCCACCTGCGCGACGGGGAGGCCCTTGCGGCCGTGGTGCCCGCCACTGCGCGCCAGATGGGACGGGCGATCATCATGCCCAATCTCAAGCCGCCGGTCACCACCACCGAGCAGGCGCAAGGCTATCGCGAGCGAATCCTGGCGGCCCGTCCCGCCGGTTCCACCTTCGAGCCGCTGATGACGCTCTACCTCACCGACAATACCCCGGCGGAGGAGATCGAGCGGGCCGTGGCAAGCGGGCTGGTGCATGCAGTGAAGCTCTATCCGGCGGGCGCCACCACCAACTCCGACTCGGGCGTCACCGATCTGGCGCACTGCGACGCCGCCATCGGCGCCATGGCGCGCCTCGGTCTGCCGCTGCTGGTGCATGGCGAAGTCACCGATGCCGAAATCGACATCTTCGACCGTGAGGCGGTGTTCATCGAGCGGGTGATGAAGCCGCTGCTCGAGCGCCATCCCGATCTCAAGGTGGTGTTCGAACACATCACGACTGCCGATGCCGCCGAGTTCGTCGCCCAGGCGCCGGCCAACGTGGGTGCGACCATCACCGCGCACCACCTGCTGTTCAACCGCAACCACATGCTCGTGGGCGGCATACGGCCGCACTACTACTGCCTGCCGATCCTCAAGCGCGAGCGCCATCGCGAGGCGCTGCTGGCGGCGGCCATCTCGGGCAGCGGCAAGTTCTTCCTCGGCACCGACAGCGCGCCCCACGCTCAGGGCGACAAGGAGTCGGCCTGCGGCTGTGCCGGTGCCTATACCGCACCGGCGGCCATCGAGCTCTACGCCACGGCCTTCGAGCAGGCCGGTGCGCTGGACCGGCTGGAAGGCTTCGCCAGCCACTTCGGGCCGGCCTTCTACGGCCTGCCACGCAACGCCGATACCATCACCCTGGTACGGGAGGAGTGGGTGCTGCCCGATTCGCTGCCCTATGCCAACGGCCAGCGCATCGTGCCCCTCAAGGCCGGCGAAACGCTGGCGTGGAAGATGCGCGACTGACCGCTCTAACGGAAACGCTACGGCCGCCTGAAGGCGGCCGTGTCGTTTCTAGCATTTGGTTATGGTTTCGGCGTGTTGTTACAGAGAGCGGCTCGATCAGCCGGCGGCCAGCTCAATGTCGGGTTGCGGCTCGGTCTTGCCCAGGCGCAGGACCATGAGCTCCACCATGCGCGCCGAGTGGGCGGCGGCTTTTTCCAGGAACTGGTCGAACGAGAGGTGGTTGTCGCCGCCGCCGGGGATGTCGGACAGCGCGCGCACGACCACGAACGGACAGCCGTAGAGGTGGCAGGTCTGGGCGATGGCGGCGGCTTCCATCTCGGCCGCCAGCATGGTGGGGAAGCGCGAGCGGGTTCTGGTGACCAGCTCCGGACAAGCCATGAAGACGTCGCCGGTGGCAATCAGACCTTCCACCACCTTGACCTCGCCCAGCTCCTCGACGCACTCCCGAGCGAGCGTGACCAGGCGGGCATCGGGTAGGTAGGCGGCGGGCATCTGCGGTACCTGGCCGTGCTCGTAGCCGAACGCCACGGCATCCACATCGTGATGACGCACCTCGCTGGACACCACGATGTCGCCGATCTCCAGCCCCTCGCCGAAACCGCCGGCCGAACCGGTGTTGATGATCGCTTCGGGCTGGTAGACGTCGAGCAGCAGGGTGGTGCCGATGGCGGCATTGACCTTGCCGATGCCCGACTGCAGGATCACCACGTCGACACCGTGCAGCTTGCCGTGATGGAAGGTGCAGCCCACATGGGTGCGGGTGCGGCGGTCTTCCAGCTGCGAGGCCAGGTACTCGACCTCCTGGGCCATGGCGCCGATGATACCGATGCGTTTCATCTCGAGTTGCTTGCTCCGCTAAGGCGGCCGGGCCGCCGTGTCGTGAGTAGGTATGTTCTGAGGAGGGGCGTATTCTAGCGAAGCGGCGCCAGGTTGTCAGGTTCAGGCTGCCAGGCCCTGTCAGAGCGTGGCGGATTCCTGCTCCATGGCATCGTGCCGCTCCGCGGCGTAGAGGGTGTTCTCCAGCAGCGAAGCGACGGTCATCGGGCCTACTCCACCCGGCACCGGCGTGATCCAGGCGGCACGCTCGGCTGCCGGGGTGAATTCCACGTCGCCGACCAGTCTGCCGTCCTCCTCGCGATTGATGCCCACGTCGATGACGATGGCGCCATCGCGTACCCATTCCCCCTTGACCAGGCCCGGCTTGCCAACCGCCACCACCAGCAGCTCTGCGCGACGCACATGCTCTTCGAGGTTGCGTGTGAAGCGGTGACACACGGTAGTGGTGCAGCCGGCCAGCATGAGCTCCAGAGCCATGGGGCGGCCGACGATGTTGGAGGCGCCGACCACGGTGGCGTCCATGCCGCGCACCTTGAGGCCGCTGGCCTGCAGCAGGGTCATGATGCCCTTGGGGGTGCAGGGGCGCAGTACCGGCAGACGCTGCGCCAGACGCCCTAGGTTGTAGGGGTGGAACCCATCGACATCCTTGTGCGGCAGAATGCGCTCGAGGATCGGGCGCGCGTCGAGGTGAGCCGGCAGCGGCAACTGCAACAGGATGCCGTCGATACGCGGGTCGGCGTTGAGCTCGTCGATCAGCCGCTCGAGACTCTGCTGGCTGGTGTCGCTGGGCAGGGCGTGCCGAAAGGAGAGGATACCGGCCTGTTCGCAGGCGCGGTGCTTGTTGCTGACGTAGACATGAGATGCCGGGTCTTCGCCCACCAGAACCACGGCGAGACCCGGTATGCGCTTGCCCTCGGTGCGGCGCGTCTCGACCTGGCGTGCAACTTGCTCGCGGACCTGCGCGGCTATGGCCTTGCCGTCGATGAGTTGGGCGGTCATCGTTTCTCCCCTGTGGTGAATGAGTGAGCGGCGCTGCCAATGCCGACCGTGGTTCTCGAAGGGGGCCGATTTTCGCATGCCGCGCCGCCCAGGCAAAGCGCAAAAGCCTCGCTGCGTCAGACGGCTATTGACCGCGAAGGATTCTCGCGTAGAATACGCAGCGCTCGACGAGGCCTGATTATCGGCTGTCGAGGGCCGTGCGAAGGCCGGCGGGGTGTAGCGCAGTCTGGTAGCGCGCCTGCTTTGGGAGCAGGATGTCGGGGGTTCGAATCCCTCCACCCCGACCACAACCTTTTGTTTACGCTGAGGAAATGGCGAATCGGGGTTGCGGTCAGACGCCATGGATCGTAGAATGCGCCCATAGCTCAACCGGATAGAGCAACGGCCTTCTAAGCCGTAGGTTGCAGGTTCGAGTCCTGCTGGGCGTGCCAATGCTGTTGCCCGCGGCGGGTCTCCGGTTCGAGTGGTGTCAAGGTTGTACGGCATCAAGTACTTGGTGTCGATGCCGGTAGTGTCGATATGGTGGATGTAGCTCAGTGGTAGAGCCCCGGATTGTGGCTCCGGTGGTCGTGGGTTCGATCCCCATCATCCACCCCATTGCACCTCTGTTATACTTTTCTGTACCTTCCCTTTTCCGCTATCCATCTTTTTTTCGTTGTTGCGTGCCTTTCATTGCCGCTCGTTGGCACTCTCGGTGTGTTTGCCGGTTCGCGAGTAGGCGCCGATCGGGCGCTGTCCGTAGGTGGTCTGGCCGTTGGAGGCCTGATTGCCGAAGACCTGATTCTCGAAGACATAACGGGCATGGCGAGCCGGGGCCGGGTTACAATGCCTCGCGTAATGAAGTGTCCTGACGAAACGCCTTGTAAAACGCCCTTGTAAAAAGCCCGTCGCGCCCCAACCAATGGGTGTAATGCTTGCCAGCGTAGGGCGGGATTCTTAGAATCTCTCTTTTACATTCATGCTTCCCAAGAACGCCCCTAGTGGTAGAGGACCATTCATGCAAGTTTCCGTCGAAACGACCTCCCAGATCGAGCGCCGTGTCACATTCCAGGTGCCGGCCGCCGAGGTCGACGAGGCCGTCGAGGCCCGCCTCAAGGACACGGCGAAGAACATTCGCCTCAATGGCTTCCGCAAGGGCCGGGTGCCCATGTCCGTGGTGCGCCAGCGTTACGGTCGCGGCGTGCGCGACGAGGTCGTGGGTGAGCTGATGCGTGAGCGCTATGTGCGCGCAATCACCGAGCAGAACCTCAACCCGGCGGGCTTCCCGAGCATCGAGCCCAAGGTCGACGAGACCGGCAAGGACCTGGAGTTCGTGGCCTCCCTCGAGGTCTACCCCGAAATCGAGCTGGCCTCGATCGAAGGTACCGAGGTCGAGCGTCCGCAGGTCGAAGTCAGCGATGCCGATCTCGAGGAGATGGTCGAGACACTGCGCAAGCAGAATGCATCCTGGGAAGAGGTCGAGCGTGCCGCCGAGCAGGGCGACCAGGTCAAGATCGACTTCAAGGGCTTCCTGGGTGACGAGCCGTTCGAAGGCGGCAGCGCCGAAGGTCACGATCTGGTGCTGGGCTCCGGCAACTTCATCCCCGGCTTCGAGGACCAGCTCGTCGGCGCCAAGGCGGGTGAGGAGAAGGAGATCAAGGTCACCTTCCCCGAAGACTACCAGGCCGAGCATCTGGCCGGTCAGGAAGCCACCTTCAAGGTCAAGGTGCATGCGGTGAAGGGCCAGGCCCTGCCGGAAGTCGACGAAGCCTTCATCAAGCGCTTCGGCGTCGAGGATGGCGACGTCGAGAAGTTCCGTGAAGAGGTCAAGAAGAACATGGCGCGCGAGGCCAAGCAGGCCGTCGACAATCGCGTCAAGCAGCAGGTGCTCGGCGCGCTGAAGAATGCCAACGACATTCCGGTGCCGCAGTCCCTGGTCCAGCAGGAGACCGACGCGCTCAAGCGCCAGGCGGCCCAGCAGTTCGGCCTGGGCGAGGACTTCGACGTTTCCCAGCTGCCCAACGAGCTGTTCTCCGAGCAGGCCAAGAGCCGCGTTCAGATCGGCCTGCTGCTGGCCGAGGTGATCAAGGCCAACGAGCTCGACGCCAGCGACGACGAGATCCGCGCCAAGGTCGAGGAGCTCGCCGAGCAGTACCAGGAGCCGCAGCAGGTCGTTGACTACTACATGGGCAACGATCAGCTCAAGACCCAGGTCAAGTCGGCTATCCTTGAAGAGAAAGCCGTAGACAAGCTGCTGGAGCAAGCCACCGTCAAGGACGTTGAGATGAGCTACCAGCAGGCTCTCGCAGCCGCTCAGCAGGGCGAGCAGGCCGCAGAGGGCGCAGATGAGGAAGGCGAGGAAGAGGCCAAGAGCTGATTCGGCGTCACGCCCCTCGACCTGCCGGCCGCGAGAGCGCGGCCGGCAGGTGCAGTCGCTTCCATTCATCGGATGCAAGGACATCACACTGATGAGCAACGAGTTCGAGACCCGAAACGCCGGCGGCCTGGTGCCGATGGTGGTTGAGCAGAGCGCACGCGGCGAGCGGGCCTACGACATCTACTCCAGGCTGTTGAAGGAGCGGGTGATCTTTCTGGTGGGGCCGGTGGAAGACCACATGGCCAACCTGATCGTGGCGCAGCTGCTGTTCCTCGAGTCCGAGAATCCGGACAAGGACATCCATCTCTACATCAACTCGCCGGGCGGCGCCGTGACGGCCGGGATGGCGATCTACGACACCATGCAGTTCATCAAGCCCGATGTCTCCACGGTCTGCATCGGCCAAGCGGCCAGCATGGGCGCGCTGCTGTTGGCCGGCGGCGCCGCGGGCAAGCGTTATGCGCTTCCCCACTCGCGCATGATGATCCACCAGCCGCTGGGCGGTTATCAGGGGCAGGCGGCCGACATCGAGATCCATACCCGCGAGATCCTGGGCATCCGCGACAAGCTCAACCGTATCCTGGCGCATCACACCGGTCAGGATATCGAGACGATTGCCCGCGACACCGATCGTGATAACTTCATGAGCGGCACTCAGGCAGCGGAGTACGGTCTCATAGATGCCGTACTGGATAAGCGGCCCACATCCTGATAGCGTGAATTCAGACACGCTTCATATACGTGATTAGCGGCGGCCGGTCGGGCCGCCGAAGTGACAGAGGTACGCGAATGGCCGACGGCAAAGGCAAGGACGAAGGCGGCAAGCTGCTCTACTGCTCGTTCTGTGGCAAGAACCAGAACGAGGTGCGCAAGCTGATTGCAGGCCCGTCCGTCTATATCTGCGACGAGTGTGTCGACCTGTGCAACGACATCATTCGCGAGGAAGTTCTCGATGCCGATGCCGAGAGCGATGAGGAGCGCCTGCCCGTTCCCCGCGAGATTCGTCGCACCCTGGACGAATACGTCATCGGTCAGGATCGCGCCAAGACGGTGCTGTCCGTGGCCGTGTACAACCACTACAAGCGTCTGCGCGCCGGCATCAAGGGCGACGACGTCGAGCTCGGCAAGTCCAACATCCTGCTGATCGGTCCTACCGGCAGCGGCAAGACGCTGCTGGCCGAGACCATGGCGCGCCTGCTCAACGTGCCCTTCACCATCGCCGATGCCACCACCCTCACCGAGGCGGGCTACGTCGGCGAGGACGTCGAGAACATCATCCAGAAGCTGCTGCAGAAGTGCGACTACGATGTGGAGAAGGCCCAGCGCGGCATCGTCTACATCGACGAGATCGACAAGATCTCGCGCAAGTCGGACAACCCCTCGATCACCCGCGACGTCTCGGGCGAGGGCGTGCAGCAGGCGCTGCTGAAGCTGATCGAGGGCACCACCGCTTCCGTGCCTCCGCAGGGCGGTCGCAAGCATCCCCAGCAGGAGTTCCTGCAGGTGGACACCGGCAACATCCTGTTCATCGTGGGGGGCGCTTTTGCCGGTCTCGACAAGGTCATTCGCGACCGCGCCGAGAAGGGTGGTATCGGCTTCAGCGCCGTGGTGAAGAGCAAGGACGAGACCAAGGGCGTGGGCGATCTGCTTGCCGACGTCGAGCCGGAGGATCTGGTCAAGTTCGGCCTGATTCCCGAGTTCGTCGGTCGTCTGCCGGTGATCGCCACGCTCACCGAGCTCAACGAAGACGCGCTGATTCAGATTCTTACCGAGCCCAAGAACTCTCTGGTCAAGCAGTACGCCCGCCTGTTCGACATGGAAGGCGTGGAGCTGGAGTTCCGCGAGGACGCGCTGCGTGCGGTGGCGGCCAAGGCCATGGCGCGCAAGACCGGGGCGCGCGGCTTGCGCTCCATCCTCGAGTCGGTTCTGCTCGACACCATGTACGAGATTCCCTCCATGGAGGGGGTGACCAAGGTGGTCATCGATGCGTCGGTCATCGCCGGGGACAGCGAGCCGCTGCTGATCTACTCCCAGCAGGATCAGCGGGTGGACGGCACCGACGGCTGAAGCCGTCCGGCAGTTGCCGTCACGCCCGTGACGAAAAGGGGTCGCTCGGGCGGCCCCTTTTTCATGTGGTTCGCCGCACCCCTTGCAAAGGGGGTGTGCCGCCCCCACACCCCCTGTATCCACCGATTTCTGTTTTGAGGAACGTCTGCGATGCAGCAGAACGCCGTTCAGACTCTCAGTCTGCCCCTCCTGCCACTGCGCGACGTCGTCGTCTATCCGCAGATGGTCATCCCTCTGTTCGTCGGCCGGGAGAAGTCGATCCAGGCGCTGGACGCCGCCATGGCGGCCGACAAGCGCGTGCTGCTGGTCGCCCAGCGCGAAGCCGGTCAGGACGACCCCGGCACCGACGATCTCTTCACCATCGGCACCATCGCCGAGATCATGCAGCTGCTCAAGCTGCCGGACGGCACCGTCAAGGTGCTGATCGAGGGCGTCTCGCGGGCCGACCTGCGCGAAGTCCACCATGCCGACGGCGGACACAGCATGGCGGAGGCGGTGCTGCGCGATAGCGAGCCCCTGACGGAGCGTGAGCAGGAGGCGCTGGTGCGCGTGCTGCTCAACCAGTTCGAACAGTACGTCAAGCTGTCCAAGAAGGTACCCAACGAGGTCCTCAACTCGCTCTCCGGCATCGAGGACCCGAGCCGGCTGGTCGACACCATCTGTGCCCATCTCTCGCTCAAGATCCACGACAAGCAGCAGCTGCTGGAAATGGATCGTGTGCGCGACCGTATCGAGCACCTGATGGCGCTGATCGAATCGGAGATCGACCTGCTCCAGGTGGAGAAGCGCATCCGCTCGCGGGTCAAGGACCAGATGGAGAAGTCCCAGCGCGAGTACTATCTCAACGAGCAGATGAAGGCCATCCAGAAGGAGATGGGCGAGCTCGAGAACGTGCCCAACGAGGCCGAGAAGTACGAGGCTGCCATCGAAGAGTCGGGCATGCCCAAGGAGGCGCGGGAGAAGGCCCTGCAGGAGCTGAGCAAGCTCAAGATGATGTCGCCGAGTTCGGCGGAAGCCACCGTGGTGCGTTCCTACCTCGACTGGATGGTGGGCGTGCCGTGGAAGAAGCGTACCCGGGTCAAGCACGACCTGCCGCATGCGCACAAGGTGCTCGACGAGGATCACTACGGCCTCGAGGAGGTCAAGGAGCGCATCCTCGAGTATCTGGCCGTGCAGAAGCGCGTCAAGAAGCTCAAGGGACCCGTGCTGTGCCTGGTGGGCCCGCCCGGGGTGGGCAAGACCTCGCTGGGCCAGTCGATCGCGCGAGCCACCAACCGCAAGTACGTGCGCCTGGCGCTGGGCGGCGTGCGCGATGAATCCGAAATTCGCGGCCATCGCCGCACCTACATCGGTTCGCTGCCCGGCAAGCTGATCCAGCGCATG
Source organism: Billgrantia desiderata (assembly GCA_011742915.1). Taxonomy (GTDB): domain Bacteria; phylum Pseudomonadota; class Gammaproteobacteria; order Pseudomonadales; family Halomonadaceae; genus Halomonas; species Halomonas desiderata. The sequence continues at coordinate 9,544 of JAAQTN010000018.1, read as the reverse complement.
AGCAAGGCCGGGGTCAAGAATCCGCTGTTCCTGCTCGACGAGGTCGACAAGCTCGGCATGGACCACCGCGGCGACCCGGCCTCGGCGCTGCTCGAGGTGCTCGATCCTGAGCAGAACGACAAGTTCAACGATCATTACCTCGAGCTCGACTACGATCTCTCCGAGGTGATGTTCATCTGTACCGCCAACTCGATGAACATTCCCGGCCCGCTGCTGGACCGCATGGAGGTGATTCGCCTGCCGGGCTACACCGAGGACGAGAAGCTCGCCATTGCCCGGCGCTACCTGGTGCCGAAGCAGCTGCGGGCCACCGGCTTCAAGGAGGACGAACTCGGCTTCTCCGATGAGTCGTTGCTGGAGCTGATTCGCTACTACACTCGTGAAGCGGGCGTGCGCGAGCTCGAGCGGCAGATCGCCAAGGTATGCCGCAAGGTGCTTCGCGAACGGCTCGAATACGAAGGCAAGGGGGCCCAGGCGCCGGTATTCCTCGCCGCCGACGACATAGAGAAGTATGCCGGGGTACGCCGTTACAGCTACGGTCTGGCCGACAAGGAGGATCAGGTGGGCCGCGTGACCGGTTTGGCCTGGACCTCGGTGGGCGGCGAGCTGCTGAACATCGAGTCGGTGGTCACGCCGGGCAAGGGGCGTATCAACAAGACCGGCTCGCTGGGCGATGTAATGAAGGAGTCGGTCAGTGCGGCTCATACCGTGGTGCGTGCTCGCGCCGAGTCGCTGGGCATCGAGCCCGAGCGCTTCGAGAAGGAAGACCTGCACATTCACGTGCCGGAGGGCGCCACGCCCAAGGATGGCCCCAGCGCCGGCATCGCCATGGTGACCGCCATGGTGTCCGCCTATACCGGACGACCCATCCGCTGCGACCTGGCCATGACGGGGGAAGTGAATCTGCGTGGCGAGGTCATGCCGATCGGAGGGTTGAAGGAGAAATTGCTGGCGGCACGGCGCGGTGGTATAAAGATCGTGCTAATTCCGGAAGAGAACCGCCGTGACCTCAAGGAGGTTCCGGATAACATCAAGGACGCGCTGGATATCCGGCCAGTCCGTTGGATCGATGAGGTACTGGCGTCGGCGTTGGTGGCAAGTTCCGATACCAGCGGGGAAGAATCCCGAACTGATGATTCGGCTTCTTCTTCAACGATGATCAGTACACATTAACGATAATTGCCGTGCCATTTCGGGGAGAAAACCTCGATATGGCGCGGTTTGGCGCCGCAGTTGCTTGACACCTCTTTTACAGCATTGCTATAAACTGCCAGCCGTGCTGTGATCGTGTTGCCGGGCGAAAGGCACGCCGATTAGAGCCATTTACTGAAACCGTCAAGGGGTGAAGTGTGAACAAATCCGAGCTGATCGAAGCCATCGCCGCGTCTGCCGATATTCCCAAGGCCGCTGCGTCTCGTGCACTGGATGCCATGGTCGATACCGTTACCGAGAGCCTCAAGAAAGGGGATAGCGTTTCACTCGTCGGGTTTGGTACTTTCTCGGTGAAGGAGCGTGCCGCCCGTACCGGCCGCAACCCGCAGACCGGCCAGCCGATCCAGATCAGTGCAGCCAAGGTGCCGACCTTCAAGGCCGGCAAGGCACTGAAAGACTCCGTCAACTGAGTCAACGGATTGTTTGCTCCGCCAGCCCGGTAGCGGGCGGTCCAGCGTCGGAAGCAAACCATCAGGCGCATCGCTTCGGCGATGCGCCTTATTTTTTGGCGGATGCGGCTTGATTTGGCGTCGGCGCCCCGCACCGATGTCCAGCCGGGCGCTCAGCCATGGTCCGCGAGGCCGGGCCACCGTATAATATGGCCCCACTGCCAGCCAACAATCAGTTACCGAGGCCTGCATGCTGCAAAGTATTCGTGACCGCTCCAGGAGTTGGGGTGCCAAGATCATCGTCGGTGCCGTGGTCGTCACCATGGCGCTGTTCGGTGTCGAGTCCCTGGTGGGGCTATTCGGCGGCGGCGGCGATGAAGTCGCCAAGGTCAACGGCCAGTCCATCACCCGTCAGGAGTTGGAGATGGAGGTGCAGCGCGCGATCCGCTCCGGCCAGGTGCCGCCCGAGCAGGAGCGGGCTCTGCGCGGGCAGGTACTCGACGAGATGATTGGCGAGCGCCTGCTGCTGGCCTTTGCCGAGGAGGGCAGGCTGCATCTCACCGACGAGCAGCTCGATCAGGTCATCGTGACCCTGCCCGAGTTCCAGGATCAGAGCGGCCGCTTCGATGCCGACCTGTTCCGCAACCGCCTTGCCAGTGCCGGTTTCACGCCAACCTCATTTCGTGCTGCGCTGCGCGTCGATCTCAAGCGGCAGCAGTTGCAGCAGGGTCTGGCCGTCAGTGACTTCGTGCTCGACAGCGAGCGAGAAACCCTGGCGGCCCTGCAGTCGCAGGTGCGCAGCTTCCGCTACCATGCGCTGGACGCCGATGCGCTCGACGAGCCGGTGGAGGTCAGCGAGGAGGAGCTGCTCGCCTACTACGAGGAGCATCGCGAGAACTACCAGCGACCGGAACAGGTGCGTCTGGAGTACGTGATCGTCGATCGTCAGGAGATGGCCGGCCAGGTCGAGGTGGACGAGGAGGCGCTGCGGCAGGAGTGGCAGAACCGCGGTCGTGACGCCGATCGGCGCGTTTCCCACATCATGGCCACCCACAACGGCGAACGCACGCGAGAAGAAGCCGTGGAGCGGCTGGAAGCCGTTCGCCAGCGTCTGGCCGAGGGCGATGACTTCGAAGCCCTGGCGCTCGAGTACTCCGACGATCCTGCGTCCGCCGAGCAGGGTGGCGATCTCGGTGTGATCAGTCGCGGTTTCTTCGGCGACGCCTTCGACGATGCGGCCTTCGCGCTCGCGCCCGGGCAGGTCTCCGGCATCGTGGAAACCAGCAGCGGTCTGCATCTGATCAAGGTCACGGGGCTGGATCAGCCATCCTTCGAGGAGATGCGCGACGATCTGGCCCGTGAGCTGGCGCTCGACCAGGTCACCGGCGATTTCAACCGTCGCGTTCAATCCCTGATCGATGAGAGCTTTGCCGCCGACGACCTGGCCAGCGTGGCCGATGGGTTGGGTCTCGAGCTCCACGAGAGCGACTGGGTGTCGCGTGAAGGCGGTGAGGGCATACTCTCCGAGCCGGGCGTGATGAGCGAGGCGTTCAGCGAAGATGTGCTGGTCGAGGGCTTCAACAGCGAAGTCATCGAACTCGACGACGATCGCCGCATGGTGTTGCGGGTTGCCGAGCATCGTGAGGCCACCGTGCTGCCGCTCGAGGAAGTGCGCGAGCGTGTGGCGGCATCCGTGACCCGGATCAAGCAGCGTGAGATGCTGCTCGACGTGGCACGTCAGCAGGTCGAGCGCCTGCGCGCCGGAGAGGAGCTGGATCTCGACTGGCAGCAGGTCGAAGGGGCCACGCGCCAGCGGGACAACGTGCCGCGCTCGGTACTCCAGGCCGCCTTCCGCTTGCCGCATCCCGAGGCGGGCGAGGCCGTTTTCGGCCACACCAGCGATGGCGAGAGAGTCATCCTCATCGCACTCGACGACGTCGCTGCCGGCGAGCCCGACGAGCAGATCGATGCCTTCGTGGCGCGCATGGCCGAGCAGCTGCGGGCTCAGGCGGCCGTGCAGGGACTGCGCAGCCATCTGCGGGAGACCTCCGAGGTCACCCGCCGCTGAGGGCAATAGCCTGCCGTGCGGTACCGATAAGGGGGCGATGCCCCCTTATCTTCTGCCCCAATTTTATACCGTTATCTCATGGTGAAGAAGCTTGCTGTCATGGCTGGCTGATGTGTTACTCTATAACAATAGTTCTGCAGGAGCGCTCATGGCTGCCACGCCGCTAAGATCGATACCCGTACATCTCTTCACCGGCTTTCTGGGCAGCGGCAAGAGCACGCTGATCCAGCGCCTGATCGAGCAGAAGCCGGCAAACGAGCGCTGGGCGGTATTGATCAACGAGTTCGGCCAGGTCGGTATCGATCAGACCATGTTCGAGTCGCGGGACGACGTGATCGTCAAGGGACTACCCGGTGGGTGTCTCTGCTGCCAGCTGGCGTTCGTGCTGCAGGCCACGCTGGTCAATCTGCTGCATCGCCATCGGCCCGACCGGCTGCTCATCGAGCCTTCGGGGCTCGGCCATCCCGCCGGCCTGCTCGACACGCTGCGCGGAGAGGCCTTTGCCGACGTGCTGGTGGTGCAGGACATCGTGGCGTTGCTCGATCCGTCCCGACTCGAGGATCCCCGCGTGCGGGAGCACGACACCTTCAACGACCAGCTGGCCATGGCCGACGCCGTCGCCTTGACCATGACCGACCGCAGCGGGGCGCAGGCGGTCGCCGCTGCCGAGGCCTTCGTGCAGCAGCTCTGGCCGCCGAAGAAGTGGGTAGTGCACGCTGCCCATGGCGAACTGGATGTGAACGTACTGCTGGCAGGTGGCCGTCACCGCTCGACGGCGGCCGGAAGCGTGCGCGATGGGCATGCGGCGCTGCGCGACTCTGGCGCTCGGATGCCGGTACTGGATGAGTTCGTGGTGCCGGCACCTCGGCCGGGGCAGCCGGTGGCGGCGAGCGGTCGGGCCTTGGGCTACCACACGCTGGGGTGGCGCTGGAGTCCCGTCGAGGTGTTCGATCTCGACCGCCTGACCCTGCTGTTGGATCGCTTGCCGTCCGCGCTGCGCGTCAAGGGCGTATTGCACACCGATGCCGGATGGAAGCTCTACAACCGCGGCGAGGGGGCGGCGAGCCTGACGCCAAGCGTCTGGCGTCAGGACTCGCGCCTGGAGCTGATCGGCGAGGCGGCGCACATGCCGCCGGCAGACGACCTTCTCGCCGCCATTCACGCCTGTCGTGTGAGCGGCGAAGAGGTCGATGCGCTGCCTTGAGTCAGCTCCTCAGAGGGCGATTTCCCGCAGGGTGGGGTCGCCATCGGGGCCGATCTCGATTTCCCAGCCTGTGCCGGGCTGCCAATCGCCCAGCACGATACGGCGGGCTGGGAGGTCGCCGACCTCGAGCTCGTGCACGGCGGGACGATGGGTGTGGCCGTGGATCAGGGTCGTCACGCCGTAGTCGCGCATGGTGCGCACGACTTCTTCCGGGGTGACGTCCATGATGTCCTCGGCCTTGTTGGAGGTCGCTTCGCCGGACTGTTGCCGCAGCGCGGCGGCCAGCTGCAGGCGGTCGGCCAGCGGCATGGCCAGCACCTGCTCCTGCCAGGCCTGGTTGCGGGCCTGTTCGCGAAAGGTCATGTAGGCCTCGTCGCGGGTGCACAGGCTGTCGCCGTGCATCAGCAGCACCGGCTCGTCGGCGAAGCGCAGCACGGCCGGATCGGTGACCAGCTTGGCCCCGCAGGCGGCAGCGAAGCGGTGGCCGAGCAGGAAGTCGCGGTTACCGTGCATCAGGTAGATCTGGGTGCCTTCGTCGCTCAGTCGGCGCAGGGCGGCAGCCACTCGCAGGGCCAGCTTGCCGGTGCCGCTGGGATCCTGGTCGGCGTGATCGAGCAGATCGTCGCCGATCCAGGCCTCGAAGAAGTCACCCAGGATGTAGAGTGCATCGACGCCGCGGGCTCTGCGCTCGAGCCAGCCGAGGAAGCCCTCGGTGACCTCGGGCGCAGCCGGGTGCAGATGCAGGTCGGAGATCAGCAGGGTGGAACTCATGAGCAATCCCGTGGTTGGCTGCGGCTCAGCTGTCGTCTGCTGCGTCCTTGACGTAGGCGCGCTCGATGATCACGTCTTCGGCGGGCACGTCGGCATGCATGCCGCGGCGGGTGGTGTCCACGGCGGTGATGCGCTCGACCACGTCCATGCCCTCCACCACTTCGCCGAACACGCAGTAACCCCAGCCCTGCAGCGATTTACCGCTGTGGTTGAGGAAGTCGTTGTCGGCCACGTTGATGAAGAACTGGGCGGTGGCGGAGTGGGGGTCCTGGGTGCGGGCCATGGCCAGGGTGCCGGTCAGGTTCTTCAACCCGTTGTCGGCCTCGTTCTCGATCGGGTCGCGGGTCGGCTTCTGGTTGAAGTCCCGGTCGAAGCCGCCGCCCTGGATCATGAAGCCGGGAATGACGCGATGGAACAGGGTGCCGTCGTAGTGGCCGTCGCGCACGTACTGCTCGAAATTGGCTGCGGACTTGGGCGCCTGTTCGTGATTCAGGGTGATGGCGATGTCGCCGAAGCTGGTCTCGAGAATGATCATCGAAGTTTCCTGTACGATGGGAGCGCGCCTTGGCGCCGTGCATGGGCGTGGCGTTATAATAGCCGTTTTGCATCGATGCGCGAAGCGTGTCGGGTTCATCGACATTCGGGGCCCCACCCAGACTCGCGATCCAACCAGAGGTTTGCCGCAACAACATGACCACCGAAAACGCCAGTGCGCCGAATTTCATCCGCAACCAGATCCGCGACGAGATCGAGGCCGGTCGTGCCGACAAGGTCGTCACCCGCTTCCCGCCGGAGCCCAACGGTTTCCTGCACGTGGGGCACGCCAAGTCCATCTGTCTCAACTTCGGCCTGGCCGAGCAGTTCGGTGGGAACTGTCACCTGCGCTTCGACGACACCAACCCGGCCAAGGAAGAGCAAGCCTACATCGACGCCATCAAGGAGGACGTCAGCTGGCTCGGCTTCGAGTGGGCGGGGCCGGTGCGCTACGCCTCCGACTGCTTCGATCAGCTCTACGCCTGGGCGCAGCATCTGATTCGCGAGGGCAAGGCCTACGTGGACGATCTCTCGCCCGACGAGATCCGCGAATATCGCGGCACGCTGACCGAGCCGGGCCGTCCGAGCCCCTGGCGCGAGCGCAGCGTCGAGGAGAACCTCGACCTGCTCGAGCGCATGCGTGCCGGCGAGTTCAACGAGGGCGAGAGGGTGCTGCGAGCCAAGATCGACATGGCCTCGCCTAACATCAATCTGCGCGACCCGATCCTCTACCGCATTCGTCATGCCCATCATCACCAGACCGGCGACACCTGGAAGATCTATCCCTCCTACGATTTCGCCCATGGTCAGACGGATGCCATCGAAGGGGTGACGCACTCCATCTGCACCCTGGAGTTCGAAGACCACCGCCCGCTCTACGAGTGGTTCCTCGACAACCTGCCGGTGCCGTGCAAGCCGCGCCAGATCGAATTCGCGCGGCTCAACATGAACTACACCCTCACCTCCAAGCGCAAGCTCAAGCTGCTGGTGGACGAGGGCATCGTCGACGGCTGGGACGACCCGCGCATGCCGACCATCTCCGGCATGCGTCGGCGCGGCTACACCCCGGCGTCGATCCGCAAGTTCTGCGAGATGATCGGCGTGACCCGCGCCGACGGCGGCCTGGTCGACATCGCCATGCTCTACCATGCCATCCGCTCGGATCTGGAGGACAACGCCCCGCGCGCCATGTGCGTGCTCAATCCGCTCAAGGTGGTGTTGGCCAACGTGCCGGAGTCCCACGAGGAGGTCTACGAGGTGCCGGGCCATCCGGCCCGTGAGGACATGGGAGTGCGCCGCGTGCCCTTCACCCGCGAGCTCTACATCGACCGCGACGACTTCATGGAGGAGCCGCCGAAGAAGTTCTTCCGCCTGGCGCCGGGTCAGGAGGTGCGTCTGCGCAACTCCTACGTGATTCGCTGCGACGAGGTGGTGAAGGACGCCAGCGACGAGATCGTGGAACTGCGCTGCTCGGTGGATTTCGATACCCTGGGCAAGAACCCCGAAGGGCGCAAGGTCAAGGGCGTGATCCACTGGGTCAGCGCCAATCATGCGGTGCCGATGGAGGTGCGTCTCTACGACAACCTGTTCCTGGTCGAGCAGCCGGACAAGGACAAGGACGCCGACTTCCTTGAGCATCTCAATCCCGAGTCGCTGCAGATCTGTCAGGCCATGGGCGAACCGAGCCTGGCCGATGCCGCCCCCGAGTCGCGTTATCAGTTCGAGCGCATGGGCTACTTCTGTGCCGACCGCCATGCCTGTCGTGACGGCAAGCTGGTGTTCAACCGCACCGTTGGGCTGAAGGACAGTTGGGCAAAGATACAGAAGAAGGGCTGACATGCAGATCTACAACACGCTGACGCGACGCAAGGAGCCGTTTGCTCCGATCGAACCGGGCAAGGTGCGCATGTACGTCTGCGGCATGACCGTGTACGACTACTGCCACCTGGGCCACGCCCGGGTGATGGTGGCGTTCGACGTGATCACCCGCTACCTCCGCTGGCGCGGCTTCGACGTCACCTACGTGCGCAACATCACCGACATCGACGACAAGATCCTCAAGCGGGCCGACGAGAATGGCGAGACCATCGCCTCGCTCACCGAGCGCATGATCGCCGCCATGCACGAGGACGAGGCGCGCCTCGGCGTGCTGCGCCCGGACCGCGAGCCGCGGGCCACCGGCCACGTGAGCGAGATCATCGCCATGGTCGAGACCCTGATCGACAAGGGCTATGCCTATCCGGCCGCCAACGGCGACGTCTACTACCGGGTGCGCAAGTTCGAGGGCTACGGCAAGCTCAACAACCGCAATCCCGACGAGATGCGCGCCGGCGCCCGGGTCGAGGTCGACGAGCACAAGGAGGACCCCCTCGACTTCGTGCTGTGGAAGGCGGCCAAGCCCGGCGAGGCGAGCTGGCCTTCGCCCTGGGGCGAGGGGCGGCCCGGTTGGCACATCGAGTGCTCGGCGATGTCGACCTGCTGCCTGGGGGATACCTTCGACATCCACGGCGGCGGCCCGGACCTGACCTTTCCGCACCACGAGAACGAGATCGCCCAGAGCGAGGCGGCCACCGGCAAGCCTTACGTCAATACCTGGATGCACGCCGGGGCGGTGCGGGTGAACCAGGAGAAGATGTCCAAGTCGCTGGGCAACTTCTTCACCATCCGCGAGGTGCTCGAAGTCCACGACCCGGAAGTGGTGCGCTACCTGCTGGTGGCGAGCCACTACCGCAGCCCGATCAACTACGCCCCGGAGTCGCTGGGTGAGGCGCGCAAGTCGCTGGAGCGCTTCTACACCGCGCTCGAAGGCATGGAGGCTCTCGGCGCGGACGCTGCGTCTGGCGTGGGCGATGGCCGCTTCGCCGAGCATTTCACCGCCGCCATGGACGACGACTTCAACACGCCCGAAGCGCTGTCGGTGCTGTTCGAGCTGGTGCGCGAGCTCAATCGTGCCAGGAAGGAAGCCCCCGGTGAGGCGCCGGCATTGGCCGCCGAGCTGCGTCGTCTGGGCGGCGTACTGGGGCTGTTCGGCCAGGATCCGCAGGCCTTCCTCAAGGGCAACCAGGCGGCGCTGCCGCTGAGCGAAGAACAGATCGAAGCGCGCATCGCCCAGCGTGCCGAGGCCAAGCAGGCCAGAGACTTCGCCGCCGCCGACGGCATCCGCGACGAGCTCGCCGCACTCGGTATCGTGCTCAAGGATTCCCGCGAGGGAACGAGCTGGGTCTACGAGCCACCCGAGCAGTGAGCCTCGTGCCTGCAGTACGCATACGCCCGGCCTCTGGCCGGGCGTTGTCGTTGTGCGCCAGGCATGGCGCGTAGCACCGATAGGTGCTGTTCCCGAGGGTGGTGCCTCGGGATGACTCGGGG
>JAAQTN010000017.1 GCA_011742915.1 Billgrantia desiderata | reverse complement strand
CACCCCCAAGTCATTCCGAGGCACCACCCTCGGAAACAGCGCCCGTCGGGCGCTGCGCGCCATGCCTGGCGCACCAATGAAATGGCCCGCGCAGTGCGCGGGCCATTTTCGTTGGTCGACAGGCGGCAGGAAATCAGGCCAGCCGGGGCTCCCGCTCCAGCACCACGCCAAAGCGTTCTCGAACCCGCTCGGCCACCGCGTCGGCGAAGGCCAGCAGCTCTTCGGCATTGCCGTTGCCGAAGTGCACCAGTACCAGGGCCTGACGTTCGTGCACGCCGAAGTGTCCGCTGCACCACCCCTTGAGGCCGCAGCGATCGATCAGCCAGCCGGCAGCCAGCTTCACCTGCCCATCGGCCAGCTCGAAGCGAGGCATGTCGGGCCACGCCGCCAGCATGCGCTCGGCCACCTCCCGCTCCACGATGGGATTCTTGAAGAAGCTGCCGGCATTGCCCAGCTCCGCCGGATCGGGAAGCTTCTCGCGGCGAATGGCGCATACCGCCTCGGCCACCTCGAGCGGAGTCGGCCCAGGACCTACCCGCTGGGCCAGATCGCCATAGGAGAGACGAGGCGCGGCATCACGGCCAAGCCGAAGCGTCAGGCCGGTAATGACCACCCTGCCCTCGAGCTCGCCCTTGAAGATGCTGTCACGATAGCCGAAGGCGCACTCCTCGACCGTCAGCAAGGCTCTGCGCCCATCCTCCACGAACACGACATGAACCGCCTCGACCAGCTCGCAAAGCTCGACCCCGTAGGCACCGATGTTCTGGATCGGCGCGGCCCCGCAGTGGCCGGGTATCAAGGCCAGATTTTCGGTGCCCCACAGGCCACGCGCCGCCAACGCCATGACCAGCGGATGCCACTCGACGCCCGCCCCGACGTGCAGCCTTACGGCGCTGCCCTGCCGCTCCAGCCACCAATGCTTCAGCGCCGGCTGGATCACCAGGCCACTCAGGCGCTGCGGCAGGATCAGGTTGCTGCCACCGCCCAGCAGGGTCACGGGCCAGCCCTGTGCGGCAGCCCGTTGCAGCAGTCGGCGCAGCTGACCAACCGTACCCGGGGCGGCAAAACGCTCGGCCCGGCAGGGCAAGCCCAGCGTGTTGCTCCGCGTCAGATCGTGATCGTGACGGACGCTGTCGTTCAAACCCGATGCCCTTCGAGCCGACGGGCGATCTCCTCGACCAGACCGCGTGAGGCGGCTTCGACCAGGTCCAGCACCTCTTCGAAGCCCTGCTCACCGCCGTAGTAGGGATCGGGCACCGGGCGGTCGACGTGACCGGCGAAGTCGAGGAACAGACCGATATGGGCGCCGCATCCTTCAGGGCACCGCTCGCGAATGGTGGCCAGGTTGTCGTGGTCCATCGCCAGCAGGTAATCGAAGCGCGAGAAGTCCTCGGCCGCCAGCTGGCGCGCACGCAGCTCGCTCAGGTCGACGTCACGCCGACGCGCGGCGGCCGTGGCTCGCGGGTCGGGCCCCTTGCCCACGTGCCAGTGTCCTGTGCCGCAGGAGTCGACTTCCACCCGGTGGGCCAACCCTGCTTTCTCCAGCTCGCGCCGGAACACGCCCTCGGCGGTGGGTGAACGGCAGATGTTGCCGAGACAGACGAAAAGCACGCGCATGGTCTCTCCTTATCGGTTCTCGCTCAGCAGTGCCCTGACGCGCTCCAGATCCTCGGGTGTGTCGACGCCGGGCGGATTGGGCTCGGCGGCCAGCGCCACCTGGATGACATGTCCGTAGTGCAGCGCGCGAAGCTGCTCCAGTTGTTCCAGCCGCTCGAGCGCCGAAGGGGGCCAGTCGCGATAGGCCGCGAGGAAGCCGGCGCGATAGGCATAAATGCCGATATGGCGCAGCCAGGCATCGGTTTCGAGCCATTCGGGGCGTGCGGCAAAGGCCTCGCGGTCCCAGGGAATGGGGGCGCGGGAAAAATAGAGCGCCCGTCCGGAAAGCGAGCGTACTACCTTGACCACGTTGGGATTGAACAGCGACTCGACGTCGGCGATGGGTTCTGCGAGGGTGGCGATGGATGCCTCGGCATCGTCGTGCAGCCGCATGGCGACCTGATCGATCAGTCGCGGCGGAATCAGCGGTTCGTCTCCCTGTACGTTGACCAGCACCGCGTCGTCATCCAGCGCCAGCAGCTCGGCAACCTCGGCCAGCCGGTCGGTACCGGACGGATGGTCGGCGCGGGTCATGACCACTTCGGCACCCAGCGGGGTCAGGGCATCACGGATGCGATTATCATCGGTGGCAACGACCACGCGGCTGGCCGAACTCGCCGCAGCCCGCCGCCATACATGGGCCACCATGGGTTCGCCGGCGATATCGAGCAACGGCTTGCCCGGCAGGCGCGATGAGCCGAAGCGTGCCGGAACCACCGCAATGAAAGGTCGGTCCTGCGCCATCATGCTTCCCCGGTGCGTCCGGGCGAAGCCGGCAGCTTCTCGTCCACATCCATCTGACGCGCCTCTTCGGGCAGCATCACCGGAATGCCATCGCGAATCGGATAGGCCAGCCCATCGTAATGGCAGCGCAGCTCCTGGGCCTCACGATCGTACTTGAGCTTGCCCTTGCACAGCGGGCAGACCAGCATCGCCAGCAGTTCCTTGTCCATCGTTTCACCTCTATCGTCCACGAGTATTGTGCTCACGCCCACTTGTCATTCGGTTATCGCAGCCTCGACAGGCGTCTGTCCAGCCAGGCCACGAAGTCCGGCGGCGGGCTGGCCTCGACTTCCAGTACCCAGGCATTCTCGAGCGCGAGAGAGTCGCATTTCTCGGCATCCTTGGCCGTCATTACCACCGGCAGCGTGTCGCCGAAGTTCAGCTCCCGCGACGTGAAGCGGTGATGATCGGGAAAGGCATGAGGCGTGACCGCGATCCCCAGCGTCTCGAGGGTGGCGAAGAAGCGCTGGGGATTGCCGATACCCGCCACACCATGAGCCGGCCCCTGAAAAGGCAGCGGCTCGAGCGGCCATTCCCGACCATCCGCGAGCGAGCGCCAGCGCACCGGGGCCAGACGAAAGGTCCAGGCCTCGGTTGGAGGGGCAAACGTCGCATCGCCGTTGATCAGCACCGCATCCACCTCGTGCAGGCGGGACAATGGCTCGCGCAGCGGGCCGGCCGGCAGGCAGCGGCCGTTGCCGAAGCCCCGGCGACCGTCGACGACCACCAGTTCCATGTCGCGTCCCAGCGCCAGGTGCTGCAGACCGTCGTCACTGAGCAGGATATCGCAGCCCAGCTCACACAGGGCTCTGGCCCCACGCGGGCGGTCGGGATCCACCACCACCGGCACTCCCGTCTGGCGCGCCAGCATGCGCGGCTCATCGCCGCTGTGGGCGATGGGCGTGTCGGTCGTGACATGCAGCGGATAGCCGGCGCCCTGCTCCAGCTTGCCGCCGTAGCCCCGCGAGACGATTCCTGGCCGCCAGCCCCGTTCGCTCAGATGGCGCGCCAGCCAGGCCACCAATGGAGACTTGCCGGTTCCCCCCAGGGTCACATTGCCGACCACGATTACCGGCACGTCGGCTCGCCACACCGCGCGCCGGCCGTCACGATAGGCGGCGGTACGCCGCGCCACCACCCGACGATACAGCGCCTCGAGCGGTCCCAGCAGCCTGAGCCAGGCACTGCCGCCATAGGCGGCCTGCAGCCAGCGCTCTCCCAGGCTCATGACACCGGGGCTTCCTGGAACTGCAGACGGTGCAGCGCGGCATATGCGCCATCGCGGCCGATGAGTTCGGCGTGACTGCCCTGTTCGACGATACGCCCCTGCTCCATCACCAGGATGCGGTCGGCCCGCTCGATGGTGGAGAGCCGGTGGGCGATGACCAGCGTGGTACGGCCGCGACACACCACCTCCAGCGCCTGCTGGATGTATCGCTCCGACTCGGTGTCCAGCGCCGAGGTCGCTTCGTCGAGCACCAGCAGCGGAGAGTCCTTGAAGATCGCCCGGGCGATGGCCAGCCGCTGGCGCTGGCCGCCGGAGAGCATCACCCCGTTGTCGCCGACGATGGTGTCGTAACCATCGGGCAGGCGCTCGATGAACTCATGGGCATAGGCCGCCTTCGCGGCGCTCTCGATGGCGCCTCGCTCGGCTTCCGGCATGCCGTAGGCGATGTTGTCGGCCACGCTGGCGTTGAACAGCGTGACCTGCTGCGATACCAGGGCGATCTGCCGGCGCAGCGGTGCCAGGCGGTATTCGTCGAGGGGTACGTCGTCGATCAGTACCTCCCCGGCGGTGGGCCGGTAGAAGCGCGGCAGCAGCCCGGCCAGCGTCGACTTGCCGCTTCCCGAGCGGCCGACGATGGCGACCATCTCACCCGGCTCGACGACGACATCGATGCCCTTGAGCACGTCGGGCTGATCGTCGCCATAGCGGAAGTACACCCCGCGCAGTTCGACGCGACCGCGAAGGCGCTCGGGCTCGCGAGTGCCCTCATCGGGCTCGAGCGGCACCTGCATCAGGCCGAACAGCTCCCCGGCGGCGGCAATGCCCTTCTGGATCTCGCTGTTGATCTCGGTGAGCTGACGTACCGGCTTGGCCATCAGCGAGGCGGCGGTGATGAAGGCGACGAACTCGCCGGGGGTCATGTCGGCCAGCAGCGCCGGTGACATGGCCAGCCATACCAGCACGGCCAGCGACACGGCGATCAGCAGCTGGATCACCGGCGTGCTGATCGCCTTGGTCAGGGCTTCCTTCATCTTCTGCTGGCGGTTGTAGTCGCTGGCCCGCGCAAAGCGCGCCTTCTCGTACGCTTCGGCGCCATGGGTGCGTACCACGCGGTATCCCGTCAGCGCCTCCGAGGCGACATGGGTTACGTCGCCCATGGAGTCCTGGATGCGCTGGGAGATACGGCGAAAGCGCTTGCTGGCGTAGCTCACCACGCCGCCGATCAGCGGGGTCACCGCCACGAACAGCAGGGTCAGCATCCAGTTGGTCCACAGCAGGTAGGACAGCAGGCCCACCACGAACAACCCCTCCCGCAGCAGAATCGTGATGGCATTGGTCGCCGCCCCGGTGACCTGCTCGACGTGGTAGGTGACCCGCGAGATCAGATGACCGCTGGAGTGCGAATCGAAGAAGCGCCCGGGCAGATGCAGCATGTGGTTGAACACGTTGCAGCGCAGCGCATGAACCACGTTACGTGCCACGTTGCTCATGAAGTAGGTGCCGAGGAAGGTGCCCAGCCCCCTGGCGGCGAACATGATTACCACGAACAGCGGCAGCAGCAGGCGGAAGGCGGCGTCCGGGTTCTGGATGCCGTCGATCAGGCGCTTCATCATCTCGGCCAGGGCCGTGCTGGAGGCCGCATAGATGGCATAGCCGACGATCGCCAGGGAGAAGGAGATCCAGTGAGGCTTCACATAAGCCAGCAGCTGCTTGTAGAGGGCCCAGCCCGAGTGTTGGGTCCGGTCTTGATTCACGGTGTCTCCGCTTGCGTGGATGTTGCCTGTGTTTCGCGCGTGGCGATGCGCACCTGGCGAATGCCGAGCACACCGGCCTGGTCCAGGGCTCGCACCACGTCGGCATGTACCGCTCTGGCGTCGGCTTCGACCACCAGCCCATGCTGCCGGGCCTGCTCGGCCTCATCGGCCAGCGCCTGGCTCAGCTCAGTGGCGCCGAGCTCTCGCTCGCCCAGACGATAGCGCCCCTGCTCGGTCACCACCAGGGTGACCGGCGATACCTCGAGATCCACCCCGGAGACGCTCTCCGGCAGGGTGAGTTCGAGGGCCTGACGCGTCTCGAAGGTGGTCGACACCATGAAGAAGATCAGCAGCAGAAAGACCACGTCGATGAGCGGTGTGAGGTTGACCTCCACCGGATCATGGCGCCTGCGAGCGAACTTCACGAGGGCCGAGCCTCCGCACCAGGGCGCTCGCCTTCACGCTGCTCGTTGAAGCCGATCTCGCCGCGATAGTGAGCGAGAAACTCGACCACCTGGCTGGCCTGCTCCTCCATGCGTACGGTGATCTCCTCGACCCGACGCTGGAAGTAGCGGTGGAACATCAGCGCCGGGATCGCCACGGTGAGCCCGGCGGCGGTGGTCACCAAGGCCCGCGAGATGCCGCCGGCGAGCTCTGCGGTACGCCCCACGCCGTCGGCAGAGACGATCACGGCAAAGACCTCGATCATGCCTACCACGGTGCCCAGCAGGCCGATCAGCGGCGTGATGGCGGCAATGGTACCCAGCGGGCTGAGAAAGCGCTCCATGTCGTGAATCACGGCCGTGGCCGCTTCCTGCAGCCGCGCCCTGACCTGCTCGTGGCCCAGCCGGGCATTGCGCAGCCCGGCGGCCAGCACGCCCCCCAGCGGCGAGTGCCCCTCCAGCCAGTACAGGTTGACCTGCCCGCGTGCCACCAGCGAACAGACCTCCCGACCCAGACCATAGGGCGCGATGCGCTTGGCCCGCAGTGTCCACAGCCGCTCGATGATGATCACCGTCGCCAGCAGCGAGCACCCCAGCAGGGGAATCATCAGCCACCCGCCGGCGATGAGCGCATCCATCATGTCCATGGTTATCCCCTCGTCACGCAACCTGCGTCGCGATCATTGGCGCGATTCTACCGCATGGCACCTGCCTTCGACACCGCCACGGCGCCAGGCTGCTGGACGAGCGGCGCTTGGCGACACCGCCTCCCCGTGGCCCAGCCAAAAGGTCACGGCCCCGTCCAGCGCCGTGCTCCACTGACAGCTGCCGGCGCGACGAAAACGGCGCACCACCCCATCATGGGGGTGACCGAAGGCATTGTGCCGACCGGCACTGTAGATGACGTGATCGGGCTCGAGCATCTGCACCAGTTGCGGCCCCGAACTGGTGCGACTGCCGTGATGCCCCGCCACCAGCAGCGTGATGGGGAGCTGCACGTCGAGCAGGAACATACGCTCGATGTCACGCCCCACGTCGCCGGTGATCAACAGGCGGTCACTGCCGGCCGTCACCTCGAGCACACAGGAGCGGTCGTTGCTCGACAGCTCGGCCGTCTCCTCGGGTGGCCACAGCACGCGATAGGCGACGCCATCTCGCTGCCAGGTCTGGCCCCGCAGGCAGCTGTCGAAAGGCACGCCGATCGACTCACCGGAAGGCGCCAGATACCGTCCCACCGTGTGACGCTCGGCCAGTACGGCAACGCCGCCGGCGTGATCGAGATCGTCATGACTGACCATCACCTCGTCGAATCGCTGCCCCGCCGGCCACAGCGAGCTCAGCGGCGCGAAGCCCGAGGCGAAGCGCGGCCCGGCGTCATACAGCAGGCGGTAACTGGCACTGCGCAGCTCGATCAGTTGGCCCTGGCCGACGTCCTGCACCCTCACCCGTAGCGTGCCAGGCTCCGGCCCGGACGCCTCGAGCCCCAGCATGGCCGGCACCAGCAGCAGCGTCGCCCCCAGACGCAGCGTGCCGGCGAGTCCCGGCAGCGCCCACAGCAGTGCCACCGCTCCAAGCATCAGCGCCAGCGGCCAGACCAGCTCCGCCAGTGGCCACCACAGCGGCAGCAGAGCGACCGACAGTTCGAGTACCTGCACCAGCACTTGCGTGGTGAGTTCGAAGAGGCGCCAGCACAGCGTGCCGAGCAGCGGCACCGGAGCGAACAGCCAGCCCAGCAACCCCAGCGGTACCAGCACCGTACTGACCAGTGGCACCGCCACCAGATTGACCAGCGGCGCCGCCGGCGCCAGCCGTGCGAAGGCCATCAGCACGGCGGCCGCCATCAGCGGCGCCAAGAGCAGTTGCGTGCGTACCAGCCCCCAGCTCCAGCCGCGAATGCCGCGCAGTCGCGGGCGGCCCTGCCAGATCAGGATCAACAGCGCCACGGCAACGAAGGAGAGCCACAGCCCCGGTCGCCACACCGACAGCGGGTCCAGCATGACGATCACACCCAATGCCAGCCACCAGGCCTGCCAGGGACCCGGTGCATGGCGCCCGCTGACCACCCACAGTCCGAGCAGGGTCATGATCATGGCGCGCATGGCGGGCGGCTGCAGCCCCGCCAGCCAGGCATAGCCGACCGCCGCCGCCCCGGCCAACCACCACGGCCATACCGCCATGCGCCAATGGCGGGGCGTCGCCACTCGCGCCACGCCGCGTCCGACCAGCAGCACGAAGGCCGCCACCAGGCCCACATGCAGACCGGAGATGACCACCAGGTGAGTCGTGCCGCTGGCGTTGAGCAGATCCCAGTCGTCACGCTCGAGCCGCTCCCCGGCTCCCAGCGTCAGCGCGGCCAGCCAGCGGCGCGCCTGAGGCGTCAGATCCTGGGCGTCGAGATGGTCGAGCGCGCGCTCGCGCAGCGAGACCGGCGCCGATGCCAGACGCCGGGCAGCTGGCTCGCTGCGTACGTAGCCGGTCGCCTGGATGCCCTCACGCCACAGCCAGGCGCCGTAATCGAAGGTGCCGGGGTTGGCGAAACCGGCCGGCGGCCTCAGGCGCACCGTCAGCTCCCAGCGCTCTCCGGCATGTATCTCGGGTGCCCCATAGAAGCTGAGTCGTATCCGCCTCAGCGCATCGCAAGGCAGCCGGGTGGAGTCCAGCGGGCGGCAGGCGTCGACACGCACCATCAAGCGGCTGAGCCGACCTTCGTCCTCCAGCGACTCGATGCGCCCCGCCACCAGCAGGTCTTCGCGCAACAACCCATCCGGCAGCACGGCGCCCCTGGCCAGCAGGATCTGACTGGCGGTGACGGCAACGAGCCCGCCCAGCATCACGGCGCGCCAGTGTCCACGGCCCGCCAGCCACAGCAGACACAACGCCCAGGCCTCGAACAGCCCGGATGGCGCCAGATGTCCCAGTCCGACCCCCGCCAGTGCCGCCAGCGCCAGCGGCATCGCCATGCCAATTCGCACGCTCCCTGTCTCCCCTCGATCCCTGACCCGGCTCATCTCGTGGCGTCATCTTATTGTTGCACCCAGCATGGCGGGCCACGCCCCATCCATGGATAATACCCGGGTCCCGAAGCAGCGAGCCAACCCGACATGCCGCGCCGATTCCTGCAGCGCTACATGCCCAACCCCGATACGCTCAGGCGCCAGCGCTCGCTGCGCTTCATGAGCCGCATGATCGGCGACCCCGGGCTTTGGGTGCTGTCGCGCCGTACCGTGGCCAATGCCTTCTCGGTCGGGCTGTTCAGCGCCATGCTGCCGATTCCCTTCCAGATGGTGGTGGCTGCCTTCGGCGCCTGGGTACTGCGCTGCAACCTGCCTCTTTCGGTCGGCCTGGTATGGATCACCAATCCCCTGACCATGCCGCTGATCTTCTACGGCAACTACCGTATCGGCGCCTGGCTGATGGATACCCCCGTGCGCGAAGCCCCTGCCCGCCTGTCGACCCACTGGATCGCCTCACGCATGGCCGACATCCTGCCGGCCCTGGCGCTCGGCTCGGTGGTATCGGCCATCGTGTTCGCTATCCTGGGCAACCTGCTGGTACGCCTGGTGTGGCGCTGGCACATCTCGCGCAGTTGGAAACAGCGTGCCATGCGTCGTCGCCTGCGGCGCATGGAAATGGAGGACTGAGCCCCCGTTGAACGGGGGCTCGAAAGGGTTGCCGACGCAATCGCTGCCGCTCAGTGCTGCTCGGTCAGACGTCCGCCATCGAGTTTCATGACGCGATCCTGATGCGCGGCAAGCGACGGATCGTGGGTCACCACGACGAAAGCACACTCGGTGGTCCGCGCCAGCTCGTCCATCAGCGCCAGGATGCTGGCCGCCGTGGCCTGATCCAGGTTGCCGGTGGGCTCATCCATCAACACCAGGCTTGGGTCGGTGACCAGCGCCCGGGCGATGGCCACCCGCTGACGTTCGCCGCCGGAGAGCTCGCCCGGCTTGTGATCGGCGCGGTGCTCGATGCCCACCTTGACCAGCAGCTCACGCGCCTGTGCCTCGGCCGCCTTCTTGCGCATACCCCGCACGATCAGCGGCAGCGCGGCGTTTTCCAGGGCAGTGAACTCGGCCAGCAGATGGTGGAACTGGTAGACGAAACCGATGTGGCGATTGCGGAACTTGCCCAGCGCCGCTTCGCCCAGGTCCAGCAGCGACTCACCGGCAATGGCCACCTCGCCGCGGGTGGGACGATCGAGCCCACCCAACAGGTTGAGCAGCGTGGTCTTGCCCGAGCCGGAGCTACCCACCACGGCGACACGCTCCCCGGCGCGCACTTCCAGCGACAGGGAATCGAGTACGGTCACGTCCTGCGGCCCCTCGTGGTAGATGCGGGTCAGGTCGCGGCAGGCCAGCATCACCTTGCCACTGGCCGTGCGCTGGATCAGTTCGTCCTTGTTCACGGTGGCTGAATCACTCATAGCGCAGTACCTCCGCGGGTTGCACGCGCGACGCGCGCCAGGCCGGATAGAGCGTGGACAGGAAGGTCAAGCCGAAGGCGGCGGCCACGATGTTACGTACGTCGTCCCAGTGCAGGCGCGACGGCAGATCGCTGATGAAGTAGACCCCGGCATCGAGGAACTGGATGCCGAGCGCCGACTCCACCCAGCCGATCAGGTCGCTGATGGTCAATGCCAGCAGGATCCCGAGCGCCACGCCGATGGCGATGCCGATCACGCCGATGGCCATGCCCTGCACCACGAAGATGCCCATGATCGAGCGTGGCGTGGCGCCGATGGTACGCAGGATGGCAATGTCGGCGTGCTTGTCGGTCACCACCATGACCAGGGTCGAGACGATGTTGAAGGCGGCCACGGCGATGATCACCGTCAGCAGCAGCGCGATCATGCGCTTCTCCATCTGGATGGCCTGGAACAGGTTGCCGTGGGAGAAGGTCCAGTCGATGCCGCGGTAGCCGGTGCCCAGCTCGTTGATTATGGCACGGGTCTCGCTGGCGGCGACGAACAGGTCGTCCAGCTCCAGACGCAACCCACCCACGGCGTCGCCGAGACGCGCCAGGGTCTGCATGTCCTCGATGTTGGCATAGGCCAGATTGGCATCGAGATCGGCACCCACGCTGAAGATACCGCTCACGGTGAAGCGCTTGAGACGGGGGAAGACCCCGGCCGGGGTGATCGAGGCCTCCGGCACCAGCAGGGTGACCCTGTCGCCCACGCCGACACCGAGGTGTCGCGCCAGCAGCGAGCCGAGCACGATGTTCCACTCACCCGGCTGCAGGTCGTCGAGGCTGCCGCGCTGCATGTGGCGGCCGATGATCGAGACGCGATCCTCCCACTCTGGATGGATACCGTTGACCATCGCCCCCTCGTTGCGCCCGCCCACGGAGAACATGCCCTGCTGCTGCACGTAGGGCGCGGCACCGATCACCCGCTCGCGCTGCATCAGCCGTTCGGCCATGGCTTCCCACTCGACCAGGCCGCTGCGCGACTCGATCTTGGTATGCGGCACCATGCCGAGAATACGGGTGCGCAGCTCGTGATCGAAGCCGTTCATCACCGAGAGCACCAGGATCAATACCGCCACGCCCAGCATCAGGCCCAGCATGGAGGTAAGGGAAATGAAGGAAATGAAGTGGTTGCGGCGCTTGGCGCGCACATATCGCAACCCGATCAGCAGTGGCAGGCGGTCGAGCATCATCGCGTTCCTTGTCAGAGGTGGCCATGGTACGGTTTTTTGCGCCGCGCTGCATCGGCTGCGCAATCATTCCCCGAAGCTTGCATCATTGGCGGTGCCAGCCTACATTGCGCCGACTCGCTATCCGGCCCCGTTCTAAGACGCGACTCAAGAGGCTTCGTTCATGGCCAACCGCCTGCTTCCCGAATGGCACCCCCAGGATGCCGTTCAGCTCACCTGGCCCACTCCGACCAGCGACTGGGCGCCCCTGCTCGAGCGCATCGAGGCCACCATGGAAGCCATGGTGGTCGCCATCACGCGCTATCAGCACGTGTTGATCGCGGTACCCGATGCCGCCACCCGCGTGCATCTTTCCCAGCGCTTCGCCAACCTGGGTGTCGAGGCCTCGCGCCTGCACCTCGCGGTGGCCGAGGCCGACGACACCTGGGCGCGGGACCACGGCCCCATCGCCATCGAGCGCGACGGCAGCCCCGTTCTGCTCGACTACGTCTTCACCGGCTGGGGCGGCAAGTTCGAGGCCGGGCGCGATAACGAGCTGACGCGGAAGCTGGCCGAACTCGGCGCTTACGCCTGTCCGGTGGAGAGTCGTGACGTGGTGCTCGAAGGCGGCGCCATCGAAACCGACGGCGAAGGCACCCTGCTCACCACCGAGGCCTGCCTGCTCAACCCCAACCGCAACCCGCAGCTCGACCGCGAGGCGGTGGAAGCCCTGCTCAAGGCCGACTTCGGCGTCGAACGGGTACTGTGGCTGGCCCATGGCCATCTGGAAGGCGACGACACCGACAGCCACGTGGACACCCTGGCGCGTTTCTGCGACCCGGCCACCATCGCCTACGTGCGCTGCGACAACGAGTCCGATCCGCACTACCCAGCCCTGGCCGCCATGGAAACCGAGCTCCAGGCGCTGCGCCGCAGCGATGGCGAGCCCTATCGCCTGGTGCCGCTGCCGTGGCCACGCCCCTGCTTCGATCCGGTGGACGGCCACCGGCTGCCGGCCACCTACGCCAACTTCCTGATCGTGAACTCCGCGGTGCTGGTACCTGTCTATGGTGACGCCGCCGACAGCCGGGCGCTCGCCGCCCTGGCCGCCGCCTTCCCCGACCGCGACATCGTGCCGATCGACTGCCTGAGCGTGATCCGCCAGCACGGCAGCCTGCACTGCCTGACCATGCAGCTCCCCCGGGGCAGCCTGAACGCCGCAACTCAGCAAGGAGAGACATCATGACCCGCACCCTCAAGGTGGGCCTGGTCCAGCAACCCGCCTGGCCCGACAAGAGCAAGAGCCTGGCCGAGAGCGAGGCTGGCGTGCGCGAGCTGGCCGCCGCAGGCGCCGAGCTGGTGCTGCTGCAGGAGCTGCATGCCACGCACTACTTCTGCCAGTACGAAGACACCGAACTGTTCGACCTGGCAGAACCGCTGGACGGCCCCACCGGCCAGCGCCTGGCGGCACTCGCCGCGGAGCTCGGCATCGTGCTGGTGGGCTCGCTGTTCGAGCGCCGCGCTCCGGGCCTCTACCACAACACCGCCGTGGTCTACGACGGCGACCGCGGTCGGGTCGGCGTGTACCGCAAGATGCACATCCCCGACGATCCGGGCTTCTACGAGAAGTTCTACTTCGCCCCCGGCGATCAGGACGACAGCCGCAAGCAGGGCTTCCAGCCCATCGACACCTCGGTGGGCCGCCTGGGCTTGCTGGTATGTTGGGACCAGTGGTATCCGGAGGCGGCGCGCCTGATGGCGCTGGCCGGCGCGGAAGTGCTGCTCTACCCCACTGCCATCGGCTGGAGCCCTTCCGACGACGACGGCGAGAAGGCGCGCCAGAAGGAGGCCTGGACGCTGATCCAGCGCAGCCATGCGGTGGCCAACGGACTGCCGGTGGTGGTCGCCAACCGCGTCGGCCACGAACCGGACCACTCCGGCGTGGGCGAAGGCATCGACTTCTGGGGCGGCAGCTTCGTCGCCGGCCCTCAGGGCGAGCTGCTGGCCCACGCCGGCACCGAGGCCGAGCGTATGCTGGTCACGCTCGACATGAGCCGCGGCGAGGACGTGCGGCGCATCTGGCCCTACCTGCGCGACCGCCGCATCGACGCCTATGGCGATCTGACCCGGCGCTACCGGGATTGACATCCTTGGGCCTGGAGCGCAAGCGGCTCCGGCGACAGGCCTTCGAGGAGGCGCTGTAAACCCATCCCTGGGCGCTATTTTTGCCATCCATGGCAAAAAACCTCCTCTCCGGCCTATCCCCGGAGCCTCGGGAGAGCTCAGGCTGGAATTGGTCGGACTAGTAAAGAAAAACCCACCGCTGCCAAAGCATGCGGTGGGTTTTTCGTTTAGCACCAGGCTCAGGCGTCCGGCGCTTTCCAGAAATCGCGGATCGAGGCGATGCCCTGGGCACCCACGGCGCGGGCGTGGTTGGCATCGAAACGGGTCATCCCGCCCAGCGCGAACACCGGCATGGCGGCACGCTCCACCATCTGCTGGAAGTCGTGCCAGCCCATCGGCGCCACCTCAGGGTGCGACGGCGTGGTACGCAACGGCGAAAGCGTGACGAAGTCGCAGCCGATACGGGCCGCCTGGCCAAGCTGCTTGCGGTCGTGGGTGGAGGCCGCCAGCCACTTGTCCTCGGCGATGGGACGACGCTCGAGACTCATCAGCCGCTCGCTGGTGAGATGCACGCCATCGGCTTCCACCCTGTCCAGCAGAGCCGGATCGGCATTGAGCAGCAAGCGGGCGCCGTGGCGACGACACAGCGCCAGAGCGCGCTCGGCGCGAGCCAGGTAGGCGGCTTCGTCCAGCGTCTTGGCGCGCAGTTGCACCAGCCGTACGCCATCCTCAACCAAGGCACGCTCGAGGCAGGCATCGAAGATCGCCTCGTCGGCCTCCTCGGCGGTGATGAGATACTCGGTGGGCAACATCACCGCCTGCAGAATCGGCAGGTTGGCCGCCGGGAACGGATAGTTGACCAGCTCGTCGAGCGGCACCCAGCGTATCGCCTGGCCCTCGCGACCGAACGGCTCACCGCTGAACTCGTGTACCTGCCAGACATCGAGCAGGATGTGCTTGTCCGCATACTCGTGATGGATGCGAATCAGCGGCTGGGCACGCTTGATCTCCACCCCGAGCTCCTCGTGGAGCTCGCGCTTGAGCCCCTCCAGGCCGGTCTCGTAAGGCGCCAGCTTGCCCCCGGGGAATTCCCACAACCCGCCGTGATCGACGTTGGAGGGGCGACGAGCGATGAGCGCCTTCTCACCATCGCTGCTGATGATGGCGGCAGCCGCCACGTGCACCCTTCTCTTCACCATTACGTTCATTGACTCCTACCCGCTTGTCCCGCACCGAACGCTCGGCGCGGGTATCGTTCTTGCCTCGCCACAGACTGGTCTAGCTGCGATAGTCGGCGTTGATACTGACGTAGTCGTGAGACAGGTCGGTGGTCCACACGGTGGCACCCTCCTCGCCCCGCCCCAACGCAATGCGAATCACGATTTCCTCTTCGCGCATCACCCGGCTGCCGTCCTCCTCGGTGTAGCTGGCGGCACGCCCGCCCTGCTCCACCAGGCGCACGTCGCCAAGGTCGATGGTCACGCGGCCGACGTCGAAATCGTGCAGCGGCGCCCGCCCCACCGCCGCCAGGATGCGCCCCCAGTTGGCGTCCGAAGCGAACAGCGCCGTCTTCACCAGCGGCGAATGCGCCACGGTGAAGGCCACGTCCAGCGCCTCTTCGCGCGTGGCCGCCTCCTGCACCTGCAGGGTGACGAACTTGGTCGCGCCCTCGCCGTCACGCACGATGGCCTGAGCCAGCTCGGTCATGACCCGCTGCAGGCCGTTGCGGAAGATCGCCACCTGTTCGTCGCTGGCCACCGTGGCACCGCGACCGGTGGCGATCAGCATGCAGGCATCGTTGGTGGAGGTATCGCCATCCACGCTGATGCAGTTGAACGAGCGGTCCACCGTCTCGCGCAGCAGCGCATCGAGCAGCGCCTGCTCGATGTTCGCATCGGTCGCCACGAAGGCCAGCATGGTCGCCATGTTGGGCTTGATCATGCCCGAGCCCTTGCTGATGCCGTTGATGGTGACCGTATGCTCGCCCATTTCCAGGGTCACGCTGGCCCCCTTGGGCCGCGTATCGGTGGTCAGGATACCCTCGCCGGCCTGCTGCCACGCGGCGCTGTCCCCGCTCAGGGTCTCCAGCGCCTGAGGCAAGCCGGCCAGCAGACGCTCCATGGGCAGCGGCTCGCCGATCACCCCGGTGGAGAACGGCAGCACGCTGTCGGCCGGCACGCCGGCGAGCCGGGCAAGCTCGGCGCAGGTCGCCCGAGCATCGCGCAAGCCGGTCTCGCCGGTACCGGCATTGGCATTGCCGGTATTGATCACCAACAGACGAGCCCCCTCGCCGCGCCCATGACATTCGGCCAGGTGCTGCTTGGCCACCGTCACCGGGGCGGCACAGAAGGCATTGAGGGTGAAACTGCCCGCCACCCTGGCGCCTGCGGGGATCTCGATCACCACCAGGTCGCGCCGTCCCGGCTTCTTGATGCCTGCCATGGCGCTGCCCAGGCGCAGCCCTTCGATGACCGGCATGGCCGGAAAACGTGTCTCACCCACTGCCATGAAATGGTGACTCCTCAGTTGGTTGGAGCATTTACGGCATACGCTGCGCGCGTGGGCTCTGGAATCAGCTCAGCTGGCCGCAGCACTGCTTGTACTTCTTGCCCGAGCCACAGGGGCAGGGGTCGTTACGCCCCACCTTTGGCCCTTCGCGACGCACCGGGCGCCCATCGCCGGCCGGGGCGGTCGCCGCTCCCGCCTGCTCCTCGCCGTCGAGCTCGGGGGCATCGTGGCGGCTGGCGGCGGCAGCCTTTTCGCGCTCCAGCGCCTCACGCCGCTGACGCTCGAGCTCGTCGACCTCCTCGGGCCGGCGCACCTGCACATGGCTGGTGATACGAGTGATGTCGGCCTTGATGTTGGTCAGCAGGGTCTGGAACAGCTCGAACGACTCGCGCTTGTACTCCTGCTTGGGATTCTTCTGAGCATAGCCGCGCAGATGGATACCGCGACGCAGGTGGTCCATCGACTGCAGATGCTCCTTCCAGCGCGTGTCGAGCACCTGCAGCATGATCTGCTTCTCGAAGCGACGGATAAGCTCCTCGCCGGCGATGTCGACCTTCTCCTGATAGGCCTTGCGGTGCATCTCGTGCAGACGCTCGCGCAACTGCTCCTCGTGGAAGCGCTCGTCGGCCTCGGACCACTCCACCACCGGTGCCTCGAGATTGAACTCGGTCTTGAGATGCTCCTGCAAGCCGGCCAGGTCCCACTGCTCCGGCAGGCTCTGGGGCGGCACGAACTCGCTGACGGCAAGGTCGAGCACTTCGTCGCGAATGCCAAGCACGTTCTGCGAGACGTCTTCGGCGGCCAGGATCTCGTTGCGCTGTTCGTAAATGACGCGGCGCTGATCGTTGGCCACGTCGTCGTACTCGAGCAGCTGCTTGCGGATGTCGAAGTTGCGGCTCTCGACCTTCTTCTGCGCCCGCTCCACGGCGTTGGTGACCATCTTGTGCTCGATGGCCTCGCCGCGCTCCAGGCCCAGCGCCTTCATCATGCGCTGTACCCGGTCGGAGCCGAACAGCCGCATCAGGCTGTCTTCCATGGAGAGGAAGAAGCGCGTGGAACCCGGGTCGCCCTGACGCCCGGCACGGCCGCGCAGCTGATTGTCGATACGCCGCGACTCGTGGCGCTCGGAGCCGATCACATGCAGGCCACCGGCCTCCAGCACCGCCTCGTGGCGCAACCGCCACTCTTCGCGCAGCTGCGCGATCTGCTCCTCGCTGGGGTTCTCGAGCTTGGCCGCCTCGGCCTCCCAGTTGCCGCCCAGCACGATATCGGTACCGCGACCCGCCATGTTGGTGGCGATGGTGATGGCGCCGGGACGCCCGGCCTGGGCGATGATCTCGGCTTCGCTCTGGTGCTGCTTGGCGTTGAGCACGTTGAAACTGAGCCCGGCCTGCTTCATCAGACCGGCAAGGTATTCGGAGGTCTCGATGGAGGCGGTACCCACCAGCACCGGGCGTCCGGCCTCGGTCTCGGCCTTGACGTCGTTGATGATCGCCTCGTACTTCTCCTCCGCGGTGAGGTAGACGAGATCGTTGAGATCGCGACGCACCAGCGGACGGTTGGTCGGGATCACGATGACGTCCAGACCGTAGATCTGGCGGAACTCGAAGGCCTCGGTATCGGCGGTGCCGGTCATGCCGGCCAGCTTGTCGTAGAGGCGGAAGTAGTTCTGGAAAGTGGTCGAAGCCAGGGTCTGGCTCTCGCGCTGCACCGGCACCCCTTCCTTGGCCTCCACCGCCTGGTGCAGACCCTCGGACCAACGGCGGCCCGGCATGGTACGACCGGTGTGCTCGTCGACGATCACCACCTGGTTGTTGGCGACGATGTAGTCGACGTCACGGTGGTAGAGATGCCGCGCACGCAGCGCCGAATGCATGTGATGCAGCAGGTTGAGGTTCTGGGCGGCGTAGAGCGAGTCGTCCTCGCCGAGCAGCCCCTCGGCGCGCATCAGCTCCTCCACCTTGTTGTGACCCGCCTCGGTGATCTCGACCTGCTTCTGCTTCTCCTCGAGCACGAAGTCGCCGGTGACGGGGGCGTCGGCATCCTCGGAGATCTCACCCCGCTCCAGCTGAGCCGCCAGGCGGTCGACCACCTTGTAGAGTTCGGTGTTCTCGTCCACGGCACCGGAGATGATCAGCGGCGTACGCGCCTCGTCGATGAGGATGGAGTCGACCTCGTCGATGATGGCGAAGCTCAGCCCGCGCTGGACCTTGTCTTCCAGCGAGAAGGCCATGTTGTCGCGCAGGTAATCGAAGCCGTACTCGTTGTTGGTGCCGTAGGTGATGTCGCAGGCGTAGGCGGCGCGCTTCTCCTCGGCGGTCTGCCCGGCGAAGATGATGCCCACCGAGAGGCCGAGGAATTCGTACAGCGGACGCATCCACTCGGCGTCGCGCCGCGCCAGGTAGTCGTTGACGGTCACCACGTGCACGCCTTCGCCGGGCAGGGCGTTGAGATAGACCGCCAGCGTGGCCACGAGCGTCTTGCCCTCGCCGGTCTTCATCTCGGCGATGCGGCCCCGGTGCAGGGTCATGCCGCCGACCATCTGCACGTCGAAGTGACGCATGCTCATGACCCGCTTACTGGCCTCGCGCACGGTGGCGAAGGCCTCGGGCAGCAGGGCGTCGAGGCTCTCGCCGTTGGCCAGGCGGGCGCGGAACTCCTCGGTACGTGCCTGGAGCGCGGCATCGTCGAGGGCTTCATATTGCGGCTCCAGGGCGTTGATCTGCTGGACCTGGCGCTGCATGCGCTTGACTTCACGGTCGTTCTTGGAACCGACGACCTTGCGTAAAAGAGTATTGATCATGGAACGTCCAATCTGCGTGTCGCGTTCAGCCGATGACCCGGGCGCCCATCGAGGGCTGCGGTCAGCGGCAGGAGGAGATGGCTTGGTGAAGGCGATACGCAAGAGGTGGGCCACGCCGCGTGAGCACGTCATGGGCGGCCGCCCAGCGGCGCTGCGGCAGCATTCTCGGTGGCACGCAGGACGTCCTGACCTGCGCCACCGGCCGGCGCCGCGGCCAGTGCGGCAGCGCACGCCGGCGCGCCACGTAGCGGCAGCGGGCGCGCATCAGCGTCGGCGCGAGAATGCAGGTCTGTACGACACGCTCGGCCAGACGCAGGGTTTCCGCCTGGGTCAGGCCGGCCGGCAACAGACAGCTGACCAACAGCCCGGCGAGCCACCAGCGCGAACGCTGTCGACAGCGTGTCGTCGTAGCCGATAGGCTGGCGACGCTACGATCCTGTGGCTGGGCGGCGGTCATGCTGTCGCTGATCTCCGAGCGTGCTAGGCTTGCCGTGTTGGGAAGATGAGAAACAAGCACATGAGTATAAAGGTTAAGCGCTCACGAGCACAGCCCATGTCGCGCCTGCTCGGTGGTAACGGCGAGCTGGCACCGCTGATGCGCACGGCACGCCTGATCGGCAAGGCACAGCAGCACCTGCGCGAGCAGCTGCCGGAAGAGGTGCGCGAGCACGTCTTCGTCGGCGGTTATCGCGATGGCAAGCTCACGCTGCTGACCGACCGCGCCGTGTGGCTGACCTGGCTGCGCTACGAACAGGCGCGCCTGCTCGAGCTGCTGCACCGCTTGCCGGAATTCGCCGCCGTCACGGGCTTCAGCCTCAAGGTACGTCCCGTACGGCCGCTCAAGGTGCCACCGCGCCAGATCAGGCAACTGCCCGCCCCGGCGGCCGACGAGATCTCCGCCTGCGCCGCCGATGTCGACGACCCGCGTCTCAAACGGGCCCTTGAGCGCCTCGCCTCACATGCCCAGCGCGGTGACGAATCGTCGTAGCGACAACCCGTCAGACCACGCCCTTCAGGCCAACCGATAGGTGATACCGTCGACCTCGACCTCCTGGATATCGGCATAGGCGACGGTGACGCCGTTGATGTCGCCGGGCGCACCGTCGTGCTCCAGCAGCGTCGTTTCCGGCACCACCTTGACCCCGGTGGCGCCCACATGCTGAATGCGCGCGGAAAAGCGTTTTCCCTCGCGCTCGATCACCACGCGCTCGCCGAACATGCAACGCCCCACCTGGGCCAGCAGCTCCGCCTCGCTTACCTGTTTGACTGTCATGACGATCCTCCCTGTCGATATGCCGCTCCAAGCTGCGGCGAGAGCATTTCGTGCCTTTCAATGTAGGAGATGGCGTCGAGGATGACATCCCGCAGCCGGCTGGTGGAATCTCGTGCCCCGGCGCTATGCTAGGGACGAGTAACTGTTGCCAGACCCACCTCTTCATCCGCAGGTAACCATGACCCTCAGCAAGACCCAGTCCAGCTTCTATCGCCGCCTGTACCTGGCCCACCTGATCGAGTGCGGGATCAGCAGCGTACCGGCCATCGTCAACGCCACCGGCATGCCGCGCCGCACTGCCCAGGACACCCTCAAGGCCTTGGAGGAGCTGGAGATACGCTGCGAATTCCGGCCGACGCCGGGAGAACGTCACAATAGCGGGAGCTACGCCATCGTCGATTGGGGCCCTATCGACCCCGCCTGGGTGAGGGAGCACGCCGAGCGGCTGCGTACCGCTCTGAGCTATCCCGCAATGTCACGGGCCTGAGCCGACATGAGCAGGCATACCTGGAACATCGCAGGCGTGCTGGTCCTGGTCGCTCTGTTGACAGGCTGTGCCGGGCCGGTACTGCAAACGCCGGGGCCGGCCGCCAGCGTGCCCCAATTGACCGCCTACCAGGTGATCGCCGACGACGGCTACCGCCTGCCGCTGCGCCATTGGCCGGCCGCAGACGAAACCGAGATAGTGGTGCTGGCGGTGCACGGTTTCAACGACCATGCCGGCAGCTTCGACGTCATGGCCCAGGCCCTGACTCCGCACGGCATCGAGGTCTATGCCCACGATCAGCGCGGCTTCGGCACCACCGACCAGCGCCGTATCTGGGCTGGCCACTCGCGCCTGAGCGACGATGTGATCATGCTGACCAAGCTGCTGCGCGAACGCCATCCCGATACGCCGCTCTATGTGATCGGCAAGAGCATGGGGGCTGCGATCGTACTGCTCGCCATGACCGCCGACACACCGCCCCCGGTGGACGGCAGCGTACTGATCGCACCCGCGGTGTGGGGGACGGAAACCATGCCCTGGTACCAGCGTGCCGGGCTGTGGCTCGGCGTGCGCCTGATGCCCCAGACCACCTTCTCGATCCGCACTACCCGTCGCCTGGGCATCGAGCCCACCGACGACGAGGAAATCAAGCGCCAGCTCGCCGACGACCCCCTGATCCTGCGTAGCGCACGGATCGACACCCTGGCAGCCCTGACCAATACCATGGGGCTGGCCCTGCAAGCGTCGAACAGGCTGCCCTCACCCGCCCTGATCCTCTACGGCGACGAAGACCAGGTCATTCCCACGGCAGCCTACTGCGCCCTGCTCGAACGACTGCCGCAGGATGACGCGATACGCCTGGCGTTCTATCCCGGCGGCTACCACATGCTCACCCGTTACAGCCAGCGTGAGCGCACCGAGCCGGATATCATCGCCTGGCTCCACGACCCGGCTGCCAAGCTGCCCTCGGGGCTCGAGGTGGCACGCGAGATACCGCTGGCCACGCTGTGCAGTTGATAGGTTGACGGGCCGGCAATAAAAAAAGCGGCGGGCAAGGCCCGCCGCGAAACACCGATCAGTCGCACTGACCGAGAGAGATGCCTGGTATCGATCAGATCTCGAAGCCGAGACCGAACTCCTCCGCCGACAGCGCCATCAGCGGCTCGGCACCGGCCTGAATGCACTGAGCGTGGGCGCGGGTGCGCGGCAGCAGGCGCTGGAAGTAGAAGCGCGCGGTCTTGACCTTGGCCTGGTAGAAAGCCGCTTCGTCGCTGCCTCCCGCCATGGCTTGCTGGGCCTGCTTGGCGGCGCGGGCAAAAAGGTAGGCCAGCGTCACGTAGCCGGAGTACATCAGGTAGTCGACGCTGGCCGCCCCGACTTCCTCACGATCGTTCATGGCCTTCATGCCGATGCCCATGGTCAGCTCGCCCCACTCGGCGTTGAGCTTGGCCAGCGGCGTGACGAACTCTGCCATTTCGGCGTTGCCCTCTTCCGCCTTGCAGAACTTGTGAATCTCCTTGGTGAAGACCTTGAGACTCTCGCCCTGGCTCATCAGCACCTTGCGACCCAGCAGGTCGAGGGCCTGGATGCCGGTGGTGCCTTCATAGAGGCGCGTGATGCGGGAGTCGCGCACCAGTTGCTCCATGCCCCACTCCTGGATGAAACCGTGACCGCCGAAGACCTGCACGCCCTCGTTGGTGGCCTCGAAGCCCACCTCGGTGAGGAACGCCTTGACGATCGGCGTCAGCAGGCTGAGCAGGGTCTCGGCGCGCTCACGCTCGGCGGCGTCCTGGCCGTGCTCGACGATATCGAGCATCTGCGCGGTGTAGAGCACCAGCATCCGGCCGCCCTCGGCGAAAGCCTTCTGGGTCAGCAGCATGCGCCGCACGTCCGGGTGCACGATGATCGGATCGGCGGGCTTCTCGGGTGCCTGCGGACCGGAGAGCGCACGCATCTGCAGGCGGTCGCGGGCATAGGCCAGCGCGTTCTGGAAGCTCGCTTCGGTCAGGCCCAGGCCCTGGATGCCCACACCCAGGCGCGCGGCGTTCATCATGGTGAACATGCAGGCCAGCCCTTTGTTGGGCGGACCGACGAGGAAGCCGCGGGCGGCGTCGAAGTTCATCACGCAGGTGGCGTTGCCGTGGATGCCCATCTTGTGCTCCAGCGAGCCGCAGGCCACGCCGTTGCGCTCGCCGGGGTTGCCCTCGGCATCCGGCAGGAACTTGGGCACCACGAACAGTGAGATGCCCTTGGAGCCTTCCGGGGCATCGGGCAGCTTGGCCAGCACCAGATGCACGATGTTCTCGGCCAGATCATGCTCGCCGGCGGAGATGAAGATCTTGGTGCCGGTGATCTCGTAGGCGCCGTCGGCAGTGGGAACGGCGCGGGTCTTGATCAGGCCCAGGTCGGTACCGCAGTGCGGCTCGGTAAGGCACATGGTGCCGGTCCACACACCCTCGACCAGCTTGGTGAGGTAGGTGGCCTGCTGCTCCTCGGTGCCATGATGACGCAGCGCGTCGGCAGCACCGTGCGACAGGCCGGGGTACATGCCCCACGCCAGGTTGGTGGCGCAGATCATCTCGGAAAGCACCATGGCCAGCGAGTGCGGCAGCCCCTGGCCGCCATGGGCGGGGTCTGCCGCCAGGCTCGGCCAGCCGCCTTCGACGTACTGCCGGTAGGCTTCCTTGAAGCCCTTCGGCGCCTTGACCTCTCCGCCCTCGAGCAAGCAGCCCTCCTGGTCGCCGCTCTGGTTCAGCGGCAGCAGCACCTCGCGGGTGAAGCGGGCGCCCTCTTCGAGAATGGCGGCCACCACGTCAGGCGTCGCGTCTTCACCACCCGGCAAGCGGGCATAGTGAGCGGGATAGTCCAGCATTTCGTCCATCACGAAACGAAGGTCGCGCAGGGGGGCCTGATAATCGGGCATTTCTACTCTCCAGAAAGGTCGCCGAAACGGGTCGCCTGAAGCCGGGCGAGGGAAAGCAGCGGCGGCCGCTTTCAAACATGTGTTTGAAACTAGCTCGCATGAAGCGCCGAGTCAAGCGCTCGTTTTAATCTTTCTTCTGCCATGTCGTTCCGGCACTCGCGACCCTATCAGGCAGCTCGAGGGTGTATGGGTTCGAGAGGCGCCGGTGAGGTTGCGCCAGCGTTCGGCAGAGCGGCAAAGTCGAGCCCTACGGCACCTTTCCTTGCATACCATTATCATTTGCGCCATAGAGCAATGCACAAATTTATTGTGCACAAGTGATATACGCGAAAGCCGCCCACAGTGCGGCATCCCTCTAGCCCGGCATGCAGGGCTCGCTCCCGGCTTTCTTTCAGGGCATGGCTTCAGGGCATGGCGTCGTAAAGTCTGTCTCGCAGCGCCTCGAGCCGCACCTTCAGCTCTTCGAGTTCTTCCTGCGGCTGGCCGCTGGCCATGACCACGCAACCGGGAATTTCCTGTGCCTGCACCTGCAACGCCCTGCCCCGCTCGGTGAGAAACAGTTCGACGACCCGTTCGTCGCGCCGGTTGCGCACCCGCCGCAGCAGCCCCTCGGCTTCCAGCCGCTTGAACACAGGGGTGAGCGAGCCGGTGTCGGTCATCAGGCGCCGGCTGATGGCCCCGGCGCTCTGGCCATCCTGCTGCCACAGGGTGAGGAGAACGAGATATTGCGGATAGGTGAGGCCAAGCCCCTTGAGCAGGGGCTTGTAGAACTTGGTCATCAACAGTGAAGTGGAGTACAGCGTGAAACAGAGCTGACTCTCGAGTTCGAGGTCAGTGCCGATCTCCTGGCTGGGCATGGCAGGCGTTCCTGTTACGGCTTGTCGTGCATCCTACGCTAACGCGCCGACAAGTAGCCTGCCAAGGCAGCGCTACCAACGCTCACTGCATGCGGATGCCGCCGTCGAGGCGTATCACTTCGCCGTTGAGCATGGGATTGGCGATGATCTGCTCGGCCAGGCGGGCAAACTCGTCGGGATGACCCAACCGTTTAGGAAACGGCACCGAGGCGGCCAGTGCCTTGGCGGCCTCGTCGGGGATCTCGCTCATCATCGGCGTCTGGAACACCCCGGGAGCAATCGCCATCACGCGGATGCCGTGGCGCGACAGCTCGCGTGCCGCCGGCAGGCTCATGCCCACCACCCCGGCCTTGGAGGCGCTGTAGGCGCACTGTCCCACCTGGCCGTCGAAGGCGGCGATGGAGGCCGTGTTGACGATCACCCCGCGCTCGCCGTCCTCGCTCGGTGCGTTTTTCGCCATGGCCGCAGCCGCCAGACGCATGACGTTGAAGGTGCCGACCAGATTGATCTGTACCGTGCGCGCGTAGGCGTCCAGGTCGGCCGGGTTGCCTTCGCGGTCGACCAGCTTGGCCACGCTGACCACGCCGGCGCAGTGCACCACCCCGGCCAGGCCCGTCTCGCCCCCCAGAGCGACGGCGGCGTCCACCGCCGCCTGAATGTCGGCCGCCGAGGTGACGTCGCCGCGTAGCGCGCGGGCGGCCTCACCGAGCTTTTCGGCATGGGCCTCGACGGCCTCGCTCAGGTCGCACAGCACCACCCGCCCGCCGCCGGCCACCAGGCGCTCGGCGGTGGCCGCCCCCAGTCCGGAGGCGGCGCCGGTGATCAGAAAGGTACGGTCCTTCACTTGCATTGGGTTGTCTCCCGGTTCATTTGGCTGCCGCCGCCTCCGCCTTCTCGGCGGCATCGGCGCGCAGCTTGAAGCGCTGTATCTTGCCGCTGGGTGTCTTGGGCAGGGTATCGACGAACTCGATCACCCGCGGGAAGGCATGGGTGGAGAGCCGTTCGCGCACGCGCTGGCGGATCTCCTCGGCCAGTTCGTCGCTCGCCTCGAAGCCCTCGCGTAGCACCACGTAGGACTTGATGATTTCGCCACGAATCTCGTCGGGCTGGCCCACCGCGGCGGACTCGGCCACCGCCGGATGCGTGAGCACGGTGTTCTCCACGTCGGTGGGGCCCACGCGGTAGCCGGCGGTGGTGATGATGTCGTCGTCGCGGCCGGCGAACTGGAAGGTGCCGTCCTCGTTGCGGATCACCACGTCGCCGGTGAGGTAGTAGCCCTTGGCGAAGGGGTGCTTCTCCTGCCAGGTATAGCCTTGGAAGAAGTGCGCCGGCGAACGCTCGATGTCCACTGCCAGCACACCCGGCTCGCCCGGCGGCAGCTCGTTGTACTCGGCGTCGAGAATGGCCAGGCGATAGCCGGGCATGGGCACGCCCATGGCCCCGACGTGCTTGGGATGCCCGAGCGCATGATGATTGCAGCAGGTCATGCCGGTCTCGGTCTGGCCGTAGTGATCCATCACCGGGCAGCCCAGCGAGCGCTCGACCCAGGTCACCACCTCGGTGTTGAGCGGCTCGCCGGCGGAGCTGGCCACGCGCAGCTCGAGGCTCTCGTGGGCGCTGTCGAACAGCCCCGAGGCCTTCATCAGGCGATAGGCGGTGGGGGCCGCGGCGAAGTTGGTGATGCGGTGACGCTGCATGAAGGCCAGCGCCCCTTCGGCGCTGAAGCCCGCCTCGCAGAAGTGCGTGGTCACCCCCAGCAGCAGCGGCCCGGCAATGGCGTAGTAGAGTCCGTAGGCCCAGCCCGGGTCGGCCATGTTCCAGAAGCGGTCGCTCTCGCGCAGGTCGATGGCCAACTCCATGTAGAGGGCGAAGGCCGGCATGCCGGAGAGCGGCACCGCCACCCCCTTGGGCTTGCCCACGGTGCCCGAGGTGAACATCTGCAGAAACGGCGCCTCCGGCGAGAGCCGCGGCGGGTTGGCCTGGATCGGCGAATGGGACAGCGCCTCGTCCCAGTCGAGATCGTCGCCGTGCCCTTCGCTCGGCCCGCCCACGGCCAGCACCGGTGGACACTGGGAGAGACCGTCGAACTTGAAGCGGTTGGCGTGGTCGGTGATCACCAGCCTGGTATCGGCCCGGCCCAGGCGGTAGTCGACGGCATCGGGGCCGAAGGCGGTGAACAGCGGTTGATAGACCGCCCCGATGCGCCAGGTGGCCAGCACCGCCACCAGCAGCTCGGGGGAGCGCGGCAGCATGCAGGCGATGCGGTCGCCAACCCCCAGACCGCGCTCGGCGAACCAGCCGGCGAGCCGGGCACTCTCGGCTTCCAGCTCGGCATAGGTACGCCGATTGACGTTGCCCTGAATATCCTCGTGCACCAGCGCCACTACCTCGCCACGGCCGGCGCGCAGGTGGCGGCCACAGCAGGATTCGAAAGCGTTGAACTTGCCATCGGCGTGATCGTCGAGACGTGCGATGACCTCGTCGATGGAGAAGCGCTCCATAAAGGCGGAATACTCAGGAAGCGATTGCGTGCTCATTGACTGCCCTCTTGTGCCGAGTTGTGCTTGTTGTTGATGCGCCGCCTCGACGCTTCGTCAGTGTCGAGGCCGGTTCGCCGTTCCATTCCGTTTGGATCTCTTCTGCTTAGATGCAGTTGACGTAAGCGTCAACCTAGCAAGCGCTAGGTACAAGCTAGAAGCAAACTCGGGGCGGGGCAACCCCTCTAGCGAGGGGTAAGGGCTAGACCTTGGTCGACAGCCCAGGCGGGGTGTGGGCTGACGTGGTGATCATCGCGACCAGCTCATGGGCCAGGTCTTCGGGTTTGCGTGCGCCTTCGGGGTCGTACCAGCGCACCGTCCAGTTGAGCGCCCCCATGACGAAGCGCGAGACGAGGAAGCGGTCGCCGTGTATCAGACCGGCCGCCAGGGCCTCGTCGATGACCTGCTCCCACAGCTCTTCGTAGGCATCTCGCAGATGGCTGAGATGATCCCGCGATGCAGCATCCAGCCGCCGCCACTCGTAGAGCGCGACGACGTGCGCATTGCGGTCGGTCAACAGCGTCTGCAGATGCGCCCTGGCCATGGCATGCAGCCTTTCGCCGGCCGAGTCGCCGCACTCTTCGAGCGCCTGACGCGCCAGTGCCAGAGCGTTCTGGGTGCCCTCCTCGATTACCGCCGCGAGGATCTCCTGCTTGTCGCGGAAGTGATGGAACAGGCTGCCGGACTTGATGCCCATCTCCTGGGCCAGCATGCGCACGGTGGTACGGTCGAACCCCTCCTGAACGAACAATTGCGCGGCCAGACGGGTCAATTCCTTGCGGCGTGGGGACTCGTTAACGACATTCATCGGGTTTACACTAGCGCTTGCTTGGTTGATCTTGAGAAGAACACAGCGGCGCAAAGAGGTCAACGCGACTAGCGTCGAGACGGCGCTGCGAAAACGTGAGAATACATGCCAGAGACGGCCTTGGCGCTAGACCGGCTCGCGACAACGACAAACCATCCCAGCAATACCAGGAGACCGCCACCATGAGCAGCCCCAACGATATCGTCTTTCTTTCCGCCACCCGCACGCCCATGGGCGGCATGCTCGGCAGCCTGGCCAGTCTCACGGCACCCGAGCTCGCCGCCACGGCGATTCGTGCCGCCATCGAGCGAGCCGGTATCGAGGCCGACAGCATCGATGAAGGCATCATGGGCTGCGTGCTGCCGGCTGGGGTCAAGCAGGGGCCGGCTCGCCAGGCCATGCGTCAGGCCGGCATTCCCGACGGCATCGGCGCCACTACCATCAACAAGCTGTGCGGCTCGGGCATGAAGGCCGCCATGCTGGCCCACGACCTGATCCGCGCCGGCAGCGGCGAGGTGATCCTGGCCGGCGGCATGGAGTCGATGTCCAACGCGCCGCACGTGCTGACCAAGGCGCGCACCGGCTACCGTCTGGGCCATGGCGAGCTGAAGGATCACATGTTCCTCGACGGCCTGGAAGACGCCGAAACCGGCAAGCTGATGGGCGTGTTCGCTCAGGAGATCGCCAGCCAGCGCGGCTATTCCCGCGAGCGCCTGGACGACTTCGCCATCGCCTCGCTGGAGCGGGCCATGGCGGCCACCAATGCCGGCCATCTCATGGCCGAGATGGCCCCTGTCACCGTCACCGGCCGTCAGGGTGAAAGCGTGGTCGAGCACGACGAGCAGCCGTTCCAGGCCAAGCTCGACAAGATCCGCCAGCTGCGCCCCGCCTTTGCCAAGGACGGGACCATCACCGCGGCCAACTCCAGCTCCATCTCCGACGGTGCCTCGGCGCTGATCCTGGCCAGTCAGGCCGCGGCCGACCGGCTCGGCAGCAAGCCGCTGGCCCGTATGCTGGGTCACAGCACCCACTCCCAGCACCCCAGCGAGTTCACAATCGCCCCGGTGGGCGCCATCGACAAGCTGATGAAGAAGCTGGGCTGGGGCGTGGCCGACGTCGACCTGTTCGAGATCAACGAGGCCTTCGCCGTGGTCACGCTGCTGGCCATGGACGGGCTCGACATTCCGCACGACAAGGTCAACGTCTTCGGCGGTGCCTGCGCCCAGGGCCACCCCATCGGCTCCACCGGGTCGCGCATCATCGCGACCCTGATCCACGCCCTGCGCACCAAGGGCGGCAAGCGCGGTATCGCCAGCCTGTGCATCGGCGGCGGCGAAGCCACCGCGGTGGCCGTCGAACTCGTGGATTAGAAACTGATCGGTTGATCGAGCGCCACCGACGACGCCCGCCTCCTCGACAGGGGCGGGCGTTTTCATGTGCAGGTGTTGAGCCGCCATTGGGCTAGGATCGTGGGCTCGAAAGCCGGTCCAGCCGCAGCCGCTCGCGGGAATCGAACAGCCGGCGGCTGCCCGCCGAGACCGCCGCCAGGGTGCCGAAGCCGGTGCCCAGCGTGATCGCGAACATGATCAGGATCTGGTACTTCACCGCCAGGCCCGGCGCGGTGCCGGCGAGGATCTGGCCGGTCATCATGCCCGGCAGGCTGACCACGCCCGCCGCGGCCATGGCGTTGATCATCGGCATCAAGCCACTGCGCATCGCCTCGCGACGAATGTCGCCGATCGCCTCCTGCCAAGGCTGGCCGAGCATCAGCCGGTTCTCGATCACGCCGCGCTGACGCCAGGCGGTATCGGTCAGCCGATCCAGCGCCAGGGCGACGCCGGTCATGGTATTGCCGAGCAGCATGCCCAGCAGCGGTATGGCGTACTGCGGCCGGTACCAGGGCTCGGGGCCGATGATCACGGTCAGCGTCAGCACGGCAACGGTGAACGAGGAGAGAAACATCGACAGCGTGCCGATGCCGAAGGCCCAGCCGCCCAGCAGCCGGCGCTTCTGGCGCGCCATCACCTCGCGTCCGGCGATCAGCAGCATCGCCAGCGCCATCAGCACCACCCACACCAGCCGCTCGGCGGCGAACAGCGCCTCCAGTACCAGGCCCACCAGTGCCAGCTGAATGACGGTGCGCAGTGCCGCAACCAGCAGGCTGCGGCTCATGCCCAGGCGCATGGCGGCGGTGCATGCGGCAAGTGCCACCACCATCAGTGCCGCCAGGGCCAGCTGCCACCAGGAGAGCTCGATCACATCCATGCCAGACTCTCCTGCGTCAGCCATCCCTGCTCGATACGCCAATGGCTGCTCCCCACGCGGGCGATCTGGTCGCGGTCGTGGGCCACCCACAGGGTGGGCCAGCCGCGGGAGCGGATACGCGCGACCAGCCAGGCTTCCACCCGCTCGCTGGTGGCGTCATCCAGATTGGCGGTCGGCTCGTCGAGCAGCAGCGCCCGCGGCTCGAGGCTCACCGCCCGCAGCAGCCCAAGGCGCTGCTTCTCGCCGGTGGAGAGTCGGCTCACCTGCCATTCTAGGGTATCGGGCGTGAAGCCCAGCGCCTCGAGCTCGCTCTCTGCGGGACGCTTGGCGAAGTGCTCCCCCACCCTCTCCTCCCACCAGTGACTCTCGGCCGGCACCAGCATCACCTGGCGGCGCCAGACATGCCCCGGCGTTTGCGACTGGGCCTGCTCACCCAGCCACACCTCGCCGGCGTGAGGTTCCAGATCGGCCACGGCGCGCAGCAACCGGCTCTTGCCCGAGCCGCTGGCGCCGGAGATGCAGCCGATCTCGCCGGGCGCTATCCCGAGATCGATATCGCTCAGCGCGCCGATGCCGACGCCAGCAAGCCGCAGAGGTTCGGTTGAGCCCAAATCGCTTCCCCATCATCGGTACTGGCCGAATCATAACAGCGCAGGCACCGGGTTCGACACGCCGGCTGGCGTTGCTCATATATGGAAAACCATATATCTTTCGCCAAGCCCATCTCGCGCAGGAGCGACACATGTCCGAGGACACCCTCCCCCAGGCGCCTTCCTCTGCCGAAGGCATGGGACGCTTCGAACGCTTTCTCTCCGTGTGGGTGGCATTGGCCATCGTCGCGGGCGTACTGCTTGGCCAGTTCGCCCCGGCCATACCCGAGACGTTGGCACGATTCGAGGTCGCCCAGGTATCGATTCCGGTGGCCATTCTGATCTGGGCCATGATCTTCCCGATGATGGCGCAGATCGATTTTGCCGCGGTACTCGGCGTTCGCCGCCAGCCCAAGGGACTCGTCATCACCACCACGGTGAATTGGCTGATCAAGCCCTTCACCATGTTCGCCATCGCCTGGTTCTTCCTAATGGTGCTGTTCCGGCCGTGGATCCCCGAGCCGCTGGCCCAGCAATACCTGGCCGGAGCGATCCTGCTCGGCGCCGCGCCCTGTACCGCCATGGTCTTCGTCTGGAGCACCCTGACCCGCGGCGACGCCGCCTACACCCTGGTACAGGTCTCGCTCAACGACCTGATCATGCTGTTCGCCTTCGCTCCCATCGTGGTGCTGCTGCTTGGCGTTTCCAACATCCAGGTGCCATGGGATACCGTGGCGCTGTCGGTGTTTCTCTACATCGTCATCCCGCTCACGGCCGGCTACCTGACGCGCCGCACCCTGATCGCCCGGCGCGGCAACGCGTGGTACGACAATGTCTTCATGAAGCGGATCGGGCCGATCACTCCCATCGGCCTGATCGTCACCCTGGTGCTGCTGTTCGCCTTCCAGGGCGACGTGATTCTCGCCAACCCGCTGCACATCGTGCTGATCGCCATTCCGCTGATCGTGCAGACCTTCCTGATCTTCTACATCGCCTATGGCTGGGCCAAGGCCTGGAAGGTACCGCACAACGTGGCCGCCCCCGGGGCCATGATCGGCGCCAGCAACTTCTTCGAGCTGGCGGTGGCGGTGGCCATCGCGCTGTTCGGCCTGCAGTCCGGCGCGGCGCTGGCCACCGTGGTCGGCGTGCTGGTGGAGGTACCGCTGATGCTGGCCCTGGTGCGCATCGCCAACCGCACCCGCCATCGCTTCTCCCCGGCCTGAGACCGACGAATGGCGGCTTGCCTCGCCGAAGGGGCGCAATGAAGATGCAAGCATGAACGCCACCTCATTGCAGCGCCATGCGCTCACCGTCATCGTCTTCGCCCAGCTGTGCGGCACCTCGCTGTGGTTCTCCGTCAACGGGGTAGGACTCTCGCTGTCGCGGGATCTCGGCTTCTCCGAGGTCGACCTGGGCCGGCTGACGCTCGCCGTACAGGCGGGCTTCATCTGCGGCACCCTGTTCATCGCCACCACCGGGCTTGCCGACCGCTTTCGCGCCAGCCGCATCTTCGCCGCCTCCTGCCTGGCCGGCGCGCTGGTCAATGGCGCCTTCGTGCTGGCGGCTACCCAGTTTCCGCTGGCGGTGCTGCTGCGCTTCGTCACCGGACTGTGCCTGGCCGGCATCTACCCGCTGGGCATGAAGCTGGTGATCGGCTGGACGCCCAAGCACACCGGAGCGGCACTCTCCTGGCTGGTGGGCATGCTGACTCTCGGTACCTCCATGCCGCATCTGCTGCGCGGTGGAACCCTGGGCATGCCGTGGGAGTGGCCGCTGCTGGGCGCCTCGCTGCTGGCCCTGCTGGGCGGCGCCATGGTGCTGCGGCTCGGCGACGGCCCGCACCTGCCGCCTTCCGCAGGCAAGGCGCGGCTTTCCGAAGGCCTCGCCGCCTTGGGCGCAAAACGCTTTCGCGCCGTGGCCGGCGGTTACTTCGGTCACTGCTGGGAACTCTACGCCTTCTGGATGCTGACGCCCTTCCTGGTCATGCGCGAAGTCGAACGGCTCATGGCCCCCACCGATCTGGTGGCCTGGCTCTCCTTCGGCATCATT
This sequence comes from Billgrantia desiderata, assembly GCA_011742915.1. Lineage (GTDB taxonomy): Bacteria > Pseudomonadota > Gammaproteobacteria > Pseudomonadales > Halomonadaceae > Halomonas > Halomonas desiderata. Next base: position 63,316 of record JAAQTN010000017.1, on the reverse strand, counting down.
GCGCTGGGACTGGCGGGCTGCGTGGGGGGCGGTGCGCTGAGCCGGCGGCTGGGCAGCCTGTGGGTGGCGCGCTGGGCACTGACGGCCTCCGGCGTGCTCTGTCTGATCTACCCGCTGCTGGCCTGGGCTCCGCCGGGCCTGCTGTTGGCACTGCTGTTCCTGTGGGGATTCACGGTAATCGCCGACTCGCCGCAGTTCTCCGCCCTGGCCGCCGCGGCGGCTCCCCGCGAGCGGGTAGGCTCCACCCTGGCGGTGATGAACGCCATCGGCTTCGCACTCACCATTCCCGCCATCTCGCTGACCACCACGCTGTGGTCGCTGCAGGAGCTCTGGGTGCTGTGGTGGCTGCTGCCGGGACCGATCCTCGGCCTGTGGGCGCTGCGTGGCGTGAGCGGTTCGGCAGAGCCCGCGCCGGCACGGCAGGCATGAAGCCGAATCAGCAGAGAGCGGCTCTCCGCTCGGGCCGATTCCCCATGCCCTGCAGGCGCTGCTGGAACTCGACCAGGCGGCTTTGCATACCTGTATCTGCCGCCGCCAGCACCTCGCTCACCCAGCCCGGCAGCGCATCGGAGATGCGGTAGTAGACCCACTGCCCCTCGCGGCGGTCGCTGAGCAGCCCGCAGGCGCGCAGCTGAGCCAGGTGCCGCGAGACCTTGGGCTGCGACTCTTGCAGGGCGTGAGTCATCTCGCAGACGCACAGCTCCCCTTCCTCACGAATCAGCAGAGTCAGCGTCAGGCGGGTCTCGTCGGCAAGGCATTTGAAGAGGCGAACGGGATCGAGCTCGGGCACGAGACGTCTCCAACGGCGCGATAGGAGCCCCCATTCTAGCGAAGTGGCGTCCCGGGCGTCAGCGTTCGCCTCGAGCCTGCACCCCAGCCTAGCCGAAACGACCGGTAATGTAGTCGTGGGTGCGCTGCTCGCGTGGGTTGGTAAAAATGTCGTCGGTATCGCCCACTTCGACCAGGTCGCCCAGGTGGAAGAAGGCCGTCTTGTGCGCCACCCGCGCTGCCTGCTGCATGTTGTGGGTCACCATGACGATGGTGTAGCTCTCGCTCAGCTCATCGATGAGCTGCTCGATCTTGCCAGTAGCGATGGGATCGAGGGCCGAGCAGGGCTCGTCCATCAGGATCACCTCGGGGCTCACCGCAATGGTGCGCGCAATGCACAGGCGCTGCTGCTGACCGCCGGAGAGGCTGGTACCGGGCTCGTTGAGGCGGTCCTTCACCTCGTCCCACAGCCCGGCACGCCGCAGGCTGCTCTCGACGATGTCGTCGAGTTCGGCACGGCGCCGGGCCAGACCGTGCAGGCGCGGGCCGTAGGCGATGTTCTCGTAGATCGACTTGGGGAAGGGATTGGGCTTCTGGAACACGATGCCGACCTGGGCACGCAGCAGCACCACGTCGAGCGAGGGGTCGTAGATGTCGTTGCCGTCGAGAGTCACCTGGCCCTCGACGCGACTCCCCGCAATGGTGTCGTTCATGCGGTTCAGGCAGCGCAGGAAGGTCGACTTGCCGCAGCCCGACGGACCGATGAAAGCGATCACCTCATGCTCCATGATATCGAGATCGATGCCGTGCAGCGCCTCGTTCTCGCCGTAGAAGACCTTGACGCCGCGGGCGCTCATCTTGACGCTCGCCGCTTGCGCCGCGCGCTTGTTCATGGCCGTTGGCACGGTGACGGATACAGTCATGGTTACCACCTCGTCTCGAATTTCTTGCGCAGCCAGATGGCCGTCGCATTGAGGCTCAGCATCAGCCCCAGCAGCACGATGATGGCCGCCGAGGTGCGTGCCTCGAAGAAGTTGCGTAGTTCGTTGCCTTGCCACAGGTAGATCTGCACCGGCAGCGCCGTGGCCTGGTCCATGGGCGAGCTGGGCACGTTGGCGACGAAGGCGTTCATGCCGATCAGCAGCAGCGGTGCCGTCTCCCCCAGCGCCTGGGCCACCCCCAGGATCGAGCCGGTCAGGATGCCGGGCAGCGCCAGCGGCAGCACGTGATGGAACACCGTCTGCACCCGCGACGCACCGATGCCCAGCGCCGCCTGGCGAATCGATGGCGGAATCGCGCGCAGCGCCGAACGCGTGGCGATGATGATGGTGGGCAGCGTCATCAGCGTAAGCACCAGGCCGCCCACCAGCGGCGCGGAAAGCGGCAGGCGCAGATAGCCGATGAAGATCGCCGCCCCCAGCAGGCCGAAGATGATCGAAGGCACTGCCGCCAGGTTATTGATGTTGATCTCGATGAGATCGGTCAGGCGGTTCCTGGGCGCGAACTCCTCTAGGTAAATGGCACTGGCCACCCCCAGCGGTATCGACAATGCGATGACGATCAGCATCATGAACAGCGAGCCCATGAAGGCACCGGCCAGACCCGCCGAGGCTGGCGAGCTGCGCGAATCGGTATTGAGGAACAGCGCCGTGCTGAAGGCGTTGCGAATCACTCCCTGCGCTTCCAGATGATCCGCCCACTCGCGGGTCTGGGCGCTCAGCTGCTGGCGGTGATCCGGAAGGTTACGGTCGATGTTCCCCTTCAGCCAGACGTCCACGTTGGCGCTGGCCAGCATCTTGACATTGATGGTCTGTCCGATCAGTTCGGGGTTCGCGACCACCCGCTCGCGCAGCGCGAAGCGCTCACCGGTGGCCACCAGGGCGCGCAGGTCACGCGCCTGGCGCGACTCGATCTCTCCCGGCAGGTGGGCCTTGAGCGCCTCGTCGATCAGCGCATTCCAGTTGACCAGGCCAAGCTGATTCAGCCAGGCGAGTTCACGCTCCCGAAACTGGGCCGGGCTCTCCCCTGTCTCGCGCACCGGCCGCTCGTCTACCTGGATGACCTCGGGGTCGAGGTAGACGTCGAGATAGAGGGTGGCCTGCCAGAAGGCCGGCAGCCCGCGTGCCAGAATGCTGGTGAACAGAATCGCCACCAGCACCAGGCCGGTGACGACGGCAGCCAGCCCCATGAACCTGAAGCGACGCTCGCGGGCATGTCGGGCGTTCAGTGAACGCTGGATGGTATCGAGCCGTGCGCGGCGTCTGGTATCGGCAATGTCGAAATTGGTAGCGGTCACAGGGCGTCACTCATATTGCTGACGGTATTTACGTACCACCACCAGGGCGATCACATTGAGCCCCAGAGTGATGACGAACAGCGTAAGACCAAGCGCGAACGCCACCAGCGACTGCGGGCTGGAGAAGTCCATGTCGCCGGTCAACTGGTTGACGATGGTCACGGTGATGGTGGAGATAGCCTCAAAAGGATTGGCATGCAGCACCGGGTTGTTGCCGGCAGCCAACACCACGATCATGGTCTCGCCGATGGCGCGACTGGCAGCCAGCAGAAAAGCACCGACGATGCCCGGCAGCGCGGCGGGCAGCACGACTTGGCGAATCATCTCCGACTTGGTAGCACCGAGCCCCAGGGCGCCGTCGCGCAGCGATTTCGGCACCTGGGTGATGATGTCGTCGGAGAGCGAAGAGACGAAGGGAATGATCATGATCCCCATCACCAGGCCCGCCGTCAGCGCGCTGGTGGCACGAATGCCGATTCCCAGCATGTCGCCCAGCCCGGACAGGAACGGGCCGATCACGATCAGGGCGAAGAAGCCGTATACGATGGTCGGGATGCCTGCCAGCACCTCGATGATCGGCTTGGCCACGTTGCGCAGCCACGGCGGCGCATACTCGGCCATGTAGATGGCCGTCATCAGCCCCAGGGGTATCGCCACCAGCAGCGCAATGGCGCTGACCATGAGCGTACCCCACAGCAGCGGCAACAGCCCGAACTCGCCCTGCTGGCCTACCCCGGAGGTGCTGAAGCGGGGGTTCCATACGGTACCGAAGAAGAACTCCGCAGGGCTGATGTAGCGGAAGAAGTGGAGCGCCTCGCCCACCAGCGACAGCACGATACCCACCGTGGTCAGGATGGCGACGCCGGAACTCAGCGCCAGCAGTGCCGTTATCACCCGTTCGACTTGGTTGCGCGCACGAAGCTGCGGCGAGACACGCCGCTGCGCCGTGACCAGGCCGACGACGGCCAGCACGGCCATGGCCGCGATCATGGCCAGCCGCCCCATGCTTTCGAGGCGAGCCATCTGCTGAGCGGCGGCAACCTCGTAGGCCTGCACCTCACCGCTCACGCCCTGCCCCGAGGCCAGCGCCCCGATGCGACGCAGCAGCACCTGCATCTCACGCTCACTCAATGCGGCAAGCTCAGCCGGTAATTGCTGAACGACCAGCACCTCGACGATGGCATCCTGCAGCAGTAGCCAGACGCCAAAAAGCAGCAGTGCCGGCAGCCCACACCAGAGGGCGACCAGCACGCCGTAATATCCGGGGCGGGAATGCAGCCGCACCCCACCGTCTGCTACCGCCCTACTGCGGGACAGCCCGACCTGATAGGCCATGGCCATCACGATCAACACGGTAGCGATCAAGACAAGATTCATCGTCTCTCCATCTCGCGCTCTTGAGTCCGAGTCGGGGAGCGGCGGCTACCGCTCCCCGTTACTGCAACCCTCTTACTCGGCGGAGACCACGGTGCGCGCCTGGAACTGCTCCAGCGCCTGGGCACGTTCGTCGTCATCCATCGGTATCAGACCGGCGTCTTCCAGCGGGCTACCGAAGCCGGAGATGGCATCGCTGAGGAAGAACTCGGTGTACTCGGCCAGGCCGGGAATCACGTCGAGATGCTCACCCTTGACATAGAAGAACAGCGGACGCGACACCGGATACTCGCCGGAGCCGATGGTCTCCAGGCTCGGCGTAACGCCGTCGACGGTAGCCACCTGCAGGCGGTCGCGGTTCTGGTCGTAGAAGCTCAGACCGAACACGCCCACAGCATCGGCCTGGGCGTCCAGACGCGCCAGGGTCTCGGTGTAGTCACCGGCGATCTCGATGATGCGACCGTCGCCGCGCAGGTTGTTACAGGCATCGCCCTCGATCTCGGCGTAGCTGTCGCAGCCGGCGTGCAGCACCTTCTCTTCGAAGACTTCACGGGTGCCGTGGTTGGAGGCCGGGATGACCAGCACGATCTCCTGATCGGGCAGGTTGCTGTCGATCTCGGACCAACGGGTATAGGGGTTGGCGACCAGTTGGCCGTCCTGAGGAATCTGGGCGGCGGCAGCGGCAAAGACGTGCTGCGGGGTCAGGGCGAACTCACCGCGGTCGGCGCGCGATGCGAAGACGATGCCGTCATAGCCGAACATGACCTCGAGCACGTCGTTGACGCCATTGGCGGCGCAGTTCTCGAGCTCGCCAGAGCGGATGGCCCGGGAGGAGTTGGCGATGTCGATGGTGTTCTCGCCGACGCCCTGACAGAACTGGCGCAGACCGCCGCCGGAACCTCCGGAACCGACCACCGGGGTGTTGAACTGCGGGAAGGAGCCACCGAACTCCTCGGCAACGATGCTGGCAAAGGGCAGCACGGTGGAGGAACCGGCGATCTGGATGGTGTCACGGGCCTGGGCGGCGGTCGACAGACCGGCGGCAAGGGAAGCGGCGATCGCCATGCTCAGCGTGCTCTTCTTGAAGCTCATCTTCACGATCCTCTCTGCGTTTTGATCCGACAGACCCCACGGCCTGGCAGTGTCGTCTTGGCCCGAGGGCCATTCGCAAGAGAGATTCTGGAGATGCTTGATTGCAGAAAGATGACACGTGAACGGAACGTAACGAATTACAGCAGCAGCCCCACTGCCGCTAGCGTACACAAGGCGAGTGAAGCGCCCTGCAGGCGACGCCGGTCTAGCTTGTGGGCGATACGATCAGCCAGGGCGTTGCCGGCCAGCACCGCCGGCAAAAAGGTGAGCGCCAGCCCCAGATGCCACAGACGTACCTGACCGGCCAGCGCCAGAGTCACCAGCGTCAGGCTGGAGGTGATGATGAAGAAGGCCGCCAGATTGCCACGCAGCCGATCCGGCGATAGGCCGTGCATCAGCAGCACCATGGGCGGCCCGCCGATGGCCGCCACGGTGCCGAAGATACCCGAGACCACGCCGGCACCGAACAGGCTCGCTCGGTTGACCGGCAGGCGGAAACGAAACAGCGTAACCGCCACGGCGAACAGCACGCTGAAGGCAATCAGCTTTTCCAACAGCACCATGGGGGCGGCGAGCAGCAGCCACAGGCCCAGGGCATTGCCGGGAAGGCGCCCGATCAGCGCCATACCGATCTCACCGATCTGCACCTCGTGACGGTAATGACGCACCGTCATCAACGACACGGTGAAGCCGAACAGCACCAGTATCACCGGTACCAGACGCGGCTCGAGCATCAGCAGCAGCGGCGCGCCGACCACCGCCAGGCCGAAGCCTGTGGCACGCTGGACGAAGGCCCCAAGCGCCAATACCAGGGCACAGCCGAGCCAGGTGATCGGCGCCATGTCGAGCCACAGAAGGAAGGCGTCAGGCATGCACGGGGCGCCCGGCCAGCCGCGACAGCATGACGTTGCCGAACAGCGAGGCCACCAGCATGGTCAGTACCATGGGCCACAGGCTCTCGATCTCGAAGGCGCCTACCATCACCCCCGCCAGCGCCGCGGAGCCGAACTTGGCCGCCCCCATCAGCGCCGTGGCCGTGGCGCTCATGTGGCCGAAGTGATCCAGCAGCAGCGCCATGGCATTGGGCGAGATCAGCCCGATCATGCCTGAATAGAGCATCACCAGGGCCACTACCATCGGCAGCGAGGCCATCCCGGTCAGTACGGTCGTCACCAGGCTACCCGCCGCCACCAGTTGGATGGCGAGTCCCAGGTAGAGATTCTGCAGCGGCGTACGCGACTTCAACAGGTGGATGTTGAGCCGATTGGAAAGCGCGATGAAGATCACGTTGGCCCCCAGCACGAAGGGATAGACGGCCGGCGACAGGCCGAAGTGCTCCATGTAGACGAAGGGCGACGCGGTGACGAAGGCGAACAGGCCGCCAAACGAGGCCGACACCGCGAAGATGTAGCCCAACCCCTCTCGATGGCGCACCACGCTGACGTAGTTGCGCAATACCTGAGGAAAGGATGCCACAGGCTGATTCGGATCGCGCGTCTCGGGCAGTTGGGTGGACATCAGCCACAGCAGAAACGCCGCGTAGCCCGCCAGGAAGACGAAGATCACGCGCCAGCCGGACAAATATAACAAGGCACTACCGAACAGCGGCGCCACCAACGGCGCCAGCATCATGATCATCGCCATGGTGGAGATGACGCTCGCCGCCTGCTTGCCGCTGAAACAGTCGCGCACGATGGCTGCCGAATTGACCACGCAGGCCCCACCGCCCAGAGCCTGCACGAAACGCCATGCGAGCAGCTCCGTCAGGGTGCCGACCGTGGCCAGCATCAGGCTGGCCAGCAGGAACACCACCAGCCCCGACAGCAGCACCGGCTTGCGACCCAGGCGGTCTGACACCGGGCCGAACAGCAGCTGGCCGATGGCGAAGCCGGCCATGAACACGCTGATCGAGAGCTCGGTATGGTGAATGCTGGCCCCGATGCTGGCCGCCAGCACGCCCATGGCCGGCAAATAGGCATCGATGGCAAAGGGAGCCAGCGCGGTATTGATGGCAACCAGCAGAGAGACTCGTCCAGGCGTCAGGGTCAAGGCAACTCCCTATGCTCGAGTGGCAGAAAGATAGGTCGCTAATGATACTAGCATGCTTGGGGAAGATCGCCTCGAAGCGAAGCCGCCTTTGTCATGGAATGTAATATTAGCGCTTTACCCTTTCCCTGAATTCGATCAGACGCCTTCAGGGAGCACCATGTGACGCGCCTTCAGAACCTCTCCATCCGTCGAACCAGCCTTGCCATGCTGAGTCTGGTAACCCTGCTGCTGCTGGCTTTCGCTTCGCTGACCTGGAAAGTGATGCAGCAGAGCCGGCTCGACCTTGCCGCGCTCGAACGGATCAACGTAGAGCAGGCTTCGACGCTCAACCGCATGCATATCGCCAGCCTCGAGGGGCTCAATCGCATGGACCGCGCCCTGGAGCGACAGCTGCGCCCCTCCTTGGGTGACCCGTTGGCGGCTCTGCAAGCGATAGAAGCCGAACTCGAAGAAATGACGACTAGCCTTACTTCCTTCCTCGAAGCTACACGCTCTACGCCGCATGGCGCCTTGCGCGATACCCTCGACGCTGACGCCACGAGGCTGATCGAAACGATGCAGCAACAGCTCATGGCCATACGAGCAGGCGATCGCAGCGCCTACCGGCAGTTGACCCTGGAAGCCGTGGATAACAGCCAAGCCCTGACCGAGAGCGCGCGGCACTTCTATGCCTTGGCCGACCAACAGGGTGTGGCGCTGCTGCACCATGCGGAAGGTCAGGCCCAGCTGTTCACCTGGCTGCTGACCTCCGGTCTCGCTCTGACCCTCGTCGTCCTGGTTCTCATGGCCTGGCTGGGTCAGCGCTGCGTTCTTACCCCGCTGCAGAACGTCGTAGTCCATTTCCGCACCATCGCCAAGGGCAACCTGACCGAGCCTGTCGTGGCCAGCGGCTTCAAGGAGATCAGACAGCTCTTCCACGAACTTTCGGGCATGCAGCAATCGCTGGTAGAGACGGTTAGCCATCTGCACGACACCAGCCATCACGTCTTCGACAGCGCCGAGCGATTGGCGCAGAGCAACCAGTCGCTTGCCGTACGCACTCGCCAGCAGGGCGCAGCCCTCGAAAAGACCGCCTCGCACCTGCGTGAGCTGACCGACAACGTGGCGGACAATGCCGAAAGCGCCAACCAGGTCAGAACACTGACCAATACGGCTCTCGACAAGGCGCAGCAGGGAGAAGTCGTGATGCAGCGCTTCATCAGGACGATGGAAGAGATCCACGAGCACGCGACCCAGGTCAACTCAATCGTAGACCTGATCGACTCGATCGCTTTCCAGACCAACATCCTGGCGCTCAATGCATCGGTGGAGGCCGCCCGGGCCGGCGACCAGGGCCGTGGCTTCGGCGTCGTTGCCGGCGAGGTGCGCTCGCTGGCCTCTCGCAGTGCCGAGGCCGCCCACCGCATTCGCGACCTTCTCGGCGCCTCCCGCAACAGCACTCGGCGTGGTAACGAACTCTCGAGCCACGCCAATCAGGGCATGACGGAGATCGTGCAGGCAATCGACGAAGTCAACCGACTGATGGAGGACATCGAACGCGCGTCACATCAGCAGCATGACGGCATCGCGCAGCTCAACCAGGCCATGGACGACATGACCAGGGTCACCCAGGACAACCAGCAGTTGGTGATTCTCTCTACCCAAAGTGCCCACACACTGCGCGAGAAGGCCGAGCACATGCAGGCCCACGCCGGCCGCTTCCGCATCACTGCAGCCCAGGAAAGTCTTCCAGAGTCCGAGCCTGTCCTTCATGCCGATGTCTGGCAGCCTCGCGTCATCAATGCTCCACCCCACCTGCGGGGTACAGAAAGCAGCGCCGCCTTGTTAAAGTGACATGACACCATCACGCCGACGAAGGGAGTCCCATGGCCGAGGATCTGCTTACCCAACTCAAGACGATGAGTACCGTCGTGGCCGACACCGGCGACATCGATGCCATTCGTCGTTTTGCCCCCACCGATGCGACCACCAATCCCTCCTTGATTCTGCAGGCAGCCCAGCATGAGGGCCGACGCGAGCGGCTGGCAGAGATCGCCCGGCAGGCCACCGACATCGACGATGCGCTGGACGCCGTGGCGGTGGAGATCGGCAGCGAGATCAGCGGTCTCGTGCCCGGCTACGTCTCCACCGAGGTCAGCGCCCGGCTCTCCTTCGATACCGAGGCGACCCTGGCCCGCGCCCGCTCACTGATCGAACGTTACGAGCGCCACGGCATCGGGGCCGAGCGCATCCTGATCAAGATCGCCTCGACCTGGGAGGGCATTCGCGCCGCCCGCCAGCTCGAGCGCGAGGGTATCCACTGCAACCTGACCCTGCTGTTCAGCTTCGCCCAGGCCCAGGCCTGCGCCGATGCCGGGGTGACCCTGGTCTCGCCTTTCGTCGGCCGCATCCTCGACTGGAATCGCGAGAAATGGCCGGATGCCGACTTCAGCGGCGACAACGACCCCGGCGTGAAGTCGGTCAAGCGCATCTACGAGCACTACAAGGGGCACGGCTACAAGACCATCGTGATGGGCGCCAGCTTCCGCAACACCGGTGAGATCCTGGCCCTGGCCGGCTGCGACCGCCTGACCATCTCGCCTGCCCTGCTCAGCGAGCTGGCAGAGCGCCAAGACCGGCTCGAGCGCCGCCTGTCGCCGGTCGACGCCGAGACGTCGCCGCCCGAGCCTCAGGACGAAGCCGAGTTCCGCTGGGCGATGAACGAAGACGCCATGGCCACGGAGAAGCTGGCCGAGGGGATCCGCAAGTTCGCCGACGATCAGCGCAAGCTGGAGAAACTGCTGGGCGAGCTGCGTCAAGGCTGAGCAGCGGCTTGACGACGATGGGTGCGGTTGGCATGGCAGCGACGCCATGCCGGCCGCAGGCGGGTCTATCCTGGGGGCTTGGTCCTGTCTGGGCAGCCCCTGGGAAGCTCAATCCTTGTGGGAGTGTGAGGTCTCCTGCGCCTCGAGCATTTCCACCAGCGGTTGAAACTCTTCCCGGTTGTGCTCGTTCATGCGCATCAGGATGCGGTGCGCTTCCAGGATGCGCTTGCGCATCTCTTCCATGTCGGCGGGAATTTCAGGCAGCTCGCACAGCTCACAGGTTTCGGTCAGCGGCGCTTTCACCATGGCGAAGAACTGAGCGAAGCCCATCACTTCGAGCATGCGCTGCACATCGGGGTTATCCACCACGATGGTGGGCTTGTAGAGGATGTGGTCCTTGACCGCCATGGCGACCTTGGCCAGGAAGCCCAGAGCGGTAGAGTCCACGTTGGTGGCTTCGCGCAGGTCGATTATCAGCGACTGCAGCCCCGGCGTTCGGGCCAGCTGCTGAGCCTGACTGTCGAGGGTCGCGCAGAGCGTCAAGCGTACGTCACCGCACAGCTTGAGCACGAAGACACCAGAGTCGAACGCCGCCTTGACGCGGCCTTCATTCGTGATCATTGCCAAATCCGCTCAACATCATGATCGTCAGGTCATCGGGCAGTTCCTGTCCGCCGCCATCCCCTTCGGCATCGATGTCGCGGGGAGTGTCCAGCATCAGGCTGTCGCGAAGCCGCTCCAACGTGGCACAGTTCAAAACACGTTGCTCGAGTTCCCTGAGCCGCGTGTCGAGCGTTTCGCCCGGCAGGCACTCCAGTATTCCATCCGAACACAACCATAACCGGAAGTTCGACGGTAGCGTATACGTCAAACGTGGATACTCCACGTCCGGAAACAGACCCACCGGCATACCCTCACCGGGCAGCTCGCTCACCGTCCCGTCGGCTACCAACAGCGGCTTCGGCAGTTGGGCGCCAAGCGAATAGTGAAGCTCGCGGGTCTGCCGGTCAATGACACCAACGAACAGGGTGGCGTGCTTGCCGATCCCGGTGTCCAACAATTCCCGGTTGAGCGACGCCAGCCAACGCGCCGGCATCTCTGCCGGCTGGCCCGCCTCCCAGGCCGCCAACCAGCGGTTGAACAGATACTTGAGCAGCACGGTGACGAACGCGGAAGAGGCGCCGTGGCCGGACACGTCGGCAAAATAGAAAAGAATGTGACGATCGTCCAGACGCTGGAAATCGAGGAAATCTCCCGACAGGTAGAGCGAGGGAATCAGCCAGTAATCGCAGGTCACCCCTTCGATGGTCTGCGGGTGAGGCGGCAGCAGCTTGCGCTGAATCTGCCCACCGGCCTGCTGGTCGAGTCGCAGCAGCGCCAGGTGCGTCTCCAGGCTCTCGTTCAACTCTTCCAGGTGCGCGTTGAGCTGGGCGAGTCGCTCACGGTCGTGCTTGCGCTGATCTTCCAACCGCCGTAGCTCGATGGCCTTGCGGATCATGCGCCGCAACAGCTGCCCATGACGCATCGGCTCGACCACGTAATCCACCAGGCCCACGTCGACGGCGGTCAGCAGATCGGCATCGAGCCGCGAGTCGCTCACCACCACGGTGGGCAAGCGCTCAGTCAGGCTCGACCAGGCCAGACTGGGAATCGCCTGAGCATGGGCCACCACCAAGACCGTCTCCTTGGGCAGATCCTCGAGGCGCTCGGCGGCGAACACCGCCAGGCCGTCCCGGGCGATGGTCTCCGCCAGGGCGTCCCGGTAGGCACCGGGCTCGTCGAGAACGCCAATCAACGGCTTGGGTAGATCCATCGGCTCAGACCTCAATCGGCGATATCGGCATCGTCGCTCTCGGGTTCTTCGAAGGCATCGTCGAAGTCGGCGTCATCGAAATCGAAGTCGAACTCATCGCTGGCGAACGGGTCGTCGCCCAGCTCGCCGTCGCTGACTTCGAAGCGTCTACGCTGCAGGTAAGCATCGCGTATGAAGACATAGCGGTCCCCCCGGATCAACTCCTCCTGATCGAGGAAGCCTGCGCGCACGTCGACGACACGCAGCGCGGTCAGGCCATAGCGCACCTTGTCGTCTTCCACGTAGTAGAGCGGATAGGTCACCGTATCCAGCGGCAGGCCGGCGGTGTCCCTTACCGTGCTGGGGCCCAGGAACGGCAACACCAGGTAAGGCCCCTCCGATACCCCCCAGACGCCCAGGGTCTGGCCGAAATCCTCGTCCTGTACGGTGATGCCCATATGGGTGGCGAAGTCCCACAGACCGGCAATACCCACCGTGGAGTTGATCACGAAGCGCGAGGTCGCGAGACCGGCGTTGGCCGGCTTGCCCTGCAGCAGGCTGTTGAGCGCGGTGCGGATCTCGCCGAGGTTGGAGAAGAAGTTGCCGACCCCGGTCTGCACCGGCTGTGGCGTGACGGTGCGGTAGCCGCGCGCTACCGGCCGCAGTACGGCCCGGTCGACCGCCTCGTTGAAGGCGAACACCCGGCGATTGAAACCCTCCCAGGGGTCGTCGGGATGGCGATCCTCCACCGCCATCCGTCCGGCACAGCCCGCCAGCATGGCCAACAGCGACATGGCGACCAGGGCCCGTGTGAAAAAGCCGGTCTGCTTCACGACCATCGGCTACGTCTCCTGAAGATTCTCATAGGGGGTGGGTCACAGCCGGCGCACCACCACGCAGCCGGCACTGTACCCGGCGCCGAACGAGCAGACCACCCCTATGTCGCCCGACGTCAGGTCATCACGGTGCAGATGGAAGGCAATGATCGAACCCGCGGAGCTGGTGTTGGCATAGCGATCGAGGATGATCGGTGCCTGTCCGGGTTCGGGATCGTGGCCCAGTACCCGCCGGGCGATCAGGTCGTTCATATGGTGGTTGGCCTGGTGCAGCCACAGGCGCGCAAGGTCGTCGCCGGACAGGTCGAGGCTGGCCAGATGATCGCTGATCATGGCCGCCACCATGGGACAGACCTCCTTGAACACCCGCCGCCCCTCTTGCACGAACAGCTTGTCGCTGGCCAGCGGGTCGCTGTCGGTGACACGATTGAGGAAGCCGGCATTGTTGCGAATGGCATTGGAGAAGCGAGTGGCCAGGCGCGTCCCGAGGATCTCGAAGCGACTCTCGGCGGTGGCCAGCTCGGCACTCTCCAGCACGATCGCGGTGCAAGCATCGCCGAAGATGAAATGGCTGTCGCGGTCGCGGAAGTTGAGGTGGGCCGAGCAGATCTCGGGATTGACCACCAGCGCGCGCTTGACGTTGCCGCCGCGAATGGCGCCTGCCGCCAGGTCGATGGCGAAGGTCGCCGAACTGCAGGCCACGTTCATGTCGAACGCATGCCCGGTGGTGCCCAGCGCCGCCTGCAGTTCCACCGCTACCGCCGGATAGGGGCGCTCCAGGTTGGAACAGGCGACGATCACCATGTCGATGTCACCGGCCTCGACGCCGGCGGCCGCGAGGGCCTGGGTCGCGGCCGCAAGCCCCATCTCACACTGGATGGAGGGTTCGTCGTTGCTGCGCTGGGGCAGACGCGGACGCATGCGCTCGGGGTCGAGAATGCCCTCGGCATCCAGCACGTAGCGACTGTGGATCCCCGATGCCTTGACGATGAACTCGCTGCTCGAATATGCCAGCGGTTCGCGCTCGCCGGCCGCGATGGCGGCGGCATGGCGTTCGTTCTCGATATCCACCCAGGCGTTGAACGAGGCGACCAGCGCATCGTTGTCGATGGCGTGCTCCGGCGTGAAGAGTCCCGTACCGGTAATCACGACGTCTGTCATCAGTTTCTCCCTCATGCGGCCTGCTGACCGCTGGCTGGCATCGGCGAACCGATGCCTCATGTCTCGTTTATCGGCGGGTCAGGCCCCACCTTGACCGTGTCCTGTCAGTTCCATCCAGCGTCGCTCGAGGCGCTTGACGGAAACCGGCATGCGGGTGCCCAACTGCTGGGCGAACAGCGAAACCCGCAGTTCCTCGATCCACCAGCCGAATTCCACCAGCTCGGGATCCTCGTGGCCACCGCGGCGCTGACTCTCACGGCGCGCGGCCAAGCGCGCCTCGAAGTCCTGCACCTCCTGCATGTGCATCTGATCGCGCATGCGCTCGCGCGGGGCTTTCTCCAGGCGAATCAGGGCCGCCTCCATGTAACGCGGGTACTCCTCGAGCCATTCTCCAGCTTCGCTCACGAAGCCGGGGTGCACCAACCGCTGCATCTGCGCCTTCAAATCACTGTATACCAAGGCCAGCGCCAGGTTCAGGTTGCCCTTCAGCGCCTTGGTCACGGCCAGGTGGCCTTCCAACGCTCGCTTGAGCGTGGCAACCAGCGCTTCGGCAGTGGGCACCAGTTCGCCGCGGGTCGCAGCGAGGCGAGCCTCGAGCTCGGCGTTGCTGCGCGGCAACGGTGCCATGCCCATGCTACGGGCGAAGACTGCTTCGACCACGTCGTCGACCAGGACCCGCTTGCTGCCCACCTTGGTGAACAGCAGAGCGCAGGCGTCGAGCCCCTTGAGCTGCTGGATGACACGCACCTGCTCGGGCAGGCGGGTCATGGCCAGCCGCACCACGCCGCGGCGATGGGCCTGCTCGGCCTTGCCGGGGTGATCGAACAGCTCGATGCGGAAGGCGTCTCCTTCCGGCACCAGCGCCGGATACGCTTCGACCCGGATACCCACCTGAGTGGTCACCCGCGACGCGGGCAGCGGGGTGTCGGGTAGCCCGGCGACGTCCGGTGCGTCGCTGACTTCGGCCGCCAGCGCCCGGGCACCCTCGCCCGCTGCCGCCTCGAAGCGCCGCTCCAGCTCGCGCACGTCACGCCCCTGGCCAAGCTCCTTGCCTTCATGATTCACGACACGCACGTTCATGATCAGGTGGGGCTCGAGCTGGTCGTAGCGCCAATCGTCGGGGTGCACGCGCACCCCGGTGCGGCGGCGCAGAAACTCCCCCAGCGCCTCGCTGAGCGGCACGTCGTCGGGCGTGAGAGTCTCCAGCGCCGCGTCGACCCAGTCGGGAATCGGCACCACCTGGCGGCGGATCGACTTGGGCAGCGACTTGAGCAGGGCGATGCACTTCTCGCGCAGCAGCCCCGGCACCAGCCACTCGAGCCGTGCCCGCGGCAGCTGCGGCAGCATTGCCGCCGGCACCGTCAGCGTCACGCCGTCGTCCGGCGCGCCGGGTTCGAAGCGGTAGACAAGCGGATAACGCACTCCACCGAGCACCAGCTCATCGGGGTACTGAGCCTGGGTGACCTCCGCGGCCTCCCGGGCCAGCAGCGCGGCGCGGTCGAACTTGAGGATGGCGGGATCCTTGGCCTCGGCCTTGCTGCGCCACGCCTCGAAGCCCTTGCCGTTGACGATATCCTCGGGGATGCGCTCGTCGTAGAAGGCGAACAGCGTCTCCTCGTCGACCAGAATGTCGCGCTTGCGGGCGCGATCCTCCAGCTCCTCGACCTCCTCCACCAGAGCGCGATTGTAGTCGAAGAACTCACCCTTGGTGCGGAAATTCCCCTCCACCAGCGCGCGGCGGATGAACAGTTCGCGCGACTCCTGCGGCGCAATCGGCCCATAGTGCACGCTGCGCCCGCTGACGATGGGCAGACCGAACAGGGTGACCTGCTCCTTGGCCACCACCTGGGCACGCTTCATCTCCCAGTGGGGTTCGCTATGGCTGCGCTTGACCAGATGCCCGGCCACGGGTTCGATCCACTGCGGCTCGATCCTGGCCACCGTTCGCGCGAACAGCCGGGTGGTCTCCACCAGCTCGAAGGCCATCAGCCACTTGGGCGCTTTCTTGGCCAGCCCGGAGCCGGGGTGGATGACGAACTTGCGGTTACGTGCGCCCAGGTATTCGCGGTTTTCGGTGAGCATGCCCAGATGCGAGAGCAGCCCCGGCAGCAGCGCCTTGTGCAGCTGCACGGCGTTCTGCCGGCGGGCCTGCTGTCGGGCCTGGTCGAGGGTCTCCCCTTCACCGGCGGGCTCGGGCGGCGGCGTGGGCGGCGGCACCTCGATCTCCATCTCGCGCAGCAGCTGACGCAGCTGGCGGAAGGTGTCGTGCCATTCGCGCAGACGCAGGTAGTTGAGGTAGCGCTCCTTGCACCAGCGTCGCAGGCGGTTGCCCGAGAGTTCCTCACGGGCCGCCTCGAAGCCCTGCCACAGGTTGAGCAGGGCGACGAAGTCGGAGTCCGGGTCGTGCCAGCGGCGGTGGGCCTGATCGGCGGCCTCGCGCTTCTCCGCCGGGCGGTCGCGCGGGTCCTGCACCGCCAACGCCGAGACCACCACAAGCACGTCGCGCAGGCTGCCCTGCTCGGCGCCGGCCAGCACCATGCGCGCCAGGCGCGGGTCGATGGGCAGCCGGGCGAGCTTGCGCCCTATCGCCGTCAGACGATTGCTCTCGTCCACCGCACCCAGTTCGAACAGCAGGCGGAAGCCGTCGGTGATGAAGCGCGAGTCGGGCGGGTCGACGAAGGGGAACCGTTCGATGTCGCCGAGCTTGAGCGACAGCATCGACAGGATCACCGAGGCCAGGTTGGTGCGCCGGATCTCGGGATCGGTGAATTCGGGACGGGAGAGGAAATCCGCCTCATCATAGAGGCGGATGCAAAGCCCTTCCGCCACGCGCCCGCAGCGCCCCTTGCGCTGGTCGGCGCTGGCCTGGCTGACCGGCTCCACCGGCAGCCGCTGGATCTTGGAGCGATAGCTGTAGCGGCTGATGCGCACCAGCCCCGGGTCGATCACGTAGCGAATGCCCGGCACCGTGAGCGAAGTCTCGGCGACGTTGGTGGCCAGCACGATGCGCCGTCCGGCGTGGGGGGCGAAGACGCGGTTCTGCTCGGCGTTGGAGAGCCGCGCGTAGAGCGGCAGGATCTCGGTGGCCTTGAGGTCGGCGCGGCGCAGCGTATCGGCAGTCTCGCGAATCTCGCGCTCGCCGGGCAGGAACACCAGGATGTCCCGCGGGCCGTGGAACCAGCGCTTTTCCCGCTCGATCTGCTCGATCTCCTCCACCGCGTGGAGAATGCCCTCCTGCAGGGTGCGGTCGGCCTCGTCCTCCTCCTCGCGCACCAGCGGCCGGTAGCGTACCTCAACCGGGTAGGTACGCCCCGACACCTCTACCACTGGCGCCGGTCGGGGCACGCCATCCTTCCCGGGCAGCGCGAAGTGCTCGGCGAAGCGCGCCACGTCGATGGTGGCCGAGGTGATGATCACCTTGAGCTCCGGCCGCCGTGGCAGCAGCCGCTTGAGGTAGCCGAGCAGGAAATCGATGTTGAGACTGCGCTCGTGGGCCTCGTCGATGACGATCGCTTCGTAGCGGGTCAGATCCGGGTCGTGGCGGGTCTCGGCCAGCAGGATGCCGTCGGTCATCAGCTTGACCAGGGTGTCGTCGCTACTCTGGTCGGTGAAGCGCACCTGATAGCCCACCTGCTCGCCCAGCGGGACCTGGAGCTCCTCGGCCAGACGCGTGGCCACCGAGCGCGCCGCCAGCCGCCGCGGCTGGGTGTGGCCGATCAAACCGCGCCGTCCCAGGCCCAGCTCCAGGCACAGCTTGGGCAGCTGGGTGGTCTTGCCCGAGCCGGTCTCCCCGGCCACCACCACCACCTGATGCTCGCGCAGCGCGGCGAGAATCTCGTCTCGCCGTTCCGCTACCGGCAGCTCGGCGGGATAGTCGAGCGTTACCGTCTGTGCGCGGCGCCTGGCCACCAGCGCCGCGGAGCGCTCGATGCCGCGCACCACCTCGGCCAGGCCGCGATCCACCGGCTTACCCTCCCGCAGCCGTCGCTCGAGGCCCTTGAGCCTGCGCGTGAGCGTCTCGCGATCACGCAGCATGACCTCATCCAAAGCGCGCTCCAGACGCTCCAGCGCAGCCCTGTCGGCGGCATTGGCAGAACCAGTAGGGGTTGCGGTGCTCACAGCCATCCTCTTGCCATGGAAAAAACCTGCCCGCTCCAGGCCACCGGAGCGGGCAGATCATTGTAACGCCGGGAAGCGGAGTTCGGCCAATCGCGGCCGTGCTACTCCTTGCTGTCGCCTTCCTCGTCGCGCAACTGACGGCGCAGCACCTTGCCGACGTTGGTCTTGGGCAACTCGTCACGGAACTCGACGAACTTGGGCACCTTGTAGCCGGCCAGCTCCTTCTTGCACCACTCGCGCAGCGTCTTCTCGTCCAGGCTCTCGTCGCGCTTGACCACGAACAGCTTCACCGCCTCGCCGCTGTCCTCGTCCTTCACCCCGACAGCCGCCGACTCGACCACGCCCGGATGACCGGCCACCACGTCCTCGATCTCGTTGGGATAGACGTTGAAGCCCGACACCAGGATCATGTCCTTCTTGCGGTCGACGATCTTGATGTAGCCGTCCTCCTGCAGCACGGCGATGTCGCCGGTGGAGAACCAGCCATCGTCACTCAGTACCTTGGCGGTCTCTTCATCCAGGTTCCAGTAGCCCTTCATCACCTGTGGACCCTTCACGCACAGCTCGCCCGGCTCGCCCAGCGGCAGAGTATTGCCGTCGCTATCCACCACTTTGACCGCGGTGCCCGCCACCGGCTTGCCGATGGTGCCGAGCTGAATGGCGTCGATGGGGTTGAAGCTGACCACCGGCGCGGTTTCGGTGAGCCCGTAGCCCTCGGCGATGTCGCATCCCGTGACCTCCTTCCAGCGTTCCGCCGAGGCCTTGGTCAGCGCCATGCCGCCGGAGATGGTCAGGTGCAGTTGCGAGAAGTCGAGCTTGCGGAAATCCTCACGGTTGCACAGCGCATTGAACAGCGTGTTCAAACCGATGAAGGCGGTGAACTTGATCTTCTGCAGTTCCTTGACGAAGTTGTCCAGGTCCCGGGGGTTGGGAATCAGGATCGAGTGGTTGCCGGTCTTCATCAGGAACAGGCAGTTCACGGTGAAGGTATAGATGTGATAGACCGGCAGCGGCGCGATCACCACCTCCTTGCCCTCATCCAGGCCCGGGCCAATGGCGGCGTCAGCCTGCAGCATGTTGGCCACCAGGTTGCAGTGGGTGAGCATGGTGCCCTTGGGCAGGCCGGTGGTGCCGCCGGTGTACTGCAACGCGGCGATGTCGTCGAGCCCCCGCTCGACTTCGCGATGCTGACGCGAAGCACCGTCCTTCAGCGCCTTGCGGAACGGTATCGCCATCGGCAGCGAGTAGGAGGGCACCATCTTCTTGACGTACTTGACCACGGCGTTGATGAGAAAACGCTTGGGGAAACCGTGCATGTCGCCAAGCTCGGTGACCAGCACGTGCTCGATGTCGGTACGATCGAGCACCTTCTCGAGCTTGCTGGCCATGTTGGCCAGAATCAGGATCGCCCGGGCACCGGAGTCCTTGAACTGATGCGCCATCTCGCGCTCGGTGTAGAGCGGGTTGGTATTGACCACCACCAGGCCGGCGCGCAAGGCGCCAAACACCGCGATAGGGAACTGCAGTACGTTGGGCAGTTGAATCGCAATGCGATCGCCTGGCTGCAGCCCGGTCTCGTGCTGCAGCCAGGCGGCGAAATCGGCCGAGAGACGGTCGAGTTCGGCAAAGGTGAGTGTCTGACCCATGCAGGTGAATGCCGGATTGTCGGCAAAACGTTTCACTGCCTCATGGAAGACGTCCATCAGCGACCGGTACCGATCCATGCCTTCCAGCTCAGGTCCATTGAGAATACCGGCGTTGGCTTGTTCATTCATAGGCGCTATCTCCACAGCTTCGTCGACACGGTCACTCACCCTCGACCCCGACGGTTCTTGTTGTGACAAAGCCCGTACGATATACCAGGCATCGCTCGTCTGTAAAACGTACGATTCAAACGATCGTTCACACAAGAATACGCGGTTTCAGGGTGCTCCTTTGTCTACCAAGCTGGGCAAAATCGGCCAGAAAGGCAAGCCGGCGCGGGCAAAGGGCTCAGTCTCGTTCAGTCGGTGCCTCGGCCACGAAGCGGGCCACGATCCGCCCATGCCGCCACACCAGTAGCTCACCCGGCACCATGCGAACCCATGCCTCGTTACTGGTCAGCGGCTCCGTCGCAATCACCGAGACGATGTCGTCGGGGGTCGTATGCTCGGCAAAGTTGACCGTCAGCTCGGCATCCGAGAGCTCGGCGCTGCCGAACGGAGCCCGCCGCGTGATGTGGGCCAGCTTGGTCGAGCAATAGGTGTAGAGAAACTCGCCGTCGGCCAGCAGCAGATTGAAGACTCCTTTGCCGCGCAGCGTTTCGCACAGGCCATGGAGGCGTTGCCAGAGCGCCTGGTGTTCTTCGCTCAGCAGCGTATCGCTCGTTGCCAGTCGCGGTGCCTCGGCGAAGCGCTCGCGCAAGCTGGCCAGCAGCCAACAGAAGGCATGTTCGCTGTCGGTATCGCCCACCGGCCGGTAGAAGCTCAGGGGCAATTCCTGCCACTCTTCAAGCTGACCATTGTGTGCGTAGCACCAGGTTCTGCCCCACATTTCCCGGGTAAAGGGGTGGGTGTTGGCCAGGCGAACTTGGCCGACATTGGCCTGCCGGATGTGGCTGATGGCGATATGGGACTTGATCGGATAGTCGGTGATCAACCGGGCAATGGGCGAGCGGATCGACGGGTGAGGATCGCGGAAATCGCGATAGCCGCCCGCCTCGTAGAAGGCGATACCCCAGCCGTCACGATGGGGCCCGGTGCCGCCGCCGCGATGCAGGAAGCCGGTGAAACTGAAGCAGATGTCGGTGGGCACGTTGGCGCTCATGCCCAGCAGCTCACACATGCGGCTCCTCCCGTGACCCGGCATGACGATGCCGTATCGCCATTCGCCAGGCGACCAACAGTACCAGCAATAGCAGTAGCCCGCCGGCCAACAACGCCCCGGCCCCGCGCCGGTCCCCCATGGCCTCCTCGAGCGGCCGGGTCAACACGGGCTGCCACTCTCGCCAGCGCTCCTGGGCCACCCGCGGCAGTTGCTGAATGCTGCGCACGGCTTGTTCCAGCGGCTGTGGCAGCGGCGACTCCGAGGTGGCACGCGGCTCGCGCACCGGGGTCAGCTCTTCGTGGAAGCGCACCACATCCAGGGCCGGGCCGGCATCCACCTGATCGATTGCCGTCGCCACCGACGGGAACAGCACCAGGCGCGGCAGCTGCAGCTCGTGGGTCTCGCCGTCCAGGGTGGCCTCACCGCGCAGCACCAGCGGCACGCTGAGCGCCGTATCCAGCTCCGGTAGCGCAATGCTCCAGCGCCGCTCGGAAGTCGGCTCGGCGGCAAGGTGTGCGCCCTGGAGCTGACCGTAAAGCCGGGTATTGTGACGATCCAGCAAGGGATGCTCGGCATTCAACAGGACCCGCCGGCTGGCCTCGTCATGGCGGGCCGCCACGGCCGGCAGGACATTGACCGGCTGAACACGCTGGCGGCGAAAGCCCTGGCCTTCGGCACGCACCGCCAGTTGGGCCTTGCCCGCCAGCGCCGGCGCCGGCAGCCTGCCGACGAAACGCGCTTCCTGCTGCTCGAGCACCACCGCCGACTGGGCCGAGCCCGATTCGTCACGCAGCTCTGCCGTCAAACGGAGATGGGCCGGCAACGCGTCGGCCTCCACCTCCTCACCCTCGCGCACGAACCAAGCCTCGACCGGCACGCCGAAACCGAGATACAGGGTGCTAGAAACGCCGCTCATCTGCAGGTTGAGCGGCGACTCGACGGTGATGCGGCTGTTCGGCCCCGCCCCGCCCTCGAGGCGCCATTGGCCCGCCTGAGGATCGGGCACATGAATGAGCTCGTAGTGAGGCTCGCTGCGCCACTCGGCGCCTTCCGGGGGGTCTTCGGCGGTGTAGCGCCGGCCATCGGGGGCGACCAGCGTCGCCGGCTCTTCGCCGCGAAACAGCAGTGCAGTGAAGCCGCGCAGTCCCGGCTCGACGAGGAATCCCCGGTCGGTGAGCGGCACGCGGTCGCTGGGATAGATGCGGTCGACGATATCGACGAAGGCGCCCATCAGCGCGTCGGGAGCGGCGACCGACGCCGAAAGCCCACCGGTCATCTGAGCCAGGCGTTCGACCAGATCGAGGTCGGCCTCGTCCGAGAAGGCGATGGCGTGTATCACCACGCCTTCATCGGCCAGACGTGGGCCGAGCTCATCGAGCAGCGCCTCACGCGAGGACGCGTCGATGGCCGGCTTGCTACCGCGCCAGGGTGGCAGATCGATCATGCCGTCGGTGAGCAGTACCAGGTGGATCGGAACGCCGTTCGGCTCGGCCATGGCCGCATGGTAGACCGCCGACTCGATGTCGGTGTATTGCTCGTAGTCGACCAGCCTCGGCGCCAGCGCTCTGGCGCGGTCGCGCCACTCGGGGTTGACCGGCGCCGGCGGTAGCGGGCTCGCCACCCGCTCGCCGAAGGTCCAGATCCCTGCCGTGGCACCATTGGGCACCATGGCGACAAGAAGTTCCAGCGCCTTGCCGGCCAACTGATCGGGGTCGTTGTGGCGCATGCTCCCCGAAACGTCGAAGATGACCCTGACCTCGGGCCGCTCCGCTACCTCTGCAGCGGAGAGATGACCCGCCATTACCAGGCAACCGGCCAACCCTGCCAGCCAGCGCCATATCGTGTTGCGCTCCCTCCCCATCGGGGCTCCCTAGCCGATCTTCGGCTCCCGGCGCTTGGTTGACGCATGCGGTTGTCTACCGCCCTGGCCAGCGCGCCTTCTGTTATGATCCCGCTTCCTGCTCTCTTCGTCCTGTTGCTTTTTCTTCTGCGCACCGCCTTCAACCACAGGCTCGGCACGAAACATCCATACCTGCAACACGCCGATGGCCAGGCCCAGCAGTGCGCCCGCAGCCAACAGCAAAGCCGTCGACATCAGTGTCGACGCGTTGCGCTCGAGAAACGCCACGGCTGCCACCACCACCGCCGGCGCCATGCCGGTATAGGTCTCACCTTCTACCAAGGGCAGCCGAAAACGCGTCGGCATCCACAGAATGCCGGCCACCGCCCAGGTGATGGGCAGGCGCAGCATACGCGGTAGAAATGCCAGCCCCAGATAACCCGCCAGCAGCACGACTAGCGACAAACCCAGATAGGTCAGCCATAGTAGGGACATCGAATCGGATGTCAGCATCGATACCTCTTCGTTGCATTACGCCCCGCCGCATGATGGAGCGTACAGGATGGAAAGTCATTTTGAGTATGGTACACCCGCCCCAATGAAAGCACAGCCGCCACAAAGTTCCTCTATCCCCACCGCCGATTTTTCATCGCCGTCGCCGGTCGAACGCTTTCGCCGCGCCGACGACCCCGAATGGCATTGGCTGGAAGACCGAGACGACCCCCAGGTCAGCGCCTTTCTGGAAGCGGCGAATGACGAATCGAAATCATGGATGAAGCCGCTCGACGACCTCGTCGAACGTCTTTATCACAGCCATCTTTCTCGCCGCGAGCTGGGCGTCAAGGGACTGCCCACCGCGCTGGACCACTTCACCTACTGGAGCGAGACGGCGAGCGATGCCGACTATCCGGTCTGGTGGCGTCATCTGAACGGCAACGTGAGCGATGCCACGCCCTTTCTGGACCTGCAACGGCGCGCCGAGGCGGAGCACTATCTGGAATTGGGCGACATGGCCCTCTCGCCGGACGAGCGCTGGCTGGCCTGGACCGAGGATACCAGCGGCGATGAGCGCTTCACGCTCTATCTCAAGGCCCTGCCCGACGGCGAGCCACTACTGCTGCTGGAGGAAATCGGCCCTGAACTGACCTGGGCCGAGGACAACGCCACGCTGCTCTTCACTCGCTACGATGCCACCCAGCGACCGGACAGCATCTGGCGTCTGCCACTGAATCAGAGCCAGGCCGGGGAGCCGGCGCTGATCCTGCGTGAAGACGATCCGGAATTCTGGCTGGGGCTCGGCAAGACGCGCTCACGGCAATGGCTGGTGCTGGAGAGCGCCTCCAAGGACACCAGCGAGTGCTACCTGCTGCCTGCCCGGGCACCCGACCAGGCACCACGCTGCTTCCGCCCCCGAGAGAAGGGCGTGGAGTACGGACTGGAGCACCGCCCCGGGTATTTCTACGTGTTGCACAACCGCAACGCCCCTCACTTCTGCCTCGAGGTCGCGGACGAACATGACCCGCAGGCGCCATGGCGCCCCCTGCTCGAACACCGCGACGACACCACCCTGGAGGATGTCGAAGCCTTCGACTGGGGCCTGGCCATTACCGAGCGCGACCATCACGAGGCCCAGGTCAGGGTTCGCATCGTCGAACTCGATGGCAGCCATGCCGTACGCCGAGACGAGCGCTTGCCGCTGCCGGAATCACCCTGCAGTCTGATGCTCGGCGACATGCCACACTTCGACAGTCGCCGCCTGCGCCTGCGAGAAGAGTCCTTCGTCATGCCGGTGCGCTGGCTCGAGCACGATCTCGACAGTGGCCAGCGCCAGATACTCAAGACACAGCCGATTCACGGCGACCTGCAGCCAGAGGACCTGTGCTCCGAGCGCATCTGGGCACGCGCCCACGATGGCGAACGAATTCCGGTCTCGGTGGTAATGCGCGCCGACCTCGCCGGACGCCCACTGCCCACCCTGCTGTACGGCTATGGCGCCTATGGCGAAGTGCTAGACCCTTGGTTCTCGGTGGCCAGGCTCGAGCTGCTGGCGCGCGGCGTTGCCTTTGCCGTGGCGCATGTGCGCGGCGGCGGCGACCGAGGCGAACCCTGGTACCTGGCCGGCAAGCTCGAACACAAGGAAAACAGTTTTCGCGACTTTCTGGCGGCGCGCCACGCGCTGGTGGAAAAAGGCTTCAGCGACGCCGAACGCATTGCCGCCTATGGCGCCAGCGCCGGCGGCCTGCTGGTGGGCGCCAGCCTCAATCTGGCACCGGAGGCCTTCTGTGCTGCCGTGCTGGATGTTCCCTTCGTCGACGTACTGCGCACGATGGAGAACCCCGACCTGCCGCTGACCACAGCCGAATACACCGAATGGGGCAACCCCGACGAGCCGGATGCGCGCAAGCGCATTCGCGCCTATTCGCCGCTCGACAACCTGACGCCTCAGCCCTACCCCACCCTGTTTCTTCAGGGCAGTTGGCACGACACCCGGGTGCCTTACTGGGAGCCCGCCAAGCTCTATGCCCGGCTGCGGGAAATGGGCACCGCGCGCGGCCCGGTGCTGCTGCGTACCGACATGGCCGCCGGACACGGCGGCGCTTCGGGTCGCTTCAAGGCCTGGCACGACAATGCCCGCCAGGACGCCTTCATTCTCTGGGCTCTAGGGCTGGCTGAGAGAAAAGCAACGAACTTGAAGCAATGACCCGGCGTCGGCCGGGCCTCCTCTTCCCTATGTCACTCAGCCGTCAATCGGCAGTATGGCGATGATGTGGTCTTCCAGTTCGTCCTCGGCCACATCACGCTGGGAGATGGCAAAGCTGCGTACGCTGATGCCTTTGCGATGAACGCGCTCGGGGTCGCCGGAAATCAGCGGATGCCACCCCGCCAGCCGGCGGCCTTCGGCGATACGACGGTAGGCGCAGGACTTCGGCAGCCAGCGGAACTCGTCGACGCGCTGCGGCGTGAGTCGGGCACAGTCGGGTACCCGGGCCTGACGGTTGGGATAGTCGCTACAGCGACAGCTGTGGATGTCGAGCAGCTCGCAGGCCACGCCAAGCACGGCGAGGTCGCCGCTGTCCTCGTCCTGGAACTTGATGAGACAGCACTGGCCACAGCCGTCGCACAGCGCTTCCCACTCCTCGGCGGTGAGCTCCTCGAGGTCGAAGCGCTCCCAGAACAATTCGCGCATGTCAGTAGCGCGACTCGGTGGGGGTACGGTACAGGTCCAGCAGATACTCCTCCTTGGCCGGGGGCATCTGCAGATAGAACCCCTTGTCGCGGATCGCCGCCATCACGTCTTCCGTCTTGGCGCGGGCCAGCGGCTTTTCCGGCGTCAGGATCATGGTCATGACCGATATCGGCTTGCCGAAGCGCTCGAGCAGTACCGCAGGCACCTCGGCCAGCCCCTGACGCTTGTCGACGTAGAGGTACATTTCATCCTTGCGCGGGCTCTTGAAGATCTCGCACAGCAGCTTGTCGCCTTGCAGGCGGTCGTCTTTCATTCGGCCTTCACCTCATCCAACGCTTGCTCCAGGGGTGCCGCGAGGCAGTCGCCACGCCAGCCCTCAGGCAAAGGCAGCGGTTCCCCAGCCAGATCGGCGGCGATCAGCGCTTCCAGCTCGCGGCGGCGCATCAGTACCTCCGGTGCCAACCCCAACCGCTCGGCATGTTCGTTCACCACCCGCTTGAGCGCCTTCATTCGCCGCTTGTAGTCCGCCCCCAGCGGCGAGGGCTGCGATGCTGGCAGAGTGTCCGCCTCGCACTGGCGCGCCTGCTTCACCATCGCCAGCAGAGTGTCGCCGTCGCGCTTGATCAGGCTCGGCTTGATCTCTTCGACCTCGGCGAGCTGATGACGATTCTCCGGCATGCGCTCGGCAATGGCATACAGCACCCGATCATTGACCAGCCAGCCTCGCGGCAAGTTGCGTCGCCGGGCCTCGCCTTCGCGCCAGGTGGTCATCAGCCGATAGGCCTCGACCTGACGTGGCGTGAGGCGCCAGAGCTGGCGATGCCGCCGATACCACTGCCCATCCGTCTCGTCGCTGCGCAGTGCCTGTGCCATCAGCTCACGGCAGTCGGCCTCGAGCCATTCACGGCGCTGCTGTCGTTCCAGCGCTTCGCGCTGACGCTCCCAGACCTTGAGCAGGTAGACCACGTCGAGCGCCGCATAGAGCCGCTGGGATTCGCTCAGTGGACGCTGCAGCCAGTCGGAGCGGGTCTCGTCCTTGGGCAGCGTCTCCCCGGTCCAGTGATGCACCATGCGCTGATAGCCCATGGCGGGGTCTTCCCCCAGCAGTGCCTGAGCCACCTGGGTATCCACCAGCGGCGCCACCGACACGTCAGCCCAGTGGGCCAACACCTCCAGATCCTCGCTGCTGGCATGCAGCAGCTTCAGCGGCCCCTCGCCCAACAGGCGGCGAAAGGCAGCGGTGCAGTCCACCACGACAGGATCGACCAGCCAGGCCGGCCCACCGGCGGAAAACTGGATCAGCGCGGGAATCGGGTGAAAGGTCTTCTCGCGAAAGAATTCGGTATCCAGCGCGATCACCTCGGCGCCGGCCACCTCGGCGCAGGCGGCATCCAGCGCCTCGGGGGTGTCGATCCAGCGTATCTCGGGGGTCAGGGTCATGCGGTCATCCGGCAACAGGAAAAGGCAGCGACTTCAATCGCCGCGAAACGGCAGGCGGCCGTTGAAGGCACGACTGAGAGTACCGCCATCGACGTACTCAAGTTCCCCACCCATGGGTACACCATAGGCCAGGCGCGACAGCGTCACCCCATGGGGTGACAGCTGAGCAGCGATGTAGTGCGCCGTGGCCTCGCCCTCCACGGTGGGATTGGTGGCCAGGATCACCTCGCCGATACCGCCCTCGGCGATACGCGCTTCGAGCTGGTCGAGACCCAAGTCCTCTGGGCCGATGCCATCCAGCGGCGAAAGGTGACCGTGGAGCACGAAATAGCGGCCACGGTAGCCGCCCGCCTCCTCGATGGCGAGCTGGTCGGCAGGCGACTCTACCACGCACAGCAGGGCGTCGTCGCGCCGGCTGCTGGTACACAGGCCGCAGACCTCCTCCTCGGTGAGGGTGCGACAGCGCCGGCAGTAGCCGACCTGCTCGATGGCCTGCTCGAGCACGCCGGCCAGACGACGCCCGCCATCGCGGTCACGTTCGAGCAGATGCATCGCCATGCGCTGCGCGGTCTTGGGGCCTACCCCCGGCAGCACACGCAGCGACTCCATCAGTCTCTCGACGAGGGGGGAGAAGCTCATTCGATACCTCTAGAGGATGAGTGACGCCGCATGGCCGAGCTCAGCCGGTTTCAGTCGAGTCAGAAAGGCATCTTGAAGCCAGGCGGCAGGTTGAGCCCCGCCGTGGCCTCTTCCATCTTGGCCCGCGAGCTGGCCTCGACCTTGCGCACCGCGTCGTTGACCGCCGCGGCCAGCAGGTCCTCGAGCAGCTCCTTGTCCTCTTCCATGACGCTGGGATCGATATCGACCTTGCTCACGTCGTGGCGACCGTTCATGGTCACCTTGACCATGCCGGCGCCGGCTTCACCGGTCACCTCGGCCTTGGCGATCTCTTCCTGGACACGCTGCATTTTCTGCTGCATCTCCTGGGCCTGCTTCATCAGGTTGCCCATTCCACCTTTCATCATGGTCGTTCCTCTCGCTTGGCAAAGTGAACTTGTCTTTTCAGGCCCTGGATGCCGCTTCGGCCGGCTTGACGCTCGACTCGATCAGGCGCGCACCGAAGGTTTCCTGCAGCTGTCTGACGTGAGGGTCGCGATGCAGGGCGGCCACCGCCTCGGCGTGGCGCTCGGCGGCAATCCGGTCGGCACGCTGGCGCGGCGTCTCGATGTCGGTCGGCAAGGGCCCCGGCACGATCGCGAGCTGGCGTACGATGCCGATGCCGGCCAGCGCCTCCTGCACGCGACGTTCGTGGATCTCTGCGTTCATGGCCTCCTGGGACGGATCGAGGCGCAGCGTCAAGCGCCTGCCGTCATCGGCTTCGACCACACAGTGGGCCGCCAGGTTGCGGGTCAACCCGCCGAGCCCCAGGGCGTCGAAGCCTAGCAACCAGCGATCATGGCTGAGCAGTTCGCCGTCTGCCGCCTGCTCTACCGCAGGGCGCCGCTCGGGGGCATCGGCGGACGCGGCGCCGACGGCCGGCTCGGGCTCGTCGAGCACGGCCAGGTCGCTCTCTTCTGTCTGTGTTGCTTCTGTCTGTGCTGCTGCCCTGCCCGCGTACTCCTGCGGCAAGACGGTGACAGCGCGCGGCTCAAAGGCAGGTTCAGGCGCGGGCGCGTGAGCAAACTCCGGTTCCGGAACAGGCTCCGGTTCAGGCCCAGGCTCAGGTTCCGACGAAAACCGGGACTCGGGCAGCGGTTCTGGCTCAGGCTCATGTTCAGGCCTTGGCGCGACGGTCGCTTCCGCGGTGAACTCGGGTTCGGCCGTCGCCTGGGCGGCGGAATCAAGCGACGGCTCCGGCGCCGCTTCCTCCCAGGGCGGGGGCGGCTCCGGCGGGCGCACGGCCTCGGCAGCAGGCGACGGTGCACTTATCGCCGGGGCCGGCTCGGATGCCGACTCCGGTTCGGGATGGCGCGGGGTCGCGCCAGCCGACTCGCCCTCCGGTGAGGCAGGCTCGTCGGCGCCACTCGCAGGCGCGGCGGACGAACCGCCGCTGTCGGCACCGCGCAGCGGCAGCGGGGTCTTGGCCGGCTGCGGCACGCCCTGGGGGCGGAATGCCAGCATGCGCAGCAGCGTCATCTCCAGCGCCGTGCGCAGATCGGGGGCGTGAGCCATGTCGCCGCGCCCCTGAATGCCGATCTGGTAGTAGAGCTGCACGTCCTCGGCGGTGAAGCGCGCGGCCAGAGCCAGCACCGTGTCGCGGTCGCCATGGCCGTTGTCCACGGCGGCGGGCACCATCTGAGCTACCGCCAGGCGGTGCAGCACCGCACTCAGGTCGTCGAGCACGGCGGCGAAATCCGGCCCCTGCTCCGCCAACTGGGCGATCTCGGCCAGCAGCCGCGGCGCATCGACATCCGCCAGCGCCTCGACCAGCGCCAGCACGTGGCGGTGGTCGAGCGTCCCCAGCATGGCGGCCACGTCGGCATGGCGCACCTGGCCTTGACCGAAGGCAATGGCCTGATCGGTCAGGCTCATGGCATCGCGCATGGAGCCGTCGGCGGCCCGTCCCAGCAGCCACAGCGCGCTCTCCTCGAAGCCGATGCCCTCGGCCTCGAGCACCTTGGCCAGATGGGTGACGATACGCTCCGGCGGCATGTTCTTGAGGGTGAACTGCAGACAGCGCGACAGTACCGTGGCCGGCAGCTTCTGCGGATCGGTGGTGGCAAGCAGGAACTTGACGTGGGGCGGCGGCTCTTCCAGCGTCTTGAGCAGCGCATTGAAACTGCTGGTGGAGAGCATGTGCACCTCGTCGATGAGATACACCTTGTAGCGGCCCTGCGTGGGGGCGTACTGCACGTTGTCGAGCAGCTCGCGGGTATCCTCCACCTTGGTGCGCGAAGCGGCGTCCACTTCGATCAGATCGACGAAGCGGCCTTCGTCGATGGCACGGCAGCTGTCGCACTGACCGCACGGGGTGGAGGTAATGCCTTCGTCGCCATACCCTTTGGCCGTACAGTTGAGACATTTGGCAAGTATTCTTGCCAGCGTTGTCTTGCCGACACCGCGTGTCCCGGTGAACAGGTAGGCATGATGCAAACGCCCCTGATCCAGGGCATTGACCAGTGCACGCTGGACGTGCTCCTGGCCGACCAGTTCATGGAACGTACGCGGGCGCCATTTGCGGGCCAGAACCTGGTAGCTCATTGCAGTACGGATTCCTTGCAACAGGGCTGGCGGGCAGCCGATCGGAGCAGGGCCTGCTGCGCCCCGACGAAGGTGTCCGGTAACGAGCCGAACGCGAAAACTCCCATTCTACCGGCTGATGCCTGGGGCGCAAAGCACACCCGGCAATGACCCGCGGCACGCCAGCCGAAGCACCGCCCAGGGGGCTCGTCCGCCAGGCTGGCTGTGTTAGCATGCGTTGAGTATTTTCGACATTTCGATGGAGTCATCATGAGCGAACCGCGCTGCGCCTCCTACTACACCGCCTCGATCCACCAGGAGTCGGACTATCCTCGGCTGGAAGGCGAAGTGACGGTCGACGTAGCCATCGTCGGCGGCGGCTTCACCGGCGTGGCCACGGCGGTTGAACTGGCCGAGCGCGGCTATCGGGTAGCCATCGTCGAGGCCAACAAGATCGGCTGGGGCGCCAGCGGACGCAACGGCGGCCAGGTGACCGGCAGCCTCTCCGGCGAGGCTGCCATGCGCAAGCAGATGCGCCGCACCCTGGGCGAGGCCGCCGACGACTTCGTCTGGAACCTGCGCTGGCGCGGCCAGCGCATCATTCGCCAACGGGTCGAGCAGTACGGCATTGCCTGCGACCTGAAGCACGGTCATCTGCAGGCAGCCTGGAAGCCCTCGCACATGACGGCGCTACGCGCCGACTTCGAGGCCTGCCAGGCCCGCGGCATGGGCGAGCACGTCGAGCTGCTCGACGCGCATCAGGTACGCGACGTCATCCGCACCGAGCTCTATCATGGCGGTCTGCTCAATCGCTACAACCTGCACCTGCACCCGCTCAACCTGTGCCTGGGCGAGGCGCGAGTGGCCGCAAGCCTGGGGGCGCTGATCTTCGAGCGCTCCCCGGTGGAGCGCATCGACCATGGCCCCTCGCCGGCCGTGATCACGGCGCACGGCACGCTGCGCGCCGACCGCGTGCTGCTGGCCGGCAATGCCTATCACCGCCTGGAGCGCCGCCGCCTGGGCGGCAGGCTGTTTCCGGCCTCGCTGGGCATCGTCACCACCGCGCCGCTGGGTGGGCTGGCCGAAGCGATCAACCCCCAGGATCTGGCGGTGTACGACTGCCGCTTCGTACTCGACTACTACCGTCTCACCGCCGACGGCCGGCTGCTGTTCGGCGGCGGCGCCAACTACTCGGGCAAGGACTCCCCCGACATCGCCGCCGAGCTGCGCCCGCGTCTGGAAGCCACCTTTCCGCAGCTCGCGGGCACGCCCATCGATTACGCCTGGCAGGGCATGGCCGGCATCGTGATCAATCGCATCCCCATGCTCGGCAAGCTCTCCGACACCGTCTACTACGCCCAGGGCTACTCGGGCCACGGCGTGGCGACCTCGCACATCGTCGGCGAGATCATGGCCAAGGCGATTGCCGGTCACATGGAGGAGTTCGACACCTTCGCCGCCTGCCGCCACCTCAAGGTGCCATTCGGTGACGCGCTGGGCAATCCGCTGCTGGCCGCGGGGATGTGGTATTACCAGCTCCTCGAGCGCTGGCGTTAAGCTGTGTCTGATAATCCAACAACTAGAATAGCGGGCCGGCCATGACAGCTTCCTCTCCCGAACGTATCGACGCCTTTCGTATCGCCCGTCTGCCGGATATCCGCTTCGGCTCCGGCAGCATCCAATTGCTGCCAGGACTGATCGCCGACTACGGCACGAGCGTGCTGGTGGTCACGGGCAGGCGCTCCTTCGTCGCCACGCCACGCTGGCAGGCGCTGGTCGCAGCACTCGAGGCACAGGGCGCCAGCTGGCATCACGTCACCGTCGAGGGGGAGCCCTCGCCGCAGCGGGTGGACGCCATCGTCGCCGAGCATCGGGGGCACGCCATCGACGTCGTGGTCGCCATCGGCGGCGGCAGCGTGCTGGATGCAGCCAAGGCGGTGGCCGGCCTGCTACGCCCCGGCAATTCGGTGATGGATCACCTCGAGGGCGTCGGCCGTGGCCTGCCCTATCGCGGCCCGGCGGTACCGCTGATCGCCGTGCCCACTACCGCCGGTACCGGCAGCGAGGCGACCAAGAACGCCGTGCTCAGCGTACAGGGCGCCGACGGGTTCAAGAAGTCGTTCCGCGATGAGCGGCTGGTCGCCGCCGTGGCGCTGGTCGACCCGGAGCTGCTGGCGGGCTGCCCCAAGGCGCAGATCGCCGCCAACGGCATGGATGCCTTCACCCAGTTGCTCGAATCCTACGTCTCGCTCAATGCCAGTCCCGCCACCGACGCTCTGGCCTGGTCCGGCATGCAGGCGTTCCGTCGCGGCTTCTGGCCGGCCTGGGCGATGGATCATCCCGAGGCCGACCAGGGCTACGGCCAGCTCGCCTACGCGTCGCTGATGTCGGGTATCGCCCTGGCCCAGGCGGGCCTGGGCTCGGTACACGGGCTGGCCTCGCCGCTGGGCGCCTTCTTCCCGATTCCCCATGGTACGGTGTGCGGCACCCTGGTCGCCGAGGCCACCGAGGTCAACGTCGCGGCGCTGCGCCAGCGTGCGCCGCACGCAGCAGCCCTGGCCAAATACGCCGAGGCCGGCCGCCTGGTCAGCGGCAAAAGCGAGCTGAGCGACGACGACGCCTGCGATGCCCTGGTCGAAACGCTGCGCGAATGGACCCAGCGGCTCGACATGCCGAGGCTCGCTGCCTACGGCATGCAGCGAGACGACATCGAGCGCGTGGTCGCCGGCGCCCGGGGCGGCAGCATGAAGACCAACCCCCTGGTGCTGACCGATGCCGAGCTGGGCAGCCTGCTGGAACGGCGGCTCTAGGCGGCTCTATTCGACTCTGGCTAGGGCAGCGTCGAAGCCGCTCAACACATTCACCACGTTGATGCCGATCTCCTCCACCGCGTAGCCGCCTTCGAGCAGGAAGACGGTGGGCAGGCCCAATGCGGCCAGACGGCGCCCGACATCCGGGTAGTCATCGCTGCGCAGCTTGAAGCTGCTGATCGGGTCGTGCTCGAAGGTGTCCACCCCGAGCGATACGACCAGCAGCTCGGCCCCGACCTGACGAATGCGCGCCAGCCCCTCGTCGAGAGCCGCCGACCAGCGCGCGTAGTCGGTGCCGGGTGGCATGGGATAGTTGACGTTGAAGCCTTCGCCCCGGCCGCTGCCGGTCTCGTCGGCGTGGCCCAGGTAATAGGGAAAGCAGTGCAGCGGGTCGCCGTGCAGCGATACGACGATCACGTCGTCGCGGGCGTAGAAGATCTCCTGGGTGCCGTTGCCGTGGTGAAAGTCGATGTCCAGCACCGCCACCCGCGAATGCCCGTGCCTCAGGGCCTGCTCGGCGGCGATGGCCGCGTTGTTGAAGAAGCAGTAGCCGCCGAACTGATTCGACGACGCATGGTGGCCCGGCGGACGGCACAGACCGAAGCTCGGCTCGCCGCTCTCGAGCGTGTGGCCCAGCGCCGACAGGGCAATGTCCTTGCTGACCTCGGCGGCCTCGAAGGTGTTGGCGCAGATCGAGGTCTCGCCGGTCTGGGCGTAATGGCCGAGCCGCCCTTCGATGTGCTCGGGTATCCGCACGCCGGGCATCGAACGGGACGGCCAGATGTTGGGGATCGCCTCGCCGGCCATGCCGGCCGCCTTCCACTCCTCCCAGCAGCTGGCCAGGAACTCGACGTAGTCGCGATCGTGCACGGCCAGCACCGGGTCGAGACCGAAGCGGGTCGGGGCCTGCACCGGGCCGAGCCCGCTTGCCCGAACCCGCTCGAGCACCAGGTCGACGCGCTCCGGACACTCGAAGGGCGTCATGAGCAGCCCCTCGTTGAGCTCGGTCTTGGCGCGACGCAGCTTGGTCGACTCGCTATGGAAGGTCAGCATGACGACACCTCTTCGGAATGGTTCGCTTGACCTTGCCATGCCCCGGGCCGAGGTGCCAGTCCACTCCCCTCAATGTCCCTGATACTCGGCGCCGTAGCCCTCCAGCAGCGCCCGACCCCGCCGTCGCAGGAAGTCGAGCGCCCGGGCCTGCTTCCAGTTGTCGCGATAGACCAGCCCGAAGCTGAAGGTCATGGCCGGCGAGAAAGGCCGCATCACCAGACCATCGTGGGGAGCGAGCTGATCCTTGGCGGTGATCGGGTTCATCACCGTGATACCGACGTGATTTGCCACCAGGGCAGTGATGGTACCGATATTGGCTTCGGTCTTGCCGGCGATCTGCACGCGGTGCTTCGAGGTGAGCTCCAGCAGTGGGTTGGTACTGATGCTCGGTTGATTGCTGATCACCAGATGCTGACCCCGCAGATCCTGCACGTCGATGCACTCCAGCGCCGTCAGCGGATGGTCGCGGGGCAGCAGGCATACCGCCTCGGTCGTGAACCAGGGCTCCACCCGCAGCACCCGCGAGGTGATGGGCAGCGTAACGAAACCGATGTCGGCATGGCTCGACTCAACTGCAAGTTGCACCTCATGACTCGACATCATGTCGAGGCTGATACTGAACTGCCGGTTCTCCTCCAGCAGCGACGCCACCAGCCTGGGCACGAAGCCGAACGACAACCCCGGGATCGCCGCAATGCGCAGCCGCGAGGTGCCGAATTCCTTGAGTGCCAGCACGCTATGGCGCAGCTCTTCGATGTTGCCCATCAAGCGCAGGATTTCGTCGTAGAGCTCTCGCGCCTCGGGCGTGGCCACCAGGCGGTTCTTCTCGCGCAGGAACAGTTGGATGCCCAGGTTCTCCTCGAGCTGCGCCAGCGAACGGCTCACTCCCGACTGCGTGATGCCCAGGGTGCGGGCTGCCTGAGAGGCGGTCCCCGACTCGAACAGCGTCTTGAACACCGCCAGCGCCTTGAGCGAATGAATGGTGACATCAGGCATGACTAAAACTCATAGAATGCAATAAAAAGATCATATATTGAAATACCTGGCGTTCGCTACATAGACTGCTTAACGACCGTTCACCGACACATAACGATAACGAGCGAACCCATGGATCCATCTCCTCTTTTCTACCAGGCCGGCCCGGCCCTGCCCGAAGTGAGCCACGCCAAGG
This sequence comes from Billgrantia desiderata, assembly GCA_011742915.1. Taxonomy (GTDB): domain Bacteria; phylum Pseudomonadota; class Gammaproteobacteria; order Pseudomonadales; family Halomonadaceae; genus Halomonas; species Halomonas desiderata. The sequence continues at coordinate 27,539 of JAAQTN010000017.1, read as the reverse complement.
GCGTCTACCTGTGGGACGAGACCGGTAGACAGTATCTGGACGGCTGCTCCGGGGCGATCTCCTGCAATCTCGGCCATGGCCGCAACGACATCCGCGAGGCCATGCTCGCCCAGCTCGACCGCGTGGCCTTCACCTATCGCACCCAGTTCGAGAATGCCCCTGCAGTGGCCCTGGCCAAGGCCTTGGTGGGATTCACCCAGCAGCAACTGGAGAAGGTGTTCTTCGTCTCCAGCGGCTCGGAGGCGGTGGAGTCCGCACTCAAGCTGGCCCGCCAGTATTTCGTCGCCAGGGGCGAGCCCCAGCGCCGCCGTTTCGTCTCGCTGCGCCCTTCCTATCACGGCAGCACCCTGGGAGCGCTTGGGGTCACCGGCTATCAGCCGCTCGAAGCCCCGTTCCGCGACATCGCCATCGGCTCGCTCAAGGTGGCTGGCCCTGACTTCTACCGTCATGACGATACCGACGACGGCCGTCACGTCGCCCGCGTCCTGGCCGACACCCGCGCCGCCATCGAAGCCGCCGGCCCCGACACCATCGCCGCCTTCGTGCTCGAGCCAGTGGGTGGCGCCAGCACCGGCGCGCGCAAGCTCGACCGCAGCTACCTCGCCGGCATTCGCGCGCTGTGCGACGAGTTCGGCTGCCTGCTGATCCTCGACGAGGTGCTGACCGGCATCGGCCGCACCGGCACCTGGTTCGCCTATCAGCACTACGGCGTGACGCCCGACCTGCTCTCCACCGCCAAGGGGCTGGGGGCCGGCTACTACCCGGTGGGGGCGGTGCTGTCACGTGCCGACATCGTCGAGACGGTGATGGCCTCGGGCGGTTTCCAGCATGGCCACACCTATGCCGGCAACCCCCTGGCCTGCGCCACCGGACTCGCCGTGGTCGAGGCCATCGAACGCGAAAAAATACTGGATAACGTGGCGGCGCGCGGGCGGCAGTTGGCGGCAGGTCTCGAAGCGCTCAAGGCACGCTTTCCCTGGGTCGGCGACGTGCGTGGACTGGGTCTGCTCTGGGGCGTGGAGCTGGTGGCCGATGCCGCCAGCAAGGCGCCCTTCCCCGCCGAGCAGAACCGCTTCGCCCGCATCACCGCGCTGGCCCGGGAGGAGGGGCTGCTGATCTATCCGCGGCGCACCCTCGACGGGATAGCCGGCGATCACTTCCTGATCACCCCGCCGCTTACCATCGACGCCGCCGACACGGCCGAGCTGCTCACCCGCCTCGAGCGCGCCATGCAGCGCTTCGACCGCGAGGTGCCCGCCGCGACGCCGATGAACGCAACGACCCTCTGACCGCCGGATGGACAAGGCTCACTCATGACGCTTCTCAACCAGAAACATCGCCCCCTCGAGGAAGCCGTCGCGGCCATTCCGCACGGCGCCTCGATCATGGTCGGCGGCTTCGGCTCGCCAGGCACGCCCTTCGCCCTGATCGATGAGCTGCTGGCCCAGGGCCAGGGGGATCTCACCCTGATCAAGAACGACGCCAACGAGCCGGGCATCGGCGTCGGCAAGCTGATCGCGGCCGGTCGGGTGCGCCGGCTGATCACCTCGCACATCGGCCTCAACCGCGATGCCATCGCGGCGATGAACCGCGGCGAGCTGGAAGTTGAGCTCTTTCCCCAAGGGCTTCTCGCCGAGAAGATCCGCAGCGCCGGCGCCGGCCATCACGCCTTCATCACCGATATCGGCCAGGGCACCGAGATCGCCGCCAAGCGTCGCGAGATCGAGCTGGATGGCCGCACCTGGGGCATCGAGCCGGCGCTGTACGCCGATTTTGCCCTGGTCCACGCCGAACGCGCCGACCGCTACGGCAACCTGATCTACCGCGCCACCGCCAGCAACTTCAACCCGCTGATGGCGATGGCCGCCGATACCGTCATCGCCCAGGCCTACCGGGTCGACGAGCCCGGCAGCCTGCCGCCCGAGACGATCCACACCCCCTGCGCCTTCGTCAGCCAGGTGGTAGAGGTCGCCCGCGAAACCAGCGACCAGGGGAGGCGCGCCCATGTCGGCTGACCAGCAGCGCATTCTCGCCCGCGCCGCCCGCGAGGTGATCTCGGGGCAGATCGTCAACCTCGGCATCGGCCTGCCCACCCAATTGTTCCACTACCTGCCCGACGAGATGGAGGTGCTGGTGCACTCGGAGAACGGCGTGCTGGGCTGTCGCCCGCGCCACGCCGATGAAGCGCCGGACTGGGACCTGATCGACTCCGGCGGCGCCTACATCGCCACCCGCCCCGGCGCCAGCGTGTTCGACAGCGCCATGTCCTTCGCCATGATCCGGCGCAGCCGCGTGGACGTCACCTTCATGGGCGCCTTCGAGGTGGATGAACTGGGCAACCTGGCCAACTGGAAGATCCCCGGCAAGTTCTCGCCCGGCATCGGCGGCGCCATGGAACTGGCGCAGAAGGTCAGGCGCCTGGTGATCCTGTGTTCGCACAACGACAAGCACGGCAACCCCAAGATACTCGAGCGCTGCCGCCTGCCGCTCACCGCCGAGCGCTGCGTGTCGCGCATCGTCACCGACAAGGCGGTGATGGACGTCACGCCGCAGGGGCTCGCCGTGGTGGATATCGCCGAAGGGCTGAGCGTTGCCGAGCTGCGCGAGGCCACCGAGGCCGAACTGATCGTCGACGAACGTCGACTGGGGAGGTTCTGATGCTGAGTGACATCGAACAGCGCATCGTCGAACGCTGCGAGGCGCTGCTGGACGACACCCTGGCGCTGACCTGCGATCTGGTGCGCAGCTACAGCGTGCTGGGCCGTGAGCACGGCGCGCTGGAGACCATGGAGCGCTGGTTCGAACGCCTCGAACTGCCGGTTACCCGGGTACCGCTGGACGCCCCCGGTTTCGCCGCGCATGCCCACCGCGTCCCCACCGAATGGGACTGCGCCGGACGCTACAACCTGGTGGCTCAGCTCAATGCCGATTCCCCTGGGCCGCACCTGGTGTTCAACGGTCACCTCGACGTGGTACCCGCCGAGCCCACCGACATGTGGGCCCGCCCGCCCTGGGAGCCCTGGGAGCAGGACGGCTGGCTCTACGGGCGCGGCGCCGGCGACATGAAGGCCGGCATTGCCGCCATGGTGATGGCCGTGCAGGCGGTACGCCAGGCCGGCATCGCCATCGACTTCCCCCTGACCCTGCAGACGGTGATCGAGGAGGAGTGCACCGGTAACGGCGCTCTTGCCTGCCTGCACCAGGGCTTCAGCGGCGACTTCGTGCTGATTCCCGAGCCCTTCGGTGCCCGGATCTACGCCGGCCAGGTCGGCGTGCTGTGGTTCCGCATGCGCCTCGACGGCGTGCCGGCCCACGTGCTCGACACCCGTGCCGGACGCAACGCCATCGAGACCCTGGTCGAGTATCTGCCCGCATTCAAGGCGCTGGAGGCCGAGATCAACGGCCTGCCGCGCCAGGCGCCCTACGATGCCCTCGACAGCCCCTTCAACCTCAGCATCGGCAAGATCGAGGGCGGCAATTGGGCGTCCAGCGTGCCTGCCCATGCCATCCTCGAAGGGCGCGTGGGCTTTCCGCCGGGCATGACGCCCGATGAGGTGATGGAGCGTGTGCGCCACTGCGTGGCGTCGCGCCACGCCGAACTTGCCGATGCCGGCCCCGCACCCCGGGTGGAGTTTCATGGCTTCCGCTCCGAAGGACACCTGGTCGACCTCGAGGCGCCGGGCATCGAGCTGCTTTCGCGCTGCCATCAGGATCTGCTCGGCGAGTCGCCGGCCACCTATCTCTCCACCTGCACTACCGACCTGCGCGCCTTCCACGTCAGCGGCGCGATCAATGGCACCTGCTACGGGCCGGTGGCCCAGCGCATCCACGGTGTCGACGAGTGCGTCGAGATTGACTCGATTCGCCACGTGCTGACCACCTACGCGCTGTTCATCCATCGCTGGGCGGAGATGCCCCGGACCATGGGTACCAGAACCAGGGGAGATCGCTCGTGAAGGAGGCGTACCTCGTCGACTATGGCCGCAGCGCCTTCAGCCGCGCCCACCCGCGCAAGCCCGAGGTGGATGACTGGGCCGAGATCCGTGGCGACGCCCTGCTCGCCCAGGTGATCGATGCCCTGCTCGAGCGCAGCGGTCTCGACCCGCAGGCAGTGGAGGATCTCAGCGTCGGCTGTGCGCTGCCGGTCAAGGAGCAGTGGAGCTTTGGCGGACGCTACCCGCTATGGCTGTCGCAGCGGCTCGGCCCACATGGCCGCGACTGCGCCAGCCGTCAGATCGACCAGCAGTGCGGCTCGGGGCTGGCCGCCCTGCGCAGCGCCGCCCGCGAGATCCAGGCCGGCGCGGTGGAAGTGGCCGTGGCGGGCGGCTGTGAGAACATGAGCCGGGTGCCCATGGGCCCCACCCTGTTCCAGGAGGGCGCACTGACCCTCCCCGGCGCCCTGCAGAACGCTCCCTGGCTCGAACTCGAGGTGGCGCTGAACATGGGCCTCACCGCCGAGCGCCTGGCCCAGGCGGCCGGCATCGCGCGCGACGAAATGGACGAGTTCGCTCTGGCATCGCACCGCCGCGCCGCCCAGGCCGACGCCGAGGGGCGCTTCGACGGCGAACGCCTGGCGCTGACCAACCCCGCCGGGAAAGCGGTCGAGCGGGACGCGAACATCCGTCCCGATACCAGCCTCGAGCGGCTTTCCGGGCTCGCTCCGGTCTTCCTCGACGAGGGTCGGGTCACCGCCGGCAACAGCTCGCCGCTGACGTCCGGTGCCGCGGCGACGCTGCTGATGTCTGCCGGCGCCCTCGAGCGCCACGACGTCAGCCCCATCGCCCGCATCGTCGCCTTCGCCGACGTGGGCGTGACTCCCGAACGCATGGGCGCCGGAGCCGCGGCAGCCGCCGAACAGGCGCTGGCGCGTGCCGGCCTGACCGCCGCGCAGATCGACGTCTGGGAGATCAACGAAGCCTTTGCCGCGGTACCGCTGCATGCCATGCGCAAGCTCGGACTCGATCCCGCCCGGGTCAACGTCTGGGGTGGCGCCCTGGCCCTGGGCCACCCGCTAGGCGCCACCGGCATACGCCTGGCCGGCACCCTCGCGCGAATACTCGCCTCTCGCGGCGGCCGTTATGGCTGCGCCACCGCCTGCGTCGGCGGCGGGCAGGGTATCGCCGTGGTGATCGAAAGCTGCCTATGAAGCGCTGCGCCGAAACGAACAACAACGGAATTCGACCATGACCTCCTTTCTTCACGACCTGATCGCCACCTTTCCCGCCTTCACGCGGGCAGCGTGGATGACCCTCCAGATCACCGGCATTTCGCTCGGCCTGGCCCTCGTCATCGGGCTCATCTTCGCCCTGATGAAGGTCTCGGGCCTGAGATCGCTGGGCATCGTCTACAACGGCTATGTCGGCATCATTCGCGGCACGCCGCTGATCGTGCAGATCATGTGGCTCTATTTCGGCATCACCCACTTCGTGGTGCTCTCCGCCTTCTGGGCCGGCACCATCGCGCTGGCCATTCACAGCGGCGCCTACATCGCCGAGATCTTCCGCGGCTGCATCCAGTCGGTGGACCGCGGCCAGATGGAAGCCGCGCAGTCGCTGGGCATGAAACGCGGCCTGGCGATGCGCCGGATCATCCTGCCCCAGGCCTTCAAGCGTGCCATCCCGCCCATGGGCAACCAGTTCATCATCGGCCTCAAGGACTCCTCGCTGGTGGCCTTCATCGGCATCACCGAGATCTTCAGCCTCTCCATGGACAACGCGGCGGTGACCTTCAAGCAGCTCGAGTTCTACACCATCGCCGGCCTCTACTACCTGGCCATGGTGGCGCTGTTCACCTACGTCCTCAGCCGCCTCGAACATCGCATGGATACCGCCAAATGATCATCGTCAGCAACCTGCACAAGTATTTCGGCGAGCTCCACGTCCTCAAGGGCGTCGACCTCGAAGTCCGCCCTCGGGAGGTCGTGGTGCTGATCGGGGCCAGCGGCTCCGGCAAGAGCACACTGCTGCGCTGCCTCAATTTCCTGGAGCTGAAGGACGAGGGCAGCATCGTCATCGACGGCCAGGAGATCGATCCCGCCACCACGCCGCTGAACAAGGTGCGCGAGAACGTCGGCATGGTGTTCCAGCACTTCAATCTCTTCCCGCACATGACGGTGCTGGAAAACGTCATCGAGGCGCCGGTGCACGTCAAGCGCATCCCCAAGGCCGAGGCCATCGAACGGGCTCGTCAGCTACTCGACAAGGTCGGGCTCGGCGACAAGAGCGACGCCTATCCGGAGAAGCTCTCCGGGGGCCAGAAGCAGCGCGTGGCCATCGCCCGGGCATTGGCCATGGAACCCTCAGTGATGCTGTTCGACGAGCCTACCTCGGCGCTCGATCCGGAGCTGGTCGGCGAGGTGCTGGAAGTGATGAAGGGACTCGCCGCCGATGGCATGACCATGGTGGTCGTCACCCACGAGATGGGCTTCGCCCGCGAAGTGGCCGACCGGGTGGTGTTCCTCGACGGCGGCACCATCGCCGAGCAGGGCCCACCGGGAACCCTCTTCAGTAACCCACAGCACCCCAAGGCCAGGCAGTTTCTCAGCCGGGTGCTGTAACAGCCGGCGGCGCCGGTACCCGATGCCGTAATGCCGGCGACGCCACCTCAACGCAACCTGCACCGGAACAAGAGGCAAGACAATGAACAATACACTGCGCTCTCTTTTCGCCACGACTTTCTCCACTGCACTCGCCACGACCGCTACCCTGGCCGTGGTCGCTACCGCCACGCTGCTGCCGGTGAGCGAGGCCCGCGCCGAGCAGGAGACTTTCACCTACGCCATGACCGGGCTCTATCCGCCCTTCAGCTACCGCGAGAACGGCAAACTGGCCGGTTTCGACGTGGATATCGGCCGAGCCCTGGCCGAGGAGATGGGCATGACCGCCGAACCGGTGGCCAACCCTTGGCAAACCCTGATCGCCGCGCTGCGCTCCAACCGCTTCGATGCCATCATCGGCAGCATGGCGATCACCGAAGCACGCCAGGAGCAGGTCGACTTCACCGACCCTTACTACAGCTCCGGGGCTCAGGTCTTCATCAGCGCCAACAACGGCGAGCTGCACGAGGTCGAGGACATTCGCGGCAAGACCCTCGGCGTGCTGGTGGCCAGCAGCTTCGCCGATGCCGCCCGCGAGTACAGCGATGACTTGACGACCTACACCGACGACGTCACCGCCCTGCGCGACCTCACCGTTCGCGGCCGGGTGGATGCGGTGATCACCGACCAACTGATCGGCGAGAACGCCATCCACAACGCCAATCTGCCGGTGCAGCCGCTGGGCGAGCCGATCTACGTCGACGACATCGGCATCGCCGTGAACAAGGGCAACGAGGAACTGCTGGAGCGCTTGAACGAAGCGCTGGCGGCGATCAAGGCCAACGGCCGCTACGCCGAGATCAGCGAGCGATACTTCGGTCGCGATATCTCGCAGTAAGCTCCCGGCCAGCAATCCAGGCGCGCAAACGCAGCGGGGAGGCCATTGGCCTCCCCGCTCGTTCGTTCCTTGCATTGCTCGTTGCTGTCGGGCTCAGGCGCAGTCCGCCGCACCCTGGCCGAACATGTCGAACAGCAGCTCGCGGCCCATGGCGCTCAGCACGAAGCGGCCGTGTTCGTTGTAGACGGCAGCCTCGCTGCTCTCCAGCACCCGCTGACAGGCAGGCCACTCCTGAGAGGCTTCGCGCATCTGGCGCAGCGCGCGGCTATCGAGTCCGCGAAAGGGGATGGTGATGGTCTCCAGCACGTGACCCTGCTGGTAGAGCAGAAAGGCAGCGTTCGACAGGCACTGGCGCAGGCTGCGCTGTATACCGGCGTTGGGCGTGGCGTCGATCTGCATGGTGCACATCCTCTCGCAAGCGTTTTGCTGCACTGCATATTAACACCAAAGTCTAAATAGACCAAGGTCTAACATCGAAGCGTGCTGAGCTGAGAGACACGAGGCTGCACCCGGTACCCAGGGGCCGAAATGGAGGCGGCCCCGACAGCCACATCCCGGCACACGCGACCACCACTACCGTTGCTCCCTTCCGGGCCTGGCGGGGTTTGCGGTTTAGCGTTGCGGGAGGACCGACGGGGCCACCACGACACGATGCCATTGAGGGCATCGAACCCGGCCTGCATCAATGGCTTGCCGAGTGCGCGTGCACTATACCAGCGGCACCGGAGGCGAGCAAGGACCGTCGCTCGAGGCCGGCATGGGCTGCGGTCCGGGCTGTGAGTGGGGAGCTAAATCGGCTAGGGTGAAAGAAGCAAGGGAACGATGAGGAGATGTACACACACCTGAGGAGACGCTCCATGGACAAGAATCCCGACAAGGGCTACATCGCACTGCTCGGCTGGAGTCTGAATGCCGTCGAGGCGGCCGAGAACTTCGACCGTCGCTACATCGTGGTGGCGCCGGAATGGGCCGAAGAGTACTGCCAGAAGCACGGCATCCCTCATGTGCCATGGAACTTCGAACGACTCAACGACCGCTCGCTGGAAATTGCCGAGACCCTGAAGGAGATGGGGGTCGACGTGGCGATCCCGCTGTTCGAGGAAACCGTCGAATGGGCCGGCGCCATCAACTCGGTGCTGCTCGACAACCCACGGCTCTACGGCCAGTCGCTGCTGCTGCGCGACAAGGCGCTGATGAAACGCCGCGCCCAGCTTGGCGGCATTCGCGTGGGTATCTTCGAGGAAGCCCACGACAAGGGCGACGTCATCCGCTTTCTCAAGCGCGTCAACCAGACCCTGCTCAAGCTGGACGGCGACCCCAACGACCCCATCCACCTCAAGGCCTTCGACAAGGCCGGCTGCCTGGGGCACCGGGTGATCCGCACCCCTGATGAGGTCGATACCATTCCCGACGAAGAGTTTCCGGTGCTGATGGAATCGCATCTGGACGGCTGGGAGTTCGCCGTGGAGGCGTGGATCCATGACGGCAAGATTGCCTTTCTCAACATCTCGGAATACGTCACCCTGGGCTATTCGGTCTTCGTGCCCGCCTCGCCGGAGCTGGAACGCTACCGACCCCAGATCACCGCTCAGATCGAGAAGCTGATCAAGGCCTTCGATATCGATTTCGGCCTGATCCACCCCGAGTACTTCGTCACCAGCGACGGCGAGATGTACTTCGGCGAGGTGGCCTATCGTCCCCCGGGCTTCAAGGTGTTCGAGCTGCTCGAACGGGTCTACGGCTTCAATGCCTACCAGGCCAGCATGCTGGTGTTCGACCCCAAGAGCACCGCCGAGGAGGTCGCGGCCTTCTTCCCCCGCGAAGTCGAGGACGCCAAGTGCTATGCCGGCTGCTTCGGCGTTTATCCACGGCGTCGCGTGGTCAGTCGCCTGGAGATCCCCGAAGAGGTGGAAGACGACCCCTACTTCGAGTCCCACGAACTCACGCCGCCCATGGAAGAAACCGTGACCAAGCGCACCGCCTTCGGTACCCACTGGGGCCTGATCTACTTCAAGGGCGATGATCCGAATCGCCTGCGGGAGCTGCTCAAGCACCAGGAAGAGCTTGATTTCTACGTTTGATCAAGGCGTCATGGCACGACAGCTCGATCACAAGGAGTCGGCGTGACCACGAACCGGCACATGCACGAGGGCACCCCGCCAGCGGACGAGGAGAAGCTGCCCAGATTGCTGGCCAACCTCGACGAGGCGACCGCCATGCTCGGTGAGGCCCGCGACTTCGCCAAGCCGGGCAAACTTCCACGCGTGCTGGATACGGCACGCCGCGTGCTGCTCCACCCCGGTGGCGCCGCCGCCCTGGAGGTACGCGCCAGGGCATTGGAAGAGGCCGGCGTGTTTCTCGGCTCCGACTGGGACTCGCCGCAGTATCTGCTCCCTTCTCTGACCACCTATTCGCTCAAGAGCCCCGATGCCAACACGGTGGTGATCGAGGCCTTGAGCGAGCTGCGGCTGCTGGCGGTGGCCATGGGCGACTACCTGCACCCGCTGGTATCCGCCGAGCAGGCTCACCACTACCTGACCCAGGTGATGGCGCTCAACCTCTGGCTGCTGTTCAGCGCCCCCAGCGAGGCAGAGCGGGAAACCCAGGGGCGCCTGGCGCGGATTCCGCGATACCTGTTCCATCACCTTGCCGAGCGTATCGGCTACGAGCACATCATCGATCAGCTGATCGAGGAGATCTGGCGGATCCTGCAACAGCGCCCGATCCAAGTGGAGGCGGTCAAGCAGATGATCACCCAGATCGCCATCTGCCAGGCCGACCCCGCCATCGACCTGGGAACCAGCGGCCAGGGCGCCGACCGCCTGGTGAGTTCACTGTATGGCCCTACCCGCGCCTGCCGCGAAGACCCCGGCCTCGAGGTCTATCGTCAGCGCCTGGCCAGCATGGACAACGCCGCCTTGCAGGGAGAGGCCACCGGCTTCGCCCGCGCCATGCACGACACCGGGCTGGTGTCCCCCTACCACCCGGTGCTGCTGCGCCACCTGCTCGACCACGGCGACCATCTCATCACCGAGGCCCTGGGGCTCTCCTCCACCGGCCGCGACTGCCTGCTGTGCTATCGCGAACTGGCCCACGCGCTGATCCGCAGCGCCGTGCACCCGGCCACACCCCAGGCGGTGTACGGCCTGGCGTTGATGCTGGAGCGCGGCATCCTCTATCAACCCCCTGTTGCCCCCGCCATGTGGCGTCAACTGGGACTACCGCTCTCCGAGTGGTCCCAGGCCCGCCTCAACCTGGCATACGGCGATGCGGTCTCGCCGCGTGCCCGCCTGCTCGAGGGGGTGTTGTGCATGCTGGGGCTGCCGCTGGGCGTAGGTCAGGGCAACAACCCGACCTGTCAGTCGGCCAGGGCACTCTCCATGTGGGCTTACAACGATCCCGACTACCTGCTGCAGATGGTGGCCTGGGCCGCCCGCGACGACGAGATCGTGATGCACTTCGAAGGCCAGCCGATCTCCTCGATGGAGAGCAGTGGTGGCGTGGCACAGAGCCTGCCGATGGATCTCGATCCGGTGTCGCTGATCGTGGTGCCGCACCTGGACCGCATCTATGCCGAGATGGGCCGGCGCTGCATCGGCCGCGAGGGCGACCCGCACCGTTGGGTCAATCCGGAGTTCCACGGTTGGTGGTCGGGGCGCGGCTTTCGTATCAACGTGGACGTGGCCAGCGGCCAGCTGCATGAGCTGGACGTCTTTTTGCGCCACTTCTACGCCAGCTATCACCCCTACTACAACGGCAATCAGCCCCTCATCCACCCGCAGCCGGCGGGCATCGCCGTGACCGATAGCGCGGCGCGCTTCATCGGTTGGCACGCCATCACCATCCTGCGCGTCTCCCTCGATCCCACGGACGTAATGCGGGTCTACTTCTTCAATCCCAACAACGACAGCGGCCAGGACTGGGGCGATGGCGTCAGGGTCAGTACGGCAGGCAACGGCGAGCGCTTCGGCGAAGCCTCCCTGCCCTTCGAGCAGTTCGCCTCGCGGCTCTACATCTTCCACTACGATCCGCTGGAGCGCGGCGAGCTGGCCAACGTCACCCAGGAGGAGCTCAACCGGGTCACCGGCTACGTTCATCGCAGTTGGGGGGCGAACCGGGTACCCGCCGCCGATCTGCAGGCTGATAGCGGACACCCGAACCCAGGTACTTGACCCGCATCAGGACAATGACTCGGGGCTCTGCCAGAATGGCAGTATCTCAATGTGAGGCTCGCTTCGAGGGAGTTCGAATGGATTTCAAGTTATTGATGGTTTTCGTCGATCAGGACCGGACCGATACCGTTCTGACTGCCGCACGGGAAGCAGGCGCCACCGGGGCTACCATCATCAACAACGCCCAAGGCCAGGGGCTCAAGCCACAGTTGACCTTCTTCGGCCTGGAATTCATGGCGTCTCGCAGCGTGATTCTCATTCTGGTGGAAGCCCGCCGTTCAGAGGATGTACTGAACGCCGTGAGCACGGCGGGCAAGCTCGACGAGAGTCTCGACACGGGCATTGCGCTGGAAATCGAGGTGTCCAAGGCGCTGGGGCTGACGGAACACATCAAGGCCCTGAGCAAGGAGCACCCGTTCGACTGAGCGCTACTCGGGTGGCTGGCCAGAGCCGGTGAGGCGCCGTTCCACCCGCTCGAGATTGTCCTGCGAGCCCAACAGTACCAGCACGTCGTTGGTCTGGACTTCGGTGGCAGCGCCTGGGTAGCGCTCACGCTTGTCATCACGAACCAGCGCCGTGACGGAGACATCGTCCCGCTCGGTATCCAGCTCCGAAAGGCTCTGGCCAATTGCCGGTGAGCCCTCGGACATCAGCACCGAATGCAATCGCTCCTGCTCCGATGCCTCCGGTTTGATACTGTCCAGGGTACCGCGAAACAGCTCCCTGAGCATGCGGTAGTGGCTGCTGCGCTGCTCCTGCAATCGCAGCGCCACCCGGTACAGAGGCACGCCCAGCGACTGCAGCGCGTGGGAAGTCAGCAGCATGCTCGCTTCCAGTGTCTCGGGTATGACCTCGGTGGCACCTGCCTTACGCAGCTCCTCCACATGCTGCTGGTCCCGGGTACGAACCACTGCCGCCAGCTCGGGATTCAGGCGCTTGGCATTGCGCAGCGTCGCCAGCGCCGCCGGCCTGTCGTCGTGGCTGATGACCAGTAGCGCCGCCCGCTCCACACCGACGTTTTCCAGCACCGTCAGGTCCGATGAGTCGCCATAGAACACCTGCTGCCCCGCCAGCCGCGCCTCCCTCACGATGGCCGGGTCCATATCCAGCGCCAGGTAGTCGAAGCCTTCGCTTTCGAGAAAACGGCTCACCGTTTGGCCGGTACGGCCAAAGCCGCAAATCACCACATGGCCCTGGCTCTCGGTTGGCTCGGACGGCGTCGGTACGTCGCCAGCCGGTTTCGCTCGGCCTCGTGAGCGGCCGAATGCCCATAGTGCCAAAGGTTGATTGAAGCGAATCAGCAGTGGCGCCAGGATCATCGAGAACAGCACGGCGTTGAGCACGATCTGCGCCGGCCGACTGGCGATGACGTTGCCATCCAGGCCAATGGCCAACAGCGCGAAGCCGAACTCACCGCCGACGGCCAGCACCAGCCCGGTACGAAACGCCGTCTGGGGATCGACCCCCGAGAAACGTACGATCAGCGTGATCAGCACCACCTTTATGCCCAGCAGCCCCACCGCTCCCAGCAGCGCTTCGAGCCAGATATCGGGCAAAAGCGCGGGCTCGACCAGCATGCCAATACTGACGAAGAAGAGCCCAAGTAATACGTCGCGGAACGGACGAATGGTGGACTCGACCTGATGGCGGAACTCCGTGTCACCGAGCACCATGCCGGCAAGAAAGGCGCCGAACGCCATGGACAGCCCGAGCGTCTTGGTGGTCCAGGCGGATACCAGAGAGACGAACAACACCGTGAGGGTGAACAGCTCCGCCGAGCGCCGTTCGGCTACCAGGTGAAACAGAGGACGCAGCAGATACCTTCCCGACAGCAGCACGATAACGAACGCGAGGAAGGCCTTGGCCAGAGCCATCCCTAGCGCCCCTGCCACCTCATGCATGGCAGCTACACCCAACACCGGGATGATCACCACGAAAGGAACGGCAGTAATATCCTGGAAGACCGACATGGTAGTGCCGAGCCGCCCATGTCGCGCCTGACTCTCACCCTGCTCCAGCAACTGCTTGGTGATGATGGAGGTCGATGACTGGGCGAACACCGCTCCGACGACGAACGCCGCCGGCCCGGGCAACCCCAGCCACCATGCGATCATTGCCACCACCAGAGTAGTCAACGCCACCTGTGCCGTACCCAATCCAAGAATGGTATGGCGCAGCGCATAGATCTGCGGCAGGGAAAAGCTGAGGCCGATGGTGAAGAGCAGAAACACGATGCCGAACTCGGCGATGACGTCGATGTAGTCGTTGTCGATTACCGGGCCGGCCGTGTGGGCGCCCAGCATCACGCCGACTAGCAAATATCCCAGGCTAGGTGGGATCCTGAAGCGCTGAAAGACCAGCACGACCAATACCGTTGCACCAAGCAACAGCAGTAACTGCACCAGCGCCTGCTCAAGCATTCATTCGTTCCTGCTCATTGGATGGAGCGTCCCTGTGAAGTTGCTGAATGGGTATCATGATATTGAAATTCAACGTGTACGCATCAACCAGCGCGCCCAGAACGGCGCGAAGAGCATCAGCGCCACCATGCGCAGCAGGTGATGAAAGGCGACGAAGACGGGGTCGAGATCCAGCGCCACGGCGAGTATCGCCATCTCGCCGATACCGCCGGGGGCCAGCGCCAGCAGCGCCACGTCGCGGGGCACGCCGACCAGGCGGTGGATCAGTTCGGCGAAGCCTGCCAGCACCGCCAGCGCCAGCAGCGTGGCAATGAAGGCTTCGAACAGATAGCGTCCCAGCCTGGCGGAAGAGAGCCCGCGAAAACGCGAGCCGATGGCACAGCCGAGCACCCACAGCATGACATTCATACCCCAGTCCGGCAGGCGCAGGCTGGCAATGTCGAAGCCGGAGAGCAGACCGGCGAAGAGCAGCGGTGCGAGCAGCGTGTAACTGGGCAGGCGCAGCCAACGCCCCAGGGGAAACAGCAGCGGCAGAGCCAGCAGCATCCAGGCGGAGGCAAAGCCGTTCTCGATCTCCGCCGCCTGGGGCGCTGCGCCACCTTCGTAGGCCCAGAACAGCGGCGGCAGGATCATGATCACCAGCACGATACGCAGCGACTGGGCGATGGCGATACGCCGCGGATCGCCGCCGCACTTCTCCCCCATCAGGATCATCGCCGTCATCGCGCCGGGCGCCGAGGAGAACCAGGCGCTCATCGAATCGAAGCCGCAGCGCCGGTACCAGGCGGCGGCCACTGCCGTGGAAGCGGCCACGCCGAGCAGCAGCAGCGCCGCGGAAAGCGGCCAGTCGAGCACCCGCTGGGCCAGCTGTGGCGTCACCTGACTGCCCAGCACCAGGCCGAGCACGCCGATAAAGGCCTCGCGCAGCGGTTCGGGCACGCGCACGTCGCCGCCCTTCGCCGACATGATCAGGTTGGCCGTCAGCGGCCCCCGCATCCATGCCAGCGGCATGCCGATGAGGTGGAAAATCAGCCCACCCAGCGCCCCGATGGCCAGCGACCTGGCCAGTGCCCTCCCTTCGCTTCGCTCCACGCAGCTCCCTTCTGTTAACTGGCTAACTAAACGATTATGCCATAATGGCGGCCCCGCTTCTGGCTGCCACTCTTGCTGCATGAGGAACTATTGCATGCCCCGCCTCGATCAGCTGCTCGTTTCCCAGGGCCTGGCCCGCTCGCGAACCCGCGCCCAGCGGCTGATCCGCCATGGCCGGGTCAGCCTGGCGGAGAGCGGAAAAATACTCAGCAAGCCCGGTGAGAAGCTGCCCGAAGGGGTGCGTCTGGCGGTGACCGAAGACCCCGAGGAGCGCTACGTCTCACGGGCGGGGCTGAAGCTGGAGGCACTGGTCGCAGCGCTGGGACTCGAGCTGTCGGGCCGAGTGGTGCTCGACGTGGGGCAGTCCACCGGCGGCTTCACCGATTGTGCCCTGGCCTTCGGTGCGCGCCATGTTATCGGTATCGAAGTGGGCCACGGCCAGCTAGACCCGGAGCTGCGTGGCGACCCTCGCGTGACCTGCCTGGAGGGGCTCAATGCGCGGGCCATGCACGACGAGCCGCGCCTGCACGACGCCCTCGCCGCTCAGAGCGCCGCGGCCCCCGATATCGTCGTGATGGACGTCTCGTTCATTTCGCAGACGCTGATCCTGCCCGAGATCGCCCGACTGCTGCGCCCCGGCGGCGAACTGCTGAGTCTGGTCAAGCCGCAGTTCGAGGTGGGCCCGGGCGGGATCAATTCACGCGGCATCGTCTCCGACCCGGCCCGCTACGGCGAGGTGGAAGCCACCGTTCGCGCCTGCTGCGCCGAGTACGGGCTTGACGTTCGCCACTGGCAGGAGAGCCCGCTGGCCGGCGGAGACGGCAACCGCGAATTCCTGCTCCACGCCGTCAAGTGCTGACGGCGTTCTCAGCGTCCGCCATCTCCGCCGTCGCTGCCGCCGTCGCTGCCGCCGTCGCCGATCTCGATGTCGCCCGGGTCGCCCCCCGCACCGGGCGGCGGATGGTGGGAGGTCAGGCTTTGTCCCGGCGCCTGGCTCTGCACCTTCCGCGCCTCGCCGTCCGCCCGGTGCAACCACACCTCGAGCTGGTTGAAGGCGATGTCGATGCCGTGCTCGGCAAACAGCTCGCCCACCCGGCAGTTGATCTCGTCGGTGGCGTAGAGTCGGTCGCCCAGCGCGTTGACGAAGATGCGCAGCTCGAAGTTGAGAGTGCTCTCGCCGTAGTTCATGAAGAACACCTGCGGCTCGGGATCGCCCAGTACCCGCGGGTTCTCGTCCGCCGCCTGACGCAGCAGCCGGTGCACCAGGCGCTGGTCGGAGCCGTAGGCCACGCCGAAGGTCAGCACCACCCGGGTGACCGTATCCGACAGCGACCAGTTGATCAGCTGATCGGTGACGAAGGTCTTGTTGGGGATGATGATCTCCTTGCGGTCGAAGTCGGTCACCGTAGTGGCACGAATGCGGATCCGGCTCACCGTGCCGGTGAGGTTGCCCAGGGTGATGGTGTCGCCGATACGCATGGGGCGTTCGAACAGGATGATCAGACCCGAGACGAAGTTGGCGAAGATCTCCTGCAAGCCGAAGCCCAGCCCCACCCCCAGCGCCGCCACCAGCCACTGCAGCTGGCTCCAGGCCACCCCAAGGGTGGCCAGGGCAACGACCAACCCGGTGCCGACGATGGTGTAGGAGAGCAGCGCCGAGATGGCATAGGCGCTGCCCTGCTTGAGCTCCAGCCGCGACAGCACCATCACTTCGAGCAGGCCCGGCAGGTTGCGCGCCATCACCAGGGTCAGCACGAAGATCAGCAGCGCGGCGAAGATGTCGGCCACCGACAGCGCACTGGTGACGAGCTCGGCGCCGACGCCTTCGCTGGCTTCCCAGATGGCGATCTCATTGAGGTAACCCAGCACCGTCAGCAGGTCGGACCATACCAGGTAGAGCAGCACGGCGAAGCCGAGCAGCAGGATCAGCTTGGAGAGACGCAGCGACTGCTGATTGATCTGCTCCATGTCCAGCGGCGGCTCCTCGACCACTTCGAGCCCGCCTTCTGCGCCCTCCTGGGCCTGGGCACGGCGTCGCATCAGCGCACGCTTGAACGCCAGCCGGCGTGCCGCCACCGCCAGGCCGCGCACCACTGTGGCTTCGACCAGGATCCACATCGCCAGCAGATAGAGGGTGATGACGAAGCGCCCGATCAGGCTCAGGGCGGTATATTCGAAACCCGACACGATCAGCCCCGCCAGCACCAGCGGCACACCGGCCATCAGCAGGCCCAGCACCAGGCGGAACAGCTTGACGCCGAAGAACGGGGTGTGGGCCATGATCAGTCTGGCCAGCAGCACGCTCATGGCCAGCAGGCCGACAAGCAGCAGCAGCAGGGCAATGGGCCGCGACGAGAGATCGATCTCGCCATCCAGTGCCAGGGTGGAAACCAGCAGCACCGGCACCAGGGCCACCACGAGCCAGCCCAACAGCCAGCGCAGCCGCGCCACATAGCCCGAAGGCCAGTAGAAGTGCTTGGTCGCCACGCCATCGCGTACCAGCAGGCGACGCGACCAGGCAATGAAGCCCCAGGCCAGCGACAGATGCAGGAACGCCTGGCCCAGGCCAGAGGCGATTCCCGTGCCGATGCTCGCAAGCGAGATGCCGATACCGGCCAGCGTCAACGGGCCGGGAAGCGCCAGCAAGGCATTGAGACCGATCGCCTGGGGCGTGTGCGCCTGGGAATCGCTGCGCAGCCGACCGATCTGCTCGTGCAGCATGGCCAGACGACGCTGAATGCGGCGGCGCAGCCCCAGCAGCAAGGCCGCCACGAGCACCAGCGGCGCTCCCGACAGGGCCTCGGCTCCCGGCATGCGCCAGTGCACCGGCAGCACGCCGCGCCATTCGCCACGCTGCAGCTCTTCGGTCACATTGGCCGGCAGCTGACGGAACCAGGCCAGGTCCAACGGCCGGGTATTGGCGATCCAGAACAGCTGCTCATCGATGGTGGTGCGCAGTTCCCGGGTGGTTTCTAGCAGTTGCTGCTGATTGAGCTGCAGCTCGATGGCCGCGCTGAGCAGGCTGCCATAGGTCTGCTCGAGCTGATCGACGAGCTGACGGCGCGAGTGGTAGAGCCCCTGAAGGGACTCCACCAGTCCCTGAGTGACCTCGACGCCGGCCTCCTCGAGACGCTGATTGGCCAGCCGCTCGCTCTGGCGCAAGGCATCGCGCTGGCGCACCAGGTCGAACTGGCGCAGGCGCAGGTCGGCGATTTCATCCTGCAGGCCGCGCCCATGGTCGACCTGAGGCAGAGAGCGGCGCTGCTCGCGCAGAATGCGCGACAGCAGCAAACTGCCGCGAATGGCTTCTATCTGCTCGTTCAAGCTGCGCTGCAGCTGACGTACGTGATCGAGCTGACTGCGTATGGCCAGGCTCTCGCGCACCAGACCGTTGTGACGGTCGTTGGCCCGCAGCAGCTCGAGGCTGAGCTCGCGGTTGACGTGCTGAGCGCGCTCCAGCACCGGATGTCCGGCCTCGAGCAGGGGGTCGTCGCGTGCGGCATCGGCAATCGCCTGCTCCGAGGCGATGCGCCGTTGGCGGTCGATCACCCCCTGCAGCAGGGCCAGCTCGGACTCCTTGCGCGCGATCTGCTGGGTGATCAGGTCGCGTCGCTGCTGGGTCAGCTCCCGCAGGCGGGTGTTGCTGCCCAGCTCTCGCTGACGCAGCCGCAGCGTACGCTCGGCAAGGCGCCGTTCCACCTGTAGCTGCCACAGCCGGGGCGAGTCCTCGCTGACACCCTGCGCCTCCAGCGTATCCAGCGCGCGCCGGGTCCGCTCGGCGGTCTGCATCGCCTCGGCAATGGCCTGCTGGGCCCGCTCCGGCAGCGTCTGGGCCGCCAGCAGCTGGGAGTTGACGTCGGCCAGGCGATCCTGCAGCTGCTGCAGCTCGAACACCGCCTCCTGCTGACGGTACTCCAGCTCGTCCAGCGGCGTATCGTCGAGCTCGGCAATCGAGCGGTCGAGCTCCGCCTCCTCTTCCTGCAGCAGTTCCCGTTCCAGGCGCAGCAGTTCGGCAGGTGCGCTTTCCAACCGCTGCTCCAGCCCCTCGATCCGCTCCTCGATCCCCTGCAGTTGCTCCAGGGCACGCAGCGTCGCCTCCAGAGCCTCGACATCGCGCTGCTCGGACTCGCTCAGACTCTCCCCCTCTTCGGGACGCAGCTCGACCAGGCGCTCTTCCACCGCCTGGCGCTCGGGCAGGGCATCTTCCGCCTGTGCCGATGTCGTCAACAGAAGCCAACAGCAGATCAGCAGGCACAGCGCCTGACTGGCACGTCGGGGGATACCGGCAGCGGAGTAAAGCGTGACGTTCACGAAATTCCTCGTAGCAGCGATCCTCGTCAGAACGAGGATCGGCTTGGTGCAATAACATGACAATAGTGGCACTGGCAGTTGACTTGCCAAGGCGACATGGTAGAAACGGAAGCTCAATGCCTCGCTTCGAGTTCCTCCATGACCATCCGTTCCCTTCTTTTCGCCAGCGCCGCCGTGCTAGGGCTGCTGCCCACCTTCGCCATGGGCGAGGCCGATGCCCAGCGACAAGCGCTCGAATCTCGCATCGAAGCGTTGAGCGGCGAGCTGGAGGCATTGCGGCTTCAGCTCGACGCCCTGCCACCAGAGGACGACCCCCTCTATACCGAGGTGGATGACCCCGTGCTGGAAGAGATCGCCCAGCGCCGTCAGCTGGAGCGGGAATCGACGCGCAACCCGCTGGCCATTACCATGCACCGGCGAAATTACCTGTTTCCCCTGAGTTATACCACGCATCCCAATCAGGTGGCCTTTCGCGACGTCTATGCCGACGGCAGCCCCAACGATCTCGAGGTGAAGTTCCAGTTCAGCGCCAAGGTCAACCTGCTCGAAGACATCCTGGGCACCACCGGGGATCTCTACTTCGCCTACACCCAGCGCAGCTGGTGGCAGGCCTACAACACCGATGCCTCCTCGCCCTTCCGCGAGACCAACTACGAGCCTGAGGTGTTCGTCGATTTCGACAACACCTCGCGCTTCCTGGGTTGGACCAACACGCGCAACCGGGTGGCCTTCAATCACCTCTCCAACGGACGCTCGATGCCGCTCTCGCGCAGTTGGAACCGCATCTACCTGGAGAGCATCTTCCAGCGCGGCGACTGGGCAGTGGCAGTGGCACCCCACTGGCGCATTCCCGAATCCGACGGCGACGACGACAATCCCGACATCGACCGCTACTGGGGCTATGGCGACGTGACCGTCGCGCGCCGTTTCAACGGCGACCAGGAGGCCAGCGTCATGGTGCGCGGCAACCCCAGCCCCGGCAACATGGGCACCCAGGTGGACTACTCCTGGCCCTTGTTCGGCAACATCCGCGGCCATGTCCAGTACTTCTACGGCTATGGCGAGAGCATGATCGACTACGACCACCGCAACCACCGCGTCAGCGTAGGCTTCAGCATCAATCCGCTGTTCACCGGCGCCGGCGGCATGCGCTGACCTGACACAGTAGCGGCGTTGATCTCATATCAGCGAGTGCTATGCTGAGGCTGTCATTCATCGTCAAAGGAAGACTGTCATGGCAACGCGCACCCCGCATACCGATGAAACCACTCGGCAACTCAAGGAAGACCTGCACCAGCTCACCCGCACCATCGAGGAGCTAGTGCACGCCACCGCCGACGATTCCCGCAGCAACATCAAGGAACTGCGCGAGCGCGCCGAACAGCGGCTGAAGGACACCCGCGACCGACTCGAAGCCCGCGGTGAGCGGCTCTATGGCGAAGCACGCGACACCATGCACCAGCAGGCCGACGCCTGCGACCGCTACGTGCACGAGAATCCCTGGACCAGCATCGGCATCGGCGCTGCGGTGGGCGTCGTCATCGGCATGCTCATCGGACGCCGTTGATGGCTGCAAGCGAAGGACCGGCGCAACGCCTGTTCAGCATCGCCAAGCGAATTCTGGCCAATCTGGTGGCGACGGGCGAGACGCGTTTGCGCCTCGCCGTTCTCGAACTCGAAGAGGAGCGCGCCCGCCTCGTCACGCTGCTGCTGATGCTCGGGCTCAGCCTGCTGCTGCTGCTGCTGGGCCTGGGCATGCTGACCCTGCTGGTGGTGGTACTGTTCTGGGACACTCACCGCCTGGCCGCCATCGGCATCAGCGCTCTGGTGCTGCTGGGCAGCGGCATCGGCCTGGCACTCTGGGGGATGCGCCTGGCGCGTCGCCATACCCTGCTCAAGGAGACACTGGCTCAGCTCGCGCTGGACCGTCACCTGATGGAGGAGCCGCGTGACACGCCGCGCCGTTGAGAAATCCCTGCCCGCTGCCGCGAGCCGTGCCCAGCGCAAGGCCGAACTCATCGCCACTATCGAACGGCAGCGTATCGAACTTCTGGTGGAAGCGGAGCGTTGGCAGCAGAGTTCCTTGGGGCTCAATGCCGGCTGGCAGCGTCTCGAGGGCTCCCTCAAGCCCTTTCTCAAACACTATCGGGGAGTGGCCTACCTGGCCGCCGGCGCCCTGCTGGTCGCCGGCTTGCGCCATCCTCGTACGCTGATACGGCTGACCAGACAAGCCACCGCCGGTGCCCTGCTGCTGCATCGAGCCAGGCACCTGCTCGGGAAGGTTCGCTGACCGCCCACGACTTCGAAAGGCGGTTCAGGCTTTGTACGAAAAGTCGGCGAGCGAAGGCCAGACAAGGCAAAAATCAGCGAAAAGACGGAGTTTACGGTGTGTAAATGAGTACTTTGAGCTGATTTTTAACGCCGTATGGCCGAGCGCAGCCAGTTTTCGGGCAGAGCCTAGAGCTGCGCTTCGGCCTTATGTCGGCCTTTAACCCCGCTCGGTACCCATCGCATCCAGCTCTCGCCACGCTTCAGGCGCTTGTCGATGAAGTGGCGTGTCTTGCGCTGCCCTTCGCTGGTATCCCTCGCCCACACCGCCAGCGCCGCCACGAACAGGCTGGTGAGGGCGACCTCTTCCAGCTGAGCGCGACGCGTGCCGTAACGGGCTTCCAGACGTGCCGCCTCGCGCAGCCACTGAACGGTGCGTGACAGGTCGAACACCAGCGGCACCCAGGTGTGGGGATGCGGCAGATGCGCCTTGGTCCGGAGCATCTGCACGGTGACCTGGCGATGGGCGGCGAAGGTATCGAACCAGGCCTGCAGACAATGCTCGATACGCACCCGCTCCGGCCAGTCGTCGAAGGTTTCCGGCTTTTCCGCCAGCATGGCTCGCCAGCCGCGCTGGAACCAGGCATTCGCTACCGCGTCCATGTCGCGAAAGCGCTCCAGCACCACTGACATCGGCAGCTCCAGGTTGCGTGCCACATCCGAGAGCCGCACCGCCTGCCAGCCGCGCTCCTCGGCCTGACGCACGGCCTCGTCGACGACGAGATCGGCAAATGCAGAGGCTTCGGACCGGGAAGAGTCCTGTATCGCGATCATGGTCATGGGTGGCCCTCGGCTTCCAGCATGGTTCTGCTTGCAGCATAGCCCGGTTTACGGGTGACGCCATCAGGCCGCCCGCTCCAGATAGTGGATGCAGAATAGCGCATCGCGATCGGTCCAATGCGCACACGGCTCGAACCCGGCGCGCCCCGCCAGCTCGACAAATCCGGCCACGCTGTACTTGTAGGAATTTTCGGTGTGAAGGCTCTCGCCCTCGGCGAAGAAGAAACGCTCCTCGGCCAAGCGAATGGCCTGGTCGCAGCGACTCACCAGATGCATTTCGATGCGCGATTCGACTTCATTGTAGAAGGCCAGATGGTGAAACCGCGACGGCTCCACCTCGGCCTCGAAATCACGGCGCAGCCGCTCCAGTAAATTGAGGTTGAAGGCCGCCGTGATGCCGGCAGCATCGTTGTAGGCGGCGTTAAGTATCGCCCGATCCTTGATCAGGTCGACACCGATCAACAGCCCGCCGCCGGGTGGGAGCAGCTGCGCCAGCCCCACCAGGAACGCCTCGGCCTCTGCGGGGGTGAAGTTACCGATGCTCGAGCCGGGAAAGAACGCCACCGGACGCTCTCCCGACAGCCCCTCGGGCCAGCACATCGGCTGCGAGAAATCGGCGCAGGCCGCATGCACCTCCAGCCAGGGGTAGTCGGTGGCCAGGCGGCGCGTGCTGTCGAGCAGAAAGTCCCGTGAAATGTCCACGCCCAGATAGCAGGCCGGATGCAGCGCCTCGAGCAGCAGCCGCACCTTGCGGCTAGCGCCGCTGCCCAGCTCGATCAGGGTCGCGTCGCGCCCCACCACCTCGGCGATCTCCCTTACGGCAGCACGCAAAATCGCCTCTTCCGTGCGGGTGGGATAGTACTCGGGCTGCTCGCAGATGGCGTCGAACAGCTCCGAGCCGCGGCGATCGTAGAAGAACTTGGGCGAGGTGTATTTCGGCGTGGCGGCAAGCCCAACCATCAGCTCCTGGCTCAGCGAACCCGCCGCCGCCGGTGAGTGCTGGTCGTGAAAAGTGACGAACGGGTCCATGTCATGCCTCCCTGGCCAGGCGGAAACCTGAGAACGCCCAGCGGGCGTGGGGTGGGAAGAAGTTGCGGTAGGTCGGGCGAATGTGATCGCTCGGCGTGGCGCAGCAGCCCCCACGCAGCACCATCTGTCCCGACATGAACTTGCCGTTGTACTCGCCCAGGGTGCCGGGCAGCGCCCGAAATCCCGGATAGGGCCGGTAGGCGCTGCCGGTCCACTCCCATACGTCGCCGAACAGTTGAGCCGCGGCACTGCCCCGCGCCGCGGCGGCCACCGGCTGCAGGTGGTCGCTCTCGACGAAATTGCCGCCCATGGATGCGTCCCGGGCCGCCACCTCCCACTCCGCCTCGCTCGGCAGCCGCGCCCCGGCCCAACACGCATAGGCATCGGCCTCGAAGAAGCTCACGTGCACCACCGGCGCCTGCGGGTCGACCGGCCGCAGTCCGCCCAGGGTGTAGTGGTACCAGCCCTCTTCGCGCTTCACCCAATACAGCGGCGCCTGCCAGCCGGCCTGGCCGACCTGCTGCCAGCCATCGGAGAGCCACAGCGCCGGGCGGGTATAGCCGCCGTCTTCGATGAAGGCCAGGAACTCGGCGTTGGTCACCGGTCGATTGGCCAACTGGAACGCCTCGAGAAACTGCCGATGCACCGGCCCTTCGTTGTCATAGGCGAAGCCGGTTTGCAGGTCGTGGCCGATCTCGCGAATGCCGGCGGCATGCTCGAGCCAGGCCAGATCGCCCGGGGTCTCCTCCGGTGGTGATACCAGGTCGTCGCGGTAGGCGGGGCACAGCGGGTTCTGGGCCAGGATGTGCTTGATGTCCATGAGCAGCAGTTCCTGGTGCTGCTGCTCATGGTGCAGCCCCAGCTCGACGCGGCGGACGATCTCCCCGGCATTTGCGGGCGGCGGCGACTCGAGCAACTCCGCCATGGCCGCGTCGACATGGGCTCGATAGCGGTAGACGTCGGCCACCGTGGGACGCGACAGCGTACCGCGATGCGGTCGCGGAAAGGGCACGCCGTGGGTCTCGTAATAGGAGTTGAAGAGGTGATCGTAGACGGGATCGAGAGGTCGATAGCGGGGCTGAAAGGGAGCGAGAAGGAACGCTTCGAAGAACCAGGTGACGTGGGCGAGATGCCACTTCGGCGGGCTGACGTCATCCATGCTCTGGATCACGTAGTCCTCGGTAGACAGCGGCTGGCACAGCCGCTCGGAGGCCTGGCGTATGCGCTGGTAGCGTCTCAGCCACTCCTTGGTGTGAAGGGTATCGGGCGTTTCCAACTGCTGGGGGGAGGCCAACTCATGAGCTAAGGGGGGCATGGCGCACTCCTGTGACGAGCCACATCCGTGACGAACCATCCAGACGAACAGGTCTATCCAGCGTAGCAAGGCTGCCGCAAGCGACCGGTTACGTTAGGTAAGGTTTTGTCGCGTCCCCTGCAATTGCTACAGCGAGAGCCCGCAGGCCACGCCCGAGGCCCAGGCCCACTGGAAGTTGTAGCCGCCGAGCTCGCCGGTCACGTCGAGCACCTCACCGATGAAGCGCAGTTGCGGCAGCCCCTCGACGCTGAAGTCCTTCGACGAGATCGCCGCGGTATCCACGCCACCCAGGGTCACCTCGGCGGTACGCCAGCCCTCGGTGCCGGCGGGCTTGAGCCGCCAGGCCCCCAGGCGAGCCTGCCAGGCCTCGATGCGGGAGTTGGAAAGCTCGGCCAGGGTGGGGTCTTCGCCGTGCCATTCCACTAGCGCCTGGGCCAGGCGGCGCGGCAGGTGCTCGCCCAGCCAGGTGGAAAGCTGACGCCGCGGTGCCGCCTGACGCGCCTCGGCAAGCGCGTCGGCAATCCCGAGCCCAGGCAGCAGATCGATCTCCAGTTCGTCGCCGGGCTGCCAGTAGCTGGAGATCTGCAGCATGCCGGGGCCGGAAAGGCCGCGGTGGGTGAACAGCATAGGCTCACGATAGCGCCGCTGCCGCCCCGGCCCCAAGCGCTGGCCGTCGCGTAGCGCGCTCACCGCCACGTCGCAGCTCACCCCGGCCAGCTCGGCCGCCCGCTCCTTCCACTGCGAGGTCAGGGTGAACGGCACCAGTGCCGGACGCGTCTGCGTCACGCCGAGGCCGAACTGACGGGCGATGTCGTAGCCGAAACCGGTAGCGCCCATGGTGGGGATCGAGAGTCCGCCCGTAGCGATCACCACCGCGCCCGCTTCGATACGGCCCGCCGAAGTGGCCAGCCGCATGCCCTCTCCCGCTCTCTCGATGCGCTCCACGCTCGTCTTCAAGCGCAGCTCCACCCCGGCCCACTCGCACTCGGTGAGCAGCACGTCGAGCAACTCCTTGGCCGAATGCGCGCAGAACAGCTGGCCCGGCGCTTTCTCCACGTACTCCACGGCGTGGCGCTCCACCAGCTCGACGAAGTGCTCGGGGCGGTAGCGCTTGAGCGCCGAAATGCAGAAGTGCGGATTGGCAGAGAAGAAGTTGGCCGGGCCGGTGGCCAGGTTGGTGAAGTTGCAGCGCCCCCCACCCGACATGAGGATCTTCTTGCCCGGCTTGTTGGCATGGTCGAGTACCAGCACCCGCCGACCCGCATAGCCCGCCGTGAGGGCACACATCAACCCGGCGGCGCCTGCGCCGATCACCACCACATCCGCTTGAATGCTCACCTGCGTCGCCCACCGGGTTGCCACTTCGAGGCTGCGCATTCTAGCAGCTGTAAGCGGGCAAACCCACGGCGGGAGGATCGCCGCCTCGTTAGTGTGCTAGGTTTACTGAGCCAACAGAAGAAACATCATTCCAATAAGTTAGAGGCTTGACGATGACGTATCCGAAGAAGGCACTGTTGACCAGCTCCGTTGCCCTGGCATCACTGCTGGCCGTAGGAGCAACTGCCGTAAATGCCGACGACTTTCCCAGCCAGCCGCTCACCATGGTGATTGGCTTCGGCGCAGGCGGCAGCACCGACATCCAGGGCCGGGTATTGGCCAACGTGCTGGAAGAGGAACTGGGCCAGCCGGTCAACGTGGTGAACCAGCCCGGGGCCGGCATGGGAGTGGCCCTGACCCGCCTGACCAACAATACCGACGATGGCCATACCTTCCTCTATGGCCCCTCCTCGCCGCTGACCTTCGCCCCGCTGGCGATGGAAACCGACTATGGGCTGGACGACTTCCGCTATGTCGGCGCTGTCTCCCTGGCTCAGGCCGGCTTCGTCACCGGCGAGGATCGCCCCTTCGGCGACAGCTGGGAGGAGCTGGTGGAATACGCGCGCGAGAATCCCGGCGTGAGCTATGCCACCCAGACCGCTCAGGACCGGCTCATCATCGACTATATTGCCGAACAGGAAGGACTCGATCTGCGCATCGTGCCTACCGAAGGCGGCGCCGGCATGGCACCGCTGATTCTCTCCGGCGATGTCGACTTCGCCTACAGCGGCGGCACCCACTCGGGCTATGCCGACAGCGGCGAGATGCCGGTGTTGCTGAGCCTGGCTGCCGATCGCCTGGTGGCCTTTCCCGATGCCCCCACCCTGGTAGAAGCCGGCTACGACATCACGCCGGGCGACATCCTGATGGCCGTACTGCCGCATGACGTATCCGACGAGCGCGCCGAGCGACTGGCCGAGGCCCTCGAGGCGGCCACCCAGGACGAGCGCTTCATCGAAGTGACCGAAGAGCGCTTGCTGCTGCCGGTGCAGTACATGAGCGAAGAAGAGCTCACCGACACCCTGCATGAGCAGCGCGATGCCTTCGCCGCTCTGATCGAAGAGATGGGTGGTGTCGAAGAGTGATCCGCAAGGCCGACTCCAAGAAGTCGGCCTTATTGACTATATGTCGGGTCCCGTGTGATTGACTACCCGCTTGGTAAATATCTCTGGTCGTTTGGCCTGCCACTCCTTCATCGCCGTGACCGGTGATTGATGATGCAGCGCCTTCTGCGGGATGTGGTGATTGTACAGCCAAGCGTAGCGTTTGAGCGTCTGCTCCA
>JAAQTN010000016.1 GCA_011742915.1 Billgrantia desiderata | reverse complement strand
CGCGGTGAACCGGCACTTACTATGGCCTCTGCTGACGTCTGGTGGTCCATCCCGTCGCCTCTCGACGCCGGTAGCACCGTGGCAGACCACCAGACCTCCCAGGGTAAGACGCGCGACCTTCCTCCCATCTACCCGCCGCATTTACCTCCACATCTTCCGGATAGCTATGGGGCTTCGAGTGTCATTGCCCTCTCACCCAGATGTGGCTGCCTCATATGCGATTCCTGTTCGTCAGGCCGGGAGTTTGCCTTCAGCTTCCTTCAGATTCCGCCTCGCGGCGGACACCCTTGCTGTTCGGCTAGCGGTTCCCGCTATCAGGGTCCGCAGGGGACTTTCACCCCCGAGTCATCCCGAGGCACCACCCTCGGGAACAGCACCTATCGGTGCTACGCGCCATGCCTGGCGCACAACGACATCGCCCCGCATGTTCGAAACATGCGGGGCGATGTTGTTGAAGCCTGACCAGCTTGCGAAAGCTGGCGAGCGAAGGTCAGGCTAGGCGGGATTGCAGCGAGAGAGCGGAGTTTACTTTAGTAAATGAGCATCTCGCGCTGCAATTCCAACAACGCCTGGTCGAGCGCAGGCGCTTCGTTCAAGTAATGACCGTGACGTCGTCGGCCTGCAGCCCCCGATCGTTTTCTATCACGTGATAACGCACCTTCTGACCCTCGGCCAGGGTACGGTGACCGCGACCGCGAATGGCGCGAAAATGGACGAACACGTCTTCACCCGTCTCGCGCTTGATGAAGCCGTAACCCTTGTTGACGTTGAACCACTTCACTTCGCCGATTTCGCGGTCGTCGTTCTCCACCTCGGCCAGTACCGCAAGCCGGGGGCTGAAGGCGTGAAGGGTGAGAGTGGCGATCAGCAGCAGCACGAAGGCGGCGCCAGCCACGGCAAGATAGCCCGGCGCCACGCCGCCGCCCTCCAGGATGAGAAACAGCTGAGCTGCCAGCTCGCCGCCGAACAGCGAGAGAAAGAGGACGATCAGCAGTGGAGCCGGCAGTGCCAATAATAGGCTGATCAACGTACAGCGAAAGATAACCTTGCGATTCATGGATCCGTATTGCTCACTTGTTATGTGGAATGGTGAAACGAGATATCTATGACGACACGACCCGAGGCCTCGTCGACTGATGAAGGTGTCACGATGAACAGCGACACGCAGCGCGACGATTCTAGCATGAGCCCCGAGAATGCGCTCGCTGCACGCCTGGAGGCGCTGGAAAGCCGTATCGCCTACCAGGAGCACTGGCTCGACACGCTGGATCAGGCCGTCGCCGGCCAGGAGCGGCGCCTGGCCCAGTTGGAGCGCATCAATGCGATGATGCAGGAGAAACTGCGCGATCAACAGCAGGCGCTGCAGGAAGTGGAGATGGCGGCACCGTCACCGCAGGATGAGGTGCCGCCGCACTATTGACCCGCCTGGCCAGAGATTGACGCCACCAACACAAGCGGCGCTGGGGGCAGGCCTGAGAGGGGGTCCGATGCCATGGATGGCATCGGTAGCGCCCAGGGATGGGTTCACAGCGCCCCCGAGCGGGCCTGTCGCCAGGAAGCCGCGGGCTCATAGCCAAGCAGCTTCCAGGTTTGTTACAGATCGTCCAGGTAGCGCTCCGCATCCAGCGCCGCCATGCAGCCGGTGCCGGCAGAGGTCACCGCCTGGCGGTAGACGTGATCCATCACGTCGCCGGCGGCGAACACGCCGGGAATGCTGGTAGCGGTGGCATTGCCCTCGAGGCCGGACTTCACCTTGATGTAGCCGTCATGCATCTCGAGCTGACCCTCGAAGATGCCGGTGTTGGGGCTGTGGCCGATGGCGATGAACACGCCGGGCGCCTCGATCTCCTTGACGCTGTCGTCGAGGGTGGAACGAATACGCACGCCGGTCACGCCGCTGGCGTCGCCCAGCACCTCTTCCACCACGTGGTTCCACTCGAGCACCACGTTGCCGCTCGCGGCCTTCTCGCGCAGCTTGTCCTGCAGGATCTTCTCGGCCCGCAGGCTGTCGCGGCGGTGCACCAGGGTCACCTTCGACGCGATGTTGGAGAGGTAGAGCGCCTCTTCCACGGCGGTATTGCCGCCGCCCACCACCACGACCTCTTTGTTGCGATAGAAGAAGCCGTCGCAGGTGGCGCAGGCCGACACCCCCTGGCCCATGAACTGCTGCTCCGAGGGCAGCCCCAGGTAACGGGCGCTGGCGCCGGTGGCGACGATCAGCGCATCGCAGGTATAGCTGCCGCTGTCGCCCTTGAGGGTGAAGGGTCGGTTGCGCAGGTCCACCTCATGGATATGGTCGAACAGCACTTCGGTATCGAAGCGTTCGGCATGGCGCTTCATGCGCTCCATGAGCTCGGGCCCCTGCACCCCGGCATCGTCGCCGGGCCAGTTGTCCACGTCGGTGGTGGTAGTCAGCTGGCCGCCGGCCTGGATACCGGTGATCAACACCGGCTTGAGATTGGCACGTGCCGCATAGACGGCGGCGGTATAACCTGCCGGGCCGGAACCCAGGATGATCAGGCGTTCGTGACGCGCTTCGCTCATGAAGAGATCCTCGCTGTTCGAAAACGCAAAGAGGGGTAGTTGACTCACTCCGGTCGCGGTCATTGCCTGTTGCCGGAGAGACGGTTGCCGCCATTGTACCAGCCCATGGCCAGTGGTGGGTGCATCCACGCTCGGCCCGCCAACGTCCGGGCCTGCCTACAGCACTTCGTCATCGCGGCCCAGCATGAGGGTCTCCAGCTCACCATCCAAGGGCGAGACGTCGATCCGCACCTGTATCGGCGCGCAGCAGAACGGGCAGTCTTCCCAGGTCTGGTGGCTGCCCTGGGAAAGATCCACCGGCAGGTCGAAGGGCATGTTGCAGTAGGGGCAGTGAACGGGGTAGCTGTCGAGGCGTTCTTCATGCATGACGAAACTCCCGGCGCCAGCCCCTCCCCCGACGGGGCCTCGGCGCCATGCAACGGATTTTCCTTCAGCATAGAAACCTTGGGCAGTGCTTGAAAGGGAGGCCTATCATGACCATGTGATAAAGACGAGAGTACGAAAAGGACCGTTCTCAACCGTGACAGGAGGCCTTCATGAGCCGTGACGAGATGCCGGATACGCTGCAGACCCTGGTCGCAGACGGCACCACTTATCACTACTACTCGCTGCCGAAGGTGGCCGAGGAGATGGGCAACATCGACCGGCTGCCCAAGACGTTGAAGATCCTGCTGGAGAACCAGCTGCGCTTCGCCGACGACCCGAGCGTGGCGCGCGAAGACATCCAGGCGTTGATCGACTGGCAGCAGGGCGGGCGCTCGAACCGCGAGATCGGCTATCGTCCGGCACGGGTGCTGATGCAGGACTTCACCGGCGTGCCCGGCGTGGTGGACCTGGCCTCGATGCGCGCCGCGGTGGAAAAGCTCGGTGAGGATCCGTCACGCATCAACCCGCTGTCGCCGGTGGATCTGGTCATCGACCACTCGGTGATGGTGGACAAGTTCGGCAATCCCACCGCCTTCAAGGACAACGTCGCCATCGAGATGGAGCGCAACCGCGAGCGCTACGAGTTCCTGCGCTGGGGGCAGCAGGCCTTCGACAACTTCAGCGTGGTACCGCCGGGTACCGGTATCTGCCATCAGGTCAATCTGGAGTACCTGGGCCGTACGGTGTGGACCAAGGAGGAGAACGGCAAGGTCTTCGCCTATCCCGATACCCTGGTGGGCACCGACTCCCATACCACCATGATCAACGGGCTCGGCGTGCTCGGCTGGGGGGTGGGCGGCATCGAGGCCGAAGCCGCCATGCTCGGCCAGCCGGTGTCGATGCTGATTCCCGAAGTGGTCGGTTTCAAGCTCACCGGCAAGCTCAAGGAAGGGATCACCGCCACCGACCTGGTGCTGACGGTGACCCAGATGCTGCGCAGCCGCGGCGTGGTGGGCAAGTTCGTCGAGTTCTACGGTGACGGCCTGGCCGACCTGCCGCTGGCCGACCGCGCCACCATCGCCAATATGGCACCGGAGTACGGCGCCACCTGCGGCTTCTTCCCGGTCGACGACGAGACCCTGGCCTACCTGCGCCTGACCGGTCGTGAAGACAGCCTGATCGCCCTGGTGAAGGAGTATTGCAAGGCGCAGGGGCTGTGGCGCGAGCCCGGCGACGAGCCGATCTTCAGCGACACCCTGCACCTCGACCTGGGCGACGTCGAGGCCAGCCTGGCCGGCCCCAAGCGGCCCCAGGATCGGGTGGCACTCAAGGACATGAAAACCACCTTCGAGAAATTGATGCAGGGGGAGGAGAACGGCAAGGCAACGCCCAGCGAAGAGAAAGGCCGCCTGTTCTCCGAAGGCGGGCAGACCGCCGTCGGCGTCCACGACAGCTACGAGCATCATGACAGCCAGAACGTCGAGATGGACGGCGAGCAGTTCAAGCTCAACCCCGGCGCCGTGGTCATCGCCGCCATCACCTCCTGCACCAACACCTCCAATCCCAGCGTGATGCTGGCCGCCGGCCTGCTGGCGCGCAACGCCCGTGCCAAGGGGCTCACCACCAAGCCGTGGGTCAAGACCTCGCTGGCTCCCGGCTCCAAGGTGGTCACCGAATACCTGGCCGCCGGTGGCGTGCAGGACGACCTGGATGCGCTGGGCTTCAACCTGGTGGGCTACGGCTGCACCACCTGCATCGGCAACTCCGGCCCGCTGCCGCCGCCCATCGAGAAGGCGGTCGAGGATGGCGACCTCACCGTGGCCTCGGTGCTCTCCGGCAACCGCAACTTCGAAGGGCGCATCCACCCGCTGGTGAAGACCAACTGGCTCGCCTCGCCGCCGCTGGTGGTGGCCTACGCCCTGGCCGGCAACGTGCGTCTGGATCTGACCCAGGATCCGCTGGGCGAGGACCAGGACGGCAACCCGGTCTACCTGCAGGACATCTGGCCCTCCCAGGCCGACATCGCCAGCGCGGTGGAGAAGGTCAAGACCGAGATGTTCCGCAAGGAGTACGCCGAGGTGTTCGAGGGCGACGAGACCTGGAAGGCACTGCAGGTGCCCCAGAGCCAGGTCTACGAGTGGTCGCCCTCCTCCACCTACATCCAGCATCCGCCTTTCTTCGAGGGCATGGGCCGCGACCCGGAGCCGATCGAGGACGTCAGGGACGCCCACATCCTCGCCATCCTGGGCGACTCGGTGACCACCGACCACATCTCGCCGGCCGGCTCGATCAAGCCCGACAGCCCTGCCGGACGCTATCTGCAGGAGCGTGGCATCAAGCCGGTGGACTTCAACTCCTACGGCTCGCGGCGCGGCAACCACGAAGTGATGATGCGCGGCACTTTCGCCAACGTGCGTATCCGCAACGAGATGCTCGACGGCGTGGTGGGCGGCGAGACCCGCCACGTGCCCACCGGCGAGCAGATGGCGATCTACGATGCGGCGATGAAGTATCAGGAGAAGGGCACGCCGCTGGTGGTGGTGGCCGGCAAGGAGTACGGCACCGGTTCGTCGCGGGACTGGGCAGCCAAGGGCACGCGGCTGCTCGGCGTGCGCGCGGTGCTGGCCGAGTCCTACGAGCGCATCCACCGCTCCAACCTGATCGGCATGGGCGTGGTGCCGCTGCAGTTCCCCGAGGGCGAGAATCGCAAGACGCTCGGTCTGACCGGCGACGAGACGATCTCCATCGAAGGGTTGGCCGACCTCACCCCGGGCGGTCAGGTCAACGTCACGGTGAAGAGCGCCAAGGGCGAGAAAAAGATCGAAGCCCTGTGCCGTATCGACACCGCCAACGAACTGGAGTACTACCGCCACGGCGGCATCCTCCACTACGTGCTGCGGCGGATGATCGGCGCGGCCTAGGTCCGCCCAGCATCCTGCGCTCACGCAAAAGGCCCTGCCGGATATCCGGCAGGGCCTTTGTCATTGCCTGACCTGAAACTTCTGCGTCAGAACGAGCGGCGCCGATAGCTGCGATACTCCGGCGTCCAGCTGCTGCGCTCGATGGCCTGACGCAGCTTGATGCCGTCGGTGCGCAGCGCCATGCCCTCCTGCTGGGCCTGGGCAGCGACTTCGAAGGCGATGGCCTTGGACAGCTCACGGATCTGCGACAGCGGCGGCAGCAACGCCCCCTTGCCTGCCTTCACCAGCGGCGCCTCGCGGGCCAGCGCCCGGGACGCGGTCATCAGCATGGTATCGGTGATGCGCTTGGCACCGCTGGCCACCACGCCGAGGCCGATGCCGGGGAAGATGTAGGCGTTGTTGCACTGGGCAATGGGATAGATCTTGCCCTCATACTCCACCGGCGGGAAGGGACTGCCGGTAGCCACCAGGGCCTGGCCGTTGGTCCACTCGATCACGTCTGCCGGCACGGCCTCGACGCGGGAGGTGGGGTTGGAGAGCGGCATGATCACCGGGCGCTCGCAGCCGGCATGCATGGCGCGAATCACCTCCTCGGAGAACAGCCCCGGCTGGCCCGAGACACCGATCAGCACGGTGGGCTTGATATGGCGCGCCACCTCGAGCAGCGACTGGTCCTGCCACCCCTCGACCAGCGCCGGGTCGTGGGCCAGGCGGCGCTGGAAGTCACGCAGCCACTCCTGATCGCTGGTGACGAGCCCCTCGCGGTCGACCATGAATACCCGCCGCCGTGCCTCCTTCTCGCTGAGCCCTTCGGCCTGCATGGCGATGACGACCTGCTCGGCGATGCCGCAGCCGGCGGAGCCGGCGCCGACGAACACCACGCGCTGGTCGGCGATGGTCTCGTCGCGGGCCTGGCAGGCTGCCATCAGGGTGCCCACGGCCACCGCCGCAGTGCCCTGCACGTCGTCGTTGAAGCAGCACAGCTGGTCGCGGTAGCGCTCCAGCAGCGGTACCGCGTTGGCCTGGGCAAAGTCCTCGAACTGCAGCAGCACGTTGGGCCAGCGCCGTTTCACCGCAGCAATGAACTCCTCGAGAAAGGCGTCGTACTCCTCCTGGGAGATACGCGGGTGGCGCCAACCCATGTACATGGGGTCATCGAGCAATGCCTGATTGTTGGTGCCCACGTCGAGCATGATCGGCAGCGTGTAGGCTGGGCTGATGCCGCCACAGGCGGTATACAGCGCCAGCTTGCCGATGGGGATACCCATGCCGCCGATGCCCTGATCGCCGAGACCGAGGATGCGCTCCCCATCGGTGACCACGATCACCTTGACCTTGTCCTTGGTGGCACTGCGCAGGATGTCGTCCATCCGCTCGCGGTCGGGGTAGCTGATGAACAGGCCGCGGTGACTGCGGTAGATATTGGAGAACTCCTCGCAGGCCTGCCCCACCGTAGGGGTATAGATGATCGGCAGCATCTCCTCGAGATGCTCCATGACCATGTGGTAGTAGAGCGTCTCGTTGTCGTCCTGGATCGCCCTCAGGTGGATGTGCCGTTCCAGATCGCTATGGCACTGCTGGTACTGGCGGTAGGCCCGCTCGGCCTGTTCCTCGATGGTCTCCACGTTCTGCGGCAGCAGGCCGACCAGGTTGAATTCGAGCCGCTCCTCGCGGGTGAAGGCGCTGCCCTTGTTGAGCAGCGGCATCTCGAGCAGCGAAGGACCAGCGTAGGGAATGTAAAGTGGACGTTTGCTTTCAGGCATCTCTTGTCTCGATACGGTGACTGGAACCGGGCCGTAGGGAAACGCTCGACAGGCGGGCTTCCCGAGCGCTCTGGCGGCGCTTTGGCGTAACTCTACCACGCCTCCCGCACCATGGCGCCCCGCCTCAGCCGCTCTTGGCCCGGGATCCTTCGCTGGGGCGCTCGAAGAACAGCGGGCGCAGTCGTATGCCGACCGCATTGCCGGCGAAACCCGCCACCAGCCACACCCAGCCGTGCAGGCTGCCGGAAGCGATGCCGCTGAAGTAGGCGCCGATGTTGCAGCCGAAGGCGAGCCGCGCGCCATAGCCCAGCATCAGCCCGCCGATCACCGCCGCCATCACCGAGCCGAGCGGAATGCGCAGGGTCGGCGCGAAGCGCCCGGCCAGCGTCGCGGCCATCATGGCACCGAGGATGATACCCACGTTCATCACCGTGGTGATGTCGCTCCACACGCTGGCGCGCAGCGCGGCGGCATTGTCGGGGCTCTGCCAGTAGCCCCACTGGCTCACGTCGCCGCCGATGAACTCGTAGACCTTGGCCCCCCACAGGGCGAAGGCGGAGGTGATGCCCCAGGGGCGCCCGGCCAGCGCCAGGGTGGCGAAATTGAGCAGCGCCAGCGCCACCGCACCCAGCAGCAAGGGCCAGGGGCCGGTGAGCCAGCGCCCCTGGCTGAAGTTGGCCCGTGGCGCTTCCTCCAACCCGCCGTGGCGGCGCTTCTCCAGCAGCACGGTCAGCGCAGCGATGCCCCCGAACAGGGCCAGACTCACGGCCATGCCGCCGCCGGCACCGAAGGTGTGCACCAGCGATACCGGCTGAAAGGCCGGCAGGCCTATCCACCAGGCGAAGTGGGCGCTGCCGATCAGCGAGCCGACGATGAAAAAGATGAGGGTGATGACCATGCGCGCGTTGCCGCCGCCGGCGGTGAACAGCGTACCCGAGGCGCAGCCACCGCCCAGTTGCATGCCGATACCGAACAGGAAGGCGCCGAACACCACCGAAACGCCGATCGGAGAGACGAAGCCGCTCACCTCCTGGCCCCACAGAGTGCCGGCCCCCAGCGCAGGAAAGAACAGCAGCACGGCGATGGCCAGCATTACCATCTGGGCACGCAGCCCGCGCCCGCGTCGTTCGCTGATGAAGACGCGCCAGGCGGCGGTGAAGCCGAAGGCGGCGTGATAGAGCGACACGCCGAGCAGTGCCCCGACGATCATCAGCAGCCCCAGGCGCGTGCCGTAGGCCAGACCGATCAGCACAGCGCCTGCCAGCAGCAGTGCCCCCAGCGTCAGGGAGATCTGCCGGGGCCGTTTCGCTTCCAGTGCAGTGGCCATGAAACTCCTCCTTTCGATTCGCCCCTGCAGCTTGGCAAGTTAGGCCGCACTCCGCCAGCGTGCACACAACGCAACGGGGCGCCCGCAGGCGCCCCGTTCAGCTCGCTTCCAAGGCCAGCTTCAAAGGTCAGCTTCGAAGGTCAGTTTCGCAGGCTAGACGAAGCGTCCCAGGCCCACGGCCTGGCGCAGCTTGTCCATGAACGGTGCGGCCTCGGCGCGGGCCCGTTCGGCGCCCTTCTGCAGCACGTTCTCGATGTGCCCCGGATCCTCCATCAGCGCCTGGTAGCGCTCCCGCGGTTCGCGCAGCTGAGTGTCGAGCTGCTCGAACAGGCGGTTCTTGACCTCGCCCCAGCCGATGCCGTTGGCGTACTCGGCACGCATCGCCTCGCGCTCCTCGCGGCTGGCGAAGGCGGAGTAGATCTGGAACAGAGTGCAGCCTTCCGGGTCCTTGGGCTCGCCGGGCTCAAGCGAGTTGGTCTTGATCTTGCGCACCAGCTTGAGCAGCTTCTTCTCGGAGACGAACAGCGGGATGGTGTTGTTGTAGCTCTTGGACATCTTGCGTCCGTCGAGGCCGTTGAGCACCGCCACCTCGTCGTCGACCACCGCCTCGGGCAGGGTGAAGTACTCGCCCTTGAACAGGTGGTTGTAGCGCCCGCCGATATCCCGGGCCATCTCGATGTGCTGGATCTGGTCACGTCCCACCGGCACCTTGTGAGCGTTGAACATGAGGATGTCGGCGGCCATCAGCACCGGGTAGCCGAACAGGCCCATGGTGATGCCCTTGTCGGGGTCCTGGTTGCCGGCGGCCTCGTTCTCGGCCACCG
Organism: Billgrantia desiderata; assembly: GCA_011742915.1. Taxonomy (GTDB): domain Bacteria; phylum Pseudomonadota; class Gammaproteobacteria; order Pseudomonadales; family Halomonadaceae; genus Halomonas; species Halomonas desiderata. Next base: position 89,274 of record JAAQTN010000016.1, on the reverse strand, counting down.
CCGCCTTGTAGGCGTGGGCGCGATTCATCAGGCCCTTGGCGCACACGCAGGAGAGCATCCAGGTCAGCTCGGGGATCTCGGGAATGTCCGACTGGCGGTAGAAGATGGCGTTGTCGGTATCGAGCCCCAACGCCAGCCAGGTGGCGGCGATCTCCAGGCGCGACTCCTGCACCCGCTGCGGGTCCTGGCACTTGATCAGTGCATGCAGGTCGGCGAGAAAGTAGTAGGACTGCACGCTCGGGTCCTGGCTCGCGGCGATGGCGGGCTTGATGGCGCCGACATAGTTGCCGAGGTGCGGGGTACCGGTGGTGGTGATACCGGTGAGAACGCGTGTCTTCTGGGAAGCTGCACTCATGGAAAGCGGACTCTGCTTGTCGGAAATGCCCGCTATGGTAACGCGAGGGGGCGGTCAAGGCGACCTGGCAGAGACCACCCCGAAAAGAGATTCCTCATGGCCGTGAGACGTTGCTACGACCGGAAGGGTCCCGGCGACAGGCACTACGCGGAGACGCTGTGAACCCATCCCTGGGCGCTACATTCTTCATCCATGAAGAATGATCTCCGCTTCGACCTGTCCCCGGACCCTACCTCGACGCCCTCGCATACCTCAGTCTTCATCGCACCAGAGTGGCGGGATCGACAGATTCCAGGCCGAAAGCCTCGGCCACGGCGCGGTAGGTGATCTGTCCGTCGTGGACGTTGAGCCCGGGCAGGAAGTGGGCATCGTCGGCCAGCGCCCGCTTCCAGCCCTTGTCGGCCAGGGCGATGACGAACGGCAGGGTGGCGTTGGTCAGCGCCTGGGTCGAGGTACGCGCCACCGCACCCGGCATGTTGGCCACGCAGTAGTGGACGATACCGTCGACCACGTAGGTCGGTTCGGCATGGGTAGTGGGCTTGCTGGTCTCGAAGCAGCCGCCCTGGTCGATGGCGACGTCCACCAGCACGCTGCCGGGCTTCATGTCGGCGAGCATGGCACGAGTGATCAGCTTGGGCGCGGCGGCGCCGGGAATCAGCACGGCACCCACGATCAGGTCGCTCTCGCGCACCGCCTCGTCGATGGCGTCGGCGGTGGAGAAGATGGTCTTCATACGCCCCTGGTAGCGGTCGTCGAGCACTTCGAGGCGCGCAATCGACTTGTCCAGCACGCTGACCTCGGCACCCAGGCCCAATGCCATGCGCGCGGCGTTCTCGCCCACCACGCCGCCGCCGATCACGGTCACCCTGCCCGGCGCCACGCCGGGCACGCCGGGCAGCAGCACGCCGGAGCCGCCCTGGGCCTTTTCCAGGCTGTGAGCGCCGGCCTGAATGGCCATGCGACCGGCCACGGTGCTCATCGGCGCCAGCAGCGGCAGGCCGCCCTGGCGGTCGGTCACGGTCTCGTAGGCGATGCAGGTGGCCCCGCTCTCCATCAGGCCGCGGGTCAGCTTCTCCTCGGCCGCCAGGTGCAGGTAGGTGAACAGGGTCTGGCCGCGGGAGAGCCGCGCCACCTCTTCCGGTTGCGGCTCCTTGACCTTGAGGATCAGCTCGGCCTCGCTCCACAGGGTATCGACGTCGGCCTCGAGCCGGGCGCCTGCCGCTTCATAGTCGGTATCGGCGAAGCCCGCTCCCTCCCCGGCCCCCACCTGAACGGTCACCGAATGGCCACGCGTCGCCAGCTCCCGCGCTCCGGTGGGAGTCAGGGCGACGCGATACTCATGGTTCTTGATTTCCTTCGGCACGGCGATCTTCATGGGGTACCTCCAACGGCGCTGTCTTGTTAGGGATCGTCCTTGTCAGGGGATCGTCATGCCCATTACAGCACAGTCAGTCCATACACGAAGTGCCAACGGTAAAGAACGGCAAAAATCCATTCTCAAGACCAGAGCAGCAGAAAATCGTTATTTTTAAGAGCGTGATGACAAAAAAATCACGCCTCACTCGGCCACCAGCGCGCCACCGTAGATCGCCACGTACTCCTCGGGCAGGCGGCGTGGCCGACCGCTGGAGAGTTCGATACAGGCGAAGCGGGTGCGAGCGCGCAGCAGAGTGCGACCGTCGGCGGGTCGAACGAGCTGGAAGCGGCGGGTCAGGGTCAGGCGGCCGTCGCAGCCGACGATCCAGGTGGCAAGCGCCAGGCGCTCTCCCTCGAAGGCAGGCGCCAGGTAGTCGAGTTCGTGGCGGTGCACGGCCATGGCCCGGTCCAGCTCACGATAGCGCGCCAGATCGAGGCCGAGATGCTCCGAATGCGCCCAGCTCACCTGCTCGACCCAGCGCAGGTAGGCAGCATTGTTGGCGTGACCGTACTCGTCGATGGCCGAGGGCTGCACCTCGAGTTCGATCACGAACGGATCGGGAAGGTCCCACTCCTGTGTCATGGTGCACTCCCTTGCAGGTTCAGGTCTTGGACGTGCCGCAGCGCCAGCAGGTATCGAATACGCCCTCCAGCGCTTCGCCGCAGTTGGGGCAGCGCCACGCCGGTACGTCGGCTGCACCGGACATGGCCTCACGGATCAACGCCTCGGCGCGCTCACGGTTGTGCGCCGCCACCCACACTTCGGGCTCGCATTCGCCCAGCGGCAGCTCGCCCGCACCACCTCCCAACACCATGTTGCGCAGTTCCACGGGGATGCCCGCCGCGTCCAGCACGTTGCGCACGTGGCTGACCAGCAGCGCATTGGAGTGGGCGAAGACGCGTACGTAGCCGCTCATTTCAATCCCGGAAGACGCGGACGCCCAAAGCCTTCAAGTAAGCGGTTTCCGGGATCGCCGGATGCACCGGGTGGTCCGCCGACTGATGGCCCTGATAGACGATCTGACCGTGACGGTCCTGGTGGCGCACCGCACCGCGCACCACGTCCACCAGCCGCTCGGGGGCCAGGTGCATGGAGCAGGAGGCCGAGAGCAGCAAACCGTCGCGGCCCAGCAGGCGCATCGCCTCGCGGTTGAGCCTGGCATAGGCGCGTTCGCCGTTGGGGATATCCTTGCGCTTCTTGATGAAGGCCGGCGGGTCGAGGATCACCACGTCGAACTGTTCACCGTCGGCCTTGAGCGAGCTCAGCGCCTCGAAGGCATCGGCCTCGCCCACCGCCACCTGCTCGTGCAGGCCGTTGAGGGCCGCGTTCTCGGCCACCCGCTCCAGGGCCTGAGCGCTGGCGTCCACGCACAGCACCTCGCGGGCGCCGTGAGCCGCCGCCTGCACGCCCCAGCCGCCGATGTAGCTGAACAGGTCCAGCACCCGCTTGCCGGCCACCAGGCCGTTGAGCCAGGCACGGTTGGCGCGGTGATCGTAGAACCAGCCGGTCTTCTGGCCGTCGAGGACCGGGGCGTGGAAGCGTACGCCGTTCTCCTCCATCAGCACCGGACCGTCGAGCTCGCCCTTGGCCAGGGTGACCTGACGCTCGAGCTGCTCCTGGCGCCGCCCGGAGGAGTCGTTCTTGAACACGATGACCCGCGGCGACACCACCTTGTCCAGTGCGGCGACGACCTCCTCGGCGAGGCGCTCCATGCCCAGGGTATTGAGCTGCACCACCAGCACGTCGTCGAAGCGATCCACCACCAGCCCCGGCAGCAGGTCGCCCTCGCCGTGCACCAGCCGGTAGAACGGCTTGGCATAGAGGCGTTGACGCAGCGACAGCGCCTGGTTGAAGCGATGCACCAGCAGCGAACGGTCGAGGCGCATGTTGGGATCGCGCGAGACCACCCGGGCGCAGATCAGCGAGTTGGGATTGACGTAGGCCACGCCCATGGCCTTGCCGTTCGCCGCTTCGACCACCACCTGGGCGCCCGGCTCGAGGCCCTTGAGCGGCGTGGCCTCGATGTCGACCTCGTTGGAGTAGAGCCACAGGTGACCGGCCTTGAGGCGGCGGTCGGCGTTCTTCTTGAGGCGCAGGGTCTGGGTCATGGTCGGTCTCGTGGAATGGGGATCATGTTTGGCAAGAGGGGCAGAAGACACTGGCGCGCTGGCCCAGCGTCACCAGTCGCAGCTCGCCGTGGCAGCGCCGGCAGCCCTTGCCGTGACGGCCGTAGACGTTGAGACGCTGCTTGAAGTAGCCCGGCTCGCCGGTGCCGCTGACGAAGTCGCGCAACGTCGTCCCGCCCTGGGTGATCGCGGCAGCCAGCACCTCGCGAATGGCAGCCGCCAGACGCTCGTAGCGCTCGCGGGAGATACGCCCCGCCGCCCGGCGCGGATCGATGCCGGCCAGGAACAGCGCTTCGCTGGCGTAGATGTTGCCTACGCCCACCACCACGGCATTGTCCATCAGGAACGGCTTGACTGCCATGCGTCGGCCGCGGGAGAGGTGGTAGAGGCGTTCTCCGTCGAAGGCATCCGACAGCGGCTCGGGCCCCAGGTTCGCCAGCCGCGGGTCATGTTCGGCGCTGCCGGCCAGCCAGTCGACGAAGCCGAAACGGCGCGGGTCGTGGTAGCGCAGAATGGCGCCGTCGTCGAGCACCAGGTCAACGTGGTCGTGCTTCTTCGGCAGCTCGCCCAGCCGGGCAATGCGCAGGCTGCCCGACATGCCCAGATGCCAGATCAGGCTGCCGGCGCGCGCGTGCTCTTCCCCGCCCTCGATCGGCAGCAGCAGATACTTGGCGCGGCGCGACAGGGTGCCGATGCGCGAGCCCACCAGGCGCTCGATGAAATCCTCGGGCACCGGTACGCGCAGGCGCGGCTGGCGCACGATTACCTCGACGATCTCGCGCCCTTCCACGTGGGGGGCGATGCCGCGCCGGGTGGTTTCGACTTCGGGAAGCTCGGGCATGCAACGATATCCGGGAAATAAATACGCCTGAACCCGGCCATGTGACCGGGTTCAGACGAACAGGTTTGAACACCTGCGGAAGACGACCAAGGCTTACTTGATCTTGGCTTCCTTGTACATCACGTGCTTGCGGACGACCGGGTCGAATTTCTTGAATTCGAGCTTGTCCGGAGTGTTCCGCTTGTTCTTGTCGGTGGTGTAGAAGTGACCGGTACCGGCACTGGACACCAGCTTGATCTTGTCACGCATGGCTGCTTACTCCCTGATCTGGTCGCTTAGACGGCTTCGCCGCGCTTGCGGATGTCGCTGAGCACCGCATCGATGCCCTTCTTGTCGATGATGCGCATACCCTTGGAGGAGACCCGCAGCTTGACGAAGCGGTTCTCGGACTCCACCCAGAAACGGTGGGTGTGCAGGTTCGGCAAGAAACGACGACGGGTCTTGCGCTGGGAGTGTGAAACGTTGTTACCAGTCACCGGGCGCTTGCCGGTGACCTGACATACTTTGGACATGGGAGCCTCCAACCGCTTGGCCAGGTGGTCAAACCTGTGTGTTCAAAACCTGTCGGGCAAACCGGGAACGACCCCGTTGTCATTTGACCCAAGGGAATTCAAAGGCTGCACTTTATAGCAGAGTGCGCCCCTACAGGCAAGTAGCCGCGTATTCTACACTCCCTTACCCCCACTCCCGCAAGCTTTCATGAGCAGTCGCACTTCCACCACAAACAATGGGCCTTCTCCACCCAGCCAGAGAACCGAGCGAGCGAAGGCCAGGCTAGGCGAACCTTGCTGAGCAAGCGGAGTTTAGTGGGCTAAATGAGCATTGCGAAGCAAGGTTCAACGCCGCATGGCCGAGCGCAGCCGGTTTCTCACCCTAGGAAGCGCTGAATAAATTGGCGAGCGAGATGAAGCGCAAGGCGCACGGAGCGCAGTACCGAGCGAAGCGACAAACAGCCGTAGGCTGGCCCCGAAGGGGCGAGTAGCCGAAGGCTGCGAGTCAGCCGGAGCCTATGGGGTATAGGTGAGGACTCTGAGCACCGCGCAACGCAGCGATTCGCTCGCGCAGACATTTATGCAGTGTTTCCTAAAGCCAGCCTCGCTCGGCGAAAGACACCACCTCCCCGTCGCCGACGACGAAGTGATCCAGCACGCGGATCTCGAACAGCGAGAGCGCCTCGCGCAGCCGCTCGGTGATGCGTCGGTCGGCATCGCTGGGCTCGGCCACACCGGAGGGGTGGTTGTGGGCGAAGATGATCGCCCCGGCACCCAGCTCCAGCGCCCGGCGCGCTACCTCGCGCGGGTAGACAGAAGCACTGTCCAGGGTGCCGCGGAACAGCGACTCGAAGCGGATCACCCGGTGCTGGGTATCGAGGAACAGCGCGGCAAACTCCTCATGGCCCAGGTGGCGCAACTGGGTGGCCAGGTAGGCGCGCACCAAGGTGGGGGAGGTCAGCGCATTGCCGCGGGCCAGCTGGGCGGCAAGATGACGTTTTGAGAGCTCGAGCGTCGCCTGCAGTTGCACGAACTTGGCCGTACCCAGGCCGCGCTCGGCGCAGAAGCGCGTCTGGTCGGCCTCGAGCAGCTGGCGCAGGCCGCCGAAGGCCGTGAGCAGGTCGCGGGCGAGATCCACCGCCGAGCGCCCCGCTACCCCCACGCGCAGAAAGATGGCCAGCAGTTCGGCATCGGAAAGCGCCTCGGCCCCCAGTGTCAGCAGCTTTTCCCGCGGGCGCTCGCCCTCGGGCCAGTTGCGAATCGACATCCTCTGTCTCCTTGCTACGCTTTCCCTGGTGATAGGAAGTCACCCATTGTAACCGACCTTGGCCGAAGGCTGCGGCTGCGCAACTTCAACGGCGGTGGTAAGGTAGGCGGTCGGGTTTCAGTTCAGGAAATCGTCATGATTACGCAGACCGTCAATCGGCTCGTCGGCCGACGCATTCTGCTCGGTATCAGTGCCGGCATCGCCGCCTACAAGAGCGCTCAGCTCGCCCGCTTGCTCAAGCAGGTAGGCTGCGAGGTACGCGTGGTCATGACCGAGGGCGCCCAGGCCTTCATCACACCGTTGACGCTGCAGGCGCTCACCGGCGAGCCGGTGCGTACCTCGCTGCTCGACCCCGAAGCCGAGGCCGGCATGGGGCATATCGAACTGGCCCGCTGGGCCGACGTGATCCTGATCGCGCCGGCCACCGCCGACCTGATGGCGCGCCTGGCCCAGGGCATGGCCGACGACCTGCTCACCACCCTGTGCCTGGCCAGCGAAGCCGAGAAGGTCATGGCACCGGCCATGAACCAGGCCATGTGGCGCCACGTCGCCACCCAGCGCAACGCCGAGCGTCTCACGCAGGACGGCTGGCGACTGCTGGGCCCCGACAGCGGCGATCAGGCCTGCGGCGACGTGGGGCCGGGTCGCATGCTCGAGCCCGAGGCGATCATGGCCGCGCTGCTGCCGGCGTCCGGCACGGGGCAGGCCGTTGCCCGGGGGCTGCATATCGCGATCACCGCAGGCCCCACCCGCGAGCCGCTGGATCCGGTGCGCTACCTCTCCAATCACAGCTCGGGCAAGATGGGCTTCGCCCTGGCCGCCGCCGCCGCGGAGTTAGGCGCCAAGGTCACCCTGATCAGCGGCCCGGTCAGCCTGCCGACGCCTGCGGGCGTGACCCGCATCGAGGTGGAGACGGCGCTGCAGATGCACGAGGCGAGCCAGCAGCTGGCCGGCGAGTGCGACATCTTCATCGGCTGTGCGGCGGTGGCCGACTACCGCGCCGAGAAGGCGGCGGAGCACAAGATCAAGAAGCGCGAGGGGGAGGAGACCCTGAGCCTCAGATTGATCAAGAATCCGGATATCATCGCCGCCGTCGCCGAGCGACGCGACGCGGCGGGCGGACGCCCCTTCGTGGTGGGTTTCGCCGCCGAGACCCGCGACCTGGAGACCTACGCCCGCGACAAGCTAGAGCGCAAGCGGCTCGACATGATCGTGGCCAACGACGTCTCGGCCGCGGGGCTCGGCTTCGGCGCCGACGACAACGCCGCCCTGCTCATGTGGCGCGACGGCGAGGGCGAAGGCGGCGAGAGCCTGCCGCCGCAGCCCAAGCTCGAGCTCGCCAGGGCCGTGCTGAAACAGGCCCTGAGCCGCCTGGCCGAGCGCCCCGTTCACTGACGCGATTTACCCAGACATTCAGCCAACCTGACGGAACGACCATGTCCGAGTCCCAGCCAACCCATCAAGCCCCAAAGCCGCGCCTCGAGGTCAAGCTGCTCGACGAGCGTCTGCGCGACTACATGCCCCAATATGCCACCCTGGGCTCCGCCGGCATGGACCTGCGCGCCCTGCTCGATGAGCCGCTGACCATCGCGCCCGGTCAGTGCGAGCTGGTGCGCACCGGACTCGCGATTCACATCGGCGACCCGGGCCTGGCCGGCCTGATCCTGCCGCGCTCGGGTCTCGGTCACAAGCACGGCATCGTGCTGGGCAACCTGGTGGGCCTGATCGACTCCGACTACCAGGGCGAGCTGATGATCTCGACCTGGAACCGCGGCAGCACCCCGTTCGTACTGGAGCCTTTCGAACGCCTGGCCCAGTATGTTCTGGTACCGGTGGTCCAGGCCGAACTGGAAATCGTCGACGACTTCGAGGCCAGCCTGCGCGGCGCAGGCGGCTTCGGCAGCTCGGGGCGCCACTGACGACCGACACGACGCTGCCGCACACGGCCCAAGGAGAGGACCTTGCGACAGCGTCATCGCAACCAGGCACATGAATTCACACTTGTCTGACAAGGAACCGTTATGAGCCAAGCCACCAACAGCAGCGTACCGGCCTCCATCTTCCGCGCCTACGACATCCGCGGCATCGTCGACGATACCCTGACCGAGGCGACCGTGGAGCAGATCGGTCGCGCCATCGGCTCGGAAGCCGCGGCGCGCAACGAGTCCACCGTGGTGGTGGCCCGCGATGGCCGCCTCTCCGGCCCGCGACTCAGCGAGGCGCTGATGCGCGGCCTGACCGCCGCCGGCCGCGACGTGATCGACATCGGCATGGTACCCACGCCGGTGCTCTACTTCGCCACGCACATTCTCGAAGGCACCGCCTCCGGGGTGATGGTCACCGGCAGCCACAACCCGCCGGACTACAACGGCTTCAAGATCGTGCTCGGCGGCGAGACCCTCTCCGGCGAGGCGATCACCGCGCTGTACCGGCGCATCGAGTCCGGCGATCTGGCCGAAGGCCAGGGCAGCGTGCGCCACGCGGACGTGCGCGACGCCTACCTCGAGCGCATCGTCGGCGACATCAAGCTCGAGCGCCCGCTGAAGGCGGTGGTCGACTGCGGTAACGGCGTGGCCGGCGAGCTCGGCCCCAAGCTGATCGAGATGCTCGGCGCCGAAACGATACCGCTGTTCGCCGAGATCGACGGCACCTTCCCCAACCACCACCCCGACCCGGGCAAGGTGGAGAATCTGCAGGACGTGATGCGCACGGTGAAGGAGACCGGCGCCGACATCGGTCTGGCCTTCGACGGCGACGGCGACCGCCTCGGCGTGGTCACGCCGAGCGGCAAGCTGATCTACCCCGACCACCTGATGATGGCCTTCGCCGAGGACATGCTGTCGCGCAATCCCGGCGCGCGGGTGATCTTCGACGTCAAGTGCACCGGCAACCTGGCGGGCGTGGTCGAGCGGGCCGGCGGCACGCCGGAGATGTGGCGCACCGGCCACTCGCTGATCAAGGCACGCATGAAGGAGACCGGCGCTCAGCTCGCCGGCGAGATGAGCGGCCATATCTTCTTCCAGGAGCGCTGGTACGGCTTCGACGACGGCATCTACGGCGCCGCCCGGCTGCTGGAGATCCTTGCCAAGCAGGACGATGACGCCGACGCCTTCTTCGCCCGTTATCCGCAGGATCTCGGCACCCCCGAGATCAACGTTCACGTCACCGACGAGAACAAGTTCGAGCTGGTGGAGAAGCTGGCTCGCGAGGGCGACTTCGGCGACGATGGCGTCAAGACCACCCTCGACGGCATTCGCGTCGACTACCCCGACGGCTGGGGCCTGTGCCGCGCCTCCAACACCACCCCGGTGCTGGTGCTGCGCTTCGAGGGCAAGAGCGATGCGGCGCTCGAACGTATCCGCAACCGGTTTGCCGACGCCCTGAAACAGGTCGACCCGGCGCTGACGCTGCCGAGCTGACGGCAGCGCTTCGTTCATTGAAGGAAGGAACATGACCGAAACGACTCGTGACCCGCGCCTGGTAGTGGAAGTGCTTTCCGAGGCGCTGCCCTACATCCAGCGCTTTTCCGGCAAGACCGTGGTCGTCAAGTACGGCGGCAATGCCATGACCGAGGACACCCTGATCGACTCCTTCGCACGCAACATGGTGCTGATGAAGGAGGTGGGCATCAACCCGGTGGTGGTACACGGCGGCGGGCCGCAGATCGGCGACCTGCTGGCCAAGCTGAAGATCGAGTCGCGCTTCGTCAACGGCATGCGGGTCACCGATTCCGAGACCATGGACGTGGTGGAGATGGTGCTCGGCGGGCTGGTCAACAAGGAGATCGTCAATCTGATCAACCAGTGCGGCGGCAAGGCGATCGGCCTCACCGGCAAGGACGGCGCCCAGATCCGCGCGCGTCAGCTCAAGGTGGAGCATCAGACGCCGGAGATGACCGCCCCCGAGATCATCGACATCGGCCACGTGGGCGAGGTGGAGCACGTCTCCACCGATCTGATCGAGATGCTCGCCGAGCGCGACTTCATCCCGGTGATCGCGCCCATCGGCGTCGATGCCAAGGGCAACAGCTACAACATCAACGCCGATCTGGTAGCAGGCAAGGTGGCCGAGGCGCTGGGCGCCGAGAAGCTGATGCTGCTGACCAACGTGGCCGGCCTGATGAACGCCGAGGGCGAGGTGCTGACCGGGCTGACCACCGCGCAGGTTGACGCCCTGATCGCCGATGGCACCATCCATGGTGGTATGCTGCCCAAGATCCGTTGTGCACTCGACGCCGTGAAGGGCGGCGTACGCAGTGCCCATATCATCGACGGGCGTGTACCCCACGCCACGCTGCTGGAGATATTCACCAACGCGGGGGTCGGCACCCTCATCACCGATGCCGACCGACAAGGGAACGACAACGCCTGAGCGGCCATCCGCCCGGCAACGCCGGGCGGGTGGCGCCGGCCATGAATAACAGAAGACCCACATGACGCAGGCTACACAGATCACCAGCCGGCGCGAGCAGATCCTGCAGGCGCTCGCCCTGATGCTGGAAGAAGACAGCGGCAAACGCATCACCATCGCGGCGCTGGCGCGCCAGGTGGGGGTCTCCGAAGCCGCCCTCTATCGCCACTTCCCGAGCAAGGCGCGCATGTTCGAGGGACTGATCTCGTTCATCGAGGAGACCCTGTTCGAGCGCATCTCGCGCATTCTCGAAGAGGTGCACGAGGCCGTGCCGCGCTGCGGCCAGATCCTCATCCTGCTGCTGGCCTTCGCCGAGAAGAACCCGGGCCTCTCGCGCCTGCTGGAAGGCGATGTCCTGACCGGTGAGACCGCCCGGCTGCGGCTGCGCATCCACCAGCTGTTCGAGCGCGTGGAGACCCAGCTCAAGCAGGTGCTGCGCGAGGCGGAACTGCGCGAAAGACGGCGCACCGTGCTGCCGGTGTCGGCCACCGCCAACCTGCTGATCGCCGTGGCCGAGGGGCGCATCTCGCAGTACGTGCGCAGCGACTTCCAGCGCCGGCCCACCGAACACTGGGACGATCAGTGGGCGCTGCTCTCGGCGCAGCTGATGCGCGAGCCGCTTACCCAAAGCGCCTAGGCCACGCCAACGACTAGACCACACAACGACTAGGCCACATCAACGACGAAGCCCCGACCACTGGTCGGGGCTTCGCTGTTCATGTCCTCAGCAGAGCTCGCTGGAAGCAGGCCACCGCGTCAGGCGGCCAGGGTGTCGCCCAGCTGCTGGCGGATCTTCTTCATGGCGTTCTTCTCGAGCTGGCGAATACGCTCGGCGGAGACACCGTAGACGTCGGCCAGCTCGTGCAGGGTCGCCTTGTCGTCGGCCAGCCAGCGCTGCTGCAGGATGTCCCGCGAGCGCTCGTCCAGCGCCTCCAGCGCCATCTTCAGGCGACGGTTGGCGTCGTCTTCCCAGTCGCTGTCTTCGAGCTGCACGGCCGGGTCGGAGCCGTCATCGTCGAGGTAGTGCACCGGCGCCTGGTAGGCGGAATCCTCGTCCTCGCTGGGCGAGACGTCGAAGCCGGCATCATGGGCCGCCAGGCGACCCTCCATCTCGCGCACCACCTCGGGCTTGACGTCGAGATCGCGGGCGATGGCGTCGACTTCGTCGTTGTTGAGCCAGGCCAGGCGCTTCTTGGCACTGCGCAGGTTGAAGAACAGCTTGCGCTGGGCCTTGGTGGTGGCGATCTTGACGATACGCCAGTTGCGCAGCACGAACTCGTGAATCTCGGCCTTGATCCAGTGCACGGCGAAGGAGACCAGGCGCACGCCCTGATTGGGGTCGAAACGCTTGACGGCCTTCATCAGGCCCACGTTGCCCTCCTGGATAAGGTCGGCCTGAGGCAGACCGTAGCCGGAGTAGCTGCGGGCGATGTGCACCACGAAGCGCAGATGCGACAGCACCAAACGACGCGCCGCCTCCAGATCGCCTTCGTCGTGAAGGCGGAAGGCGAGTTCGCGCTCTTCCTCGGCGGTGAGCATGGGGATGCCGTTGACCGCCTGGATGTACCCATTGAGGTCATGCCCCGGTGAGAGGTGACCCACCGGCAGAAGACTGGTGCTCATTGCAGGTTGTCTCCTTGAAAACCTAATATACGGTTCAATCGCCCGTTTAGACGAACGAGAGTCGATAATGTTCCCTATCCTGCCGTCAGCGTGGCAGATGCTGGGCGCGGTCGCGAGCGCAGCCTGGAACCCTGCGGCCTTTTACCGCGGCCGAACCTCCGCGAGGTGACGGCTCACGGCGATCCAGGCGCCCAGCCAGCCCAGTAGTGTACTGCACAACAGCAGCGTTGCCGAGCCCTCCGGCCCCAGTTGCGGCAGCGTGAAGGTGGCGCCGTAGCTGGCCGCCAGCGCGCTGACCGGCAGCGCCAGCCACTGATTGCCGAGCGCCAGCAGCCCCCAGGCGAGCAGGCCGCCGCCGAGACCGTACCAGGCCCCGCTGTAGAGGAACGGCCGCCGCACGAAGGCGTGGGTGGCACCGATCAGCATCACCACCTCGATCTCCTGGCGGCGGCTCTCCACCGCCAGGCGAATGGTATTGCCCACCACCAGCAGCACGCCCAGGCCGAACAGCACCGCCAGCGCCAGCGCCAGGCGGCTGCCGAGCTCGGCCAGATGGCGCAGCCGCTCGAGCCAGGCCAGGTCGAGGCGTACCTCGTCGATGCCGCTGAGCGCCTCGAGCTCTCCGGCCAGCCGACGCACCGCTTCGGGAGCCGGGTCCACCGGCACCACCACGATACTGGCCGGTAGCGGGTTGTCTTCCAGCCGGCCCAGGGCGTCGGCCAACCCCAGCGCCTGCTGGAACTCCGCCATGCCCTCGGCGGCGCTGATCAACCGGGTCCGCGCCACACCCTCGTGGGCCGCCACCGCCTCGTCGATGCGACCGGCCTGCCCCTCGTCGACCTGGTGCTCGAGATAGACGGTCAGGGTGGCGCTCTCCTCCAGCTCGGCATCGAGCAGGCGTGCACTGTCCAGCGCCAGCCACAGCGCTGCCGGCAGCACCAGGGCGATGGCGATGGCGAGCATGGTCAACAGGCTGCCGATGGGCGTGCGCAGCAGGCGCCGGGCGCTGTCGAGACACATGGCGCGATGGTGGCGCAGCCAGCCGCGGAAGCGGCTCGAGGAGCGGGTGCGCTGGGTACGGGCACCACGGGGCGGTGGCGGCGGCTGACGGCGGCTGGTACCGCCTTCCCGCGGCTGACGGCGGCTCATGCGGCCTCCTCGTCGGCGACCAGACGCCCCTCGCGCAGGCGCAGCACGCGATGACGCAGGCGGGCGATCAACGCCAGGTCATGGCTGGCGATCATGACCGTGGTGCCGATGCGGTTGAAGTCCTCGAACAGCGCCATGATGTCGGCCGAGAGCTGCGGGTCGAGGTTGCCGGTGGGCTCATCGGCCAGCAGCAGCGAGGGCTTGCAGACCACCGCCCGGGCAATGCCCACGCGCTGCTGCTCGCCGCCGGAGAGCTCGATGGGCAATGCCTTCTCGCGATGCAGCAGGCCCACCTTGTCCAGCGCCGCCCGTACCCGACGCGCCGCCTCGTGCGGCTCGAAGCCACGGATTTCCAGCGGCAGCGCCACGTTGTGGAAGATGGAACGGTCGTGGAGCAGCTGATGGTCCTGGAACACCACGCCGATCTGGCGGCGATAGAACGGCACCTGACTGGGATGCAGGCGGCCGATGTCGTGACCGGCAACCAGCACCCGGCCGCGGGTGGGCCGCTCGAGCAGCATGATCAGACGCAGCAGCGAACTCTTGCCGGCCCCCGAATGGCCGGTGAGAAAGACCATCTCGCCACGCTCTACGCGAAAATCGATGTTGGCCAGCGCGTCGAAGCGCCCGCCGTAGCGCTTTCCCACATGCTCGAAGAGGATCATGACGAGGCGGCGGCTCCCTCGTCGCCCTGGTCGAAGAGCGCGTCGACGAAGTCGCGGGCCTCGAAAGGACGCAGGTCATCCAGGCCCTCGCCTACGCCGATGAAGCGGATCGGCGTACCGAGCTGCTTGGCCAGGGCGAAGATGATGCCGCCCTTGGCGGTGCCGTCGAGCTTGGTCAGGGTGATGCCGGTGACCGGCACCGCCTCGTTGAAGGTGCTGGCCTGTGACAGCGCGTTCTGGCCGGTGCCGGCGTCGAGCACCAGCATCACCTCGTGGGGGGCGCTGTCGTCGAGCTTGCCCATCACCCGATGCACCTTCTTGAGCTCCTCCATCAGGTGCCCCTTGTTGTGCAGGCGCCCGGCGGTATCGGCGATCAGCACGTCGACCTTGCGCGCCTTGGCCGCGGCCACGGCGTCGTAGATCACCGAGGCGCTGTCGGCGCCGGTGTGCTGGGCGATCACCGCCACCTTGTTGCGCTCGCCCCACACCCTGAGCTGCTCCACCGCCGCGGCGCGGAAGGTGTCGCCGGCGGCCAGCATCACGCTGCGCCCCTCCCGCTGGAAGCGTTGGGCCAGCTTGCCGATGGTGGTGGTCTTGCCCACCCCGTTCACGCCCACCACCAGGATCACGAAGGGGCCTTCGCCCTTGGCCGGCAGCGCCAGCGGCCTGGCCACGGCGTCGAGCATCGTGGCCAGCTCGTCCTGCAGCGCGCGGTAGAGCGCCTGGGGATCCTTGAGCTCCTTGCGCGAGACGCGCTCGGTCAAGCGGTCGATGATCTCGGTGGTGGCCTCGATGCCCACGTCGGCCATCAGCAGCTGAGTCTCGAGATCCTCGATCAGCTCGTCGTCGATCTGCTTCTTGCCCAGGAACAGCCCGGCGATGCCCTCGGTGAGGTTGGCGCGGGTCTTGCCCAGGCCGGAGCGGATGCGCGCGAACCAGCCCTGCTTCTCGGCCACCGGCTTCTCCTGCAGCGGCGTGCGCGCGGGCTCAGGTTCAGGTTCAGGTTCAGGTTCAGGTTCAGGCTCGGACTCCGCTGCCGCTTGCGCTGCAGGCTCGGTTTCGGGTTCGGAAGCCAGCGCCTCGGCGCGCAGCACTGCGTTCTCCTCTTCCCGATCAACCTCGTCGAACGCCTCGGTACGCTCATGCGCCTCGTCCGCGGCGGGGCCGGCCATGGCACGCTCCCCGGCGCGCGGGGCGTCGACCACATCCGGTTCGGCAGGAGCCGGTTCGCGTTCGGCCTGCTCAGCGGTCGTAACCTCTGTCGCGGATTCCTCGGTGGGTCGCCCGTCGCGCGCACGCTCTTCTTCGGTCTGCTCTTCGGGCGGCGTCGGCTGTTGACCTTTCAGCTCGTCCTGCTGCTCTTCCTGCTGCTTCTTGCGCTTGAAAAAACCGAACATGGGGGAATTCAGCCTCACGGGTGAATGATCGCTACATCCTAACACCGCGCATCATGACTGTGGACAAGGCGACGGGTACAATTCGCCCCATGACCCGACGCCGTCCTCCCCCCCGCTCACACTCCCGCTCCGGCACCCATTCGTCCAAGGGCGGCGGGCGGCTGCGCATCATCGGCGGCGAGTTTCGGCGTCGATTGCTGCCGGTGCTCGACAGCCCCGGGCTGCGTCCCACGCCCGACCGGGTGCGGGAGACGCTGTTCAACTGGCTGACGGCCGCCACCCCGGGGGCACGGGTACTGGACCTGTTCGCCGGTACCGGCGCGCTGGGCCTGGAGGCGCTCTCCCGCGGCGCGACCGAGGCGCTGTTCGTCGAGCGTGATGCCCGGGTTGCCCAGGCCCTCGGCGACAACCTGCAAACCCTGGGCGCCGGCGAACGAGGCACGGTACGTAGCGCCGACGCCCTGGAGCTCCTCGTCGCCGGCCCGACCGGCCTCGGCCCCTTCTCGCTGGTCTTTCTCGACCCGCCCTTTCGCCAGGGCCTGGCGACGCCCTGCATCGAGCGACTGGAGCAGGGCTGGCTCACGACGGATGCGTGGATCTATGTGGAGACCGAAACGGGCCTCGACATCGAGGTACCCGAGAGCTGGTCGCTGCATCGCGAAGTGCGCGCCGGCGACAGCACCGGCCGGCTCTACCGGCGCCAGGCGAAGCCCGCCGCCTGAAGGCTGCGTCGCCGTTCGGCTACGCTTGCCGAGCCTCGGCCCTCGGCGTTACGCTGCGCAACGGATTCAGTGCGGGCAGGTGCCCGCCCCGGCAGGACCTATTTCAGGAGAACACGATGAGCACCGAACTCTTCAACCGGCTCGAACAGAAAGTGGCCAGTGCCGTCGAGGCCCTGGAGCTGCTGAAGATGGAGGCGGAGGAGCTGCGCGAGGAAAACAGCCGGCTGAAGCAGGAGCGCGAAGAGTGGGAGCGCCGCCTGACCGCCCTGCTGGGCAAGTTCGACGAAGTGGAAGCCGAGCGCGGCTAAGCCCTCACTTCTCTTACAGACGGCGCGACATCAGGATGGCATCTTCCCTGTTCGCGCCGGTCGTGCCCTCCAGGGGCGGGTAATAACCGCGCCGCCGGCCATCTTCGTTGAAGCCGGCACGCCGATAGAGCGCAACGGCCGCCGCATTGCCCGCCCGCACTTCGAGCAACAGTCTCTCGCTGCCCCAGCGGCGGCACTGCGCCACCACTGCCGTGAGCAGCGTCGCCGCCAGGCCGCGGCGACGCATGGCGGGTGCGACCAGCATCGCCTGCAGCTCGGCCTCGAAGGGTAGCCTTGCCACCACGGCGTGACCGACGAGCGCATCCTCGACTTCGATGCCGAACACGCAGCAGTCGCGATCCTCGAGCGCGGCCTGCAGTTGACCGGCCGACCAGTGGCGAGGCTGCTGCCGTTCCAGCGCCACCAGCCGCTCCAGATCGCCGAGCGAGAGGCGGCGCACCCCGCCTTCAGTCATCGGCCTCGGCGTCCTTCGCCGACCAGGCCCGCCGCCACGCCAGCAGCGTGGGCCACAGCGAACGCTTGGCCTCGGCGCTCTGCACCAGCTCATCCAGACCGGGCCCCTGCCAGCCGGGCAGGCCCAGCGATTCGATTCGCCCCTCGCCGTGACTCAGGTCGAGGAGTCGATCGAGCGTTTCGTCACGGCCGAAGATCAGCACCCGCTCGGGCGACCATCCGCGTCTCTGCGTGCCCTCGACGAAGGCGGCAAGCCCTTCCCGCGCCTCTTCCAGGGGGGCCTCGACCGGCAGGTTCTCCATGGGTGGCCAGCGAAAGGTCTCGAAGACCAGCGGCACGGGAACGTCGATCCCGGCTGCCTTCAGTGCATTGCTGAGCAGCTCGCCCTGGGCGGCGTCCGGCGCCGACGGCTGCGGCACGAACACCAGCCAGCGCCCGGCCAGGCAGGCCAGTTGCAGGGTGAAGCGCAGGGGCTCCTGCGCCTGCCGTGGCATCGTGGGCGTCGTCTCGGGACTCGCCTCCGGGCTGGCCGCATCGGCATTCGCCGTTTTCGCACTGACCGGGGCAGAGTCTGTCTCAGGCGCCTCGCCTTCGGGCTCGATGCCCAGCAGCTGCCGGGCGCGACGGGGCGGCCTGGGGCGTGCACTCTCGCCCGCCGTCGATGCGGGTGGCGCCTGACGGGGGGTGGCCTCGGCTTCGTCCAGCAGCGCATGCAGACGCTCAGCGGGCGGTGCGGGCGCCGCCCGCTCGGGCAGCGTCCACTCGCAGGCTTCGGTCGGCCGGGCATTGGGCAGCCGGTAGCGCGCTACCCAGGCGGTCAGCCCCATCGCCTCCAGATACTGAAGGCGCTGCGGTTCGGTGGTCACGCGCCGGCGCCGCGACAGTCGGGGGAGTCGGGACGCGCGCCGCCGCGCGCCGCCCACTCCTGAGGCGTGTAGAGATGCAGCGCCAGGGCGTGTACCGGCCCCGCCAGCTCATCGGCCAGCAGCGCATAGAGGCGCTGGTGGCGCTTTACCGGCATCAGGCCCTGAAAGTGCTCGGACACCACCGTGACCTTGAAGTGGGTCTCGGAGTTGGCCGGAACGGCATGTCGATGACTCTCGTTCTCCACCGCCAGGTGGGTGGGCTCGAGGGCCTGCAGCTTCTCTTCGATGACGGCCTGAATGCTCATGGTGGCTCCTCGATGATGAAACATGGGGTCATTGTACTCCCTTGTCCGGCGACTTCACCTGTGACAGTGCCTGACCGGCGAGCGACATCCGCGCCAGGCTGGCGCCGAGTGCCAGCAGACAGGCCAGACAGCCGACCCAGAGCGTGACCTGAACCGGCGCACTGGCGGCCATGAAGGCGCCGACCAGGGCCACACCGAGGGACTGTCCCACGGTGCGCGTGGTGCTGAGTACCCCCGAGGCACTGGTGCTGAGCTCCCGCGGCGCACTGGTCATCATCTCGCGGTTGCTGGGAGGCTGGAACAAGCCGAAGCCGATGCCGCAGAGCGCCGTGCGCCACAGGCTGTCGATGAGCCCCGCATCCTTGGGCAGCAGCGCCAGCGAGGCCAGCCCCAGCATCAGCAGCACCAGCCCGGTGCTGGCCATGAGGCTGGGATTGACGCGGTCGGCAAGGCGGCCGGCCAGCGGGCCCACCAGCATGATGGCCAGCGGCCAGGGGGTGAACAGCCAGGCGGTGTGCAGCGGCGAGAAGCCCATCTCCTGCTGGTAGAGGAACGACAGCGCGACGAAGGCCAGCCCCTGGCCGACGAAGGCCAGACCCGAGGCGGAAACCGCCAGACGGAAGCGCGCCACGCGGAACAACTGCGGTGGCAGCAGCGGATGGCTGGCGCGGCGCTGGCGGCGCAGGAAGAGGTAGCCCACTACGACGCTCACGGCCAGCCAGGCCAGCGCCTGCCACAGCGGCGCCCCATGGCCCAGGGTGTCCATGGCCAGAAAGAAGCTGCCCAGCATGATCACCGAGCCCAGCGCCCCGCGACCGTCGAAGCCGCCGCGGCGTCCCTTCTCGCGAGGCAGCGCGCGCCAGGCCAGCCAGAGCGAAATGAGCCCCAGGGGCAGATGCAGAGCGAACAGCCAAGGCCAGTTGGCCACCGACAGGATCAGCCCGCCGAGCGCCGGGCCGGCGGCATAGCCACCTGCCACCACCAGCGCCGAGAGCCCCAGCGCGCTGCCCAGCAGCCGGGTGGGAAAGATCGAACGATAGAGCGACGGACCGATGGAGAGCGTGGCGGCCGCCCCCAGCCCCTGCAGCGCACGAAACAGCAGCAGCCACTCCAGGCTGCGCGACAGCGCCGCGCCCAGCGAGGCGAACACGAACAGCAGCAGCCCGGCCACGTAGAGGCGACGGCGGCTGATCATCTCGCTGAAGGAGGCGCATACCAGCAGGAAGGCGGCGCAGACGATCTGGTAGAGGTTGGTGACCCACACCGCGCGGGCATCGGAGATCTGCAGATCGCGCGCTATCGACGGCAGCGCGATGTTGACCATGGTGACATCGACCACCGCCATCAGCGTGCCGAGGATCAGCGCCAGCACCGCCAGGCGTCGCTCGGGACCCGGCAAGCCGTCGTCGCCGGGCCGGGTCGAAAAGAGTCGGCTCATTCGGTTTCCATCGCTGCGGAGTTCGTAACGAGAAAACCGGCCGCAGCCGGTTTTCGCATCTGCCTTAAAAATGGAAAGACGCCGATTTGCGTCGCGAGCGATGAGAGCCCGCTTTCCGCCGGAGCGCAGCAACCGGAGTTTACAGCCTGCTAAATGAGGATGCGACGGTTCGACGCCTCGACACCGCCGGAGAGCGGGATATCGAGCGCAGCAGAAAATCGGGGCTTTCCTCAGTCCTGGTCGGTTTCCAGCAGGAGTGAATCGTCGACCTCGGAGATTTCCAGCGCCGTTTCGTCGTCCAGGTCGATGGCGAGATAGCTATGCTCGACCTGCAGGAAGCGCTGGAACAGCGCCCAGTCGAGAGCCTCGGGCCACTGCCGCTCGTCCTCCTCCCAGGCGCGCAGCTCGGTCTCGAGGATCTCGAGGTAGCGCTCGCGCACGAAGGCCTCCAGGGCCTCCGGGGTGTCCATCTCGGGAATCAGATAGACCGTGCTTTCACGTTCGACGTCCTCCAGGGTGAGGTCGTCCTCCCCCATGGTGGGTTCCAGCGCATTGATCCAGTCCACGAAGTGCCGGGTCGGCCTGACGCTCAGGGCGGAGCGGTTGAGCAGTTTCATCGCGGTCTCCTCGACGTCGAAACGGTGATCATTATGGGCGCTAGCGCCGCCGCTTACCAATACTTCCGCCGGGGCGGCACCAAGTAGCCCGGGGCTTTACCGGGGGCAGGCCTTCGAGGAGGCGCTGTGAACCCATCCCTGGGCGCTACTTTTGCCATCCATGGCAAAAAACCTCCTCTTCGGCCTCCCCCGGCGCCCCTCGCTCAGCCACCGCTCCCAGCGGAAGGAGGCGAGCAAAGGCCAGGCTAGGCGCTCAGGTGTTCGCTGGCGGAGTGTACGAGTTTGTACATGAGCAAAGCGAACTCCTGAGCAACAACGCCTGGCCGAAGCGTAGCCCCTTCATTCAACCTCAGGGCGCATGGCCGGGAACAGCAACACATCCCGAATCGAGGCGCTGTCGGTGAACAGCATGACCAGGCGGTCGATGCCGATGCCCTCACCGGCGGTGGGCGGCAAGCCGTACTCCAGTGCGCGCACGTAGTCGGCGTCGTAGTACATCGCCTCGAGGTCGCCGGCCTCCTTCTCCGCCGCCTGGGCGCGGAAGCGCTCGGCCTGGTCCTCGGCGTCGTTGAGCTCCGAGAAGCCGTTGGCGATCTCGCGCCCGCCGACGAAGAACTCGAAGCGCTCGGTGACGAACGGGTTGCTGTCGTTGCGCCGTGCCAGCGGGCTCACCTCGGTGGGGTAATCGGTGATGAAGGTCGGGTCCTTGAGGCGATGCTCGACGGTCTTCTCGAAGATCTCGATCTGGATCTTGCCCAGGCCCCAGCCGTCCTTGACGTCGATGTCCAGCCGCTCGGCGATCTGCCGCGCGGCGGCCTCGTCGGCCAGCGCCTCGGCGTGGATGTCCGGGTTGAACTCGAGAATCGAGTCGAACACGCTGATGCGCTTGAGCGGCTTGCCGAAGTCGTACTCGTAGCTCTCGAGCACCTCGCCCTCGGCGTTGCGCACGGTGTTGACCACGGTAGTGGTGCCCAGCACCTTGAGCGCGATGGTGCGCAGCATCTCCTCGGTGAGATCCATCAGGTCATGATGGTTGGCATGTGCCTGATAGAACTCGACCATGGTGAACTCGGGGTTGTGGCGAGTCGAGAGACCTTCGTTACGGAAGTTCCGATTGATCTCGAAGACCTTCTCGAAGCCGCCCACCACCAGGCGCTTGAGGTAGAGCTCCGGTGCGATGCGCAGGTACATGTCGATGTCCAGCGCATTGTGGTGGGTGATGAAGGGCCGCGCGGTGGCACCGCCGGGAATCGGCTGCAGCATAGGGGTTTCCACCTCCATGAAGCCGCGCTCCTCGAAGAAGCGGCGCATGGCGCTGATCACCCCGGCGCGGGTCTCGAACACCTTTCGCGAGTCGGGGTTCATGATCAGGTCGACGTAGCGCTGGCGGTAGCGCGCCTCCATGTCGGTCAGGCCGTGGAACTTGTCCGGCAGCGGACGCAGGCTCTTGGTCAGCAGCCTGGCCTCTTCCATCATCACGTAGAGGTCGCCCTTGCCCGACTTGTGCACCGGGCCGCGGGCCGCGACGATGTCGCCGATGTCCCAGCCCTTGATGTCCTCGAGCGTCGCTTCCGGCAGGCCCTGCTTGTCGACGTAGAGCTGGATCGTGGCGCTGGGATCCTGGATCACCAGGAACGGACCGCGCTTGCGCATGATGCGCCCGGCCACCGCCGCCGGGCGGCTGAGCGCCTCCAGCTCGGCCTTGTCCTTCTCGCCCAGCTCGGCGATCAGCTCGGCCGCCAGGCTGTCGCGGCGGAAGTCGTTGGGGAAGGCGCTGCCGCCGGTGGCGGCGGCGCGCTCGCGGCGTGCCGCCAGCTTGGCCCGACGCTCGGCGATCAGACGGTTCTCGTCGGTCTGGGGGCTTTCCGGGGAGGAGCTCTGGTTGGCCATGTTGCTACCTGTTGGATTCATCCGTTCGAAAGATACCGAGACAAGACGCCCCTCGACGGGAGAGGCGCGCCCTTTACACGCCTCGAATCGAGGGGCTCTGCCGTATCGGCAAGCGCAAGTGCCGGTTACAAGCCTTGCTTCAAGCTGGCTTCGATGAAGGCGTCCAGATCGCCGTCCAGCACCCGGTCGCAGTTGCTGGTCTGCACGCCGGTTCGCAGGTCCTTGATGCGCTGGTCGTCGAGCACGTAGGAGCGGATCTGGCTGCCCCAGCCGATATCGGCCTTGGAGTCTTCCGCTTCCTGCTTGGCGGCGTTGCGCTTCTCCATCTCGTGCTCCCACAGCCTCGCCTTGAGCTGCTTCATGGCGAAGTCGCGGTTGGCGTGCTGGCTGCGCTGGCTCTGACAGGCCACCACGATGCCGGTGGGCTCGTGGGTGATACGCACCGCGGAATCGGTGGTGTTGACGTGCTGACCGCCGGCGCCGCTGGAGCGGTAGGTGTCGACGCGCAGGTCCGCCGGGTTGATCTCGACCTCGAAGCTGTCGTCGATCTCCGGCGACAGGAACACCGAGGCGAACGACGTGTGGCGACGGCCGCCGGAGTCGAACGGGCTCTTGCGCACCAGGCGGTGCACGCCGGTCTCGGTACGCAGCCAGCCGAAGGCGTGGTCGCCCTGCACGTGAATCGTGGCCGACTTGATGCCCGCCACCTCACCGGCGGAAAGCTCGGTGATCTCGGTCTTGAAGCCGTGGTGCTCGCACCAGCGCAGGTACATGCGCAGCAGCATGTTGGCCCAGTCCTGAGCCTCGGTGCCGCCGGAGCCGGCCTGGATGTCCAGGTAGGCGTTGTTGGCGTCCATCTCGCCGGAGAACATGCGCCGGAACTCGAGCTTCTCGAGGCTCGCCTGCAGGCCGTCGAGCTCCTTGCGGACTTCGGCGACGGTGTCCTCGTCCTCCTCCATCTCGGCCAGCTCGAGCAGGTCGCGGCTGTCCGCCAGGCCCCGGTCGAGCTCGTCGATGGTCTCGACCACCAGCTCCAGCGCGGCGCGCTCCTTGCCCAGCTTCTGCGCGTACTCGGGGTCGTTCCAGACGTTCGGGTCTTCCAGCTCGCGGGAGACTTCCTCTAGCCGATCCTTGCGTTCGGCATAGTCAAAGATACCCCCTCAGGACGTCTGTCCGTTCGGCCAGGTCCTTGATGAGGTTGTGAATGGGGTTGGTTTCCAGCATGGGGCTCGCTCGCCTGATTCGCTAGGGAATAACGACGCCGCCGAAGGATACGAACCCTGGGCGGACGGCGCGGAAAAGGCGCTTATTGTAGCGAACTCGGCGCAGGGGCGCATCCTTGCCGGCCGGCACTGTCAGCAATGTCTTACACACAAGCAGGCGAAAGTCTTACATCACATTCCTGGTTAAATCTACTAGGGTTAAGCGAGTTGGCGGTGGATTAGCCATTCAATAACAAGATACAAGGAGAAACATACTAATGATGTCCAAGCTACGCTTCCCTCTGTCCCTTCCCGTCCTGACGCTGACGGCAAGCCTGACCGCCCTGCCGCTGCAGGCCGACACGCTGCGCATCGCCATCATGGGCGAGCCCGCCTCCCTCGACCCTCACAAGATCAGCGGCACCTGGGAGAACGACGTGGTAGGCGACCTCTTCGAAGGCCTGATCACCGAAGCCGCCGACGGCGAGCGCATTCCCGGCGTGGCCGAGTCGTGGGAGATCTCCGAAGACGGCACCGTGTATACGTTTCAACTTCGTCAGGACGCTCGCTGGTCCGACGGCGAGCCGGTGACCGCCGAAGACTTCGTCTTCGCCTTCCGGCGTATCCTTACCCCGGCGACGGCCGCCGACTATGCCTACCTGCTCTATCCGGTGCAGAATGCCGAAGCGATCTACACCGGCGAGGCCGAGCCAGAGACGCTGGGCATCGAGGCCCTGGACGATCATACCCTGCAGATCACCCTGGAACGCTCGACCCCCTATTTCCTCGACCAACTCTCCCACTACACCGCCTACCCGGTGCCCAGGCACGTGGTGGAGGAGCACGGCGACCGCTGGTCGCGACCCGGCAGCATGGTCTCCAACGGTCCCTTCAAGCTCCAACGCTGGCAATCGCAGACTCGTATCGAGGCGATCCGCAACGAGCACTTCCATGATGCCGACAATGTCGCACTCGACCAGGTGATCTACTTCCCCATCGAGGAGCGCAACACGGCGCTCAACCGCTTTCGTGCCGGCGAGATCGACGTGGCGCGGGAGTTCCCGACCCAGCAGTATCGCTGGCTGCGTGACAACCTGCCCGACGCGACCCACACGGCGCCCTTCCTCGGCATCTACTACTACGTGCTCAACTCCCGCGAGGGCCACCCTACGGCGGACCCGCGCGTGCGCAAGGCATTGAGCCTGGCCGTGCGCCGCGAGGTGATCACCGAGCAGATCCTGGGCACCGGCGAGGAGCCGGCCTACAGCTTCGTCCCGCCCGGTGTCAGCCACTACGAGCCGGCGATGGTCCCGTTCGTCGACATGTCTCAGGAGGAGCGCCTGGAGCGCGCCCGCGAACTGATGAGCGAGGCCGGCTATGGCCCCGACAATCCCCTGCAGCTGCGCCTGCGCTACAACACCAGCGAGGATCACCGCCAGGTGGCCATCGCCATCGGCGCCATGTGGGAGCCGCTGGGCGTCGAGGTCGACCTGTTCAACTCGGAAATCGCCGTGCACTACGCCGACCTGCGGCAGGGCGACTTCGACGTAGGACGCGCCGGGTGGATCGGCGACTACAACGACGCCCAGAATTTCCTCAGCCTGCTGGAGAGCGGCGTGGCCAACAACTACGGCGCCTACAGCAACGAGGAGTTCGATGCGCTGATGCGCGAGGCCGCCGAGACCCAGGATCTCGACCGCCGCGGCGAGATCATGGCCGAGGCCGAACGCCTGGCTCTCGAAGACAGTGCCACCCTGCCGATCTTCTATTACGTCTCGCGCAACCTGGTGAATCCCGCCCTGCAAGGCTGGGAGAACAACATCGAGGACATCCACCGCTCGCGCTGGGTCTCCTTCGAAGAGTGATCTCTCCATCTAGCCTGACGAGGCCCCGGGCAGCCGGGGCCGGGGGATGCCATGCTGCTCTATGTCTTCAAGCGCCTGCTCCAGGCCATTCCTACGCTGCTGATCGTCATCACGCTGTCGTTCTTCCTGATGCATCTGGCACCGGGCGGGCCGTTCGACGGCGAACGCCAGCTGCCGGCCGAGATCGAGGCCAACCTGCGCGCGGCCTACCACCTCGACCAGCCGGTGTGGCGGCAGTACCTGATCTATCTGGGCAACCTGCTGCAGGGAGATTTCGGCCCCTCCTTCCGCTACAAGGACTTCACCGTCACCGAGCTGATCGCCCAGGGGTTTCCGGTCAGCCTCGAACTCGGCCTGTGGGCCATCGCCCTGGCCATTGCCCTGGGGCTACCGCTCGGCATCGTGGCCGCGCTGCATCGCAACTCGAGCGTCGACTATCTGGTGATGGGCACGGCGCTGGCCGGGGTCGCGATCCCCAATTTCGTCATCGCCCCGATACTCGCGCTGGTGTTCGGCGTACTGCTGGCCTGGCTGCCGGTGGGCGGCTGGAACGACGGGCACTGGCGCAACATGGTGCTGCCGGTGGTAGCGCTGTCGATCCAGCAGGTGGCGTATATCGCGCGCATGACGCGGGCCAGCATGATCGAGGTCCTTGGCACTCACTACATCCGCACCGCACGCGCCAAGGGGCTGTCGGAGCGTGAGGTGATCTGGCGCCACGCACTGCGCCCCGCCCTGCTGCCGGTGGTTTCTTATCTGGGGCCAGCCATTGCCGGCATCATCACCGGCTCGGTGGTGATCGAACAGATCTTCGGCATCCCCGGTATCGGCCGCTACTTCGTTCAGGCCGCCCTGAATCGCGACTACACCCTGGTGATGGGCACCGTGGTGTTCTACGGCATCCTGATCGTGCTGCTCAACCTGATCGTCGACGTCCTCTATTCCGCCCTCGACCCGCAGATCCGCTATGACGACTGAACACACCGCAACCCACCCAGGCGCCGGCGACCTGCCGGCGGGCGAAAGCCTGGGACGTGACGCCTGGCGGCGCCTGAAGCAGAACCGCGCCGCCATGGTCAGCCTGGTGCTGCTGATCCTGATTGCCATTGCCTGCGTCGTGGGCCCCTGGCTGACACCATGGGGACTCAACGAGGTCAACTGGAACGCCTTCAGGGCTCCACCCAGCCTTGCCGATGGCCACTTGGCGGGCACCGACGCCAATGGTCGCGACCTGCTGACCCGAACCCTCTATGGCGGCCAGATATCGCTCTCGGTGGCACTGGTGGCCACCCTCGTCTCGCTGGTGATCGGCGTGCTCTACGGTGCCATCGCCGGCTATTTGGGCGGCCGGGTCGACAATCTGATGATGCGCTTCGTCGACATCATGTATTCGCTGCCGTTCATGTTCCTGGTGATCCTGCTGATGGTGGTGTTCGGCCGCAACATCCTGCTGATCTACGCCGCCATCGGCGCCGTCGAGTGGCTCGACATGTCGCGCATCGTGCGTGGCCAGACGCTGGCGCTCAAGCGCCGCGAGTTCGTCGAGGCGGCCCGCGCCCTGGGCGTCAGGTCGCGCACCATCGTCATGCGTCACTTGATTCCCAATACCCTGGGGCCGGTGGTCGTCTACGTCACCCTCACCGTGCCCAAGGTGATCCTGCTGGAGAGTTTCCTGTCGTTCCTCGGGCTCGGGGTGCAGGAGCCGATGACCAGTTGGGGCGTGCTGATCAGCGAAGGTGTGGACATGATGCAGGGTGCCCCCTGGATGCTGCTGGTGCCGTCGACCTTCCTCGCCGTCACCCTGCTGTGCCTGAACTTCCTCGGCGACGGGCTGCGCGATGCCCTCGACCCTCGCACGCGCTGAATGGAGGCGGACATGTCACGATCCCTGTTGGAAATCGAGCGGTTGCAGGTCGCCTTCGAGCTGCCTCACGGCCGAGTGGCGGCAGTCAAGGATGTCAGTTTCTCACTCGCCGAAGGCGAGACGCTGGCCCTGGTGGGCGAATCCGGCTCGGGCAAGTCGGTCTCCTCCACCGCCATACTGCGCCTGCTGCCCGAGTTCGCGGCAACCCGGGGCGCCATTCACTGGCACGGCAGCCAGGGCAGGGAGAACCTGCTCGCCGCCTCGTCGAGGCGCATGCGCCACATCCGCGGCAACGAAATCTCGATGATCTTCCAGGAGCCGATGACCTCGCTCAACCCGCTCCAGCGCATCGGCCGGCAGGTGCGTGAAGTGCTCGACAAGCACACCAAGCTACGTGGCCAGGCGGCACAGCGGCGGGTGATCGAGCTGTTCGAACAGGTCGGCATCCCCGAGCCGGAAAGACGCGTGGCGAGCTATCCTCACGAGCTTTCCGGCGGCCAGCGCCAGCGCGTCATGATCGCCATGGCGCTGGCCTGCGAGCCGCGCCTGCTGATTGCCGACGAGCCCACCACTGCGCTGGACGTCACCGTGCAGGCGCAGATCCTGGCGCTGCTCAAGCAGCTGCAGCGCCAGTACGGCATGGCCATCCTGTTCATCACCCACGACCTGGGCATCGTCAGGCACTTCGCCGACCGGGTCTGCGTGATGCGCCACGGCGAGGTGGTGGAGAGCGCCACTACCCGGGAGCTGTTCGCCTCGCCTCGTCACGATTACACCCGCATGCTGATCGAGGCCGAGCCCCGCGGACGCAAGCCGCCGGTAGCGGATACCGCCCCGGTGATCATGCAGGCACGCGACCTCAAGGTGCGTTTCGCCTTGAAGAAGCGCCTGTTTCGGCCCAGCGACTACTTCGAAGCGGTACGCGGCATCGACCTCACGATTCGTCAGGGCCAGACGGTGGGCATCGTCGGCGAATCGGGTTCCGGCAAGTCGACCCTGGGGCGCGCACTGCTCAGGCTGCTGCAAAGCTCGGGGGACATTCACTTCGAGGATACCGACCTGACGCACCTGGACAGCGGCACGCTACGTCCGCTGCGCTCGCGCATGCAGGTGGTATTCCAGGACCCGTTCGGCTCGCTCTCGCCGCGCATGACCGTGGGCGAGATCGTCAGCGAAGGCCTGCGCGTGCATCACCCCGAGCTGACTCGCCGCCAGCGCACCGAACGTGTGATCGAGGCGCTCGAGGAGGTCTCGCTGGACCCCGCCACGCGACAGCGCTACCCGCACGAGTTCTCCGGCGGCCAACGCCAGCGCATCGCCATTGCCCGGGCGCTGGTGCTCAAGCCGCGCTTCCTGCTGCTGGACGAGCCGACCTCGGCGCTGGACCGTTCGGTGCAGGCCACCGTGATCGAACTGCTGCGAAACTTACAGCAGCGACACGGCCTGACCTACCTGTTCATCAGCCACGACCTCGCCGTGGTCAGGGCGCTGGCCGATACCGTGCTGGTAATGAAGGAGGGCCGCGTGGTCGAGCAGGGCGAGACCGAGGCGCTGTTCCGCTCACCCCGCGAGACCTATACCCGCGAACTGATACGCGCCGCCTTTCTCGAACAGGTCGCTTGACAGCCCAACGACAAGACCCGGCAGCTCAGCTGCCGGGTCTTGAACGAACGCCTGCCTCACCTCCTCAAGCGTTTGACCGACTCAGAAGCGGTAGGTCAGCTGAGCGCCGAAGCCATGGGCTTCGTTCTTGTAGTCGGCGGAATATGTAGAAGTTACGCCTTCTACTAGACCAGTACCAGGAACGAAGACTGAGTCACCTCTTTCTTGGTCAACTCGGGTGCTCCGCTCCGTCAAATAGGAGTAGGCGAAATCCAGCGTCAGGTTGTCCATGGGAGTCCAGCCGGCGCCGATGGAGAAGATGCGGCGGTCGTCGGAGGGAATCCTCGCGCTGCGGTACTGGTCGCTGGTGGGCGTGAAATCGAGCGTCACGCCGGCACGCAGCGCCAGTTGGGAATTCAACTGATACTCGCCGCCCACGGCGTAGGCCCAAGCATTCGAGTAATCCTGCTGCTCGAACGTAATAGGGGGACCATCCGCATCGTTAGGATCGGTGACACGGATTTCATCGAATCGGCTCCAGCGAACCCAGGAGGCGCCAGCCATCAGTTTCAGACGGTCGCTCATCTGCTGGGTGATGGAGAAGTTAATCGTCTCTGGTGTAGTCAGATCCAATTGCGCATCCCGATTCAAACGCTCGGGGGCAATCATATCAACGAGCCCGGAAGGATCCGTTGCGCGGTAATCGCCCGTCAAGGTATAGCTCACCTTGGAGCGATACGTCAGGCCAAAGGTGGTTTCCGGCACTGGCTGGAAGATCACACCCAGATTGTAGCCCCAGCCGTCATCATCGCCCTCGATCCGGGCATCCAGGTCTGCACTGGGATCGACGGGGTTAAAGGGGTTGGCCACCTGCCGGCGTAGTTCGCCATCCACCCGGTTGTAAGTGATACCCGCACCGATGGACCACTGGTCGTTGAAGCGGTAAGAGACGGTGGGCTGGGCGCTGATCACGCGCAGCTCGGTGTAATTGCCCAGGTTGCGCCCGACGAAGTTGTCCTCGTAATCGGTCTTGGAGCCGAACGGGGCATAGACGCCGAAGCCGAAGGCCAGCTGCTCATTGACCGGATGGGCGTAGAAAGCGAAGGGAATCAGGGTGCCCGGCACCATATCGCCTTCCGAGGTCCCTTCGACAGGCACGGGGCCAGCGCCAAAGTCCCGAGTCGCCTCGGCGTTGCGAATGCGGCTGTTGACGTTCAGGTAGGTGCCACCAGCGGTGAGCTGGGCACGGTCGAGGAACGACATGCCCGCGGGGTTGCCGAAGACGATGGTGGCATCGTTGACGTTGGAGCTCCGTCCAGCGTGGCCATAGCCCTGGCCGCTGACGCTCTGCTCGTTGATCTGGTAACCGCCGGCATTGGCCTGGCTGGCGAAGGCGGCAGCGGCGATGGCCACGGCCCAGGTGATCCTATTGAACTTGTTCTGCATGTCTCGACGTCCTCTTCCAGATACGAGCTGGCGCTGATTGTTGTTCCGTCCACAGCGGAGCGGTGCCCTACGAGGCCAGTTTTCGCCAAACATCCGTTCGGATCAAGGGCAAACGTTCGTTTTAATGCGATAAATCCTCATACTTTAGTCCAGTTTTAGGTTAATTTCGGCTGAGGCGTTGAACTTTACCCACCCTAGCGCAACGCAGCCCGCCCTGACTGTGCCGAAACGCCTGCTTGACCTATGGGTTACCCAAAGGTTTTACACTGCCTGCATGATCCCTATCTCCCAGGAGATCCATCATGAAAGTCAGCGAACTGGCCCGGCGGGCCGAGGTGACCGCCGAGACGGTGCGTCACTACACACGGGAAGGCTTGCTGCATCCGCAGCGCGATCCCGACAACGGCTATCAGCTGTTCGATCAGGCCGATCTCGAGCGGCTGCGCTTCATTCAGCGGGCCCGCACGCTGGGCTTCAGCGTAGCCGAGATCGGCGAGATCCTGACCCATGCCGATCAGGGCGACTCACCCTGCCCCATGGTGCGTGACCTGCTGGCCAGCCGGCTACCGCAGATCCGCGCCCGTATCCGCGAGCTGGAAGCGCTGGCATCGCGCATGGAACAGGCCCTCGATGCCTGGGCCGAGATGCCCGACGGCACGCCCGACGGCCACAGCCTGTGCCGCCTGATCGAAAGCTTTCCCGAGGCGGCGCCTTCCCACTGCTCCCGAGCCGGCGAGGAAAGGCAATGAACACTCACGATCACGAGCGCAGCGTACCGGGCATGAACTGCCAGGGCTGCGTGAAGCGCATGCGCGAGGCGATCCAGACCCTCGATCCCGAGGCCGAGGTCACCGGCTTTCCCGCGGAGAAGCGCCTGGTAGTGAACTCCAGCCTGGATGGCGAACGCCTCGACGAGGCACTGGCTCAGGCCGGCTACCCGCCTCAGGCCGGGTCTGCCAGCGATGCTGGCGCGGCTGCCAACGAACGGCCGGTAGCCGAGCCTGCCACACCGCCGGCCGACAGCGTCAACGCCCCCCGCCGCGAAGGCGGCACGACCCTGCGCCTGGCGATCTCGGGCATGACCTGCGCCAGCTGCGTGAAGAGCGTGCAGCAGGCGCTGGAGCGCACCCCGGGCGTGGCCACGGCGGCGGTGAACTTCGGCACCCGTGTGGCTCAGGTGCATGGCCGTGCCGACACCGAGACACTGGTGAAGGCGGTGCAGGCAGCGGGCTACGACGCCGAGCCCATTCTCGACCTGCGCCAGGCCGAGGAGGCCCGCACCGCCAAGGACGCCGAGACCTATCGGCGCCGCCTGCGCGGAAGTTTCTGGTCGCTGGCACTGGCGGTGCCGCTGATGGCCAGCATGTTCGTCTACCATCCTCACCCGATGGGCATGGGGCGGCTCTACTGGCTGGCGATCGGCCTGCTGACCCTGGCCGTGCTGGTGGGCCCGGGCCGTCACTTCTTCGTCAACGCCTGGAAGAACTTCAAGCACCATCAGGCCAACATGGACACCTTGATCGCCATGGGTACCGGCACCGCCTGGCTCTACTCCATGGCGGTGGTGGCCTTCGCCCCTTGGCTGCCGGCGGTGGCCCACGGCATCTACTTCGAAGCCTCGGCGATGATCATCGGCCTGGTGCTGCTGGGCAACGCCCTGGAGCTGCGCGCCCGCGGGCGCACCAGCGAGGCGCTCAAGCGCCTGCTTGACCTGCAGAGCCGTACGGCGCGGGTCATCCGCGGCAACGACGAGCGTGAGCTGCCCATCGAGGAGGTGCGCGAGGGCGACCACATTCGCGTGCGCCCCGGCGAGCGCCTGCCGGTGGATGGCGTGGTGACCAGCGGCGCCAGCCATATCGACGAGTCGATGCTCACCGGCGAGCCGCTGCCGGTGGCCAAGGGCGAAGGCGATGAAGTCAACGCCGGTACGGTGAACGGCCGCGGCGGCCTGGTCTACCGCGCCACCCGCGTGGGAGCCGACACACGCCTGGGCCAGATCACCGAGCAGGTGGCGCTGGCCCAGAACTCCCGCCCGCCCATCGGCGAGCTGGCCGACAAGATATCGAGCATCTTCGTGCCCGCGGTGATGGTCATTGCCGTACTCACCGCGCTGGCCTGGTTCAACTTCGGCGCCGAACCACGTCTGATCCACATGCTGGTCACCGCCACCACGGTGCTGATCATCGCCTGTCCCTGTGCCCTGGGCCTGGCCACGCCGATCTCGACCATGATCGGCGTGGGCAAGGCCGCCGAGCACGGCGTGCTGGTGAGAAACGGCCAGGCACTGCAGACCGCCAGCCGCCTCACCACGCTGGTGGTGGACAAGACCGGCACCCTGACCGAGGGCAAGCCGCGGGTCACTGAGAGCCATTTTCTCGAAGGCGACGAGGCGACGCTGCTGGGGCTGGTGGCAGCGCTGGAGCGCGGCTCGGAGCATCCGCTGGCGGCCGCCCTGTTGCAGCATGCCGAACAGGCCGGCGCCGAGGTCGCGGACATCCGCGACTTCGACAGCGTCACCGGCGGCGGGGTCAAGGCCACCGGACCGAACGGAGAAACGCTCCTGCTGGGCAACGCCCGATTGCTGCGGGAAGCCGGCGTCGCGCTCACCGCCGGTGATGCGCTGGCCCGCGATCTCGAGCAGAAGGCTCGCACCGTGGTCTATCTCGCCGTGGGTGGCAGACTGGCCGCACTGTTCGGCATCAGCGACCCGCTGCGCGCCGACACCGTGGCGGCGGTCAAACGGCTACAGGCCGACGGCCTCAGGGTGGTAATGCTGACCGGCGACAACGAGCACACCGCGGCGGCCATCGCCCGCGAGGTGGGCATCGATGACTTCCGCGCCGGGCTGTTGCCTGAGGACAAGCACGCCGAGATCGAGCGTCTGCAGCAGGCCGGCGAGATCGTCGGCATGGTCGGCGACGGCATCAACGACGCCCCGGCGCTGGCTCGGGCCAACGTCGGCTTCGCCATCGGCCAGGGTACCGACGTGGCCATCGAGAGCGCGGGCATCACGCTGATGCGAAGCTCGCTGCACGGCATCGCCGACGCCATCGAGATCAGTCGCATGACCCTGCGCAACATCAAGCAGAACCTGGTGGGTGCGTTCGGCTACAACGTGCTGTGCATCCCCATCGCCGCCGGGGTGCTCTACCCCTTCACCGGCATGCTGCTGTCACCGATGATCGCCGGGGCAGCCATGTCGCTCTCCTCGATCACGGTGGTGAGCAACGCCAACCGCCTGCGCCTGCTCAAGACCCGTGGCGATGTTGCCCCCGGGCGCCAGGCGGCAGCGGCGGAAACGCAGGAGGCCCTGCCATGAGCTGGATCGTCAATCTCGCCGGCCTGGCGCTGATCGTCGCCATCGTCTGGTGGTTCTGGTGGCGCCGCTGAGCCGAACCGTCGAGAGCACCTGCTAAGCTGAAAGCATATGCCAGAGGGAGTGATGGCCATGCCCAAGCTCAACGGCGTACTCGAGACCGCACTCTACGTCGACGACATGGACCGGGCGCGGGTCTTCTTCGAAGGCGTGATGGGCCTCGAGCCGTTCAACGCCGATCATCGATTCACCGCCTACGATGCAGGTGCCGGTTCGGTGTTGCTGCTGTTCCTGCAGGGCGAGACGCTGCAAACCGTGGTACTGCCCAACGAGATGGGCACCATCCCGCCCCATGACGGCAGAGGGCGGGTGCATCTCGCCTTCGCCATCGCCGCCGACGAGCTGGCCGCCTGGGAGCGCCAGCTCGACGACCACGGCGTGGCCATCGAAGGGCGCACCCACTGGCCCCGCGGCGGCGAGAGTCTCTACTTCCGCGACCCCGACGGCCACCTGATCGAGCTGGCGACGCCCGGTGTCTGGCCCAACTACTGACAAGAGCCATGCCATCCGAAAAGTCGGCGAGCGAAGGCCAGGGCTAGGCCCGTTCCCTACGGGCCAACGCACTTCCCACATCCATGTGGGTCGCAAGGCAAAAATCGGCGCAAAGGCGGAGTTTACGTGTTTGTAAATGAGCACTTTAAGCCGATTTTTAACGCCGTATGGTCGAGCACAGCCACTTTTCAGCTCACGCCCATATAGCGGCCGGGCTTGTGATTGAGGGCAATGATCAGGTTCAGCGCCACCGCGCCCAGCACCGAGAGCCCGACCCTGTCGGCCGGTAGCACCAGGAAGGCAGCGAGCATGATCACCCCATCGATGCCGAGCTGCACGTAGCCGGCGCGCAGGCCGTAGCGAGCCTGCAGATAGAGCGCCAGGATGTTGATGCCACCGAGGCTGGTGCGGTGGCGAAACAGCACCAGCATGCCGATGCCGATCAGGCTGCCGCCCATCAGCGAGGCGTAGAGCGGATTGAGGCTGTCGAAAACGACCCACTTGCCGGTCAGCTCGGAGAACAGCGATACCAAGGCGATGGCGACGAAGGTGCGCAGGGTGAACGACCAGCCCATGCGCTTCACCGCCAGGTAGTAGAACGGCAGATTGATGAGGAAGAACCACACCCCGAAGCGCCAGCCGGTAGCGTACTGCAGCAGGAAGGCCATGCCGGCGGTACTGCCGGTGAGCAGCAGCGCCTGGGTATAGAAGCTGACGCCGAGGGCGACGAACAGCGTGCCCACCAGCATCGCCATCACGTCCTCGTAGGGGCGATGGGGATCGGTGGTAAGATCTTGTGGATCCATTCACGATTCCTTGGGATGGCGGGCCTAGCCCCGAACGGCCCGGATTCTAGCGGCAAGCGCCCGCAAAATCATTGACCTCACTCAGCTGGCCACGAAGTTCGCTTCAGCCGTGCAACGGCTCGGCATACTCGATCATGAGCTGCAGCGACTCCTGGCCCCGCCAGCGGTTGCGATTGAGCCGGTAGGCGCAGCGCAGCCGGTCGCCCAGACCGAAGGCGGGCAGTTCTCCCGGCGTGAGGGCGCGAAACCAGATCGCCTTGAGGCTCGTCGCGCCCGATGACAGGTGCATCGACAGGTGGTTGCCCTCGGCGCCCACGGCACGTATCGACTCGATCAGGAACTCCCCTTCGAACAGCGGCGCGTCGAACTCGCGCCCGTAGGGCCCCAGCGCCTCCAGCTCGAGCAGGGTGGCCAGCTGCAGCTGCTCGGGGTTGAGCGCTCCGTCGGTCAGCACGTGGGGGAACAGCTCGGCCTCTCCCAACTGCTCGCTCACGGCTTGCAGCAGGGCCGACCGGAACATTTCCAGCTGCTCCACCGGTACACCGACCCCGGCCGCGCCGCGATGCCCGCCGAAGCGCGGCAGCGCTTCGGGGGCCAGTTCATGGGCGCGCTGCAGCGCATTGCGCAGGTGCAGCGCCTCGATGGAGCGCCCCGAGCCGGTGAGCATGCCGGGCGCCGCCGCCGGCGTCAGCACCAGCGCAGGCCGGCCGAAGGCCTGCACCAGACGCGAAGCGACGATACCCTGCACGCCCGGATGGCCGCTTTCGAGGTAGACGATCAGCGCCGGCCGGTCGGCCTCGAGCTGCGCCAGGGCCAGGCCGCGGGCCTCTTCGACCATTGCCGCCTCGATCGCCTTGCGCGACTGGTTGTCGTCGTCCAGCGTCTGCAGGTGGCGTATCGCCGTGGCGTCGTCCCCCGCGAGCATGAAGTGCAGCGCCGCGTAGGGGTCGTCGAGGCGCGAGCGGGCGTTGATGCGCGGCCCCATCTGGAAGGCCAGGGTCTCGGCGGAGAACGGCACGCTGTCTTCGCCCAGGCGGGTCGCCATGGCACGCCAGCAGGCGGCCTCCATGCGGTTGATCAACGTCAGACCATGGCTGACCACGGCGCGATTGGCCGGGCTCGCCCCCAGCGACACGCAGTCGGCCACGGTGCCCAGCGCCACGTAGGAGAGCCAGGCGGAGAGCTTGGGCGTAGCATCGGGAATCACGCCCCACTCCACCAGCACGCTGCGCGTCAGCGACATCACCAGCCAGGCCACCATGCAGCCGGCAATGGTGCGGTCGGGGTACTGGCAGTCGTCACGGGTCGGGTTGACCACGGCATGAGCGGAGGGCGGCGGCCCTTCCACCGGCAGGGCGTGGTGGTCGCTCACCACCACGTCGATGCCTTCCGCCTTGAGCCGGGCGATGCGCGGCTCGTCGGAGCTGCCGCAGTCGGCGGTGATCACCAGCGTAGGCCGCGGCGAGAGCCTGAGCGTGCGCTCCACCAGCGGCAGGCTGATGCCGTAGCCGTCGTGGATACGATGGCCGATCAGGCTGTGCAGACGCGACTCCGGCACACCGAAGAGCTCCACCAGGGTGCGCCGGATGACCACGTGGGAGGTGATGCCGTCGACGTCGTAGTCGGTGAGGATGCCGATGTGCTCGCCCTCGGCCACGGCGGTGGCGATGCGCTCGGCGGCGCGGCGACCGTCGGCCAGGCGTTCCGGATGTTCGAGATAGCGCAGGCTGGGCCGGGTCAGCGGTGCCAGTTCGCCCTCGTAGTCGGTCAGGCGACCGGCCAGCACCCGGGCCTGCAGCTCGGTCAGGCCTTCGGCGAGCGCGCGGGCGTAGAGTGCCTCGTTGCGTGGGCGCAGCAGCAGCCGCGGTTTGAGTCGGGCGTGCAGATCGGGCGGCGCGTTCGCGTCCAAGCGTGGCTCCTGTTGCATGACGGGTTTTGCGGCCGGCTCATGGGCATCTCTGCGCGGCCTCTCGGGCTGGTCCCGATGCGAGGGGCGCAGGGACTATCTTCGCCGACACTGACCACCGCTCGGGCTAGCCTCGATGCGAGGAGCGCCGGAGACAGGTCGTAGAGGAGGTTATTTGCCATGGATGGCAAATATAGCGCCCAGGGATGGGTTCACAGCGCCTCCTCGAAGACCTGTCGCCGGCACGGCTCCGAGCCGGCCAGCGACGGTCAACGAAGGTGTTTACCGCCGGTTCTCGGCCACGAACGCCTGCACCTTAGCCAGCTCCGCCGGCAGCACGGCGTAACGCTCCTCGCGCTCCAGCAGGTCGTCCATGTGCGGCGGTAGCGGCACACCGGGGAAGCCCGCCTTGACCACCGCCTCGGCGAACTTGGCCGGGTGGGCCGTGGCCAGGGTGATCATCGGTGTGGCGGCATCGGCCCGGGCGCGCTCGGCGGCGCGATAACCGGTAGCCGTGTGTGGGTCGAGCACCTCCTTGGTACGGTGGTGCGCCTCGCGGATCACCTCGAGGATGGTGGCATCGTCGACGCTATGGCTGGCGAACAGCGCCCGCAGCCGCTCCAGCGGCGCCTCGGCCAGCGCCGTCGGCTCGGACTGGAAGCGCCCGAGCAGCGCAGCCACGGCAGCGCCGTCACGCTCGTAGGCCTCGAACAGCAGGCGCTCGAAGTTGGACGACACAACGATGTCCATGGAGGGCGCCAGGGTCGCCTTGAGCTCCTGCTTGGAGAAGTCGTTGTCGGCGATGGTGCGGTGCAGAATGTCGTTGGCATTGGTGGCGATGATGAACTGCTTGACCGGCAGCCCCATGCGGTAGGCCATGTAGCCGGCGAAGACGTTGCCGAAGTTGGCCGAAGGCACGCAGAAACTGACCAGCCGGTGTGGCGCACCCAGCGCTACGCCGGCGGCCACGTAGTAGACGATCTGGGCCATGATGCGCGCCCAGTTGATCGAGTTCACCGCCACCAGGCGGGTGCCGCCGAGGAAGCCCTGGTCGGCGAAGCTGGCCTTGACCATCGCCTGGGCGTCGTCGAAGTTGCCTTCGATGGCGATGTTGAAGACGTTGTCGGCCAGCACCGAGGTCATCTGCCGACGCTGCACCTCGGAGACCCGGTTGTGCGGGTGCAGGATGAAGATGTCGAGGTTGTCGCAGTGGCGACAGCCTTCGATGGCCGCCGAACCGGTGTCGCCGGAGGTGGCGCCCATGATCACCGCGCGCTCGCCGCGCTTGGCCAGGAAGTGATCGAGGATACGGCCCAGCAGCTGCAGGGCAACGTCCTTGAAGGCCAGCGTCGGGCCGTGGAACAGCTCCAGCAGGAAGTGGTTGGCGTCGAGCTGGTTGAGCGGCACCACGGCGTCGTGACTGAAGGTGGCGTAGGCGTCGCGCACGATGCCGCGGAAGGTCTCGTCGTCGATCTCGCCGTTGACGAACGGCCGCATCACGCGGAAGGCGACCTCGGCATAGGAGAGTCCGGCCATGCCGGCGAGCTCCTCACGGGAGAGCTGCGGAATGGTTTCCGGCACGTAGAGGCCGCCGTCGCTGGCCATGCCGGTCAGCACGACCTCTTCGAAAGAGAGCGCAGGCGCCTGCCCACGGGTACTGATGTAGCGCATGCCCTTACTCCTGCTCGTCCAGCGACTCGACGCGGATCCGCGTGACCGGCCCGGCGATGTCGGCCATCGACTCGATCTGGCGGATCGCCTCGTTCATGTGCTTCTCGCGGCACCTGTGGGTCAGCAGGATGATCGGCACCAGTTCGCCTTCGGTGGCTTCCTTCTGCACCAGCGCCTCGATGGAGATGCCCTGCTCGGAGAGAATGGTCGCCACCCGCGCCAGCACGCCGGGGCGGTCCACCGCCAGCAGGCGCAGATAGTAGGCGGTGACGATGTCCTCCATGGGCAGGATCGGCATGCCGCCGTCGTCGTCGCCGATGCCGCTGAAGGCCAGGTAGGGCACGCGATAGTGATGATCGGTGGCGATGTCGCGGGCCACGTCGAGCAGGTCGGCCACCACCGCCGAGGCCGTGGGTTCGGAGCCGGCGCCGGCACCGTAGTAGAGGGTCGGTCCCACGGCATCGCCCATGATCGCAATGGCGTTCTTGACCCCGTGCACATTGGCCAGCAGGCGCTCCTTGGGGATCAGGGTCGGATGCACGCGCAGCTCGAGCCCATGCTCGGTGCGCTTGGAGATGCCCAGGTGCTTGATCACGTAGCCCAGGTTGTCGGCCTGTTCCACGTCATCGAACGTCACCCGTGAGATTCCCTCGGTGTAGGCCTTCTCGAACTGCAGCGGCACGCCATAGGCGATCGATGCGAGGATGGTCAGCTTGTGGGCAGCGTCGATGCCTTCGACGTCGAAGGTGGGGTCGGCCTCGGCGTAACCCAGCGCCTGGGCCTCGGCGAGCACGTCCTCGAAGGCGCGCCCTTCGCTGCGCATGTGCGTCAGGATGTAGTTGCCGGTGCCGTTGATGATGCCCGCCACCCACTCGATGCGGTTGGCACCGAGGCCTTCGCGCAGCGACTTGATCACCGGGATGCCGCCGGCCACCGCAGCCTCGAAGGCGACGATCACGCCCTGCTCGTGGGCGGCCTGGAAGATCTCGTTGCCGTGCACGGCGATCAGCGCCTTGTTGGCGGTGACCACGTGCTTGCCGTTGGCGATGGCGGTGAGCACCAGCTCGCGGGGCACGTCATAGCCCCCCAACACCTCGACCAGCACGTCGATGTCCGGGTTGCGGGCCACCTCGAAGACGTCGTTGGTGGTCTTGATCCCGGTGAGGTCGCACTCAGGGTTGGTGCTGCGCAGCGCCACCTGCTCGATCACGATCGGGCGGCCGGCACGCCGCGCAATCTCGTCGGCGTTGCGCGTCAGCACGTTGAAGGTGCCGCCACCGACGGTACCCAAACCACAGATTCCCACTCTCACCGGTTTCAATGTCCTGCTCCCCATGATGGTGTCAATGTCCAGCGTTCATGCACTCGGCAGCTCTCGGTCTGCCCTCATTCCGCCAGGCCGAGCATGTCGGCCAGGCGCTCGGCGGGCACGTAGCCCGGTACCAACCGCCCATCGGGCAGCACGATGGCCGGTGTTCCCTGCACGCCCACGGTCATGCCCAGATGATACTGTGCCTCGACCGGATTGTCGCAGTCGGTGCCGCCCGACAGCGTTTCCTGTCGCTTGCCCGCGTTCATCGCCTCGGTCGGATTGCCGTCGCACCAGATCTGCTCGAGAATCCGCGCGCCCTGGGAGTTCATGCCGGCACGGGGAAAGGCCAGGTAGTGCACCTCGATGCCCATCTCGTTGAGGGTCGGCACCTCTTCATGGAACTGACGGCAGTAGGGGCAGGTGGTATCGGTGAAGACGAAGATCTCGGCCCGCTTCTCTGCCGTGCCACGGAATACGACGCGCTCGCTCTCCGGCACGTTGGCAAGCTGCTCGGCCCGCTCGACGTTGCGCGACTGCTCGGTGAGATTGGTCAGCCCACCCTGGCCGTTCTCGTAAAGGTCGCCGACCAGGAAGTACTTGCCTTCGGCATCGCTGTAGAAGGCCTCGCCGGTCTCCAGGCGTACCAGGTAGAAGCCCGGCACCGGGGTCTCGTGCACGCTGGCGACCGGCATGGGCTGGCCGTTGACTTCCAGCCGCTCGGCCAGTCGCTCGGCGGCACCGGCCCAGGCAGCGGCAGGCAGCAGCAGCGACGCCAGGGGAACGGCCAGGGCGAACAGGGAGCCGGCTAGACGATGGGTTAACGCGATCATGATTCAGCCTCGAGGATGATGGTCGGCGTGCAGGGCTTCGAGTCGCGCCTGCGCAACGTGGGTGTAAATCTGCGTGGTCGACAGATCGCTGTGACCGAGCAGCAGCTGTACGACACGCAGATTGGCTCCATGATTCAATAGATGCGTGGCAAACGCATGCCGCAACGTATGCGGCGACAGCGGCCGCGTGATTCCCGCGGTGCGCGCATGGGCCTTGATCCGATGCCAGAAGGTCTGGCGCGTCATGCAGTTGTCGCCACGTCCGGGGAAAAGCGCGGGGCGTGTCGCGTCGCTCATCAGCGCCCCTCGGGCACTGCGCATGTAGCGTGTCAGCCAGTGTACGGCCTCCTCCCCCAACGGGACCAGCCGATCCTTGTCGCCCTTGCCGCGCACCCGCACCACGCCCTGACGCAGGTTGACGGCATCCACGCTGAGCCCCACCAGCTCCGATACCCGCAGGCCGCAGCCATACAGCACCTCGAGCATGGCGCGGTCGCGCAGACCGAGATCGGTGGCCAGGTCCGGCGCCGCCAGCAAACGCTCCACCTCGTCCTCGTCGAGGGTATCGGGCAGGTTGGGCCGCACCCGCGGCAAACGCACCTCGGCCAGCGGATCGCGCTCGATGCGCCCCTCGGCCAGGGCCCAGCGATAGAAGCCACGCAGGCTGGAGAGCAGCCGGGCATTGCTGCGCAGCTGGTAGCCGGCGGCCCGCCGCTCGTCGAGCCAGGCGGGTAACAGCGCCTGGTCCGGTGCCAGCAGGTCGCCGCCCAACTCGGCCAACCGCGCCGCCCAGGCCTCGAGGTCGCGACGATAGGCCGAGAGCGTGTGCTCGCTGGCCCCACGCTCGAGCCACAGGGCATCGAGGAAGGACTCGATCAGCACCAAGGATCGGGCGTCAGGGGGCATGCCCTACTCTCCATACGCAGAGCCGGCACCCATGCACGGGCCTGAGCCCCATGCGCAGGCACGGCCTGAAATGACGAAGCCCCGCCCCGCGTGAGCGGTGGCGGGGCTTGCGGCACAACGAAACCACGAGCGGGCCGGACTCGGGCACGACCCGCACACGCTTTCGTTACGACAGCTTTTCCTTGATACGGGCAGACTTGCCGCTGCGCTCGCGCAGGTAGTACAGCTTGGCCTGGCGCACGTCGCCGCGACGCTTGACCTCGACGGAGTCGACCAGCGGGCTGTAGGTCTGGAAGGTACGCTCGACGCCGACACCGTGGGAGATCTTGCGCACGGTGAAGGCGGAGTTCAGGCCGCGGTTGCGCTTGCCGATCACCACGCCTTCGAAGGCCTGCAGACGCTCGCGGTTGCCTTCCTTGACCTTGACCTGCACGACGACGGTGTCACCCGGGGCGAAATCCGGCACCTGCTTGCTCATCTGCTCGGCTTCGAGCGCCTGGATCACCTTGTTCTTGCTGCTCATGACAATGACTCCTCGTATTCGGCGCCGCCGCTCCTTACAAGGTCGACGGCGGCGCGTGATCCCGGCGCCCGAGCCTGGCTCGAGAGCGCGGGAGATGATGGGTGACGCAGGTCCGCGATGCCTGGCCTCCAGGGCTCAGCGTCTTGCGTCCTGCACCTCCGCCCTGCCATTCGACAGGGCGTATTCTTCGATGAACTCCTCGAGCAGCTTCTGCTGCTCGGCGCTCAGCGACCTGCCTTCCAGCAGGTCGGGGCGCCTCAGCCAGGTCCGCCCCAGCGACTGCTTGAGCCGCCAGCGACGAATCTCGCCATGGTGGCCACTGAGCAGCACTTCCGGTACCCGTCGTCCGTCGATCTCTTCGGGACGCGTGTAGTGCGGACAGTCCAGCAGCCCCTGATTGAAGGAGTCCTCGACCGCGGAGTCCTGATGTCCCAGCACGCCGGGAACCAGTCTTGCCGCGGCGTCGATCAGTACCATGGCCGGCAGCTCGCCGCCGCTGAGCACATAGTCGCCGATCGACCACTCTTCATCGATGTCGCTCTCCACGATGCGCTCATCGATACCTTCGTAGCGCCCGGCCACCACCACCAGGGGGGGGCCGCAGGCCAGCTCGCGCGCACCCTGCTGGTCGAGCCTGCGCCCCTGGGGCGACAGGTAGATGACCCTGGGCCGCTGGCCGGTGGCCTCGCTCGCCCGCTGGCGTGCGGCGTGGATGGCCGCGCGCAGGGTGTCGACTTTCATCAGCATGCCGGGGCCGCCGCCATAGGGCCGGTCGTCCACAGTGCGATGCCTGTCGGTGGCGTAGTCGCGCGGGTTCCAGAACTCCAGTGCCACACGCCCCTGACTGACCGCTCTTCCGGTGACGCCGTGCCGGGTGATGGCTTCGAACATCTCGGGAAACAGCGACACCACGCCGACCCACATGTCCGGCGCTGCGCTCGCCCCGGCCTCTGTCTCGAGACTCAAAACTCCGGATCCCAGTCGACGGTCATGCTGCCGCCCGCCAGGTCCACCGCGACGATCACCTCGTCGGGCAGGAACGGCAGCAGACGCTCGCGATCGTCGATGGCCGGCGGCTCCCCCTGTGGGTCGCCCTTGACCACCAGCACGTCGTTGGCGCCGGTTTCGAACAGGTAGGCGACACGCCCCAGCACCATGCCCTCACGGGTCACGACCGTGAGCCCTTCGAGCTGGTGCCAGTAGTATTCGTCGCCGCCGAGTTCGGGCAGCTCCGCCTTGGGCAGCAGGATCTCGGCGCCGGCCACACGCTCGGCGGCCTCGCGCGAATCGACGCCTTCCAGCAGGGCCACCAGGCCCTTGCCGTGACGCCGTCCCTGCAGCAGGCGATGACGGCTCAGGGTATCGTCCTGACGCAGCACCCACTCGGGATACTCGAGAATGCCGTCCATCGGACCGGTATGGGAGTAGACCTTGAGCCAACCCTTGACGCCGTAGGGGCTGGTCAACTTGCCCAGCACCACATGGTCGTCGCGTTCGCTGCGTGCGGCCTGCTCGCTCATGACGTCACCGAACTGCACAGGCTCAGGCCTGCTTGCGGGCTTCCTTGACCAGCTCGGCCACGCGGTCGGACATCTGTGCGCCCTGGCCCTGCCAGTGAGCGACGCGATCCAGATCGACGCGCAGACGCTCTTCCTGACCGCGAGCGATCGGGTTGAAGAAGCCCAGACGCTCGATGAAACGGCCGTCGCGGGAGTTGCGTGAATCGGTCACGGTCAGGTGGTAGAAGGGACGCTTCTTGGCGCCACCACGTGCCAGACGAATGGTAACCATGGCGTTGACTATCCTTCGGTTGAGGTTACGTTTAAATACCGATGCGCCGGCCCCGGCGAACGGCCAGGGTACTCGGCTTCTGCCAGGAAAGCGGGCCCGTGGACCCGCTTTCGCGTCATTCGGTCACTTTCTTGGCAAATGCTTCGTTACAAGCGTGCAGCCGGGCATAGCCACGGTCCTGCCATGAAGACGCAGCATTCTACGGAAATCAGCCCCGCTTTGAAACCCTTTTTCGAGCCTCCGAGCACTAGCCGTAGAATCGACCCCCAGCGCAGCCGCCGTGCGGCTCAGCGCCACGGGAAGCCGCCGGGACCACCCATGCCGCCCATACCGCCGGGGCCACCCGGGCCGCCGCCGCCCATCATGCCGGACATGCCGCGCATCATCTTCTGCATGCCGCCCTTCTTGCCCGCCTTCTTCATCATCTTCTGCATCTGCTTGTGCTGCTTGAGCAGACGGTTGAGGTCGGGC
The DNA here is from genome assembly GCA_011742915.1 of Billgrantia desiderata. GTDB lineage: Bacteria > Pseudomonadota > Gammaproteobacteria > Pseudomonadales > Halomonadaceae > Halomonas > Halomonas desiderata. Next base: position 44,850 of record JAAQTN010000016.1, on the reverse strand, counting down.
ACCTGCAGGCCGGCACCCGCAGCGATGCGGCGCTTGCGCGAGCCGTTGATGATCTCGGGCTTGCGCCGCTCCTGGGGCGTCATCGAGTTGATCAGCGCCTCGAGCTTGCCGAGCTCCTTCTCCGGACCAGGCCCCTGGGCCAGCTCGGCCATCTGCCCCATGCCCGGCAGCTTGCCGAGCAGACCGCCCATGCCGCCCATCTTCTTGAGCTGCTGGAGCTGGTCGCGGAAGTCCTCGAGATCGAAGCCCTCGCCCTTCTTGACCTTCTTGGCGAGCTGCTCGGCCTTCTTCTTGTCGACCGTGCGCTCCGCCTCCTCGATCAGCGACAGTACGTCGCCCATGCCGAGGATGCGCGAGGCCACCCGATCCGGGTGGAAGGGCTCCAGGGCGTCGATCTTCTCGCCCACGCCCATGAACTTGATCGGCTTGCCGGTGATGTGACGCACCGACAGTGCCGCACCGCCACGGGCATCGCCGTCGGCCTTGGTCAGGATCACGCCGGTCAGCGGCAGCGCCTCGTGGAACGCCTTGGCCGTGTTGGCGGCATCCTGACCGGTCATGGCATCGACCACGAACAGGGTTTCCTGAGGCTGGCAGGCGCGGTGCAGCTCGGCGATCTCGGCCATCATGGCCTCGTCGATGGCCAGGCGACCGGCGGTGTCGACCAGCAGCACGTCGTGGAACTGGATCTTGGCGTGCTTGATTGCCGCCTGGGCGATGTCGACCGGCTTCTGGTCGCTGCGCGAGGGGAAGAAGTCGACGCCGACCTCGCCGGCCAGGGTCTCGAGCTGGTCGATGGCCGCCGGGCGATAGACGTCGGCGGAAACCACCAGCACCTTCTTCTTCTCACGCTCCTTGAGGAAGCGCGCCAGCTTGGCCACCGAGGTGGTCTTGCCCGCCCCCTGCAGGCCGGCCATCAGCACCACCGCCGGGGAACCCTTGAGCGAGAGCCCTTCGTTGGCCTCGCCCATGATCGCCTCGAGCTCCTGCTGGACGATCTTGACGAACTGCTGCCCCGGCGAAAGACTCTTCGATACCTCCTGGCCCACGGCGCGCTCGCGCACGCGCTCGATGAAGGCCTTGACCACCGGCAGGGCGACGTCGGCCTCGAGCAGCGCCCGACGCACCTCGCGCAGCGTGTCCTTGATGTTGTCCTCGGTCAGGCGCGCCTGACCCTTGATGGACTTGAGCGTCTGGGAAAGGCGCTCACTGAGATTCTGGAACATAAGCCACTCCGGCTGTCAGGCTGTCGGCTCGGGGCGATACCTCACGGGGTTCGGGAGGTGTCTGCGACAAGGGGTCACACAGGTGGTGACACGCTGGCGCACGCTGAGGAAACAGCCCTGATAAAGCGGTTTGAAGAGTCTGGGCGACATTATACGCGCTGCGGCGGCCAGTCTCCATGCATGCGCGCCCCGTCCACGGCTGTGCGCCGCAGCGAGGATTGGGTATAGTGGCCTCGGCAGACTCCATCCACCCGAGAGGCACTGACGCTGGCGACGGCGCACGGACGACACTGATGCAGGCGCTTCCCCTGGCCCTCATGGCCTTCATCCTTTATCTGGGCGCAGCCTCCTGGCAAGGGCTAACGCTGTTGCGGCGCGTGCCGCAGCGCCCGGCCCTGGTTCGCGTGCTGGGCCTGCTGGGTCTGCTGTTTCATCTGCCGGTGGCCTTCAAGCTGATCGATCAGAGCCCCGGCCTGATGCCCGGCCTCTCCACCAGCGCGGTGATGCTGACCGCCATCATGGTCATCCTGCTGCTCGGCGTGAGTCTGGCCAAGCCGGTGCTGAGCGTGGCCGTCGGGCTGTTTCCCATCTCCGGCATCGCCCTGCTGCTGGCCGTGGGCCTGCCGAGCCCTGAGCGCACCGGCGGCATGACCCCGGGGATCGCCCTGCACGCCATGAGCTCGGCACTCGCCTTCGGCGTACTCTTCATTGCTGCCTGCCAGGCGGTGCTGCTGGGGCTGCAGAATCATGCCCTGCGCCACCACCATACCCGCGGCGTGGTGCAGGTATTGCCGCCGCTGACCACCATGGAGCGGGTGCTGTTCGAGCTGATCTGGGCCGGCATGGCACTGCTGACCTTGTCGATCGTCAGCGGCTTCGCCTTCGTCGAGAGCATGTTCGCCCAGCACCTGGCCCACAAGACCATCCTCTCGCTGGCGGCCTGGGTGATCTTCGCCATCCTGCTGATCAGCCATCACGTACTGGGCTGGCGCGGCATGCGCGCCGTGCGCTGGACCCTGGGCGGCTGCGCCGTACTGCTACTGGCCTATTTCGGCAGCAAGTTCGTGCTCGAAGTCATCCTCAACCGTACCTGAAGCGTAGGTCGCCTTGACACTGCCGGAGCAAATCCCTACAAACGGGGCTGACACGCCAGCGAGGATCCAACGACCTTGAGCGACGACTTCCCAGTGGGATTGCTGTTCGGCCTGCTTTTCCTGCTCATCTGCCTTTCCGCTTTCTTCTCGAGCTCCGAGACCGGCATGATGTCGATCAACCGCTATCGGCTCAATCACGAAGCCAACAGCGGCGACAGTCGAGCTCGCCGGGTCCTGCGGCTGCTGGCGCGCCCGGACCGGCTGATCGGCGTCATCCTGATCGGCAACAATCTGGTCAACAACCTGGCCGCCGCCATCGCCACCGTGCTGGCCATCCACTTCTTCGGCGAGGTCACCGGTCCCGCCCTCGCCCCGCTGCTGCTCACCATCGTGATCCTGATCTTCGCCGAGGTCAGCCCCAAGACCTACGCCGCGATCAAGCCGGAGCGCATCGCCTATCCCGCCTCGCTGATCCTGGAACCGCTGCTCAAGCTGCTCTATCCGCTGGTATGGCTGGTCAACGCGATCTCCAACGGCCTGCTCAAGCTGACCGGCATCAAGAGCATCGAGGGCGGCGGCGACAGCCTGACCCGGGATGAGCTGCGCACCGTGGTGCACGAGGCGGGCACGCTGATCCCCCATCGCCACCAGGCCATGCTGCTGTCGATCCTCGATCTGGAGAACGTCACGGTCAACGACATCATGGTGCCGCGCCACGAGGTGGTGGGTATCGATCTGGACGATGAGCTGGAGACCATCCTGACCCAGATCCGCACCAGCCAGCACACCCGTCTGCCGGTATTCAAGGGCGACATCAACAACATCATCGGCATGCTGCATCTGCGCAATGCGGCCCGCTTCCTGTCCCGGGACGAAGTGACCAAGGCCTCGATCGTGCAGGAGGCCCGTGAGCCCTACTTCATTCCCGAATCGACGCCGCTGCACACCCAACTGCTCAACTTCCAGAAACAGAAGCGCCGCATCGGCATCGTGGTGGACGAGTACGGCGACGTGGAGGGGCTGGTCACGCTGGAGGACATCCTCGAGGAGATCGTCGGCGAGTTCACCACCGACGTGGCCGGCCAGGATCAGGAGATCCATCGCCAGGACGACGGCAGTCACGTGATCGACGGTACCGCCAACATCCGCGACATCAACCGCACCCTGGGCTGGAAGCTGCCGACCGACGGCCCCAAGACCCTCAACGGCCTGATCCTCGAGCATCTGGAAGCTTTCCCCGATGGCCCGGCCTGCCTGCAGATCGGCAGCGTTCGCATGGAAATAATCGAAGTGCGGGACAACCTGATCACCTCGGCGCGCTGCTGGCAGACGGTGCGCAGCGGACGTGCGCGACAGCCCTGATCAGTGCCGGGGCGTGCCGAGCCGGTGCGGGCAGGCCCAGCCGTCGGCTTCGGCCTTGAGCGCCCGCACGTGCGCCTCCAGCCGGTCGCGCTGCGCCAGCCGCGGCGGAATCGGCCGGCCGAAGTAGAGCGCCACTCGGGCGCGGAAGCGGCTCGGCCGCTTGGACAGCGCCGGACCGTTGCAATGCGACGTCCACGACCCCCACAGGCCGGCCAGACCGGCAGGGATCACCGGCACCGGATCGCGGGCCAGGATCGTCTCCAGCCCGCGTCGAAAGGCATGCACCTCGCCATCCGGCGTCAAGCGGCCTTCGGGGAACAGCATCACCACTTCACCGCTGCGCAGCGCCCGACTGACCTCCTCCAGCGCCCGGCGTACGCTGCCGGGATCGCGCCGGTCGGACTCCACCGGAATCGCTCCCACCAGGCGGAACAGCCAGTTGAGCCAGGGCGACTCGTAGATCGGCCGGTCCATCAGGAAACGCAGCGGGCGCGGGCTCGCACCGCCGATCACCAACGCATCCATGAAGCTGACATGGTTGCACACCACCACGGCCGCGCCCTTGGCGGGAATATGCTCGAGCCCGCGCAGGCGCAGCCGATAGCAGCAGTGGATCAGCAGAAAGATGAGATAGCGAATGACCGGTCGCGGCTTGCGAACCATGCGCCAGCCGCCGGCGGTCAGCATGACGGCAAGCAGCCCGTACAGGACGAGATTCACGCGATATCGGACCTATGCTTCAGGCCGGCGAGGATGGTGGAGAGCAGCTGGTCGAGCAGTTCCGGCACCTCGAGCTGCTGGCCCTGCCAATAGCCCAGGCGCTCGTTGAGGCCAAGCTGTACCAGGCCGTGCACGCTGCCCCACAGGGTGCGCCCGAGGCGCCTGGCCTCGAGATCGCCCAGCGCCGGCTGATACTCCTTCAGCCCGTTCTCCACGCGCAGGAACAGCGCCTCGATCATGTCGGACTGACGCTGGTCGAGCTCGCCCTCCTGCGCCAGCGGATAATCGAACAGCAGCTGCCAGCGGAACGGCTCGCGCTGGGCGAACTGCCAGTAGGCCAACGCCAGGGAGCGCATCTGCCGTTCCGGCGCCACGCCCTCGGTCAGCGGTTCGATGACCATACGCAGACGCGCCAGCGTCTCGATGTTCACATGCTGCAACAGATTGCCGAAGCTGCCGTAGAGCTTGAGCAACGTGCTCGGCGCACAGCCCACCTCACGCGCCAGGGCTCGCAGCGAGAGCGCGTGTACGGGATTGCTCTGCAGCCAGTCATCGCATGCCGCCATGACCTGGGCATGGAGCGCTTCGGGCGCATGCTGTCGGGGACGAGCCATCGAGTTCCTCGCAGAACGTTACCAATCTCGTGGGCGGATTACTTCGCACGGTAGCGTAGGATAGCGCACATCGAACACTGTTTTCGACCATTGCGAGCGAAGCCTTGTTCATTACCCCTCGACTTGGCTACCCTGACGCCACCCCGACACCCGGAGATTCCATGGCCGGCCGCCTGTACATTCCTCAGCTCGACGTCGCTCGATTGCTACCCGGGCTGTGCCAGGAGTCACCGCTGCTGACCGGCGCCAACGTGGCGCCCAGACGCGTACTGACGCACATTCGCCTGGAAGCGGGCAGAGCCTGCACGAGGCCGGTGTTCTGGGGGCTGACCCCTGCCTGGCTGACCGTGCTCGATCATGCCCCCCACTGCGCCCGGGCTGAATCCCTCGACGCTCGCCCCATGTTTCGCGAGGCCTTCGCCGCGCGCCGTTGCCTGGTGCCGGTCGGCGGGATCTATCTGTGGAAGATGCAGCCCCGCTTTAAGCAGCCGTTTCTCATCACCCGGGGCGATCGCGCTCCGCTGCTGCTGGCGGGCATCTGGTGCCGCTACCACACGACGCTGACCGAGCACACCGACTCGATGGCGCTGGTGACGGTGCCGACCAACGATTTTCTGGCCCCGCTGGGCGACCGGCTACCGGCGCTGATTGCTGCCGACGAGGCCCGCAGTTGGCTCGACCCCGACACGCCGGTGGAAACCGCGCGGGCACTGCTGCGTCCCGCGCCGAGGGAACTGTTGGGCGCCTTTCCGGTATCAAGAAGGGTCAACGATCCCAACAATCAGGATCCCGCCTGCGCACACCCCACAGGCCCCATGTTGCGCTGGAACGAACAGGAGACATGATGCTCAAGCCCCATCCGACTCTGCCAGGCCGCGGCTCTCTGCCCTGGCTTGCCGGCCTGCTGTTTACCGGCCTGCTGCTTCCGGCCCTGGCCCAGGCGCAGCAGGCCGAGGAAGCGGCACATGACTACGAAGCGGCCATCGAGGAGGTCATCGAACCCCACGTCAGCCCCCATGACGATCGCGACTACCGGGTGCTGACGCTCGAGAACGGCCTGACTGCACTGCTGGTCAGCGACGTCACGGCCGACCGCGCCGCCGCCTCGATGAACGTCGGCGTGGGCAGCGCCCAGGATCCGGACGATCTGGCCGGGCTGGCGCATTTCCTCGAACACATGCTGTTCCTCGGCACCGAGCCCTTCCCCGAAGCCGATGCCTACCAGGGCTATCTGCGCCGTCACGGCGGCAGCCACAACGCCTTCACCGCACCGCAGGACACCAACTACTTCTTCGAGGTCGAACCCGCCGCGCTGCCCGGCGCTCTGGATCGCTTCAGCCAGTTCTTCCTCACGCCGCTGTTCAACGCCGATCAGCTGGAGAGCGAGCGCAACATCGTGCACTCCGAATACATGGCGCGCATCCGCGACGATGGCCGCCGTGAGAACGACGTGCTCAACCAGGTGCTCAATCCCGCCAACCCCACCACGGGCTTCTCGGTGGGCAGCCGTGAGACCCTGGCCGACCCGCCCGCCGGCGAGCCGACCCTGCGCGAGCGGGTGATCGAGTTCTACGAGCGCTACTACGACGCCAACGTCATGCACCTGACGCTGGTGGGTCCGCAGCCGCTGGACGAGCTGGAAGCAATGGTGGCCGAGCGCTTCGCCGATATCGCCGATCGCGGTCTGGAGCGCCCGGTGATCGAGGAGCCGCTGATCGACGAGACGGCGCTGCCGCGCCATGTGGAGCTGCAGTCGGTGCGCGACAGCCGCCATGTGCGCTTCATGTTCCCGGTGCCGGATTCGCTCCAGCACTACCGTCACAAGCCCGCCGACTTCCTCGCCCACCTACTCGGCCATGAAGGCGAAGGCAGCCTGTTCGCGGTGCTGCGCGACGCCGGTCTGGCCGACGGTCTCTCCGCCGGCGTGGGCCGTGGCGACGAGCGCCACGCGCTGTTCACCGTCAGCGTCAGCCTGACGCCGGCCGGGGCCGAGCGCATCGACGAGATCGAGGCCACCCTGTTCGCCGCCATCGAGCAGATCCGCGAACAGGGGCTGGAGGCGTGGCGCTACGACGAGCAGGCCCAGCTCGCCGAGCAGCAGTTCCGTTTTCAGCAGCATGGCTCACCGCTGCAGAGCGCCATGCGGCTGGCCATGAACCTGGCGCGCTTCCCGGTGGAAGACGTGCAGTACGCCGCCTATCGCATGGACGGCTTCGAGCCCGAACTGATCGCCACCTATCTCGACGCCCTGCGCCCCGAGCTGCTGCTGCGGGTCTACAGCGGTCCCGAAGTGGAGGGCGAGCAGACGTCACCCTGGTTCAATACCCCCTGGCGTGAAGTGGAGCCCGAGGCGAGCACCGCTCAGCCCCTGGCGGGGCTCGCCCTGCCAGCGCCGAATCCGTTCATCGCCGAAGACCTGGCCCTGCTCGACCAGCAGGACGAGCGACCCGCGCAGTTGCTGGAGGAACCGGGCTTCGAGCTCTGGCACATGGCGGATGCCAGCTTCAACACGCCCAAGGTCGAGTGGCGCTTCAGCCTGCAGAATCCCACGGCCAGCAGCGACCCGCGGCATGCCGTCCTGGCCCACCTGCTGGCGGGCTGGCTGGACGACAGTCTCAACGAGGAGTTCTATGCGGCGCGACTGGCCGGCCACGATGTCGAGGCTTACCCCCACGCCCGCGGCATCACGCTGGCCTTTGCCGGCTGGCGCGACCGTCAGGACCGGGTGATGCGCCGCACCCTGGAGCAGCTGCGCCATGGCGACATCGACGAGGCCAGCTTCGAGCGCGTGCGCTATCGCCTGCAGCGCGAATGGCGCAATGCCCCGCAGGCAGCGCTGTTCCGCCAGGGCCATCGCACCCTGGCCGAAGCGCTGATGCGTCCGCAGTGGCCGACCCAGAGCCTGCTCGACGCCAGCCGAGAGCTGACGGTGGACGATCTGCGCACCTTCCGCGATGCCTTCCTCGGTGAGCTGCGTCTGCAGGCGCTGGCCATCGGCAACCTGGATGCCGAACTGGCCAAACGCGAGGGGCGGCTGGTCGCCGAGATGCTGACCCCCACCCTGGCGAAAGAGGCGATCCCGGATCTGACGCCGCTGCGCATCGACGAGGCGCTGCCCATCCTGCACCCCCATACGACTCGCGAGGAGTCGCTGGTGCTGCGCTATCTGCAGGGCAGCGACCGCTCACTCGACAGTCAGGCGCGGCTGGCGGTACTGGGCCAGTTGATCGACACGCCCTTCTATCAGCGCCTGCGCACCGAGGAGCAGTTGGGCTATGTGGTCAGCGCCGGTTACTCGCCGCTGCTGGACGCCCCGGGGCTCAGCCTGCTGGTACAGTCTCCCGACGTCGCCAGCGACGAGATCAAGCATCACATCGATGCCTTCCTGGTGGAGTTCGGCCAGCAACTGACGGAGCTGGACGACGCCGACCTGGCCCCCTACCGTCAGGCCGTGCACGACAGCCTGCTGCAGCGCGACACCAGCCTTGCAGGGCTGACCAATCGCCTGTGGCGCGCGCTGTCGTTCGGCGATACCGGCTTCGACCGTCGCGAGCGGCTGGCTCAGCGCGTGTTGTCGGTGACGGCAGACGATCTGCGCGAGACCTGGCCGAGCCTGACCGAGCGCGCCATCGCCACCATCGCCTACGACCCGGGCGACGAGCCCAGCAACGTCGCCGCTCTCACCCGGCACCTGGAACCGCTGCCCGAAGCCGACGACTGAAACCGAACCACGGAACGCACTGCGCCCGGCCATTGGCCGGGCGCAGTCATGTCTGGCCGCACGTCGTCAGCCGAAGGCCTGGGCAGGCATCATCGCCTCCACATGCATCACCAGCTCCTCGAGGATCGCCCGGTCGCGGTCGCTCAGCGCCACCTGATTGAAGCGCTCGATCTCACGGGCGAAGTCCCTCAGGGTGAAACCGGCCACGGCAGCATCGTTCAGGCGATCCCAACGATACGCCTCCCAGCGCGCCTGCTCCTCGCTGCTCAAGGTGTCGGGATAGCTGCGCGCGCGATAGCGGAACAGCATCTCCTCCAGCCGGGGGTCCTGGAAGGCAAAACGCGCATCGACCAGATCCCAGGGCGAGGTGGCGCGCACCCGCTGCATCTCCTGGCGGTCGGCGGGGGAGAAGAAGCCGCCGCTGTAGAGCATCAAATCGGGGTCGTGCGGGCCCTCGGGGGGCGCCTGGGCGAACACCGCGGCCACCTTCTGCCCCACCTCGGGGCTGGCCATCAGGCGCTTCCAGTTGGCGCGACAGGCTGGCAGATCGAGTCCCAGGCGCTCGACGATCTCGCCGTATTCGCCCTGGCGCGGACCTTCGACGTCCTTGAGCGCCGCCGCAGGCAGGATCACCGGACTGCGGTTGATGTGGATGACCTTGAGCGGAATGCGCGCCTCGCCCTCGGCGAGGTCGTCGCTGCTGACGAACACGCGCTGGCGAATCTGCTCGGCGCTCATCTCGATCAGCGCCTGAGGGTCCACGGAGAGGTCGTAGACGATCACGCCGTTGGGGTTGGTGGGATGCTCCGCCAGCGGCATCACCAGCGCGCTGCAGCCGCGGCTGGCCGGATAGCGCCGCGACACGTGCAGCACCGGCTTGCGCCCCGGCACATCGAGCCGCTTGGCCACCTCGCGCTTGCTGCGCAGCGCCAGCAGGTAGTCGAACAGGCGTGCGTTGCGCTGTCTGAGCAGCCGCGCCAGGGCGATGGTGGCACGCACGTCGGCTACCGCGTCGTGGGCGCCTTCGTGGGCGATGCCGTTGGCGGCGGTCAGGTCCTCGAGGCGGAAGCTCGGCAAGCCGTCCTCGCGCTTCGGCCAGGCGATGCCGGTGGGGCGCAGAGCGTGAAAGGCGCGCACCGCATCGATCAGGTCCCAGCGCGAGTTGCCGTTCTGCCACTCCCGGGAGTAGGGGTCGAGCAGGTTGCGGTAGAACAGGCAGCGGCTCACTTCGTCGTCGAAGCGCAGCGAGTTGTAGCCCAGCGCACAGGTACCGGGCTCGCTCATCAGCGCGTGGATGCGCCCGGCGAACTCCGCCTCGGGCAGGCCGCGGCGACGCGCCTGCTGCGGCGTGATGCCGGTGATCAGGCACGCCTGTGGGTGCGGTAGATAGTCGTCCGCCGGTTTGCAGAACAGCTCGACCGGCTCGCCGAGCTCGTTGAAATCGCTATCGGTACGAATCGCGGCAAACTGCGAAGGGCGATCGCGCCGCGGGTCGGCGCCGAAGGTTTCGTAGTCGTGCCACAGGAAGGTCATCGGGGCGGCATCTGGCTTCGCCATGGGCGCGGTGTCTCCTGACTGCGTCCTGAGCGGCACAGCCTAACACAGCCCCGCGGACGACTCAGCCGAGGAAGCAGCGGGCACCGCTCGTACGACTAGCGAGTCGCAGCCGGACTCGTTCAGCTGCCGTCTAACTGCGCGGCAGCGTGACGTTGAGTTCCAGCACCGAACAGTTGTCTTCACTGTCCAGGCTGATGTTGATGGCGTCGTCGTCCACCTGGACGTAACGGCGAATCACCTCGAGCAGCTCCTTCTCCAGCATCGGCATGTAGTCGGGCTGGCCACGTTGGCTGCGCTGATGCGCCACGATGATCTGCAGCCGCTCCTTGGCTACCGAGGCGGTCTTCTTGCGTTCTCGCTTCAGAAACTCCAGCAACTTCACCGGCGACCTCCTCCGAACATACGGCTCAGCAGGCTCTTCTTCTGGAACTCGTGGAAGCGCAGCGGCACCTCCTCTCCGAGCAGACGCGAGACGGTATCCATGTAGGCTTGCCCCGCATCGCTGTTGTCATCGTGGGTCACGGGCACGCCCTGGTTGGAAGCGCGCAGCACCGCCTCGGATTCGGGAATCAGCCCGATCAGGTCGATGGCCAGGATTTCCCGGATGTCGTCGAGGTTGAGCATGTCACCGTGATCGACCCGCGCCGCGTTGTAACGCGTGATCAGCAGGTGCTCCTTGACCGGATCCTCGCCGCGCTCGGCGCGCCGCGTCTTGGAGGCGAGCAGGCCCAGGATGCGGTCGGAGTCGCGCACCGAAGAGACCTCGGGGTTGGTGACCACGATCGCCTCGTCGGCGTAGTACATGGCCAGTTGGGCGCCGCGCTCGATGCCGGCCGGGGAGTCGCACAGGATGTAGTCGAAATCCTTGCCCAGGTTTTCGAGCACCCGCTCGACGCCCTCGGAAGTCAGCGCATCCTTGTCGCGGGTCTGGGAGGCCGGCAGGATGTGCAGGTTGTCGACCCGCTTGTCGCGAATCAGGGCCTGATTGAGTCCGGCTTCGCCCTGGATCACGTTGACCAGGTCGTAAACCACGCGACGCTCGCAGCCCATGATGAGATCCAGGTTGCGCAGCCCCACGTCGAAGTCGATGACAACGGTCTTGTTGCCTCGCAGCGCAAGCCCAGTGGCGATGGCCGCTGCGCTGGTGGTCTTGCCGACCCCACCCTTGCCTGAGGTCACTACGATGATCTTGGCCAAGTTACACATTCCTTTGAATGGAAGATGGATGACGAAAAAAGAGCGCGGCCCGACTAGTCCAGCGAGGTGATGCCCAACTGGGCATCGCGCAGCACGACCTGCACCGAGGAGCCCAGCAGATGCGGGTCGATGTCTTCGAGACGCTTGTAGGTGCCTGCCACCGAGAGCAGCTCGGCGCGCAGCTCACGGCAGAAGATACCCGCATCGGTATCGCCATGGATACCGGCCAGGGCACGACCGCGCAGGGCGCCATAGACATGGATGCTGCCCGCCGCCAGCACCTCGGCGCCCGCGTTGACGGCCCCGATCACCACCAGATCGCCTTCCGGAGCGCTGACCTGCTGGCCGGAACGCACCGTGCCGCGATAGATACGGCCGCCGCTGGCCCCCCCGGGCGGCTTCGCCGTCTCCGGTGCCGACGCCTCGGCAGGCGGCACCTCCTCGAGCGTGCGTGCCCGCGTGGCATCGGTGGGCGGGAACCAGCCAAGCCCCAGCGCCCAGGCCGACTGCTTGACGGGGTCGGCGCCACCGCGCACGGCCACCGGCAACAGCTTGTGGGTGCGGCACACGGCGCAGATCCGCTCCAGGGCGAGGTGGGGCTCATCCAGCTTTTCTACGCTGAGAACGACAGGTGTATGCTGAAAGAACGCGGGGGATTGGCTGAGCTTGCCTGACAGCTGCTCACGGATACGTTCGGGGTCGGCGCTTGCCAACTCCATGACCGTCATGGGCAGCATGCCCCCCTTGAAGGTGAATGCCATCTCTGCCCTGTCCACTTTGAGGCTCATTGCCGGACTCCACTGGGGTGTTGTCGGGTCGTGGGACTAAAGCTAAGCGACTCCCATCCCCCCTGCAACTGGTGATACGGCCAGCCGAAGCCCTCCGGCGCCTGCCGACATTTCCCGGTACTGACCGATGCCTGCCCGCACCCTGCTGTTCCGACGGACTTTTCCACAGCGGCGGCGCGTGCTTAGATAACATACATTAGTCGAAAGACGCCGCCTCGACAGCAATAAAAAAGGCCTGCGCAGCCTGGCCGCTGCGCCTCTCAATCTCAGGATGCCCCATGCCCGGATTCCTAAGCCGCCTCTTCGCCCCACGCTGGCGGCACCCCGATGCCCAGATTCGACGACAGGCCATTGCTCGGCTCGACCCGGCTCGACCCGAGCAGCGCCAGGCGCTGGAAGCGCTGTGCCTCGATGCGGACACCTCGGTCCGCCGGGCGGCGCTGGAGCGGATCGACTCGGTCGACATCCTGCTTGCCCTGGCGCAGCGCCAGCCGGATCAGCCCGAGCTGCAAGAACGCCTGATCGCTCTGATCACCGGGCAGGCCGGCAGCCTGGATCTCGCCCAGCGTCTGCGCTATGCGGAATCCCTCGACGACAGCACCCTGCTCTCTCGCGTGGCCTTGGAGGGTGACAACCAGCAGCTGCGGCTGGCAGCCGTGGAGCGTTTGTCGGCGGAAGAGGACTTGATCGAACAGGCCTGCGAGAACGGCATTGCCGCCGTACGCCATGCCGCCGCCGCTCGCGTGACCAGCGAAGCGGGCCTTCAGCGCCTGGCCCAGCAGGCGCGTCGAGATCGCCAGGTCATGCGTCAGGCGCGTGAGCGCCTGAACCGGCTACGCACCGATGCAGCCACGCTGGCGGCGGCCCGCGAGCAGCGCGAAAGCCTGCTGATGAAACTGGAGGCCCATGCCCGCGCTCCCTGGGAGCCCCTCTATGCCGGCCGCTACCGCCACCTGGTGCGGGCCTGGGAAGCGCTCGACGACCTGCCCGACGCCGTTCAGGAGCGACGCTTCCAGGATGCCAGTCTGGGTTGTCGCAAGACCCTCTCGGATCACGATGCCCACGAGCACGCCATCGCCGAGACCGACCGGCGCCGCGAACGAGCTGCCGAAGCACGCGAGTCATTGCTCGAAGCGCTGGAAGAGAGTCTGGCCGGCCTGCCACGCGGCGACCGCCTCACCGGCCAGGACATCGCCAGCCTGCGCTCCCAGAAGATCCTGCTGGCCAACCGTTGGCAGACCCTCTCGGACCTGCACGTCACCGACGCAGCACTACGCAAGCGCTACGACGCGATTCTGGCGGACTATGACCATGTGCTGCGAACCTGGGAGCGCTTCGAAGCGCATGTCGCCGACATCGAACGGGCACTGCAGGAGCAGGATGGCGAATCTCTGACCGACGCCGTCGAGGCCTGCCAATGGCCGGACGAGCTGCCACCGCCCCCGCTGCTGACCCGTGCTCGGCAGCTACTGACCGGCCACGAGCATGCAACGGAAGAGGATCAGGCGGCGCGACTCACCCGCTTCGCCCAGGACCTCGAGCAGCTCGAGAGACTGCTGGATCGCGGCGAGTTCAAGGGTGCCAGCCGTCTGCACCAGAGCCTGAAACACCGCGCCGACACCCTGCCTTCGGCGAAGCTGCATCCGCATCAAGCGACGCTCAAGCGGCTCGGCGCACGTCTGGCCGAGCTGCGCGACTGGCGCGGCTTCGTCGCCGGCCCCAAGCGCGAGCAGCTGTGTCAGGCCATCGATCAGCTGGCAGGCGATAGCGGTATCGCGGATGCCGAACTCGACCGTCGCCACCGCCAACTGGTGCGAGACTGGAAGGAACTGGGCGATGCCGCGGCCAGCCGCGAGCTCTCCGAGCGCTTTCGCAGCGCCTCCGACCGCATACACGAGCGCCTGGCGCCCTGGCATGAACGGCAGGCCGAGGAACGGATACGCAATCTCGAGGCGCGTACTAGCCTGTGCGAGCAGTTGGAGGCCCTGCTCGACGCGCCGGCCAACGATGCCGACCCGGATGCCCTGCGGCGCATCCGCGACCAGGCACGTGAAGAGTGGCGCCGTCATTCGCCGGTGCCGCGCGATCAGGCGCAGGCCATCGGACGACGCTTCGGCCGCATTCGCTTCGCGCTGCAGGGGCTCATCGACCAACGCGCCAAGGAAGTCGCCGACGCCAAGCGCACCCTCATCGACGAGGTTAACGCTCTCATCGAGCAGAAGATGTCCTCTGACACCCGGGCCGAGAGAGCCAAGGCGCTACAGCAGCGCTGGCGCGAGCTTGGCCGTGCGCCTCGCGGGGAGGAGCAGACGCTGTGGCGTGAATTCCGCACAGCCTGCGATCAGATCTTTGCCATGCGTGAGGCCCAGCGCGACGACCGCGCCCATCAGGCGCGTCAGCGCCTGGACGACATGCAGGCACTCATCGACCGCCTGGACGCCTGGCAGCCGAGCCGCTCCAGCGACGGCCACGTGCTGGAGCAGGCGATCGAGCACGCCACGGCGCTGGAGCCGCTGCCCTCGGGCCGCCGCACGGAAGGCATGCGCCGGCGCTGGAGTGGCATCGTGCGTACCCGACGCGAGCGACTGGCACGTCTGGCCGTGGTGGAAGAGATACAGCAGTGGCAGGCCTGCCGGCCACTGCTCGATGCCCACCTGAGCGCCGATGCCGACTGGCTCGAGAACGGCGTCGCCACCGAGGTTCCCCTCGACTCGGCCGCGTCGCTGCCCGAAGACATGCGTCGCGCGCATGAGCAGCGTAACGCAGCCAGGAAACACCCCCCGTCCGCCGAGGCGGTTCATGAACAGCTGGCACGTCTGCGCGTGCATCTCTCTCTGCTGGCCATGGGGCGGGTCAGTCAGCACGACGAACCGCTGCGCCTGGCCATCCAGGTCGAACGTCTCAACGAAGGCCTGGGCCGCGAGTTGAGTCAGGCCGAGGAGGTGCGCATCGTGCTGCGCAACCTGTTGGCCACCGGGCCGGTCTCCCCCGAGCAGTGGCAGCACGAGGTGGGAGAACTCGACTCGCTGCTGACACGTCTGACGCGCCTGCCGCCGCCCTGACAGCGGCGCGCAGACACGAAAAAGGGAGGCCAGCGCCTCCCTTTATTCTGCAGACTCCCTCAGCCCATGAACTGGCCGCCGTTGATGTCGATGTTGGCGCCGGTGATGAACCCCGACTCCTTGTCGGCCAGGAACACCACCAGCCTGGCGATCTCCTCCGGGGTGCCATAGCGCTTGACCGGGATGGTCTCGCGGATCGCTTCCCGTACGTTCTCGGGAATCTTCATGATCATGTCGGTGGCGATATAGCCGGGCGACACGGTATTGACGGTAATGCCTTTGGTAGCGGTCTCCTGAGCCAGCGCCATGGTCAGGCCATGCATGCCCGCCTTGGCCGCCGAGTAGTTGACCTGGCCAAACTGGCCCTTGCGGCCGTTGATCGAGGAGATGTTGATGATGCGCCCATACTTATGCTCGAGCATGCCCTCGATGACGCTGCGACAGGTGTTGAACACGGTGTTGAGGTTGGTGTCGATGACCTCGTGCCACTGCTCGGGCGTCATTTTCTTCATCGTGCCGTCGCGGGTGATGCCGGCACAGTTGACCAGTACGCTGATCGGCCCGTGGGCCTCTTCGATCTCTTTGACTCCGGCTTCACACGCCTGATAGTCGGTCAGGTCGACCCCCGACAGGGAAATATTGTCGAATCCATCGGCCTTCTGGCTCTCGAGCCAGGTCTTGGCCTTCTCCGGGTTGTGGTATCCCGCCACCACGTGGTAGCCCGCCGCCGCCAGTGCGCGGCAAATCGCCGAACCGATCCCCCCGGTTCCGCCGGTGACCCACGCTACGGGTGCTGATTGAGTCATATTCCACCTCCCTGATTCATGACGCTTGTTTTCGCAGTGCTTGGCCTGGCGCAGCAAGCCAGCCACAACAGGATGCTGGCAGAAGGCATCGCCTTCAAGCTGCCCCCCTAGTGATTATGGACACAAGCGCTGCGCTTGCACTAACAACGTCTTCTACCTTGACACAGCGCAGAAAAAGCGTAGAATTCGCCTCACGTTGATGCGGGGTGGAGCAGTCTGGTAGCTCGTCGGGCTCATAACCCGAAGGTCGTCGGTTCAAATCCGGCCCCCGCTACCACCGTTATACGAATCCCCGGCCACTCTCAGGATGGCCGGGGATGTTTGTATTTGCCCCCAGATCTCCTTGCCCTCCAGCGCTAGGGCAATCTCACCGAAGATGTCCCCCATGCATCGGCGAGCCACCTCGGGCTCGCTCTTCAATGCCTCGCCCAGATTGAGCAGCTGCCGCTTGAAGATCCCGGCGATGTCCGGCATACCTGCGCCCCCTACCCGGCCGACCTTTTCCAGAAGCCCGTTGCGCTCGCGCTCGGCAGTGCGTAGCCGTGCCTCCAGAGCAGCCGAGGTGCCGACCGACACGATGGCCTCGACGAGCCGCTGGATCTCGCGCTCTACCTCGACAAGGCGGGCGCGGGCCTGCTTGGCCTGAGCATGATCGCCATGCTCTTCAAGATAGGCACGGAACTCCTGCTCGTAGAGCCGGGCCGCCGCAGGCGAAAGCAGCTCATTACGCACTAGAGACAGGACACGCTTCTCAATGCGTGGCCGTGGCAGATTGAAACCCTGGCAGGCCGTCGTGCCAATGTTGTGGTAACGACTGCACTTGTAGTAATGGGCATCACGCCCCATCATCGGGCCGCCGCAGTGCGGGCAGCGGAGAATGCCGCCCAGCAGGCTCTTGTTGGGCCGCTTCATCTGCTTTCGGCCATATTGGTCACGGCCAGCATCGATGCGATGGCGAACCTTGGCCCATGTCTCGCGATCTACGATGCGCAACTCAGGCACCTCGACCTGATGCCACTCGCTCCGGGGGCGCTCAATCCGCTTGCGCGTGCCGGTATCAGGGTCCTTCACCCACTGCGAACGGTTCCAGATATAGGTGCCGGCATAGAGCGGGTTATTCAGGAGACCGGAACCCTTGACGGGCGAGCCATAGATGCTGGACACGGTCCAGGCCTCAGCGCGTGCCGGCTTGATGCCGTCGTCGTTGAGCCGCTGGACGATGGCCTTGAATACTGTCCCCTGGGCGGCAGCTTTGAAGATCCAGCGGACGACATCGGCCTCTCGTGCGTTGATCACGTAGCGACTCCCCTGGTCGTCGCGCTCGATGTCGTAGCCGTAAAGCTTGCCGCCAGCAATGTAGCCTCTGGCGAACTGGCCGGCCATGCCGCGATGTGTCTTGTCGCGCAGATCGTCGAGGTAGGCCTCGTTTATCAGGCCCCGAAATCCACGCATTAGCTTCCGCCCAGGGGCCTTGGAGTCATAGCCGTCGAACACTCCGACAATGCGAACGCCTCGATTTTCCAGGCGGCGAATTATGATCTCCTGTTCAACGCTGTCACGACTCAGGCGCTCAAGGCCCTCCACAAAGAGTACCTCGAAGCGACCGGCCAAGGCGTCGGCCAGCAGTTCCTTACCGCCTGGCCGGCTGCCGACCTTGGTGGTTCCGGAGACGGCTCCATCGGAGTGGGTGACTACCACCTCGAAGCCATCACGCTCGGCGCGGGCGCGGCATACGGCGAGCTGATCGTCGATGCTGGTGGCGTCTTGCTTGTCAGTGCTGTATCTGGCGTATATCGCGGCGTGCATGACGCTCCCCCAGGTGCTGCCTGGCCCCTTGCCTGGCAAGCAGGCGGATCAGGGCGACAATTCCTTCGTTCATGAAATGGCCTCCGAGTATACGTCAGGCCTGACCGGCGAAATTCTGGACCCTAGGCCGCCGGTCAAGCGAGGGGCGCTTGGTCGCAGTATGGGCGGCGCGGTAGAGGTCCGCAGCGTCGGCGGCCAAGATCTGTGCAGCCTGAGCGATATTGCTCAGGTCGTGCCGGTGAACATGCTGGCTCACGTCAAGGCTGGCAATTGTCTCTAGCATGCCGCGTGCGGCTTCGAGGCGTGCCTCAGCGTTGTCGTATAGAGCATTAGCAGAACACCCCTCGTCGATGACGATTACGGGCTCATCACCGAGACGGTATGTCATGGGTGCGTACATTGTCATGAGTCAGCCTCCAGTATCTCGAGACGACGTGACAGCAGCTTGGTCAAATAAGCTCGAAGCTCGGCCCGCTCCCGGACGGTGAGGACCAGCAGACCATAATTTGTGGCCACCTGGCCGGCGGTTGGCGCCTGTTTTGCCAAGACGTACCGGGTGTGTTCGATAGCCTCAGCCCTGTTGTTACAGCCAAGATCCATGACGATATCAGTAGGGGTCATGATGCCCCCCCCCTGCCGCACCGCGGCGGCTTGGGACTGGCTACCCGGGTGCGTCTCGGTGGCCACCATGTCCAACTGCTCAAGGACCAGCGAGAGGAAGTCGGCAAGTTCGTCCTGATTAACTTCGACGGTTGGCGGTGTTGTCCGCTTCTGGCCGGCGGCCAGATCCTGAAACAGTGCCAGGGCGTTGCGGGCTCGCTGCAGACGCTCGTAAACGTCTTCAGCGACAAACGGGCTGTAATGCACCATGGAAGCCATCAGTGCACCTCCGGGCCGCTCGGGCGGCAATCGGCTGCGACAAGGTCCAACAGGAAAGCGTGGGTCGCAGCATCGAGCGCGCCCAGGGCGGCGGCCATCCTGGCCATGCCGAGCAGCTCGGCCCGCTGCTCGGAGCGACGGTTGACGCGGTAGGCGACCAGTAGCCGGCCGATGGTGATCACGGCGGCCTGGTGCGCGGTGAGACCACCTGACCGGTGGCAAGAAGCGGGATTGCGTTCCCGCCTTGTCTTGGTATCCTTCATGATGTCTGTACCTTTTCGAGTTGGCGCGGACACTGAGGCCTCGGGTGTTGCAGCACCTGGGGCCTCGTCGTTTCTAGCTGGCTGGCTGCCTGTCGTTGTGCATGGCTTCCTTGAGGGTATGGTTGATCTGTGATGCCTGGCTTCGCCCCTTGGCCTTGGCTTGGAGCTCTACCCATCTCTTCACCTCGGGCTCGAGGCGGATCTTGATTTGAGGGTCTGTTCGCTTCACTTCCTGGATCTCCCTGCCTGAATAGCACCTACTAGGTTCCCTCTGAAAGGTACCTAGTAGGTTTATTGCCGTCAACACCTATTTGGTCCATCATCCGCAACATGACGACTCACCAGACCGATCCCCAGTACAAGCTTCGGATGCCACCCGAGCTCCACGAGCAGTTGAAACGGGCTGCCAAGGAGAATCACCGCTCGATGAATGCGGAAATCATCGCGCGTCTGCAAAGCACCTTTGAGGAGCACCGACTCTATGGGCACAAGCTGAGCGAAGAGATCACCGCAGAGGAGGCACGGGACCTTCGGGATCGCGTGGAAGCGGTCGAAGCTGCGATGCAGAAAATGCTCAGCGATCCAGACGGTGTTCGTCGAGATCCACCGAGAAAGAAACCTGGTGCCCAAAAGGACGACTAGGTGTACGGCGAAGCACACCTGGCTGGACGCCACCACCGAGACACCAACGAAGACGCCGCCCGATGGGCGGCGTCTTCGTTGGTGCATGCCGGCAACACTGTGAGAGGCCTCGCACACCACCCAGCTCCCAGCACTCCCTAGCGACACTCCCCCAGCGTGCCGCGGGCATGCTCCCGTCCGAGAGCCACCGGTGGCACAGAGGGCACCTGCTGCTGGCCTTGTTGTGAGCCCGCTGCTGGGTGGGCTTGCCCGCAATTTGTAACGCCAAGAACGTTACGTGTAGACGATAGCGTTACAGGGTGCTATGGTTACGATGTCGCCGGGCTCTCGGCCTGACGACAGGGCAAAACGATACTGAAGACGAAGACTGAACCGAAGACGAAGACTGAACTGAAGACGAACTGAAATTGACACTGACAGAGGAAAACGTATGAAACTGCCCTTTTACGATCTGAAAGCTCCACACATACCTAGTGTGTGGTCAAGATAAGCCAGCCTATTACAGGCCAAGGAGTGTGTATCGTACAACTCACCAAATAGGTAAATACCATGAGTCAAGTTGTAGAGGCGCGAGACAAGTTGTTGCCTCTCAATATGCGCGTTGAGAGTCGTAAGCGCGCCCTGATCGATAGGGCCGTTGCTGAATTGGGCGGGGATAGAACTAGTTTTGTCCTCGATGCAGCATGCCGCCGAGCTGAGCAGGTATTGCTTGAGCGTCAGGTGTTTATGCTGGATGACCAATCATTCGAGGCCTTCGAAAGGGCGCTAGAAACCCCGATCGAGGATAACCAATGTGTACGCAACTTACTGAGCAGAAAGAAACGCTGGACGTGAACGCTCCCGAGAAAATCGATGAGCGCCATGATACATCGCAATTCGACTGTGGGCAGCCGTCCTTGAATGACTTCTTGAAATCCATGGCTTTGAAGAATGCCAGGAACCAGGCCACGGTAACCTACGTCATCTGTTTTAAAGGAACTGATAAGGTGGCTGGCTACTTCGCGCTGGCCTCGGGGGCGGTGATGCGCGGCTCCGCCCCCAAGCGCATGCAGCGCAACATGCCCAGTGATATTCCCGTGGTAGTACTGGGGCGGCTTGCTGTCGACCAGTCTTGCCAGGGAAGCGGGTTGGGAACGGACCTGCTAGCCGAGGCTGTAGAGCGAGCCCTCGCTGCTGCTGAGTATGTTGGGGTGCGTGCGCTTCTGGTTCATGCTCTAGACGAGCCCGCTGCTGCATTCTACAAGAAGCATGGCTTCGAAGAGACTCCTTTCGACCCACTGGTTTTGATGCTGTCACTGAAAAGACGTTGAAGCAGACGGCGATACAGCAAAGAGCTTACCCAGTCGGACCCCATCATCATTGATCCGGCCCGCCTCTGGCGGGCCAGGCCTTTGGGTAGGAGCCGAGCGGGCTCAGGCTGAGCGACCTACGACGGGCCACTTAAGCTCCCTCGGTGAGGCCTACAGCCACAGGTGTATTCATTACCCCAAACTACCAGGCTGGACGACTGAAATAGCCGAATTTCTTGCTCCTACCTGCGCCCTTTCTCCCTGCTCCCCCTTTGCGAACGCTTCAATTGCTTAATTCGATGGCACCAGGCTCGCCGAATGCCTCAAGGCCTCTCCACGGCCACGCCCACGGTGCATAAAAGTGCATGAATTCGCAAGATTCCTTGCACCCCTGTGAAAGCCCGCCCGCCCAGCAGTGGCGCGGCTTCCCCTCAGGTGCATGAGTGCAGAAAAATCGACACGTTTAGAGCGCCGGCGGGGGGGGGCGCTGATCGCGCGCGCCAGGGTGTGGCGGGGGTGGGGGTGTATGTAGGGCAGGACGGCCCATTGTGGCCGCCTGCGCTGCGTTCTCTTGCGATCCGTCGCCCTGACTGGCTTTCGCTTCGCGCTTCTCTGAGGCGCTCACAGGGCGCTCTGCTGGCCAGCCTGTTTTCTTGAGCCATGGCCGTCAGGCTAGCAATCCGTCAGAAGAATTCCGCCGGCGGAATGCTCCTCCACCTCACGGCTGTTTCGCTGCGATCGGCAGCCGCTGCAAAGCCGACCATCGTCCTTGATGACGCGCTTCGCCTTATCGTCATACAGCTCAAGCATGTCGAGATCCTTGCGATCCGTGATTCCGCACTCGTCGATCCCGTGACGCTTGAGCCAGGCGCGAATGCTGGTCACCTGCTGGGGGTCGGATGCCCGAGCGGTGAACACCCGCACCTCATGCCCTCGGGATAGCCATTGCTTCACCCTGGTCAGCATGGGCTGAACCGGCTCACCGATCCCGGTGCCGATGCTGTCCACGCTTTTGGCCAGGGTCCCGTCGAGATCCACACCAATCCATCGAGCCATGTCTGGTTACTCCTTTGCGTTGCCCCGCCAGGGCAGGGCAACGGGGTGGGGGGGGGTTAAGCCCAGGCGCCGAACACCACGTTCTCGACCAGACAGCCAGCACCGAAATCCTCGATGACATAGGCGTCATTGGAGCTCTCGTAGTTCTCCACCCGCTTCCGCTTGGGGTTGTCGATCAGATACCGGCGGCGGCTGCCGCGCTGCCAATAGATCGACAGGTTGCTGGGTGGCGTGATGAGCAGGCTGGTCTCTTTCATGTTGGATACCCGGATCGCCGGCAGGCCGCCGAATCGGGCGCGACTGACAAGCATGTCCATGGCCACCGCCTCGGTCGGGGTGTTGCCATGCTTCTCGGCGACCTGGAAGTACTTGTCAGCGATCAGCCGCCGCCCAGCGATCACGCGAAGATCCGGGTTTTCCTGATGCCAGGGAGCGACCATTTCGCCGACTGCATCGAAGATCAAGGCGTCGATGTTCTCGTAGTCGCCGCCTGGGCCGACGCGGACTTCGCCGGCGGTGGCCCCTTCGGTCAGAACCCGCTCGGGAGCATGCTCGCGGAAAACCTGAAGCCACCCCTTGTTCACGTCCTCGAGAAGCGGGTTCATGTCACGGTCAGTCTGGCCGGCAGCACTCACCCCGTTGAAGCCGATCGTCAGGCGATCGAGGGCTTGCTGTTGGGCGAGCATGTTGCGGACACGGCGCTGAAAGTCGGGGAACTTGGCCCAAGCATCGAGCTTGGCCCAGGGGATCCCGGTGTCGAATTCGGTGCTCTTGCAGACGTACTCGAAGACATCCAGCTCCGACAAATCGCGGGGCTCGCGATCATGCTGGTTGGTGTTGGTGCGCTTGGCGATTGGGCCGGAGATCCCCAGCCCCAGGCGCTGCCCTTTCGCCTCGTCGACGCCAACGATATTGACCTGGTTGAGGAATGCCGAGCTCTCCTGAATCCGGCTTTCGAGTGTCTGCTGGATGCTCGGTTGGACGCTGAAAGGTTGGCTTGCATCGGCCACTCCGCTCAGCTCCGCGACGCGGCTCATCAGCTGGTTGAAGGCCTTGCGTGTGTCGTTTCGCATGTTGGCTCCTTGGGTTCCGGTCTGGCTTATCGTTCGCAGGCCATCAGGGGCAGCGGGGCGGCAAGGTCTTCATCGAACTGGGGGTGTTCGGTGCCCAGGGCTTGCAATCGCTGCATCACTACGTCGGCGACCAGCGCTCGCTTCCGCTTCTCGACCTGGTTGGCGATCACCTCCCTGTCATGGCCGGAGATCATGGCCATGAACCCGGGCTTGGCGGCTTCGTGCCCGTCGAAGCCGATCGTGCCCATGAACACATGGTCCTCGAGGACTTCGCGTTGGACGCTGTCGGCTCGCTGAGCCAAGGCCGCCAGGAGCTCCTGGCCTTCGGGCTTTGCGAAGACGCTGTCGAGCGCAGCCGCCAGGCGCTGGGCTGCCATGTCGCGACGGGCCTCGTGCAGCCTGGTGACGTGCTGAGCACGCAGCTCTTGGGCCCAGTGGCGAAGCTCCGCCACGCGGGGCTCAAGCTCGGCAATCAGCTCGTCGAGTTGCTCGACCTCGGCGGCCAGGCTGTGCTCCTCGGTCTGCAGCTCGCGGACCTCCTTGCCGGCCTTGCCGCCGGCGTCCCTGAACAGCTGACGCCAGCGCTCGCCGGCCTCACGGCTGCTCTGCAGCGTGGCGGCGCGCTGCTGCTTCAGTCGCGCAAGCTGCCCATGCGCGCTTTCCAGCTGGTTCCGCATCTCGCGGTAGTCATTGGTTACCCGGTTGAATCGATCACGGGGTTCGTAGGTGGTTGCCATCATTGGGCGGTGCTCCTGGTGGTCATGGGTGCTGCGTTGGGGATGGGGTCGACAGGGGCCGGCGCGTCCCACAGGGCATGGGCGATTGCCATCGCCTCGGCGGCGGTCATCTGGCCGCCTCGTGGGCTTGGCATCCTGTCGCGGTGAATTCGGATCATCAGGCTCGACCAGGTCGAACGTTCCTGACGCTCGGGCGGCGGCTCGAAGAACGTGGCAGCCAGGCGTAACGCCTGCTCGTCGTCGATCCCAATGGCACGGCGGCGCTCGGCCTCATTGGTCGAGACCAGCAGCTTCCACAGGGTTCGGGATTCCTCGGTGACAGGGTTCTGCGTTACCGGCCCGCTGGCTTGCTGTGGCTCGTGCTCTGCGAAGTCCTCCAGCTCCGGCGGGAAGTACTCAGGCGTGCCCCACTCCGGTTGCGGGGTGAATTTCTGGCGGATGGTGGCCCTTAGCTGCTGGTCCAGCTCGTCGAAGGCTTCCATCTCGGCCCTGGCTTCGGTGCTGGCTCGCCAGGCTCGGTACCGCTCTTCTTGCTCGGATGCCTCTTCGTGGCTGGGCTTGAACGGGGGCAAGCCGGCCCGGTGGGCGATGAATTGCCCGGGCTGGGAGCCCCCCGTACAGTTATTCACACGAGTCCAAGGCTCCGCGGCTGCGCCGCTACGCTGACCCCCAGCCCCCGGCGACTTGATCTCCCAGCGGTAGACGCGGCTCATGAACGAGGCTTCGCCTGTCGCGCTGGTTACGGTGATGCCCACCGTCGTCTCGACTGGCTCGCCATAGGCTCCGAGCTTTTCCAGGTCGACACGGATTTCACCGGTACGCTGATTGATGGTTTCGGCCTTGGGATCGAGACGAACCATCCGCCAAGGGCGCACCGGGCGCTCATCCATCGGCACACAGGGGCCGCCACACAACTCAAGGAACTTGTCCCAGCGGCTGCCGTTGGCGGCGCGGCGTAGGTCCTGCAGGATGGCCATGGCCTCGGGGTCGGGCTTGGTCAGGGTGATCCAGTCGGCAAAACAGGAAGCCGCGAACGGATCCTCTTCGTGGTCTCGCAGGCGGCGAAGCTCCCGCCACACCGTGACCGAGGGCAGCCCGAAAAACTGGAACTGCCGAATGCCATGCACCGAGGCCCAGGCAGCGATCCGAGGCGCGGCGGTATCCATTGGCTGGCCGTACTGGTCGAGCTCGTCAGGGCGCTGGGTGCAGTTGATGTTCTTGGCCACGTACTTGATGACGTAGCCGGCGGCACTGCCCTTATCGGGGTCGATGTGCTCGAAGCGAATTCGCACCTGCTCCTTGCCGGCGACCTCTTCGGGATCGATCGACAGGGCATAGCGGCGGATGGTGGCCAGCAGCTGCTCGACCTGGTCTTCCGCTGCCCACAAGAGCATGTGCCAGTGGGGGCATCCATCGTGGTGGGGCTCGACGGTGCGGATACCGTAGTAGGCGACGCCATCGCGCTTCAGCTTGGCCCGGGTTCGTGCCCATAGCTTCTGCAGCTGGGCCTGTGCCTCACGCGGGGTCGAGCCGTTGTACTTGGGATTCGGCTGGGCGCTCTCCTGCAGCACGGCATGCCAGGCGCTGGGCAGCGTCCAGGTGACAAACACGGCGCGATGCCCATGCCGGCGGGCAAAGGCCTCGGTTTCGCGGATCCGCATCATGGTTTCCATGAAGCGGTTATCGCGGTTGGCGACCCCCTTGGCGGAGAGCTCGGCCAGCGTGTATTCCTGCTCGAACTGGTTGACGGCGATGGTCGTCTCGAGCATTTCGTGGTTCTGGTACTGCCGGTTCTTCCAGCGCTTGAATACCATGTCGCTGATGTAGATCCCGGCCCGCTTGTGGACGCGGCGGACCATGCGCATGAACTGCTCTAACCGGCGGTTGGCTTGCGTGCGCAGCTTGCGACGCCACCAGGGGGCTGATACCAGCTTGTTCATCAGGACGCGCCGCTGGCTTCCGCTCAGGCGCTCAAGCTCCGCCGCCGGCGACACGTCCAGGCGGTGGGCATGGGCGGCTTGCAGCGCTTCCCGCAGGGCCTCGACCTCGGCGTCACGCTCACTGGGCCAGACACAGCGGCGGAAGGTCAGGCCCGCGAAGCGGGTACCCGCCGGAAGGGCAGGCCGCCAGTAGTGGTGACGCCGAGCCCCGGCATATCCGGCGCGGGCTTCGCGGAGCCGGCGACCCAGGGCGGCGGCCATGGCATCCGCCTTGGCCCGGGCATAGTCTTCCAGGGCCTGGTCATCATGGGTCACGTTGAAGGGGCCAAGCGTGAGCTGCTTCTGCATGATGCGAAGCCAGGTGTTGCCCTCGGCATTGCCCTTGATGGTGCGCCCGTGTGTGGTGGCCACCGCCACGAACCCGCATACCAGGTCATCGGCGACCCACTCGAAGCGGGAAAAGATCTTCTGCCGCCACGCTCGGCATTCCGGCGTGCCCAGGTCCTGCTCGACCTTTCTGGCGGCCTTGGCCATCAAGGGCCAATTCATCGTGGTCATGGCCGGCCCCCCACGCCTTCGAGGCGATCCAGAGCGCGGTGCGTGGCCATCTCGACTTCATCGAGGAGCTGCTGGGCCGGCATGTCGCTGCCGGTGATGCGGTCTTCCTGCACCATGGCCGCGACCTCGGCCAGCAGGGCGAAGCAGCGGCAGGCATGGCAGTGATGCAGCTCGGCAGCTCCCTCGGGAACTGCTGAGCGATGCGAAGGGTTGCGCAGCTCCAAGGCTGTGCTAATCTTGGCTTCGGAATATTTGGTGTGGGCCCCTATGGGATTGTGGCGATCCCCGGGGCCTTTTCCGTTTCTGGCCATCGCTAGAACACCTGTCCCCGCTGTTGGCTCAGCCGGCTCTTGTCGGCCACCGTGAAGCCCATCGCCGCCGGCGAACTCACCTCGCCCTTGGTCCGCTGCCAGTACCCCTCTGTCTTGATTGCCTCGTTGACGGACCTCTGAATTGCCGGCCAATCGTCGGCGTAGAAGGTGATCCGCTCGTTCTGGATGCTCAGGGTGATAACGCGCTTCGGCATGGTCCGCCCCCTCAGCAGTCAGTGAGCTGGGCCATGGACATGGCCACGCCCAGGGGCTTGCGGCGGAACACCTGGTTGCCCTTCGGGCGCGGTAACGTCGACAGCTTCTCGGTCTTCACGCCGGCGTCCTCCAGCCCCTTCTTCAGCGACAGAAACATCTCGACGGCTTCGTCCTCGTCGCACTCGTGATCGATCCCGGCAACGTTCACATGGATGGTCTTCATGGTTCGGTTCTCTCCTGGTCAGGCTGGGGTGGCTTCAAGGCCCAGCGTTTCGGGGCGCCGTGCATAGGGGGCGATCTGGTATTTCACGCGGCGGTTCTTCAGGTTCTCCAACCACTCCTCGACCTCGTTGCTGAGGAAGGCTGTGACCTTCGAGGACACCTGTACCGGCTCGGGGAACCAGCCGTTGGCACACATGCCGGCAATCGTGCGGTGGCTCATGCCGACCAGCTCCTGGACCTCTTTCCACCGCATCAGTCGCACGGGCTTCTCTTCCGTCACTACCTGGCTTGTTTGCTGTTGCATTTCTCTGCACCTCTCTTCTCTTCCCGCCGGACGCCTTGATGGTTGCCGCTGACCCCGGCTTGCCGCGACTACCGCCACATGTACCGGCACCCCTGTACACCCTGCCGGCCCCTGCTCCTGCTCGGTGCCCTGTAATTGCGGCTTTTACAGTGCAACCCGTGGTTGGCTTCATGCACTCACTTGGCTCTGTAAAAGCGCCTCTTACAGATTCCGGCACTGCCTGCGCCTTGATAAGCGCTTGCCGTTGTAGATTCGCGTTTTACAACCGCTCCTCCCACCGGTGGGTTTTGTCCCGTGGCTGCGCCACAAAATGCCGTCACGACTCAGGCGTCGCCATGAGCCCCCGGTGTGGATGGGCCCATTCACACCGAGGCTGGCCCCGACGGGCTTGCCTCCTGGCCCTGTTGGCCATCGCCCCGCCACCTCACCAGACGCCCACCGACAGCAGCGAACTCCTGGCCCGATTCGATGAGCTGCTGAGGCTCACCGAACGGCAGTCGAACCAGCTGGAGCAGCTCCGCCAAGAGGTCGCCGACCTGAAGCAACAGCTGGCACTGCCACCGCCCTCGACGTTTTCCAGGCACGAGGAAGCCCCGCCCGTGACCGATGAGGGTCGCGGGAACGTCGTCACCTTTGCTGATTTGGCGGCGCGGCTAGAGGCTCGCTCTCGCTCCTAGAACTCGCCCGGGCTCGACCTGGTCAGGACGCTATCGGGCCCTTGATCTCGGCCACCTCGACAACGAACCCCATCACCGAACCGAGAACCGAGGCCCACTGCCTGGCTTCCAGCTCGGCGGCCTCGGGATCCCGGGCACTCATCATCTTCTCCTCAAGGTACTCATGCCCCTCGTCGGTCGCCGTGCGCAGCACCACGGTGTAACCGCCATGCCGACGGGTCTCCTCGGCTTCCAACTGGTCGAGCTCGTGGTGGTAGCGCTCCTGTTGGTCCAGCAGGCTTTGCGGGACGGTCTCGCCTCGCTCTTCCCGGGCCTCGATCTCCTCGTCGATATCCCGGGTAATCTCGCGGAGCCGCTCAAGCTCGCCGGATGGCTCGAACGTCAACGCCTGCTGCTCAGGCTCACGCGGATCGAGCTGCTGGGCTATGTGCTTCATCTCGTCGGGCAGGTCGAGCGCCTCTTCGACGAGCTGCCGGATCATCTTCCGGTCGCTCTCGCTGAGGGTCTCGCCGCGAACATTGATCGAGCGGTGCAGGTTGCCCAGGGCATAGTTCTTCAGGGCGCTGGTGAGGGCCTGCCGGCGCAGCAGCTCAGCCGCTTGAAGTCGCCAGGCTTCCAGCTCCTCGGCCATGCGCTGCAGCTCTCCGCCCGCTTCCTCCAGGTGCTTGGTGGCCTCGCTGCCGGCCCCTTGCCGACGGGCCTGCATGATCTCGCTACTCAGCAGCATGGCTTGTTTCCGGATATCCCGGGCCAGCGCCTTGATGTCGATGGTTGGGGCGGTGCTGCTGGGCATGGTCATGCCTCCTTGGAGCTTTCTCGTTGATCGTCGATGTACTTAGCAGCATCGGAAACGTGCACCATTGGCGAACTGCCGGTGCGGGTCAGGGGTACCGGGAAGGTGCCGGCAGCGATGCGGTTACGCGCCGTCTGCAGCTTGATCCCCATAATGTCTTCACAGAAGGTTCTAAGCGGGATTAGCGGCCTTTCGTAGCACGCTAGTAATAGAAACTCGGTCCTCATGAATCGTCGCCTCTTCTGACTACCGTCCGAATGCTGGGTATGAGGCGAGGCGAAACGTGTTCATCTCGCTTCATGGCAAGCGGCACAAGACACTGCGCCGCCACATCACAGCTTAAAGGTTCAGTTATCAGGTTCTGGGGACAGCCAAGGTACTCGCGGGGATCGTTCTACTGAATCAGGCTTTGCCAGTCGGCCAGCCTGGGAAGGTGGGAAATCTAGAAGCTTTACATATAACGGTGGTATCAGGCCCCCGCTACCAAGTTCGAAAAAGCCGAGGCCACAAGCCTCGGTTTTTTATTGTCCGCCTGGGCACTGAACCGACGGTCGTCGGTTCGCTCCCATTCAAGGTCAGCGGCCCCCGCTGCCCAGTTCGAAAAAGCCGAGGCCATAAGCCTCGGTTTTTTATTGCCCCCACGGGCACTGGCCCAACGACCGTCGGTTCGCTCTCCATTCAAGGTCAGCGGCCCCCGCTGCCCAGTTCGAAAAAGCCGAGGCCACAAGCCTCGGTTTTTTGTTGCACGCTATAAAAACTCATGCGGTATGGAGCTTCAGGGCAGATCACGCGCCGCCAACGCTATGCTGCGGTCGTCGCCGCTGGTGCCGCGGCAGAAGGTCTCGCTGTAGAAGCGACGAATCAGGTCGCGCTGGCGCAGCTTGCCCTGGCGCAGGTCGTCGAGCCAGTGGCTGAGCTGCCCCGAGACCTGTTCGCCGTCGTAGGCGACCAGCTTCTCGGCGGCACCGTCGCTCATCAGGGCGATGCCGGTCAGCGCAGCCGTCGTCTCGACGCCGTACTGCACCTGCTCGAAGGCCAGGCGTTCGTCGACGAACAGCGTCTGGTTGGCGAACTCCCCCTTGCCGCGCTCGCCCAGCGTGCGGAGATTCGGCATCAGCTCGGGCGCCTCCTCATTCTGGGCTTCCGACGCCTCTTGCGTCTCTTGCGCCGCGTTCACCGGCACCGCGCGCTCCAGCACGAGTTCGCCATCACCCACCTTGAGCCACAGCACTCTCTCGCAGCCCACCAGCGCCAGCAGCAGCGTGCAGCGCAGGTCGCGCACCGGTCGGCACTGCTCGCCCGCCCTATCGTGCAGCGTGCCCTTGGCATGGCGCACCAGCAGCTCGGCCAACTGCGCCACGGCATCGGCCGTGGGCGCTTCGCGACCATCGAGCAGCCAGGCCAGTTGGGCCTCCAGCGTATCGGCCAGCCGCAGCATGGCGCTGACCAGGGTACGCGCACCGAGATCCGAGGCCGGCGAGCTGCCGGCGCCATCGGCCAGCACCAGCGCTGGGCGCGGCGTCGCCACCCCGTCCGCGGCGTCCTGGCAGGGCATGGCCGGCGTTTTCTCCACGTGGCCCAGTCCGGCCGTGGCCACGGCCAGAGTCGACCAGCGCGATGTCGTCTCATTCGGAAAAGCGGGTAACTCAGCGGGCATGCAGTACCTGCGAACGTTGGGGCCGACCGGGCGTTGCCAGGTGCACGGTATGCTTGCCGGTCGCCAGCGCATCGCGATAATCGCTCAGCGCCGCGTGCCACTGCGGCAGCGTAGCGCGCTGAATCGGGGCGTCGGCGCCCACCGTGAAGGTGGTCACGAACATGTCGCGGAGGGTGTCGGGCAGCGCCTGCCAGAGCTCGTACCAGACGCCTTGAGGTACATCGCGCTGCCCGCGACCGTAGGCGAAGTTGCCGCGCCTCAGGTTGCGCACCGGATCGTCGCCACCGACGATGTCGTAGGGGTGACGCCCCAGCATCAGGCACTTGAACAGCACGATGGCCAGCGAGAAGGCCTCGCTGCGCGGCGTGCGCACGGTATGGCGAAAGGAGACGCCCTGATGCTCCTTGGGCGTCATGTCGGGGCTACCGACGGGACAGGGGTAGAAGGTGCCGTCGAGGCGCAGCTGGTAGCTGTCGCAGTCGATCAACGTAACCTGGTCGGTGGAGGGCACGCAGAACACGTTGTTGAGGTTGTAGTCGCCGATGCACACCCCGGCCTCGTGCAGCTGCTGCACGATTTCGACGAAGCGGATCAGGTAGCCGACGATACGGCGCCGGTCGAGGCCGGGAAAATAGCGCTGGTAGAGCAACGCGTGGGCGAGGAAGCTCATCTTCACGCCGCGAGCCCGATACATGGCAAAACCGATCCAGCGGTGGCGTTCGTCGAAGACGCGGATCAGCGGCCAGCACACGTCGCGGGTCATATGGGCGTCGCGCAGGATGCGCATGGCCTCGACCTTGCGGTGCAGCTCCTCGCCGCGCCGGTCGAGCACCTCGGGGTAGTACCATTTGACGATCACGTCGGGACGCTCGCGCAGGGCGAAGATCTCACCCTCGCCACCGCGCTCCAGGCGCTTGCCGAGGCGGCGCTCCTTGCCCTGCGAATCCCTCACCACCAAAGCGGGCGTCACCACTCGACCTCCTTCGCCACCATGCCTGTCATCATTATCGAACCTTGGCCGGGCGGGCGGTAGTCAAGTCAGTCGCTGTTGCCGTCGTCTCGTCGCGCATGCGCCTCGATACCCGTTCAGATGCTGTCCCAGCTATCGGTGGGTGGCAGCTTGACCTGCTCGGTCGTGGAAGAGGAGGCCGAGACGCGGCTCATGCTGGCCGACAGCCACAGGAAGAACTCGCGAAACTTCAAACCGTCCAGGCGTTTGGCCGGTCGCGTGGAAAAGGCGCTGAGCGCTTCGAGGTCGGCCTCTTCGACACCCACCGGCATTACCACCAGCTTGCGCTGCTGGGCCAAGGCCCGCGCCCGGGCCGAAACGGCCTGCCACTGATCCGTCGGCACACCGTCGCTGATCACCACCAGCCAGGGCTGATAGTAGGCGACACCGGCCTTGCGGTAGGCCGCGGTACGCTCTTCGAGGCGATCGAGCGCCAGCTCCATGGCACCGCCAAGCGGCGTCAGGCCGGAAGCGGTAAACTGCCGACACTGGGAAATGTTCATGGCCGTGGTGAAGGGCAACTGTTCGGTGACCTTGCCGCCGGCGGTGATGACACCGAGCTCGACGGAGCAGGCTGCCATGTCGTCCTCCTGAATGGCCGAGATGAAGGCCTGGACGCCGGCGTTCAGTTCACGGATCGGCGGGCCGAACATCGACGCGGAGGTATCCAGCACCAGCATGCATGCACAGCGAGGTGATGGGTTGTCGATCAGGTCGCTATCGCCGTTCAGTCGGTAAGTTGCCATCCCACGGATCCTCATGTCTGGGTGCCCGGCCCCGATTCGACCGGACGAACACGAGACTATCACAGCCCCGTCAGGGATGCCGCGCCCACCGTTGCAGACTGACCAACGCGCAGCCAGCGTAGGTCTCAGCCCCTTGAATCCCGCCGCCTTTACCCGCATCTTTCGAACGAACTCACCTCTTTGCGCAAGGCCAACGCCATGTCCATCGTCGACCCTCGCAGCGGCGCCCCCCTGACGGCGCCCCAAGACACCTCAGCACCTTCGCCGCAGGCGGCGCCCAGCGATGAGCAGTTGATCATCGACGTCGACCGCAACAACATCCAGCAGCTGCTGGAGTTCTCCATGCAGGTGCCGGTGCTGCTCGACTGCTGGGCGCCTTGGTGCCAGCCCTGCAAGGTGCTGATGCCGATACTGGAGAAGCTGACGCGCGAATATCGCGGCACCTTCATCCTGGCCAAGCTCAATATCGAGGAGAATCAGGAAATCGCCGCCCAGCTCGGCGTGCGCTCGGTGCCGGACGTCAAGCTGATCAGCCAGGGTGGACTGGTGGATCACTTCCAGGGCGCGCTGCCCGAGAAGGAGGTCCGCGAGTGGCTGGCACGCTACTTTCCGGCACCGGAAGACGCACCGGCCAGCCCCGAGGAACAGGCCGCCGAGGCCTTGGCCCAGGGCGATACCGCCACGGCCCGTGCCATCTATGAGCAGTTGGTGCAACAGAACCCCGAGCACTACCCCTATCAGGTAGAGCTGGCCCGGGCGCTGGTGGTGGAAGGCCGCGGCGAAGAGGCGCTCGCCCTGCTCGGCAACCTCCCTCCCGAGGAGCGGGATGCCGCACCGGCTCGTGGCGTACGCGCCAGCATTGAATTCCGCGAAGAGGCGCCGAGCGACGAGGAGCTGGCCGCCCTGGCCGGACGCGACGACAGCGAGGCTCGCTTCAAGCGCGCCATGCGCCAGATTGCCGATGGCGATTATGAAAGCGGTCTCGAGGGGCTGCTAGAGGTGATGCGCAAGGATCGCGGCTATGGCGACGACGCAGCACGCAAGACCCTGCTACGGGTGTTCGACGCCCTCGGCGCCGAACATCCGCTGACCGTCACCTATCGGCGCAAGCTGTTCACCCTGCTCTACTGAGGGCGATGCGCCAGGGACTTCGCCTGGCGCTGCCGCTCACCCCTTCAGCACGCCATCGAGACGCGCCAACGCCGCTTCGAGCTGGGACGCGGTGGTGCCGAAGTTGAGCCGCACGAACCCCGGCCAGCCGAAGTCCGCCCCGTCCGACAGTGCCACCTTCGCCTCCTGCAGCAGTAGCTGTTGCGGCGAACCCTGGCGCTGCGCGAGCCCTTCGGCACGGCGCATATCGAGCCAGGCCAGATAGGTCGCCTCCGGCACGCTCATGCCCACCCCTGGCCACTGGGCGACCCGCTCGATCAGCACCTGGCGATGGCCACGCAGCGTCTTCAACAGCGCCTGTCGCCAGGCATTGCACTGCCCGTAGGCCACCTCGGCGGCCACCAGCCCCAGCACGTTGACGTCCGGCAGCAGACCACGCGCTGCCGCGGCGAAGCGCTGGCGCAACTCACCATTCGGAATTACCGCACAGGCGGCGGTGAGGCCGGCGAGGTTGAAGGTCTTGGAGGGCGCCCACAGCGTGATGATGCGTGCCGCAAGCTCTGGGAAAGCCGCCGCCAGCGGCCGGTGCCGGGCGCCTTCATCCAATAGCAGATCGCAGTGCAGCTCGTCGGAGACCACCAGCAGGTCGTGTCGCTCGATCAACGCCGCCAGGCCGGCCAGCTCCTCGTGTCGCCATACCCGTCCGGTGGGGTTGTGCGGTTGGCACCACAGCAGCAGCCGGGTCTCAGGGGTAATGGCCGCTTCCAGCGCCGCCAGATCGAGCCGCCACGGCTCACCGGGGCCGGCCGGCTCAGCCAGCGCCACCTGTTGCGACAGCCGCCCGGTGCGCTCGGCCACCTTGAGAAACGGTGGGTAGATCGGCGTGAGGGTCAAGACCCCGTCGCCCGGCTCGGTCAGCGCCAGGCTGGCCACATGCAGCGCAGGCACCACGCCGGGAAGCCACAGCTGCCACTCCGGCTCGATGGCCCAACCGTACTCTCGCGAACTCCACTCGCAGAGCGTCTGTTTGAGACTGTCGGGAACCGTCCCGTAGCCGAACACGCCGTGGTCGACCCGCGCTTTCAGCGCCTCGATCACCTGGGGTGGCGAGGGGAAATCCATGTCGGCCACCCACAGTGGCAGGATGCTGGCATCATAGCGGTGCCATTTCTGCGACGGCCAATCGCCCCCTTCGGGGTGGCGTCGCTCGATGGGCGTGGCAAAATCGAACTCCATGTTCTTTCCTCGGAAGCAGATATGAGCGAAACCATGCCGCAAAGCGGCTTCTATGCCAAGGCACGCCGCGGTATGTCGGCCACTATCGCGCAATGGCGACAACTGGGGCAGGGCGATCCGGACCGCCTCGCGTTGATCCTGGCCGAAACGGCGCGGGTCGCTCGACTGGGCGAGCCGGATACCACGCCCGACGGCAACACCCTGGCAGCCTGGAGCCGTTCCGAAGCGGGCGACGACATCCCTCTGTGGGCGGCCCGTACCGCCACCTTCCTGTTGGTGCAGATGCCGGCGCGCCCGATACCCAAGAGCGACGACGAGGCCTGCGCCTGGGCTTACTGCTGGCTGCGCAATCGCGATTTCGCCAGCGTAGACGAAGCACGCGCCGCCCTGCCTGAACATCTGCAGGAGAAACTGACCCATGCGGTGGGAGCCGCCTGGGCCGATCGCCAGGGCCTGCGCCTGGTATAGCCTCACCACAAGGAAAACCCATGGACGTTCCCTTGAGCTGGCAGTTGGCCAAGCTCGCGGTATCGATCGGCATCGTGCTCGGCCTGGCAATGGTCGCCGAGCGTGTCAGTACCCGCGTGGCGGGCCTTCTCGCCGGCTACCCGCTGGGCACGGCGATCGCGCTGTTCTTCATCGGCCTGGAGATTTCGCCGGGCTTTGCCGCCGAGAGCGCCGTTTACAGCCTGGCGGGCTTCACCGCCACCATGGCATTGGGGGGCGGCTATCTGATTTGCGGAAGGCGCGACGGCCTGAAGGGGGTGCTCTGCGGCACGGCAGGCGGGCTTGTCGCCTGGTGGCTGACGAGCCTCACGCTGACGCGCTTCGAGCTCGACCGCTTGAGCGGCACGCTGGTGACCCTGGCGGCCATCTTCGTCTTCACCTGGCTATATCGCCACGTGCCGGAAGCCCGCACCAAGGCACGCTCCGGCGGCTCGCGCTGGCGGCCGCTGCTGCTTCGCGCCGGCCTCGCCACCGCCATCGTCTTCCTGGTCACCGGCCTGGCTCACGTGCTGCCGGCGTCCTGGGCCGGCATGCTGGCGGCCTTCCCGATCTCGATGTATCCGCTATTGGTGATCCTGCATCTCACCCATGGCGCGGCGCCGGCCGCCACGGTGATCAAGCACTATCCGGCCGGGCTCGGCGCGCTGCTCTGCTATGCCCTGTGCGTGTCGCTCACCTATGCCACCCTGGGTCTGCTGTGGGGCACTCTCGCGGGCTTCGCCGTGGCTACGCTGTGGCTGCTCGGATGGATGCGACTTCAGACCTAGTACGGAGCAAGGCAAAAGTCCGGCACTTGACCTAGCGTTTGCTCGGGGCAATGCTGTCAACCTGCCAACGGCATGTCACAAGACCACAAGACAGCAAAGGGACTCTCACATGTTCGTGCGTACCGTCGAACCCGCCTTCTACGACACCGACGCTCTCGGCCACGTCAACAACACTCGCCTGCCGGCCTGGTTCGAGCTGGCACGCAACGA
The DNA here is from genome assembly GCA_011742915.1 of Billgrantia desiderata. Lineage (GTDB taxonomy): Bacteria > Pseudomonadota > Gammaproteobacteria > Pseudomonadales > Halomonadaceae > Halomonas > Halomonas desiderata. The sequence goes on along the minus strand of JAAQTN010000016.1, from coordinate 8,695 downwards.
TCTGTTTCGCCTGTTCACGCCGGATCTGGATCCGCGCAAGTGGAAGCTGATCATGGCACGCATGGAAGTCGACTATCGCGCCGAGCTGCACTATGGCAACGAGATCGAGATTCGCACCTACGTCTCGCGCCTCGGCAACAGCTCCTTCACCGTCACCCAAGAGGCGTGGCAGAAGGGCGAGTTGACCAATCTGGGCCATACCGTGATGGTGCACTTCGATCATGACGCCAAGCGCGCCGTGCCCATCGAGGGCGAACTGCGCGAAGCGCTCGAGGCTCATCTGCAACCGCTCCCGGAGCCGGCCGACGCATGACACCGGCAATCAAGGCACTGGAACGCGACGGCGTCCCCTTCGAGCTGCTCAGCTACGAACACGACCCGCGCGCGCCGGCATACGGCGAAGAAGCCGCCAACGCCCTGGGCCTCGACCCGCGAAGCGTGTTCAAGACCCTCATCGCCCGTCTCGACGATGGGCGCCTGGCGGTGGGCATTGTGCCGGTGACCGGCCAGCTCGACCTCAAGGCGCTGGCCAAGGCAGCCGATGCCCGGCGGGCGAGCATGGCCGAGGCCGCCGAGGCCGAACGTGCTACTGGCTACGTACTCGGTGGCATCAGTCCGCTGGGTCAGAAGAAACGCCTGGCGACCTTTCTCGATGCCAGCGCCAAGGACCTCGATCGGCTGCACGTCAGCGGCGGGCGTCGTGGTCTGGAGATCGCCCTGGCGCCTGCCGACCTGATCCGCCTGTGTCAGGCGCGCCTGGCCCCTCTGGCCCGCCCCTGATTCCTCGTGAGCCGAATTCGGCCTCCCGGGGTCAAACTTTCATGCCCCGTCAGACGGGACATTCATCGCCGGCAGGAGTCTGTCATGGCCATCCGCTACAACCTCTGGCTCGAGCCCGACAAGGTCGCCCAGCACCGCGCCGTGGAAGCCGACCTGGAGCGCTACTTCATGGAGCGTTTTGCCGACTACCCCCACATCCGCTTGTTCGGCGCCGACCCCTACGATTATGATGCGCCGTTCAATCGGCTCTACGACGTGCTGATGGCACGGGCCAACGAGTACTGCGAACGCCAGTGGCGCGGCTACGTGCCCACGCCCGAGCAGCTCAACCGCACCTTCTTTCGCGCCGTGGGCCGCTCCAACAAGTTCATCCGGGACCACAACGATGGTGATCCAAACCGACCAGATGCCTGATGACCGCCAGCTCGCGATCATTGCCGAGCAGCTGGGGCGCGCACCGCGCGGCATCGAGTCCGTCGCTGCCGTAGACGGCGAAGGCACCCCGCTGGTGCTGCGCATGGCCCCCATCGTCGACGGCAAGCCTTTCCCCACCCTGTACTGGCTGAGCTGTGCACGCCTCAAGGTCGAGATTTCCCGCATAGAAGCCAGCGGTGCCATCAAGCAGCTCGAGGCAAGACTGCAGGAAGACCCCGATTTTCTCGCCGTCTATCACGCCAGTCATCGCGACTACGTGGACAGGCGCTGGCGCTACATGAGCGATGTCCAGCGAGCCGAAGTCGAGCGGCTCGGCTATGCGGACGTCATGCGCGAGCGCGGCATCGGCGGCATCGCCAACTGGGATCAGGTGCGCTGTCTGCACACCCAGTATGCTCACCACCTGTGCGGCAACAACGTCGTCGGCCAGTGGCTCGACGCCGAGTTCGGCGTGGCCGACTGCCTGCCCTGATTCTCTTCCCCGACGCTTCCACAGCCTCTCCCTGACGGCCGGCAGCTGCTACGATAAGGGCTTGCCAAGGAGAAGCGCATGTCGAATTTCTGTGTCTATCTGGGCTCCCGCGATGGCCGGGACCCGACCTTTCTGGAAGCCACCCGCGCCCTCGGGCACGAAATGGCCGCACGCGGACACGGCCTCGTCTATGGCGGCGCCCGCATCGGTCTGATGGGAGCTCTGGCCAACGCCGTGCTGGAGAGGGGTGGCAACGTGATCGGTGTGATGCCCGACCACCTGGTGGAGCGCGAGCAGGCCCACGAGGGGCTGCCGACCCTGATCCGCGTGAACAACATGCACGAGCGCAAGGCCAGCATGGCCGCCCATGCCGATGCCTTCATCGCCCTTCCCGGGGGTATCGGCACCATGGAGGAACTGTTCGAGGCCTGGACCTGGCAGTACCTGGGGCTGCACGACAAGCCCATCGGCGTGCTCGACATCGCCGGCTTCTACAGCCCGCTGCTGGCTTTCCTCGACAGCACGGTGGAACACGGCTTTCTCAATGGCCGTACCCGCGACAGCTTGATCGACGCCGCAGAGCCTGCCGCTCTGCTGGATGCCCTGGAGGCACGGCTCGCCAGCCCCGTCACCTAGGAGATCGCCCATGCACGCCATTGCCGTCGATCAGGAACGCCTGGCCTGGCGCGAACACCCCACACCGCCAGGCCCCGCAGCCGGAGAGGTACGCCTCACGGTGGCCTGGGCCGGTGTCAATCGCGCCGACCTGATGCAGCGCGCCGGCCATTATCCGCCGCCGCCCGGGGTCAGCGATATTCTCGGCCTCGAGATCAGCGGCACGGTGAGTGAAGTCGGCCCCGGCGTCGACACTCTGCGCCCGGGAGAGCGGGTCTGCGCCCTGCTGGCGGGCGGCGGTTATGCCGAGGAGGTCGTGGTCGATGCACGGCAGGTGCTGCCGGTACCCGGGGGCTTGGATCTGCGCGAGGCGGCCGCACTGCCCGAGGTGTTTGCCACTGCCTGGCTCAACCTGTTCATGGAGGGACAGCTGGCGGCCGGCGAGCGCGTCCTGCTGCACGCCGGTGCCAGCGGTGTCGGCACTGCCGCCATTCAGCTTTGCCGAGCCTTCGGCCACCCCTGCTTCGTCACGGCGGGCAGTGACGCCAAGCTTGCCGTCTGCCGTGAGTTGGGCGCCGATGCGGTCTTCAATCGCCACGAAGGCAGCTTCGCGGATGCCGTGAAGGCATGGGGCGGCGCCGACCTGATTCTCGACCCCGTGGGTGGCGCTTATCTGGCCGACAATCAGCGCGTGCTGAATGCCGACGGACGCCTGGTGCTGATCGGCCTGATGGGTGGGCGACACGCCGAGCTCGACCTGGGCCGCATGCTGATGAAGCGACAGCGGCTGATCGGCTCGACCCTGCGCGCCAAGCCTCCGGCGGCCAAGGGAGCCATCCTCGATGCGCTGAGAGCCCATGTCTGGCCGCGCCTTGCAAAGGGAGAGTTGCGCCCGCTGATCGATCGCACCTGGCCGATCGACGAAGTCGAAGCCGCCCACGCCCATGTGCAGCGGGACGCCAATATCGGCAAGGTACTGCTTGCGGTCAGCGGCGAGAGGTAGAGGTGTCGGCGCTCTCGCCGTCTTCGCGGGTGCGCAGATAGGTGAGTTGCAGCAGGCGGGCATCCTCTCCGGCGCGATGGCGCCGAATCCCCAGCTCTTTCACCAGCGTTTCCCGGGTTCGGTGCCACGCACCGAGCTGGCGCTCGCTGAGCAGAATGCGCAGTGCCTCGAGGCGAAAGGCGGGCAGCATGCCGGCATGGTGAAACAACAGCGATAGCCAGGTGTTGTCATAGCCCCAGCTGTCGCTATAAGCCACACCGATCTCGCTCAGTTCATCGTTGAGCCAGCGCGCCACCTGAGCAATGGGTAGACCTTCACGCTGCAGACGTGCACGGGAAATACCGTGCAGCAATTCGGCCTTGGGGTCCCAGTGCGTCCACTCGTCCAGCGGCTGCACGAGGAAGGCGCAGCAGCTACCGTCGGCCCGTGCCAGGCCAATCTCAATGGGGTAGCTACCGCGCCCGAATCCGGACGCCTCGATATCCAGCAGTGTCGGCAGCGTCACGAATGGACGTATCCTCGAAAGCAGAGCCGCGTGGCAGAAGCGGCGGCAAGTGGGGTTAGTGTCGGGCTTGAGCGTCGTCCCTGTCCAGTTCGCTACACTCCAGATCCGCATGTCGGTCGGCGAGCGCCTGCCAATGGGCGGCTTGAGCGCTGTCCACCGGCAGCCCCAGCTCACCCAGACGATAAGCCTTCGCCAAGCGCACAGCGGCAAGCGGATGGCCTGCCTCGGCGGCACGGGCATACCAGGTCACGGCACGCGCCTCACGGCGAGGATACTGGGCACAGCCGTGCTCGAGGATCTGCCCAGCCTGGTATTGGGCCTTGAGATTGCCGGCCTGCGCAGCCTCGAGCACATAGCGAGCGCCACGCGCCTTGTCCTGAGGGCTGACCCCACGCTGGAAAAGCATATGTCCGTAGAGCGAAAGCGCGCCGGGGTGACCGGCATCGGCGCAGCGCTCGAAGAGATGCATGGTCAAGCGCTGGGTACGCGGAGAGCGTGGCAACCAGCGCGTGTGAAACAGCTGTTCTGCAAGACGGTATTCGAGCCGGGTGAACAATGATGATGCCTGCGTCATCGTGCAAACAACCTTGGGTTCGTCTGAAACCAGCCTGATGACGTGGCACCACCCTGTGGTCGTCGTCATGGCCTGTCTGAACTCGCCGCGGGACTCCGCCGGGGCCGCTTGAGGGTGGCCAGCATACGCCCGCCCCGCCGGCGACTCAACCCCTAGATTTGCTGCCTTGGTAGGGCTCGGCTAGCATGGCTCTGGATAGGCAACGAGCTCGCCACCGATTCGACTTTCTACAGGAGCGATGATGCAGACGCGACCGCTTGGCGACACGGGCATCGAGGTCAGTCGCCTGTGCCTGGGCACCATGACGTTCGGAGAGCAGAACAGCGAATCCGACGCCCACGATCAGCTCGACCGCGCCGTAGCCTTCGGCATCAACTTCATCGACGCGGCCGAAATGTATCCGGTACCTCCCCGAGCCGAGACGCAGGGGCGCACCGAGGCCTATATCGGCAGCTGGCTCAAGCGCCGTGAAAGCCGCGACGACGTGATCATCGCGACCAAGGTGACCGGCCCGGGACTCGAGCACATCCGCGGCGGCCCACGCCTGAACCGGGAGCACATCCATCAGGCCATCGATGCCAGCCTGGAGCGGCTGCAGACCGACTACGTCGATCTCTACCAGCTCCACTGGCCCGAGCGTTCGACCAACTACTTCGGTCGCCTGGGCTACGAGCACGACGAAGAGGAAAATGCCGTCTCGCTGGAAGAGACCCTCGGTGTGCTCAAGGAGCTGGTGGATGCCGGCAAGGTTCGCGCCATCGGCCTCTCCAACGAGACCCCTTGGGGGGTGATGAAGGCACTGCAGCTCGCAGAACGGCTCGGTCTGCCGCGGGTTGCCTCGATCCAGAACCCCTACAACCTGCTCAATCGCTCCTTCGAGGTCGGCCTGGCCGAGATCGCCCATCGCGAGAACGTGGGCCTGCTGGCTTACTCGCCGCTGGCCTTCGGCGTACTCTCGGGCAAGTATCTGGATGGCGCCCGCCCCGAGAACGCTCGCCTCACGCTCTTCGAGCGCTTCAAGCGCTATACCTCACCGCTGGCCGAACAGGCCACCCGCGCCTACGTCGACATTGCCCGCGAGCACGACCTGGACCCGGCCCAGATGGCGCTGGCCTTCGTCAATTCGCGCAGCTTCCTGACCAGCAACATCATCGGCGCCACCACCATGGAACAGCTCGAGGACAACCTCGCCAGCGAATCGCTGAAGCTCGAACAGAGCGTGCTGGAGGCCATCGAAGAAGTGCACCGGCGCATCCCCAACCCCAGCCCCTGAATGGTTCTGCCGGTATCGGCGAGGGCTATCGCATCGATAGCCCCGTCTTCGCGCAGCGGTTGATATAATCACGCTTCGTTCGATTCGTCCCATCTGGTACAGGAGTGCCCCATGCTGAGCGTGATCTCGCCGGCCAAGACGCTGGATTTCGAGACCCCGGCCACCACGGCCATCCACTCGCAGCCGGATTTTCTCGACCATAGCCAGCGCTTGATCGAGATCCTGCGCGACTACTCCCCCCAGCAGCTCAGCGAACTGATGGGCATCAGCGACAAGTTGGCCGGCCTCAACGCCGCTCGCTTCGCCGAATGGCACCCGCGCTTCACGCCCGACAACGCCAAGCCGGCGGCTCAGGCCTTCCAGGGCGACGTCTACGTGGGTCTCGAGGCCGCCTCTTTCAGCGACGCCGACAACGAGTTCGCCCAGCGTCACCTGCGCATCCTTTCGGGCCTGTATGGCCTGCTGCGACCGCTCGATCTGATCCAGCCCTACCGCCTGGAAATGGGCACGCGGCTGGCCAATCCGGCCGGCAAGGATCTCTACGCCTATTGGCAAGGCACGCTCACCGAGGCACTGGACCGCGCCATCGTCGAGAGTGGCTCCAAGGTGCTCGTGAACCTGGCCTCGAACGAGTATTTCAAGGCCGTCGACACCAAGCGGCTCGACGCTCGGGTGATCACGCCGGTGTTCAAGGACGAGAAGAACGGTACCTACAAGATCATCAGCTTCTATGCCAAGAAGGCACGCGGCCTGATGGCGGCCTGGATGATTCGCCAGCGCCTCGACGATCCCGAAGATCTCAAGGGCTTCGACGTGGCGGGCTACGCCTTCAATCCCGCCATGTCCGAGGGTGATACGCTGGTCTTCACGCGCCGCGAAGCCCAGCATTGAGCCAAACGGAAGCCGGGTATCAGTAAAAGCGCAGCGGGCGCGAGGCACGTGGCTTGAGAAAACGCCGGTGGATCTGGCGGAAGCGCTCGTCGTCACAGCGCTCGAGCCACTCGTAAGCCACCATGTCGGCGGTTACCGGTGTGGCGCCCGCCTGCGTCATTCGCTCACGGGCAAGGCAGGCCTCCTCGGCGCGCCGGCTGACGGACGCCTCGCTGAGCCAGTACACCTCATAGCCCGCTTCCAGCAGCCCGAGACCGGTCTGCATCACGCAGATGTGCGCCTCACTACCGCACAGTACGATCTGTCGCCTGCCGCTCTTTTCCAGCGCAGCGGCAAAGTCCGGCTCGGCATGGGCATTGAAGTGCACCTTCTGCCACAGCCGATAGTCCGGCAGCGCCTCCAGCAACCGCGGCTCGCTGCCACCCAGCCCCTCCGGGTACTGCTCGGTCAGCCACACCGGCACGTCCAGCTCGCAGGCGAGCCCACCCAGCCACTGTGCTTCGCTGACGGCCTGGTTGCCGCCATCGATCACCGGCAGCAGCCCCGCCTGCAGATCGACGATCAGCAGCAAGCTGTTTTCACTCTTCAAGCGCATGGCTTTCCCCATTTTTTCAGCACTTTCCCCAGCATAGCCGCTAGAATGGAGCATCCAAATTCTACTTTCCCCTCAATCCTGAAGAGGAACCAAGCGATGCGTCACTTCCTGGTCATGCTCATGGTCGCCGTGATGGGCTTCGGCCTGGCCGTCGAACATGCCGAAGCCCGCCGCATGGGCGGCGGCGGTAACGTCGGCAGCTTCTCCCGCTCCGCCGACCGCCCGGCAGCCGCCCCCAACCAGGCCGCCTCGGCACGCCAGGCTCAGCCCAACCAGGCCGCCGGCTCTCGCATGCCCGGCATGCTGGGCGGCTTGCTGGCAGGGGGCCTGCTGGCCGCGCTGTTCTTCGGCGGCGCCTTCGACGAGCTGCGCCTGATGGACATCCTGCTCATTGCCGGTCTCGGCTTCCTGCTGTTCCGCCTGTTGGCGCGTCGCCGCACCGCCGTGGCAGGTGGCCCGCAGCCGGCCGAGCGTCAGCCGCACGTCGCTCCCCAGGCCTTCCAGCCGGCCCCTGGCGCCACCCTGGGCGGTGCCTTCAACAGCCTTCCGGAGTGGTTCGATCGCGAGCGCTTCCTGTCCGGCGCCAAGGAGCACTTCATGACGCTGCAGCGCGCCTGGGACAACAATGACTTCAGCGGCATTCAGGAGTACGTCACTCCCGAGCTCTACAACCTGTTGCGCGAGGAGCGCAGCAAGCATCCGGCCAACAATCGCACCGACATCGTGCGCCTGTTCGCCGAACTCGGCGACGTGCGCGAAGTCGGCAAGCAGGCCGAGGCCACGGTCATCTTCCACGGCATTCTCGACGAGAACGGTGAACAGACCGAATTCAACGAGACCTGGCACCTGATTCGTGAGATGCGCGATGGCGCCCCGTGGTATCTCCAAGGCATCGAACAGAACCGCTGAGTCACAGAACATGAAAAAGGCCGACACTGTGTCGGCCTTGTCTTTGCATTCTCACCAGCCAGCGACTAGGCCACAACCTCTCGACAGCCAGCACCTTCATCTGGCGTAAGTCGCAACCTACCGACTCATGCTCGGTTCTCTTTTTTCGCAGCCTCTTCGCGGACATCCTCTTGAATATCCTTTCCCACCGCGTCCCACCTTTCCTGCAGATTTTCCATAGAGCGATCGATGTTACGCTCCATTCTCTCGCCGGCTTTGGGCCCATCGCAGCCGCCAAACCCGCTCAGGGCCAGCAGCATGATCAATATCGGCAGTATGGCTTTTCTCACACTCTTCATCCTTGGTTAAGCTGCCATTGAATGGCCTCCTTTCAACCGACTTTCTCCTTTCAGTAACGTTCCCAGGCCCCACGAAAAAGAACGAAACTCCTTATCTCACTCACATTGTGCCCTGATCGCTCGACCACGCTCGGGGGAATGGCAGACAAAAAAACCGAGCACTTGCGTACTCGGGGTTTTGGCTAGATAAGGGGCCTGAAACGGCGAAACCCAGCCTCTCTCGAAGCTGGGTTTCTGAAGAAGTGCCTGACGATGACCTACTCTCGCATGGGGAGGCCCCACACTACCATCGGCGCTGAGCGGTT
>JAAQTN010000015.1 GCA_011742915.1 Billgrantia desiderata | reverse complement strand
CACGAGCAGGTCGTCAGAGGGTAAGGGGGTCAGATTTCACTGTCGCCAGGGGGTCACTTTCTGATGTCGCTTGACAGGCCGCGCTTCACCCGAGCGGCCATGTCCCAGGTGGGCCGCGCGCTGGACCTCTCGGAGCAGTCCGCAGGCGGCAGCACCCTGGCCACCCAAGTGGAGAAATATCGCCATTCGCCCCAGGGGCTGACCTACTCGCCGATGGAAAAGCTGCGCCAGATGGTGTCGGCCAGCGTGCGCAGCTATCGCCAGGGCCCGCAAACCATGACGGCTCGCCAGGACGTGGCACTGGACTACCTCAACACCGTGCCGCTGTCGGCGGCACCGGGATACGGCGAGGTGCATGGACTCGGTGACGGCCTGTGGGTGTGGTTCGGCGCCGATTTCGACACCCTCAACCGACGCTTGGCGATCGGCTTCGACGGCGTCGACGAACGTGTGGAGACCGGGCTGGCACTGCGCCAGGTGGTGGCCCTGATGATCGCTCAGCGACGCCCCTCCTGGTATCTGACCAGTGGCAAGCAGGCCCTGGAGGAGCTGACCGATAGCCATCTTCGGCTGCTGAGACAGGAAGGGGTGGTGCCGTACGATCTCGCTCAGGCGGCGCTGGAGCAGCGCCTGACGTTCCGTAACTTCGGCACGGCCCCGTTCGACCTGCGCAACGAGCCCGACAAGGGCGTCCAGATGGCACGTCAACGTCTGGGTGGCATGCTCGGCATGTCGTTCTACGATCTCGACCGGCTCGACCTCAGAACGAGTACCACACTGCATGCCGACCTGCAGCGTGAGGTGACTCACTACTTGCATCGCCTGGCAGACCCGGAATTCGCCGCCGAAGTCGGCCTGCTGGGGGATCGCCTGTTGTCACGGGAGCGGACCCAGGACGTGCACTACAGCTTCACCCTGTTCGAGCGCCGCGAGGACGGCTTCCGGGTCCGCGTGCAGACAGACAACACCGACCAGCCTTTCGACATCAACCAGAGCAGCAAGCTGGAGCTGGGCTCCACCGCCAAGCTACGGGTACTCGCCACCTATCTCGAAATGGTGGCCGAGGTGCACGGTCGTCATTTCGGCAAGAGCGTAGAGGCGCTACGCGCCATCGAAACCGACCGTCAGGACACGCTCAGCCGCTGGGTGCTGGACCGCCTCATCGAGAATCCCGAGCTGAGCCTCGATGCGCTGCTTGGCATAGCCATGGAGCGGCGCTATTCGGCTAGCCCGGCCGAGGCCTTCTTCACCGGCGGCGGACGCCATACCTTCAGCAATTTCCGTCGCGAGGACAACGGGCGCAACCCGACTCTCTCGGAAGCCATGCGCGAATCGCTCAACCTTCCGTTCATTCGGCTGATGCGCGAACTGGTACGCTACAGCACTCACCACGCCGAGCACCGTTCGCAAGTGCTGGAAAACGACAAAGACCCACGCCGCGAGGAGTATCTACGGCTGTTCGCCGACCGTGAGGGACGCACCTTCCTGCAGCGCTTCTGGCGCAAGTATCGCAATCAGGACAGCGAAGCGCGTCTTGTCACCTTCCTCGAGGGGCTCAACGTCTCCGCACCGCGACTGGCAGCCGTGCATCGCTATCTGTTTCCCGAGGCCGACCTGGACACGTTCAATGCGTTCCTCATCGATTGGCTGCCCAGCGGCAGCCGCCTCAGCGAACGCGAGGTCGCGGCGCTCTACGAGCGCTACGCACCAGGCAACTTCAGCCTGACCGACCAGGGCTACGTGGCACGGGTTCACCCATTGGAGCTGTGGCTGCTGGGCTACCTGCTCGACTATCCGGAGGCCAGCTTCGGCGAAGCGGTGGCGGCCAGTGCCGAGGAGCGGCAGGAGGTGTATGGCTGGCTGTTCCGTACACGGCACCGCAGCGCCAGGGACGTGAGAATTCGCACCATGCTGGAGGTCGAGGCATTCCTCGACATTCACGAACGCTGGCAGCGCCTGGGCTATCCTTTCGACCACCTGGTACCTTCGCTGGCCACCGCCGTGGGCACATCGGGCGACCGCCCTGCTGCCCTGGCCGAACTGATGGGCATCATTCTCAACGATGGGGTCAAGCTGCCTACGCTGCGTATCGACGAGCTTCACTTCGCTGCCGACACGCCCTACGAGACGCGCTTCGTGCCCACCGGCGGACAGGCTCAGCGGGTCATGCGGCCGGAAGTGGCCGCCGTGCTGCGTGAAACCCTGTCGCAAGTGGTCGAAGGGGGAACCGCCAGGCGGTTGCAGGGCAGTTTTACCCTGGAAGACGGCTCGCCGCTGGTGCTGGGCGGCAAGACCGGTACCGGCAACAATCGCATCGAGACGGTCAGCCGCAGCGGCCAGGTGACCAGCTCACGCGCCCGCAACCGCACGGCCACCTTCGTGTTCTACCTCGGCGACGACCACTTCGGCACCCTCACTGCCTTCGTCTCAGGCAGCGCCTCGGACGACTTCCGCTTCACCTCGGCCCTGCCGGTCCAGGTACTGAAGGGCATGGAGCCGATCCTGCGCCCCTACCTGGTGCCAGGCGTCGGTACCTGCCCGCCGCCGCGGCCGGAGTACCATTTCGCCGACGACGGCGAAGCGGTTCAACCACCTGCCGAGGACGACGACGGTTCCTCTTCGTCGCTCTCGGTTGCCCTGCGATAGGGAATGCCGAAGAACAGCGAGTAGAACACCGGCACCGCGATCAGCGTCAGCAGCGAGGCAAACGCCAGCCCGCCCATGATGGTCACGGCCATGCTGCTGAAGAAGGCATCAAACAACAGCGGCAGCATGCCCAGGATGGTGGTGCCTGCCGCCAGCAGCACCGGGCGCAGACGGCTGATGCTGGCGTCGATCAACGACGCCAGGCGCTCCTTGCCCGTCTCGATCTGGGCGTCGATCTCGTCGACCAGCACGATGGCATTCTTCATCAACATCCCCGACAGGCTGAGCATGCCCAGCAGAGCCGTGAACGAGAACGGCAGCCCCGTGAGCAGCAGCCCGATCACCACGCCGCAGATCGACATCGGTACCACCAACCAGATGATCAACGGCTGGCGCAGCTTGCCGAACATCAGAATCGAGACTATCAGCATCGCCACGAAGCTCAGCGGCAGCTGTTGCGCCAGCGAGGCCTGGGCCTCGGCGGAGTCTTCGTATTCGCCGCCCCATGACATGGCAAAGCCCGGCGGCAGCGGAATGGCCTCGATCTCCGCGCGCACGGCCGAGTGGGCCGCCGCAGCGGTGTAACCCGGTGCCGGATCGGCCTGTACCGTCAGCGTGCGCACGCGGTTGCGCCTATGGATTCGCGCTTCCTCGCTCTGGGTTTCGAAGCCGTCGACGATCTGCGCGATGGGAATGAAGCGCTGCTCGGCGTTGCTCCACACCATACGGTCGGCCAGCAGCGCGACGTCGCCGCGCTCGTCTGCCGGCGGACGGGCGACGATGGGGATCAGGTTGTCGCCTTCGCGGTAAGTCCCCGCGCGTACCCCCGACGCAGCAAACTGCAGGGTTTGCGCCAGCTCGTCGCGGGTGACCCCGGCAATGCGGGCACGCTCCTCGTTGTACAGCGGCACCACGACGGCCTCACGTTCGCGCCAGTTCTGACGCACGTCGATCACCGCCGGATTGGCCCGCATCCGCTGCTGTGCCTCATCCGCCAGACGGCGCAGCTCCGCCGGATCGCTGCCCTGGAAGCGCGCCTCGATCTGGGCATCCCCACCCGGACCGAACTGGATACGCTCGGTGCGTACCCGCGCCTCGGGAAACGCGGCCTGAAGCTCGGCATAGACGTGGGGATCGAGTTCAGCGATGCGCTCCAGACTCTCGGCCCGCACGATGAACTGCGCATAGGCGGGGTTGGGCTGTTCAGGGGCGTAGGTCAGCATGAAGCGAGTCGCGCCACGGCCAACGAAGGTCGAGACGTTCTCCACGCCCTCCTGATCGAGCAGGTAGCGCTCGATACGTTCGGCGTCGCGCTGGGTGGCACGGATGTCGCTGCCCTGGGGCAGTTCGTAGTTGACGTAGAACAGCGGCGTGTTCGAGTCGGGAAAGAACGACTGGGAAACGAAGGTGAAGCCCCAGGCGCACAGCGCCGTGATCCCCACCAGCAGCGCCACCGAAAGCACCCGCAGGTGCAGCGCCAGGGCGAGAAAGCGGGCATAGATACGATAGAACAGACCGCCGTGGGGGTCCTTGTCGCTGCCGAGCTGCCTGCCGCGAAACAGGTAGTAGCCGAACAGCGGCGTGACGGTGATGGCCAACACCCAGCTCAGCAGCAGGGAAATGGCGATCACGGCAAAAAGCGAGAAGAGAAACTCCCCGGTGACGTCATCCGACAGGCCGATACCGGAGAAGGCCAGGATGCCGATCACCGTGGCACCGAGCAGCGGTATCTGGGTGCGCCCGGCAGCCTCGCTGGCCGCCTCCTTGACCGGCCTGCCGCGCTGCATGTTGATCAACATGCCCTCGGCCACCACGATGGCGTTGTCGACCAGCATGCCCATGGCAATGATCAGTGCACCCAGCGAGACCCGCTCCATCTCGATGTCGAACACCCACATGAAGAACAGCGTACCCAGCACGGTCAGCAGCAGGGTCGCCCCTACCACCACGCCGACACGCCAGCCCATGAACAGACACAGCACCAGGATCACGATGGTCACCGAGGTGGCCAGGTTGATGAGGAAATCGTTGATGGCCTCATCCACCACACGATGCTGTTCGTAGATGGGATGCAGCTCGACACCCAGCGGCAAACGCGCTTCCAAGGCCTCCAGATGACGTTCCACCGCCTCGCCCACCTCGACGATGTTGGCCTCCGCCACGCCCGCCACGGCCAGCGTGAAGGCCGGCTCGCCGTTGTGCCGGATCAGGTGGTTGGGAATTTCCAGCGGCTGACGATAGACACTGGCGATGTCGACCAGCGAGATCTGCTCGGTGGTGCCCGGCCGGCCGATGCGAATCGCCTCGATATTGGCCACGCTGTCCACTCCCGCGCGGGCGACGATGCGTATGTGATCGTCGCCGATGCGCATCGACCCCGCATCGGTGACCTGGTTCTCGGTCTGGATGGTGTTGATCACATGATCGACGGGTATGCCCAGGGTGGTGAGCCGCTCGTTGGGGATTTCGATGTAGATGGTCTCGTCGCGCTCCCCTGCCGTACTGACCCGTGCCACGTTGGGCACCGTCAGCATTTCCCGCTGCAGGAAGCGCGAGATGTCGCGAATCTCGTCGTGGCCGTAGCCCGGCGCGGTCACCGCATAGAAGATGCCGTAAACCTCACCGAAATCGTCGTTGACCTGCGAGGCCGAGGCGCCCTCCGGCAGCGAGCCCTGCACATCGTTGACCTTGCGCCGCAGCTCGTCCCAGATTTGCGGCAGTTGATGACTGCGATAGGTGGAGGCCACTTCCACCTCGATTTCCGAACGCCCCGGCATGGAGAGCGATTCGATCACGTCGATCTGCTGTAGCTCCTGGATGGCCATCTCCAGGCGCTCGGTGACCTCCTCTTCCACTTCCTGTGCGGTGGCACCGGGGTACTGGGTGTTGATGATGGCATTGGGGATGGTGAAGTCGGGATCTTCGAGCTTGCCGACGTTGTTGAAGCCCCAGATGCCACCAACCAGGCAGACGACGACGATGAGCCAGGTGACGACCGGCCGTTCGATGGACGACTTGGCGATATCCATATCCTGCTCCTGCCAGATTTCGGACCGTACTTAGAGGGCCGCTTCCATGGGGCGAACGCGCATGTCTTCATGCAGCAGGTGGGCCCCTGCCGCCACGATCCGCTCACCGGGCTGCAACCCCGCCAGCACCGGCACTGAGTCGCCGTGCAGCTGGCCGACCAGCACCTGGCGCGGCTCGACGCGCTGATCGTCGGCGCGATAAACCCAGACCCGGAAATTGCCCTCGTTGTCCGTATCGAGCGCGGCCACGGGAATGCGCAGCGCACCATGTTCGATGGCATCGATCAGCGATACCGACACGGAGGCCGTCATGCCCGGCATTGCCCCCACGGCCTCGTGATCCGGGATGGCAAACTCCACCTGATAGGTCTGGGCGACGTCGTCTGGCTCGGTGACATGCTCACGGTATTCGAGGGGGAAACTCTCGCCAGGCACCGAGAGCAGTTCGGCCTCGACTTCGAAACGCTCCGGATTCACGACATTTCGCACCAGAGTCTCGGGCACGTTGATTCTCACCCGCAGTTCCGTCACGTCCTGTACCCGCACGATGGCGGTGTTGGGCTGTACGTTGCTGTGGTTCTCCACTAGGCGGCGGGTCACCATGGCGTCGAACGGCGCCTCGATGGTGGTATAGGAGAGGTCCTGACGCGCGCTGTCGCGCTGCACGGCGGCCAGCTCGTACTGGGTACGCACCTCATCGAAGGCCGACTGCGAGATGGCGTTGGTCTCCAGTAACTGCCGGGTACGCTCCATCTCTCGCCTGGCCAGCTGGTATTCGGCTTCGGCTCGCCTGACGGCCAGCTCGAAGTCGGTCGGATCGAGGCGAGCGACGCTTTCGCCCTGAGGGATGGTCTCGCCCTGGCGCGGTGGCACCTCGATCAGTTGGCCGCCGACACGAAACGACAGGTCTACCGTGCGCAGGGCCTCCACTCTGCCGACGAAGCGGCGGCTCGGCACCAGCGTGTGTTCCCCCACTTCCATGAGCTTCACCACACGCACCGCAGGTTCGTCCTCTTCAGCCTGGTCTCCGTTGCAACCGGCCAACGCCAACGCAACCATCGCCATGAGCCCCACTGCCCGCTTCATCGAACGACCTCCCTGTGTCTACTTTACCGCGCCTGACGCCGGCTCCCTGAACGACTAACCATAGACCATGCAAGCCTGAATGTAAGGCGCGCCTGGACATTCAAGCATAAGTTTGAAACAGAGTCACGTCGCTCGCGGCAAGCCCCTCTCTATAAGCCCCTCTCTATAAGCCCCTCTCTACAAGCCATAAACGACAAGGCCCGGTGCAGTGTGAACTGCACCGGGCCTTGGACGAGAATGACGTCGCTTACTGGCAGGGCACTACTTTGCGCATGGTGTCCTTGGCCCACAGGGTCTGGCCATCCGGCGTCTTGCCATGGTCGTTCCAGCGCTCGCTCACTTCCATGCAGAAGGAGCCGGCGTTTTCGGTACGCACGTCCGGGTTGGACGGACGCTCACCACCGATACGCAGCAGATCGGGGTTTTCGGTGGTATAGCGAGGCGCAATGGTGGAATTGCTGGCGCAGCCGGCGACCAGGGCGGCGGCTACCAGTACTACGGGCAAACAGCGGCGCAGAGGCATGTTCACAAACCCTCGAGAATGTCGTTTTCGCTCCGGCAGGCATTGCCGGTAGCGGCTAAATATCATTCGCCTCGGTACAGCGTCAATCTTTTTCGAACAGCGTTCGCTTGCGAACGAATGAGGTCGCTGGACTGCACGACAAGAGCAGGACGATCCATGCCGTTGGTCGTGTCTCCTCGTCGTGAGCCCAGACCAACGCTACGCTGGTGATAACGAACGGAACCAGGGACATGGCAAGGGTTTCATGGCCGAAACAAGACCGGACCAGGAGTACGCCCCGCAACCGAGCATCTTCGAGCGCTGGGCAGGACGCTTTCTGCAGCAGTACAACCGCCGCCGGGCCACTCCCAGGCAGGCGCGGCGGCGTCATGAACTCCGAGGTATCGAGCGCGCCTTTTACGGCTGCGTTGCCTGGGCCGTGCTGGCGGGCATCGTTTCCGGCGGCATCATCGGCGGCATGGAGTGGTACATGCGCCAGGGCATGCTCGATGGCATGGAAGGCATGAGCCTGACGGAGCAACTGCCCTACTGGACCGGTTTCTTTGTCGTTGCCGGCGTGGTCAGCGCAGTGGAAATCGCCTTTCTCTATTGGAATGCCCTCCGCGGCGTGGCCATCACCAGTCGGCTGGCCGGCGCACCGCTGCACGACAGCCCGCTCGCCGAATTGACCCTGCTGGGCCTGAGCCGTGCCGCACTCGAGTTCCCCAGCCCACGCCACCGGATCTACGGCATCGATCCTTACGCCTACCTGAGCCGCTGGCAGCTGATCGCCATGTCGGTGATGTATCGCCTGAAGGTGGGCGTGACCAGCTTCCTGCTACGCATTTTCCTGCGCCGGGTACTGGGCCGCGTGGCGCTGCGCGGCCTGCTACCGCTGATCACCGGCCCCCTGTATGCCGCCTGGAACGCCATCATCACCTGGCGGATCATGATCAAGGCTCGCGAGCAGGCGTTGGGCCCCTTTGCCATCGAAGCGATGATCGGCAGGCTGGAGCAAGAGCCGCTGAGCGAGCGCGCACAACGGGTGGCGCTCCATACGGTTGGCGCACTGATCATGGCCAACCAGGATGCCCACCCCAACCATGTCTATCTGCTCTCACGCCTGCTCGACACCTTCCAGCATCGGCAGCATGCGATCGATGTGGACTGGCCCGGCCAACGCTTTGCCCTCAGCCGGCTGGAGCGCTCAGAAAGGTTTCGCGTACTCGAGCTGTCAATCGCGGCCACCGTACTCGCCGGCAGATGCAAGGGCAAACGCAAGCGCTTTCTCGAGGAGCTGTTCGAGGCCTGCAACATGGCTTACCCGCATGAGAAAGTACGCACTTGGCGCCGCCAGTTCATGAACGGCCAGCCCTTTGGCAACACCGAAGCGAACGGCAGGTAGACCGGTGGATTAGAAGAGGCCGAGCTGACGGTCGATCAAGCTGACGAAATCGTCGCCCAGAAAAGGAAGAATGGCATCGGCGACGGGCTGCAGCTGACGCGAGAGATAGTGGTCATAGTCGATGGCCGAGCGGCGGGCTTCGAGCGGCTCCGGTCCGGCAACGGTGATCACGTAACGGATCCAGCCGCCCTGCTGATACTGCCGCGGGCGGCCCAGCCGGTCGTTGAGCTCATCCGCCATGCGCGCGGCACGCACGTGGGGCGGCACGTTACGGCGATATTCATCGAGCCGGCGGCGCAGTCGCTTGCGGTACACCAGGCGCTCGTCGAACTCACCGGCCAGGGTGCGCCCCACGTAGTCACGCACGAAGTCACGATAGCTTTCGCCGACGAAGACGCGCCGGTAAAGCTCCTGCTGAAAGATCTTGGCCAATGGAGACCAGTCGGCCCGCACCGTCTCCAGCCCCTTGAAGACGACACGCTCCTGCCCCTGTGCATCGCGTACCAGTCCCGCATAGCGCTTCTTGCTGCCCTCTGCCGCGCCGCGGATGGTAGGCATCAGGAAGCGCCGGTAGTGAGTCTCGAACTGCAGCTCCAAGGCACTGGTGAGGCCGTATTCCGTCGCCAGATGCTCACCCCACCAGCCATTGACCCGCGCCGCCAGGCGCTGACCGATGGCGTGGGCCTCGGGCTCTTCATGGGCACTGCCCAGCCAGACGAAGGTGGAATCGGTATCGCCGTAGATCACCGTGTAGCCCTCGGCTTCGATCAGCTCGCGGGTACGGCGCATGATCTCGTGTCCGCGCAGGGTGATCGACGATGCCAGGCGCGGATCGAAGAAGCGACAGCCCCGCGAACCGAGCACACCGTAGAAGGAGTTCATGATGATCTTGAGCGCCTGTGACAGCGGTGCATTGCCTTCGCGCTTGGCGGCGTCTCGCCCCTGCCACACGCGTGCGACCAGATCGGGCAGCGCATGGCAGGTACGCGAGAAACGCGCGCCGCGAAAGCCGGGCACGCTCTGCGACTCGGACTCCTCCAACCCCACCACCAACCCCACCGGATCGACCAGGTAAGTGCGAATGATCGACGGATAGAGACTCTTGAAGTCGAGCACCAGCACCGAGTCGTAGAGCCCAGGCCGGGAGTCCATGACGAAACCGCCCGGGCTATCGTCGCCCTCTCGCTCCCCCGGCTGAGCCAGGTTCGGCGCCACGAACCCCAGACGATGCATGCGCGGCAGATAGAGGTGGCTGAAGGCGGCCACCGAACCGCCGCTGCGGTCGGCCGGCAGACCGGTAACGCTGGCCCGCTCCAGCAGGAAGTCGATCAGCTCGGTCTTGTCGAAGATACGCGTGACCAGCTCGCAGTCCTTGAGGTTGTAGCGGGCAAGCGCGGGCTTGTCCTCGGCGAACATGCGGTTGATCTCGTCCATGCGTTGGTAGGGGTTGTCGATGGCCTTGCCCTCGCCCAACAGCTCCTGGGCGACATGCTCCAGGCTGAACGAGGCAAATTGCCAGGTGGCCTGGCGCAAGGCTTCGATGCCGTCGATGATCAATCGTCCTGCCGCGGAGGCGAAGTAGTGGTTGGCATTGCTGCCATGCGCGCGCCAGCCGAGCGGCTCGCCGCCACGCCCCAGAAGCAACGGCACGCCCAGCTGCTCGGCGTGACGCTGCAGCAGGCGCAGGTCGAACTGCACCAGGCTCCAGCCGATGATGGCGTCGGGGTCGTGCTGGGCGAACCAGTCGTTGAGGCACTCGAGCAGCGCCTGGCGGCTATCGCAATATTCGAGGGCGAAGTCCCGCTCACGCTCGGCCTCGCCCTGCTGGCCGTTGGGCGGGCCGAGCATGAAGACCTGGCGCTGCTCGCCGCAGGCAATCGCAATGGAGTAGAGCTCACCTCGCTCACTGGTCTCGATGTCCAGCGACGCCAGCCTTAGGCGAGGGCGATAGCGCTCTGCCGGCCTGAGCTGAACGCTGGACCACATGCCGTCGGTCTCGCGCTCGCCGCTGAAGCGCACCGGGGCGGTGATGAAGCGTTCCATGAGGTAGCGCTCCGGCGGGCGCACGTCGGCCTCGAGGAGGGCGATACCGCCTTCACGCAGCCGTCTCTCGCACTGCTGCAGCTGGCGCTGCTGACGGCAATAGAGCCCGACCACCGGCTGTCGATGAAAATCGCGCAGCGCGAGGGGTTTGAGTTCGATACCAGGCTCGGCAGGCAGCAGTCGCTCCGCTTCCTGGCGCCGAGCGGCGGGCAGGAACGCCACCGCAGGCTGCGGCGGCAGGCGCACGTGGCAGGGTCCGGCATCGGTCGCCAGCCAGAAGCTCACCTCGCAGCCTGCGGGAGTATCCCGCCAGTGCCGCGTCAGCACGAAACCCTGCCGTTCCACCGCTGCCTCTCGCCTGCCCGTCATTCGACCATTCTACCGGGCAGGCCGGAGGCTGTCGTTACAGCGTTACTGTTGGAGTATCGCCCTGCACGCCGGCGGCAACGAACGACTCGGCGAAGGATAGACCTCCGGGCGCGGTGTCGGTGCCAACGCCTGACAGCCGTCGCCGGGTGGCGGCGGCGGTTGGTCGATACACTCGGGCTGGTCCGGCGGACACCGCAGCCGCACATGCAGATGTTCGTCGTGGGAGTGCCAGGGGCGGATCAGGCGCAGCCAGGAGCGGTCGTCCCACTGTCGCTCGCAGAGGTCGCGCTTCACGGCGGAGTCGACGAAGATTCGTGCCACGCGCGGGTCGTCCGCCGCCAGCCGGATGAGCTCGGCATGCTGATCGGTCCAGCGCTCGTCCAAGCGGTTGGTGCGTGGATCGACCAGTATCGGCTGTTCGAGGTCTTCACGTTCGCTGCGTTCGAGGAACGGCAGGTCGAGGCGAAACCAGATGTCGACGTCGAGCCCCGTTTGGTGGCTGACATGGCCATAGGGCATCGGTCCGCCGCGGGGCTGCGCCATGTCGCCGACCAGGATCGGACCGAAGCCGGCCTGATTGACGCGTTCTCCCAACCGCTCGACGTAGTCGATCAGCGAGGGGTGCCCATAGTGTCGGTTGCGTTCGAGATCCACCGCCTGATAGCCGATGCCCTCCTCGGGCAGGCGCTCGGCACCGGCGATGCAACCGCCGTCGAAAGGCCCGATGACCCGCGGCGGCCCGAGCACGGGCTCTTCGACCTCCGACCAGTCTGCCGGCGTGGTAGGCGGAGCGCCGCCCGCCGGTGGACTTGCTGCGAAAACGGGGTGAGTAACCAAGGCAAACAAGAGGACGCCCAGCTTGCCTGGGCGTCGAGTCGGAACATTGCAAAGCATGATTCATCCTTGCTGGGTGGGCGATATCCTCATTCACGTTCTTGCTTGGCAAGCCATTCGAGACCGGGGCGATACAGCATGTCGTGCTCGCCATCGAACAGCACCAGTTCCGCCGGACCGGACTGCAGATGCAGCAGCACCGAGGCCTCGGCAGCGTCGAAGTGCGGATACTCGCGCTCCTGGTGCAGCGAGCGCTCGACCAGCTCGTCCGGCACTTCCCGATTCTCCTCGATCGCCTCGATCTGCTCCTGAGAGAGACGAGCCTCTTCCTCGACCAGATCGTTGTAGGCATGCAGCGCCTGATCGACCGGGACGAGGTCATCGTGGATGCCATGAGCGATCACGACCCGCATCTCGCCTGCCGCATCGGGTACGTGGGCCTTGGGGCTGCGCTGGACGCACTCGTCATGTGCCTCGCTGCCCTCTTCCGGCACGCCCCCGCAGGCGCCCTCGATCTGCTCGGCGTAGTCCTCGGCGCTTCCCTCGTGCCATGCGTGCCAGCTGACCAGATCGTAGACCGGCACCCAGGCGGCCACGCCGGCAAAGGTATCGGGCTGGCGGCTGGCCAGGTGCAGCGCATTCATGGCCCCACCCGAGTAGCCCAGTAGATAGATGCGCGACTCATCGACGCTGGCATTCTCCCGGGCATATTCCAGCGCATCCTCCATGTCGGAGATGACCAGCTCGGAAGCCGTCGATTCGGGCCGCCCGTCATTGGCGCCGCGGAAGTCGGGATGGATGAACGCCCAGTCGTTGGCCACTGCGAACTCGGCGAGAGGAATGTCGATGTTCTGCTGGTAATCGGTGCTCCAGCTGTGCAGCACCAGCAGCAGCGGCCGTTCCTCTTCACCTTCGGGCGCGTAGAACAGTGCCGGCTGTTGGTAGTCGTCCGCCGAGGAGGGAATTTCCACGTCCTGGATGTCGGGAACGTGCTCCTGCCAAGTGGCAAGATCGGCGTCGGTCAGCTCACCGGGAAAATCCGTCACCACGAGATATTCGCTCGGGTGTTCGAGCCCGGACTCCCCGGCTTCCGCCTCCTGGCCCATCAGCCTGTCCGAATCGGGCTCCCGTGCCTGGGCTTCCGCCATGCCGGCCACGACGAGAGCCAAGGCGGCACCGGCCGCCAATGCCAGCCCGCCGACCCGCCAGCGGGCGAGCGGTTGCGGGGTCGGCAGCGTGCGCGATTCGACGATCAGCGTACGGGATGCAACGGGGAAATGGGGGCAAATACGTGAACGATGGCCTATGCGTTCCATGGCGACTCTCCTGGCAGCAGGTTCCTTTTGCTTGTGCCTACCAGTCTAGTCGCCGAGACGAGCCCTGCCAGCGAGAACCGAAGACACCTTTGGCCTGCGCCTCGAACGCGGGTTAAACGAGCCGGCCCGCGCCATGGGCGCGGGCCGGTCGTGTTGCCGGATACACACGGCACTCTCAGTCACACGGCACTCTCAGTCACAGGGCACTCTCAGTCACAGGGGACGACGGCACGCCGGGTGTCCTTGGCCCACAGGGTCTGGCCGTCCGGCGTTCTGCCATGGGAGTTCCAGGTTTCGGTGACCTCGACGCAGTAGGTACCGAGATCCTCGACGCGGCGTTCCGGGTCAGCGGGGCGATCGTTGCCGATGCGCATGATGTCGGGGTTCTCGCTGGTATAGCGCGGTGCCACGGCATTGGTGCCGCAGCCCACCAGCAGAGTGGCTACAAGAAACAGGGGGAGAGCGGAAAGTCGCAGTTTCATCGTATCATCCTCACGAAGTGAAACGTCATACGTTCGTTTTTTGGATGATGCGTAACGGGCATGCGTTGAGTCCTGCCGCAGCGGCCCATCCATAGGCCAACAGCGGTGGATACGTTCATGATACTCCAAGCGACCCGTGGCAGGCCAATCCCGGGCCTCAGCAGATGCAGCGAGATAGGAAGACAGCTACAATCGAGGGTCTGTTTTTCCTGGGAATATCCGAGCCGATATGTCGAACAACGCAAGCGCCCCGCGCAAGATCCTGGTTACCAGTGCCCTGCCCTACGCCAACGGCTCGATCCACCTCGGCCATCTGCTGGAGTACATCCAGACCGATATCTGGGTGCGTTTCCAGAAGAGCCGCGGCAACGAGTGCCACTATGTGTGCGCCGACGATGCCCACGGCACTGCGATCATGCTGCGCGCCGAACAGGAGGGGATCAGCTCCGAGGCGCTGATCGAGCGTGTCTCGGCCGAGCATCAGGCCGATTTCGCCACCTTCGGCGTGGCCTTCGACAACTACCACTCGACCCATTCCGAAGAGAACCGCTACTTCAGCGAGCTGATCTATACCCGCCTGCGCGACCGCGGCCACATTGCCACCCGCGACATCGAGCAGATGTACGATCCGGTAAAGGGCCTGTTCCTGGCCGACCGCTTCATCAAGGGCACCTGCCCCAAGTGCAAGACCGCCGACCAGTACGGTGACAACTGCGAGGCCTGCGGCGCCACCTATACCCCGGCGGAGCTGATCGATCCGGTATCGGCGATTTCCGGCGCCACGCCCGAGGTGCGCAGCTCGACGCATTACTTCTTCAAGCTTCCCGACTTTGCCGACTTCCTCAAGCAGTGGACCCGCGGCGGCCACGTGCAGACGCAGATCGGCAACAAGCTGCAGGAGTGGTTCGAATCCGGGCTCAACGAGTGGGACATCTCCCGCGATGCGCCCTACTTCGGCTTCGAGATTCCCGACGCACCGGGCAAGTATTTCTATGTCTGGCTCGATGCACCGATCGGCTATCTGGCCAGCTTCAAGAACCTGTGCGACCGCACCGGCCTCGATTTCGACGCCTTCTGGAAGAAGGACTCCGAAGCCGAGGTCTATCACTTCATCGGCAAGGACATCGTCTACTTCCACGCGCTGTTCTGGCCCGCCATGCTGCATGGCGCCGATTTCCGCACACCCACGGCGGTGAACTGCCATGGCTTCGTTACCGTCAACGGCGCCAAGATGTCGAAGTCGCGCGGTACCTTCATCAAGGCCGCAACATACGCCGAGCACCTGAACCCCGAATACCTGCGCTACTACTTCGCCGCCAAGCTCACCTCGCGGGTCGACGACCTGGACCTCAACCTGGAAGACTTCGCCGCCCGTGTGAATGCCGACCTGGTGGGCAAGGTGGTCAACATCGCCAGCCGCTGTGCCGGGTTCGTCAAGAAGTTGGGCGACGGCCGGCTCTCCGCCCACTGTGCCGAACCGGAGCTGGTGGCACGCTTCATCGCCGCCGGCGACGCCATCGCCGAGGACTTCGAGACCCGCGAGTTCGGCCGCGCCGTGCGCAAGATCATGGAGCTGGCCGACGAGGCCAACATCTACATTGCCGACAAGGAGCCATGGGTACTGGCCAAGCAGGAGGGACGCGAGCAGGAAGTGCTGGAGATCTGTTCGGTGGGCATCAACCTGTTCCGCCAGCTGATGGTCTATCTAGCCCCGGTGGTGCCGGCCATGGCCGAGCAGGCGCGCGAGTTCCTCAGGCTGCCCTCCCTCGACTGGGCGAGCCGCCATGAGGTATTGCTAGGACATGAGATCGCCAAGTTCAAACCGTTGATGACCCGCGTCGAGCGGGAGAAGATCGATGCCATGATCGAGGCATCGAAGGAGGACCTGGTGGAAGAGCAGAAACTCAAGGAGGCGGCCAAGGGGCCGCTGGCCGAAGATCCCATTGCTGCCGAGATCGCCTTCGACGATTTCGCCAAGGTCGACCTGCGCATCGCCCGGATCGCCAAGGCCGACTATGTCGAGGGGGCCGACAAGCTGCTGCAGTTGACACTGGATCTGGGCGGTGAAACGCGCAACGTCTTTGCCGGCATTCGCTCCGCCTACTCGCCGGAAGCCCTGGAAGGCCGCCTGACGGTCATGGTCGCCAACCTGGCGCCGCGCAAGATGCGCTTTGGCATGTCGGAGGGTATGGTACTGGCAGCGGGTAACGACGACGGCATCTACCTGCTCTCACCGGATTCCGGTGCCGAGCCCGGCCAGCGCGTCAGATAGCGATGCAAGCGGCTATCCGCACGGCTGCGGCCGTGCGGATAGCCGAACGCTGAGAGGCTAATTTTTCTAAAGAATTGTCATCCTGAGCCGATAGCAGTGTAAGAAATCACCTACAAGGTGTCCTTTGCCATTGCCGCCCTCATGGCCATTGCAGCGGCACCAGACACAGGCAGGCTTCATGACGGCTCTCAAAGGCTCACTGCGTAATCGCTTTCTTCTGTCGCTCTGCGCCGTGCTGTGCCTGGCATTGCTTTCACTCGTCGCCATCGCGCGCTTCCAGATCATGCCGATTCTGCTGGAAGACGAAGAGGCATTCGCCAGCGCCGAGCTCGACCGGATCGAACGTGCGCTGGGCGCCGAGCTCAATCACATGCGCCGCCTGGTGGAAGACTGGGCGCACTGGGACGACACCTACGACTTCGTTCAGGGCCTGCGACCGCAGTACGTCGATTCCAACCTCTACGAATCGACGCTCGAGACCCTAGACCTCGAGTTGATGGTGTTTCTTGATGCAAGCAACGAGCCCTACTGGGTCGCGGGCTACGATGAGCACGGTGAATTCGCCTCATGCCCGGGCAACATGCCACCATGCGATTGGGCCAACGCTTCCATCGCGTTTCTCAGCCGCCATGTCGCCCAAGGGTTGGAAGATGCCACCCATACCTGGCTGCTGGCCGCGCCAGGGCTTGCCATGGTCGGACTCTCGCCGATCCATCAGAGTCATCAGGAGACGCCCGCCGCCGGCTGGCTGGCCATGGTGCGTCCGCTCAGCGAGCCCTGGATCGAGCAGCTGCGCGATACTACCGGCATCGAGCTGGAGCTCAGTCCCGTTCCGGCGCAAGCTGACTTCGCACAGGTTCTGGAGCGCATTTCTCCCACGTATATGACGGCTAGCCGCCTCGTCCCGGCCCTGCCATCGAGCCACGCCTTGCATATCGATGCCGCATTGCCGCGCCAGCGTTACCAGGCCAGCCTCGAAACCTTCCGCTTCGCCCTCTATTGGACCAGTGGTGTGCTGATCGCCACGCTGCTCATCGTGCTGTGGCTGCTCGAGCGCATGGTGCTCTTGCCGCTGCGCCAGTTGGCCACCTTCACTCAGCGCCTTCACCGGGAAGCGGTACCGCCTGCCATGCCCGGACCACTCCTGGCACGCCACGACGAGATCGGCACTCTCTCTCGTGAATTTCGCAACCTGCTCGACCACCAGCGTCAGCAATCGGACTTGCTGCGTGAGTTGACACTGCACGATCCCCTGACGGGAGTCGCCAATCGGCGGCTGTTCGACCAGCGTCTGGCCGAGCTGCTTCACCACAGCGGCACACATCAGTGCCATGCTGCCATGATGATCGACATCGACCACTTCAAGCTCTACAACGACCACTACGGCCACCAGGCGGGAGATGCCTGCCTGATCACCCTGGCCCAACACATGGAAGCGCAGCTCAAACCGCTGGGGTTTCTGGTTGCCCGCACCGGGGGCGAGGAGTTCAGCGTGCTGCTGCCGAATACCTCGGAAGACGAGGCGCTACGACTTGCCCGCGAGCTGCTCGAAGCGATCGAAGCGCTGGGACTCGACCACGAAACCTCACCCACCAGCCGCAACGTGACCGTCAGCATCGGTATTGCCACTCAGCAGGCAAACACGGCGGCACCGGGCGACATCATGCGCGCCGCCGATCATGCCCTGTATCAGGCCAAGGCCAGTGGTCGCAATCGAGCCGCGACCTATCAGGCGCTCGACCCGACAACGGTCTTCGATTCCTGACCTGGCCTGGCCTGGCCTGGCCAAGCCGCTGGGCAAAGCCCGGCGGACCTTCTTGCGCATGAAGACGACCCGAGCGACGTGCCCGGCGACAATCCGAGGCGTGTATAATACGGCTCCTGGATTCACCGGCGCCCAACAGGAGTGCACGTGACGCGCGACGCAACGCTGATCGAGGCCATCGATGCCCTGCTGCCCCAGACCCAATGCGGTAAGTGCGGGCACCCGGGCTGCCTGCCCTACGCCGAGGCCATTGCCCAGGGCGAGGCGATCAACCGCTGCCCGCCCGGCGGCGAGGCCACCGTCGCGCGGCTGGCCGAGCTGACCGGCCGTACGCCGCGCCCTCTTGCGGAGCCGGCCCAATTGCCGCAGGCCGCCGTGATTCGCGAGGCGGAGTGCATCGGTTGCACCAAGTGCATCCAGGCGTGTCCGGTGGACGCCATTCTCGGCGCCAGCAAGCGCATGCACAGTGTGATCGCGACGGAGTGTACCGGCTGCGAGCTGTGCGTTGCGCCCTGCCCGGTCGACTGCATCGACCTGGTACCACACCCCGAGTGGCAGGCGGCCAGCGACGAAGCCGAGCGCGAGGCCTACCTGGCGCGTCGCGCGGAACTGGGTCGCAGGCGTCATGACGCACGCCGACAGCGGCTGGCACGTCTGGAGCGGGAGAAGCGCCTGGAGCGGCAGCGGCGCATGATTCGCCGCGAGTCACAAAGCTCGCGCAGCGGCACGAGCCCGACCCCACAGCATCGTCAGCGGCAAATGGCGATCAAGGCAGCCGAGCAGGCGGTGCGCAGGGCTCGTATGCAGTTCGAGAGCGCCCGGCGGCGTGATGACCGGGAGGCCTGCCGCCTGGCCGAGTCTCAGCTCGAGCGAGCCAACGCACTGCTCGAGGAGGCGCGTGCCGCCCTGGCGGCGTCGCAATCGCCACAATGAACCCTGCCGCCACGAATCGGTTATGCCAATGAACGCCCAGAAACGTTACGAGATCTTCTCCCGCCTGCGCGAGCACAACCCCAACCCCACCACGGAGCTTGACTGGAGCACCCCCTTCGAGCTGCTCACGGCCGTGCTGCTCTCCGCCCAGGCCACCGACGTGGGGGTCAACAAGGCCACCGCACGGCTGTTCCCGGTGGCCAACACGCCTCAGGCCATTCTCGATCTCGGCCTCGATGCGCTCAAGGAGCACATCAAGACCATCGGCCTGTACAACACCAAGGCCGAGAACCTGATGAAGACCTGCCGCATCCTCGTCGAGCGGCATGGCGGTGAGGTACCCGACACCCGCGCCGAACTCGAGGCGCTCCCCGGCGTGGGGCGCAAGACGGCCAACGTGATTCTCAACACCGCCTTCGGGCAGCCCACCATGGCGGTGGACACGCACATTTTCCGGGTCTCCAACCGCACCCGTATCGCCCCGGGCAAGAACGTGGTCGAGGTCGAGCAGAAGCTGCTGCGCCATGTGCCGAAGGAGTTCCTGCACGACGCCCACCACTGGCTGATCCTGCACGGGCGCTACACCTGCGTTGCCCGCCGCCCGCGCTGCGGCAGCTGCGTGATAGAGGATCTGTGCGAGTACAAGGAGAAGGTGGATATTTGAGTGTCGTCACATTAGACGAATGAGGGTTTTGCATAATTCGGCACAGTCAGAGACGATGAGACGGGAACGACAACAATAATCCGGGCCGAACCATGCCACTACACGACCGCCCCATCGGTGAGCGCATCGAGGCACTGCTCGCACTTTCACGCGAGCATGCCGACGTGTTCTGCAGCCCCTCGGCATGGCTGGCCCGCGAGCGCTATCTGGCCAAGCACCCCACCCGGATTCTGGCCATGAAGTGCATGGATGGACGGATACATCTGCCCCATGCCACCCGCACGCCACTGGGCATCATCACCCCCTTCCGCAACCTGGGGGGTATCTTCCACCTGGGTTGGCCCTATCTCGGCGAGATGCTCACCGATGCCGTGCACGCTGCCATTCATGGCGGCAACGGTGTGCTGCTGATCATCAGTTATCACTTCTCTCGCGGCGACCTGGCCCGCGGCTGTGCCGGGTTCGCCTGTGACGCCGAGGCCGCCCTGGCTCACGCCAATGAGATACGTCGTCAGGCCGAACAGGTCTTCGGTCGCGACCACCGTAACGTCTACCCGCTGGTGTGCGGCTTCGAGACCGATACCGACTCCCTCATCGTCCACGGCAGCGAGGGTGTCACCCTCGACATCGGCGAGTTGACGCTTGCCGAAGGCGCCGAACTCGACCAACGCGTGGCTCAGGTGTGCCCCGACATGCCCGGGGACATCCGCCGCGACCTGCTGCCGCTGCTGCAAGGCAACCTGCAGCACGTCGACTCCCTGCGCGGCACCGCTCGCGAGCTGGATATCGAACATCGCGAGTGGGTCATCTGCATCGGGCGTGGGTTCGACTTCCTGCACCTGCCCAATACCGCTCTGATCGTCGGCCCCTACAGCCCCGACCTTTCCGAACCCATCGCCACCGCCGCCGCCATCATCGACGCCAACATGAAGGCCGGGCGGATCCCCGCCGATGGCTTCCTGCTGCTGGCTTCGACGCCCTACGAGGCGATCGGCGTGGATCGCGCCCGCGCCGAACTCAAGTCGCGCTTCCTGTCGGAGTTCGCCGCCCGGGTCATCTCCCGGGAACACCCGCGGCTGGCCGCCAGCATGCTGTCGCGAACCGCGGTCGTGCATTGGCCTAGCCGCCGACTGGAACTCCTGGCACAGGAGTGATCGCATGAGCGAGCTCAAGATTCTACTGCTGCCCCCGACGCTCAACGCGCTGCTCATCCTGCTGGGCCTGATGCTCGGCATCCGGCGCTTGTCTGGCGCTCTGCTGGTCACGCTGGGGCTGGCCAGCCTGCTGCTGCTGGCCACGCCCATGGCCAGTCATGCTCTGCGTCAGGGGCTCGAGCCCTACGCGCCGCCTTCGCCAAGCCAGCTGGAGACCGCCGAGGCCATCGTCATTCTGGGCGGTGGGCGCGACTACGAGGCCCCCGAATTCGGCTGGGGCGATGCACCGGCCAACCCCACCTGGCGCCGCCTGGCTTACGGCGCCCATCTGCACCGCCGGAGCGAACTGCCGATTCTGGTCAGTGGCGGTCGCGTGCATGGCGAAAACAGTGCCGAAGCGAGCCTGATGGCAGCCGCTCTGCGCGACGTGTTCGACGTGCCGGTGCGCTGGCTGGAGGGTGCCAGCCGCAATACCGCCGAGAATGCACGCTTGAGCGCCGAGATGCTGCGCGCCGACGGCATCGCCCGGGTGGCGCTGGTCTCACAGGCCTGGCACTTGCCGCGTGCCGTGGCGGAGTTCGAGGCCCAGGACCTGAGCGTAGTGCCGGCGCCCACCGAGTTCACCAGCCCCCCGCCCGAGGGGCTTGCCGCCTGGCTGCCCCGCGCCTACCACCTCAATCAGAGCACCCGGGCGCTGCACGAGTGACTGGGACGCGGCGAACAGGCAGTGCGCCGGCAGCTGCTGCGGCGCTGAGAGCCCTGTCGGCTCAGGCTGTCTCCGGTACTTGCTCTGTCTCCGGCATGCCGTCGGCCAGGGGTATCGCCTCCTCCCAACGGCGCAGAGGGGTAGCAAGCTGAGCGGGCCAGTCGCGGTCGTTGGCCACCTGGGCACATTCGCGGCT
Source organism: Billgrantia desiderata (assembly GCA_011742915.1). Classification (GTDB taxonomy): domain Bacteria; phylum Pseudomonadota; class Gammaproteobacteria; order Pseudomonadales; family Halomonadaceae; genus Halomonas; species Halomonas desiderata. Next base: position 78,912 of record JAAQTN010000015.1, on the reverse strand, counting down.
ACGCTCCAGGGCCGATAGATCGATCTCGTGGCAGGCCCAGAGCGCCTCGCCGTGGGTGGCGGCCAGCACCCCATCGGCGGGGAAACCGTGATCCATGGGAGCGTAGAGCGTCGCCTCGCCGGTGTTGACGTCCAACGCCGGGCTCCAGGCCGCCTCACCTGCCGTGACCGCCTGAGCCACGAAGAAGCGGTTCTCCAACGCCCGGGCCAGACAGCCCACCCGTACCCGGGTCGCACCGGCTGCGGTGTCGGTGCAGCTCGGCACCAGTAGCAGGCGCACTCCGGCCTCGTACTGGGCTCGCACCGGCAACGGGAACTCCACGTCATAGCAGACCGCGATCCCCACCCGGTGGCCATCGCAGTCGAACCCGTGCAGCGCATCGCCTGGCTCGATCACGCCGCTGGACTTCTCGTAGCCGGTGAGCTGCAGCTTGTCCTGCCAGCCGTGCAGGCCGTCCGGGGCGAACCAGTCGGCGCGGTTACGGTAGCGGCCTTCGCCCACCTCGAGCAGGAAACTGCCCGGCACGATATAGAGATCGAGCTCCCGTGCCAGGCGGCGGTAGAGGTCGCACCAGGCCTGACGCAGCGGCTGCAACGCCACCAGGGAGGCGTGCAGGTCGTCGCGCACCTCGGCGGCGAAACCGGCCGCGAGCTCCAGGCTCAGGTACTCGGGGAGTACCGCGATGCGGGCACCCAGCGCCTTGGCCTCCCCCAGACAGGCCGCCTGGCGACGGGCGAAGGCGTCGAAATCCACCGGCATGCCGATCGGGTACTTGGCCACCGCGACCCGCATCACGCCTCGGCCCCCACCTGGCGCAGCCACTCCTGCAGGTTGTAGTAATTGGTGACCCGGGCGATCTTGCCGTCGCGTACCTCGAAGAAGGCGCCGCCCGGCAGCACGTAGCGCTGGCCCTGAGCCGGCGGCAGCCCTTCGTCGGTGGCGCGGTACTCGCCGTGCACCACGTACTCGGCGGCCGCCCGGGCGCCGTCGGCCGTGGCCATGACGACGATATCCTCGAGGCGCTCCACGTAGCTACGGTCCATGCGCGCCAGGAAAGCACGGAAGGTCTCGCGACCGTACTCCCGCTCACCCTGATTGAGATCGTGCACCACCGCCTCGTCGAGGCAAGCCAGCATCGCCTCCCAGTCGCCGCGGTTGAAGGCCGCGTAGTAATCCTGAATCAGTTGCACGCTGTCGGACATGGTCCCTCCTGCCAATCACCGGTGGTTCGAAAGGCGCCAGTGTAGCCAGAGTGACGCCTTCGCAACACCACGTGCCCGACATGAGACTATTGCTCCACGACAGCAATCGACAGACTCTCAGGCTCTCTGCTCAGAAACAGTCCATTCTCAGAACCCGATCGCTTCCAGCCGGTCGGCCAGCTCCTCGAGGGTGGCCAGGCCCTGTACGTCGGTGGGCAGCCAAGGCAGCCGGGGACGCGGTAGATGGCCCAGCTCGGCATCGATACGTGCCAGGTAGCTGGCCTCCTGCTGGCGGCGAGCGCGCAGGAAGTCGCCATCGGCCTCATCGGGAATCACCCGGTTGACCAGCGTGCCGGCCACCGGGATCTTCACCGCCTCGAGTGCCGCCACGGCGCGGGCGGTCTCGAGGATCGGCAGCCGCTCCGGGGTCAGCACGAAGAGAAAGCCGGTACACTCGGGATCCTCGACCCGACGGCGTGCCTGGTGGAAGAGCCGGCGCCGTTCGATCAGGGTGCGTGCCACGTCCCGGGTGCGCTCGTCGAGACCGCTGAGCGGGTCCTCCTGGGGGTCGTCGAAGGGGGTGGCAACGTCGCGCCCGCGCTTGGGCGTCAGATGCGACAACACCTTGCCCAGCTCCTCGGACTTGCGATTGTGGGCCAGCAGGCCATCGGTCCAGGCGGCCATCGCTTCGGGCAGGCTGAGCAGGCGCAGGGTATGGCCGGTGGGGGCAGTGTCGAAGATGATCAGGTCGTGCTCGGGGTCCTCGGCGGTGATGAGCCGCGAGAGCCGCTCCAGCAGCGCCGCCTCCTGGGTTCCCGGCGACTGTCGGGTCAAGCGCATCTGGCGCTCGAGCTCCGCCATCATCTGCGGTGCCGCGAAGCGACGCATCTGCTCGGTGACCCGCGTCAGGTGCGCCTCCACCTCGGCATCCGGGTCGATCTCCATGGCATCGAGATTGGGCAGCAGACGCCGCGGCACGTCGCCCAACTGGCGATCGAACACGTCGCCCAGACTATGCGCCGGATCGGTGGAGACCACCAGCACACGCCGCTCCCGTCGCGCTGCCAGTACCGCCAGGGATGCGGCCACGGTGGTCTTGCCCACGCCCCCCTTGCCGCCTACCCAGAGCAGGCGTTTATCAAGTAAATCCTTCATACAGAATCCTACGTGTCGAGTGTCCTGCCAGGATTCTCAACAGCATTTGAAGTGGTCCAATGGCGATCTTTCCATGCCCATACGCTTGTGCCAGTCATGGAAGCGTTCCAGCAGCAGCGGCTGCAGCTCGAGGGTGTAATAGGCGGCCGGATTGGGCACGCCCATCATCTCCGAGAAGACCAGCAGCATGAACAGGTCGTCCTCGTCACGGCGGGCCCGGGCGATGGCCCCGCGGTAGCGCGAGGAGTAGACCTCCTCGGCGAAGAAACGGGCCTGGCTGAGCCAGGCCCGAATCCTTTCGAGACGAGGATCATGCGGTTTGTCATGATCGTCGTGCATGTCGTCCTCCGCGATTCACTCCTGCTGCTCGGCCATTTCCTCCCGCGAACGCTTGAGCGCCGAGGCGCACTCCATGGCGACCAGGATCGCCGCAATCAGCACCACGATGTCGAGGAACAGCAGGAAGTAGTTGCCTTGCTCGAAGAAGGCGCGCAGCTGGATCAGCAGTGCCGCGATGGTCATCACCAGCAGGAAGCACAGCGGCACCAGGGTGTACCACATGGGGCGACGCAGGCGAACCAGCATGACCGTGATGACCAGCAGCGTCAGGCCGGCCAACAGCTGGTTGGTGGTACCGAACAGCGGCCAGATGATCATGCCGCCGGTACCGTCCGCCCCACCCGCGCCGAAGGCCAGCAGCAGACAGCTGCCCACGGCCAGCAGGGTTGCCGGGGCGTTCTTCTTCATCCACGGCTGGTTATAGATTTCACCCCACTCCTGGAAGATGTAGCGCTGCAGGCGCAGGCCGGTATCCATGGTGGTGCCGGCAAACAGCGCCGCCATGACCGTGAGCAGCGTGGCCGCGGTCACTTCGTTGAGGCCCAGGCCGTTGTGGATCATGTAGGCCCCACCCTCGACGAAGGCATTGACGCCGCCCTGGCCGAAGGCGGTGTACATCGCCTGCCAGTCGGCGAAGGTGGCGAAACCGGCGGTAGCGGCAAGGATGGCGGCCAGCGCCAGCATGCCCTCACCCACGGCACCGAAGTAGCCGACGAAGCGGGCGTCGGTTTCCTTGTTGAGCTGCTTGGACGTGGTGCCGGAAGAGACCAGGCCGTGGAAGCCCGAGATGGCGCCACAGGCAATGGTGACGAACAGCAGCGGTATCATCGAAGGCGTTCCTGCCGGCACGTCCGGGTTGATGGCCGGCGCCACCAGCGTCGGGTTGAGGAACAGGATCGAGCCGTAGAGCACGATCAAACCGATGAACAGCTGCAAGCCGTTGATGTAGTCACGTGGCTGCAGCAGCACCCATACCGGCAACAGCGAGGCAATTGCGGCGTAGCCGAACAGGATCAGGATCCACACGGCGTTACCGGAGAGCCCACCCACCTCGGCAGGCATCTGTACCGGTACGGCAGGGCCGATGAAGATCAGCACGTAGAGCGCAATGACCCCGAGAATGGAGACGACCGGCAGGCTGAGAATGCGCCGGTAAATCAACTGGCCGATGATCAACGCCACCAGGATCGCGCCCCAGACCGGCACCACCGCGGTGGAGAAGTTCATCATCAAACCGGCGATGACCACGGCGAATACCGCGTTCACCATCAGCAATACGAGGAAGATGACGATCATGAAGATGCTGCGGGCGCGCTTGCCGACGACGTCGCCGGTCAGGGCACCGACGGATTTGGCCTTGTTGCGCACGCTGGCCCAGATCGCGCCGAAATCGTGAACCCCGGCGAAGAAGATGGTGCCCAGCACGACCCACAGGAAGGCCGGCAGCCAGCCCCAGATGACCGCAATGGCAGGCCCGACGATGGGCGCGGCACCGGCCACCGAGGTGAAATGATGACCCCAGAGGATGAATCGATTGGTGGGAACGAAATCCACCCCGTCTTCGTATTCGTGAGCAGGCGTCTTGAAGTCGGGATCGAGACGATAGATCTTGGTGGCAATGAAGCGCGAGTAAAGGAAATACCCCGCTGCCATTCCGCCTAGACCCAGGATCAGCAGAACGATAGCACTCATTCCGATCGGCTCCTTTTTGAGGAAGGTTCTTTTTCTTTCTTGTTGCCTCGCATGTTTCGCGAAGCGTCAGGTCGTCCAGCGCATGTTGCACTGACCTGAAATGATGACCAGAGCGGCCCGGCAAGTCCAATTTCAGGCCTGAATCAGTCCACTTTATTACTCTAAAGTCGTAGCTAACGGCCGTGACGACATTCTCCCAAGCCGGAAGCGCCGCGTTGATCCAAGGTCGTACAGCCTCATCAAATGGTGCGCGTTACGCTGCCAGGTAAGTCCCGACGCAAAGCGATGAACCCCATGTCAGAAAGTCTGCTCCAACTCGCCATGGCCGGTGCATTCGGTGCCTTCATCGGTCTGCTGTTTCGGGTCACCCGCCGGCCGGGGCAGGCGCGCGCCTTCACGTTCACCCTGGTGGGGCTGGTTGCTGGCATCACCGCCTACTTGATCTTCCATGTCCTGACCCGCACCACCGGCGCCCCGCCCTGGCTGCTGCCGGTGCTGGTGCTGGTGCAGGTGTGGCTGTGGCTCGGCCCCCTGGGACCGAAATTCCGTCATCTCGGAAAGGATAGTGACGAGCCCCGCTGAAGAGGCTCGCCCTCGCTCCTGCCCGGCTGCCTGACATCCCTTTCCAGGCAATACCGAACGCCTTCTGCCAAGGTCGTCTTTGCTGCCCTCGGTATGCGCACTAGACTGGTGATTAACAAGACATAAATACGTTCCAAGGAGTGATGAATGGCCAAGGTACTGGTGGTGGACGATGAACCGAACATCGTCCTGTCGCTGGAGTTCCTCATGCAGCAGGCCGGTTTCGACGTGGACACGGCCGAGGACGGCGAAGGTGCCCTGGCCAAAGTCGAGGAGTCGCCACCCGATCTGATTCTTCTCGATATCAGCCTGCCCGGCATCAGCGGCTTCGACGTGCTGGAACAGCTGCGCCTGGACCCCCGTCATGCCAGGCTCCCCATCATCATGCTCACCGCCCACGGGCGAGAGGTGGAGCGGGAAAAAGGGCTGGCGCTGGGCGCCGACGACTACGTGACCAAGCCCTTCTCGACCCAGGCCCTGGTGGAAAAAGTCAAATCGCTGCTGGCCGAGGATGCCTGATGAAGGGCGGCAAGCTGCCCAAGCGCCAGCGCCTGATTGGCCTGTGGCTGCTGCTCAGCGGCATCAGTCTGCTCGGCGGGGCCATCTTCGCTGCCTGGCTGGACAGCCTGTTCCAACCCCAGGGGCTGGCCCGGCTGGTGCTGTGGCTGGGCTGTTTCTCGGGCGGCGGCACCATCTTCCTGGTGGGGCTGCTGCTGGAGCGCATGCTGTTCACCCCTCTGCGCCACCTGCAGGTCCAGTTGGCGCGCCTGGTAGCCAACCCGGACGCCCGCGAGGACTACCCGCCGGAAGGCTGGCTGCGCGGCCTGGGGCCCGACCTGATGCGGGTGCGCGAAGCCTGGCGCAGCGACCGGACGCGTCTCGCCACGGCCCATGCCGAAGGCGCACGCAGCGCCGCTCGTATACGTCAGGAGTTGGAAACGCTGCTGCAGGTGCTCGACACCCCCCTGCTGCTGTGCGATCACCATCGTCGCCTGCTGCTCTTCAACCAGGCGGCCGAGGCCTTGTTCGCAGGGCACCCCGGGCTTGGCCTGGGCAAGCGGCTCGATGCGCTGCTGCCGGTGTCGAGCCTGCAGGATTCTCTCGCCCAGCTACCCGACGACGGCTCGCCGCGGGAACTGCTGATGCCGTGCAGCGAGCGCTGGCTGCATGTCGCCATGCGCCGCGTCCCGCAGAGCAACGGCGAGACGCTGCTGACTCTCACCGATGCCACCGCTGCCTGGACCAGTGAAATGGGTGCTCGTGCCGGCCTGGCGGAGCACATGGCACCGCTGCGCCGCCACGGCGCCAGCCTGGCCAGTGCCGCCGAAGCGCTGAGCAGTGTTCGCCATGCCAGGCATATCGACGAGACACTGCGTCAGCGCCTCGAAGCGGTGATCGAGGAAGAGAGCCTCGCCCTCGGCCAGGAGATCGAGAACCTCGGCCGCCTGATCGACGACATGCAGCAACAGGGAGAGCGCCTGGTACCGCTGTGGTCCAACGACCTGTGGCAATCGCTCAACGAGCGGCTCGGCGACAATCCCATCGAGGTTCTGCCCATCGGCATGCCGGCCTGGTTCAAGGGCGATGCCCCGGCGCTGCTGGTCATGCTCGAATCCTTGCTCGAGCGCTTGAGCGAGCATACCGGCACCGCCGATTTCGAAGGTGAAATGCTGCTCGGCAACCGACGTGTCTATCTCGACCTGATCTGGCCCGGACGCCCTCTGTCGCAGCGTGAGCTGTCGACCTGGTGCGCCCAGCGCCTGGAGACGTTGCCGCTGTCGCCGAGGGTAGGCGACCTGCTGCGCCAGCACGCCAGCGATGCCTGGAGCCTGGCAGACCCCGACGGCAAGCATGCCCGACTGCGGCTGCCGCTGCCTGCGGTGGACCGCGTCGGCGCGCCACCCAGCCAACTGCCGCCGCGCCCGGAGTTCCATGACTTCGGTATTGCCGACCTGCCACCGCCGGATGCCGAGCTGGCACGGCGCTCGCTGCGCACGCTCGAAATCGTCGCCTTCGATACCGAAACCACCGGCCTCGAGCTGCGCCGGGGCGACACCGTCATCAGCATCGGCGCCTGCCGCATCGTCAATGCCCGGCTGCTGGCCAGCGACATCTTCGACGTGCGTGTCGACCCGGGCAAGCCGATCCCCCCTGCCAGCACGGCGATACACGGCATCACCGACGACGACGTGGCAGGCGCCCCGCCGCTGCCGGTCGTGCTGCCCCGCTTTCGCGACTACATCGGCGATGCCGTGATTCTGGCCCACAATGCCGCCTTCGATCTGCTGGCCCTGCAGTCGCCGGGCAGCGGCACCACGCTGGAGATGCCGGTACTCGACACCCTGCTGCTTTCGCGGGCGCTGGACGAGAGTCTCGACGGGCACGACCTGGACACCCTCGCCGAGCGCTACGACCTGAGCTTCCCGCCGGGCACGCGACATACGGCCCTCGGTGATGCCCGGGTCACGGCCGAGCTGTGGCTGGCGCTGCTGCCGCGGCTGGAGGCACGCGGCATCGAAACCCTGGAGCAGGTACTGGCACTGCAGGCCACCGCCTTCGACAAGGAGGACGCATGCACATGAACGCCTCCACCGCTCGGGCTCGCCTGATGGCGCTGATCGGCCTGGCCGTGCTGCTCTTCTCGCCGCCGCTGGTGCTGATCTTCGACCGCTCTCCTGCTGCCACACTGTCGTGGCTGCCGCTCTATATCTTCGTGGTCTGGCTGCTGGTGATAGCCTTGGCTGCCTGGCTGATGGAGCACCGCCCGGAGGACGACTGACACGATGAGAACCGATCCGACGGTGCTGACGGTCGCCTTCGGCTACCTGGCATTGCTGTTCGTGATTGCCGCCTGGGGTGACCGGCGCGCCGAGCAGGGCCGTTCCATCATCGGCTCCCCCACCGTCTATGCCCTGTCGATCGCCGTCTACTGCACCGCCTGGACCTTCTACGGCAGCGTGGGGCGAGCAGCGGAGTTCGGTCCCAGTTTTCTGCTGATCTACCTAGGGCCGACCCTGGCCATGCTGATGGCACCGATGCTCATCCGCAAGATGGTCAGAATCGCCAGCACCCAGCGCATCACCTCCATCGCCGACTTCATCAGTGCCCGCTACGGCAAGAGCTCCGGCCTCGGGGCGCTGGTGGCGATCATTGCCTTGATCGGCATCACCCCCTATATCGCCTTGCAGCTCAAGGCGATCACCCTCAGCCATGCGGTGCTGGTCAACTACCCCGATGCCGCCGAATTCCGCCTTGCCGACGAGAGCTTCTGGGTCGACAAGTCGTTCTGGGTGGCGCTGGTGCTGGCGGTCTTCATCATCCTGTTCGGCACCCGACACCTGGACGCCAGCGAGCGTCATGAGGGCATGGTGGCCGCCATCGCCTTCGAGTCGCTGATCAAGCTCGTTGCCTTCCTCACGGTAGGGGTATTCGTGGTCTTCGTGCTGTTCAACGGCCCGGGAGATCTTTTCCGCCAGGTAGCGGACAGCCCCGAACTCTCCGGAGTACTGGGCCTCGATGCCGTGCCCGGCGGCGCCATCGGCTGGGTGGGCACGCTGGTGCTCGCGTTTCTCGCCTTCCTCACCCTGCCCCGCCAGTTTCAGGTTCTGGTGGTGGAGAACGTCGACGAGCGCCATCTGGAACGCGCCAGCTGGCTGTTTCCCCTCTACCTGGTGGCGATAAACATCTTCGTCATTCCCATTGCCATGGCCGGCCTGCTGCTGCCGGTGGGCAACAGCGACCCCGACAGCTTCGTGCTCACGCTGCCGCTCTCGGCAGGCATCGAGGGGATCCCTCTGCTGGTCTTCATCGGTGGGCTTTCGGCCGCCACCGGCATGGTAATCGTGGAAACCATCGCGCTCTCCACCATGGTCAGCAACCAGCTGATAATGCCGTTGCTGCTGCGCTCCAAGCGGCTGCATCTGAGCTCTCAGGGGGAGCTCGCCGGCTGGCTGCTCGGCATTCGCCGGGTGGCCATCGTGCTGATTCTGCTAATGGGCTATCTCTATCACGCGCTGATCGGCGACTCCTACAGCCTGGTGACCATCGGTCTGGTCTCGTTCGTCGGCGCCGCCCAGTTCGCTCCGGCCATGCTGATCGGCATGTACTGGCGCGGAGCGACCCGCGCCGGCGCCACGCTGGGCCTGTTGGCCGGCTTCATCATCTGGTTCTACACCCTGCTGCTACCTGGCTTCGCCCAGTCGGGATGGCTGGATGCCACCTTCCTGGAGCAGGGCCTGCTGGGTCAGGCGTGGCTGCGCCCCTATGCGCTGTTCGGCCTGGAGGGTTTCGACATCTACAGCCACTCGCTGATGTGGAGTCTGCTGGCCAACGTAGGATTGCTGGTAGGCGTTTCGCTGTTCACCCGTCAGAGCCCGGTGGAACAGACCCAAGCGGCGCTGTTCACCGAGGCGATGAATCCCGGCCTGCAGCACACCTCTCTGTGGCGCGGCCAGACCACGCGGGGAGAACTCAAGAGCCTGCTCAGCCGCTACCTGGGCGCCGGCGCCACGACCCGAATCCTGGCCGACCAGCACGGTAACCCCGCCGACGATGCACCTGCCCCGCCGGCACTGATCGCCCGCGCCGAGCAGGCGCTCTCCGGGGCGCTGGGCAGCGCCTCTGCGCGAGTGCTGATCAACTCGGTGGTGCGTGGCGAGGCGCTGGACCTGGAGTCCATTCTCAGCATTCTCGATACCACCTCCCAGACCCTCGAATACAACCGCCGCCTGGAACAGAAGTCCCACGAGCTGGCACGGATCGGCGAGGAGCTGCGCGCCGCCAACGAGCGCCTGCGCGAGCTGGACCGGCTGAAGGACGAATTCGTGGCGATGGTCAGCCATGAACTGCGCACTCCGCTCACCTCGATACGCGCCTTCGCCGAGATCCTGCGCGACGGCAAGGACCTGCCGGAAGAGAAGCGCGTGCATTTTCTCGAGGTGGTGGTGCTGGAGAGTCAGCGCCTGTCACGCCTGATCGAGGAGATCCTCGACCTGGCACGCCTGGAGAGCGGACGACTGACGCTTAACCCCCAGCGTCTCGACCTGGTGGCACTGATACGCCATAGCGTGGATGCCGTGCATCGGCTACAGGAGGACCGTGGCGTTTCCCTCGAGGTCGATCTGGAACTCGATGAAGCCCCCATCGTCGGCGACACCGACCGCCTGGAGCAGGTGATCATCAATCTGCTCGACAACGCCGGCAAGTTCGCCGACGACGAAACTCCCAAAGTACGCCTTCACCTGACCCGCCACGAACAGTGCTTCCGCATGAGCGTGGAGGACAACGGGCCGGGCATCGGTCCCGAGGAGCGCGAGCGGGTGTTCGAGAAGTTCCACCAGATCAAGCGCTATGGCGGCGCCAGCGGCAAGGCTCGTGGCCGCCCGCGTGGCAGCGGGCTGGGGCTGCCCATCAGTCGGGGCATCATCAGCCATCTTGGCGGCCGGCTATGGGTCGACGACGCTCCCACGCTGAAGGGCGCCTGTCTGGTCATGGAGCTGCCCGTGGCAGCCGCGGAAACCAAACCCGAAGAAACACAAGGCTCTGCCTGAACGGCGCGGCACTTGGCGGCTTTCAGGCAAGACCAGAGCGTTGCTTACCTTCCGACGGCAAATTTTGCGCAAATCCTAAAGTAACTTAGGTGTCAGCCGATACCGTCCGTGTTGAGTGGCCCCGGCCTCTCTCCATCAAGCCGTTCGTCGCATTCCATAACGACAACACTGCAACTTGCTTCGGCACATTTCGCCCACCAGGTGAAAGGCGGCCGCACGCCAGTCCGAAAGCATTGCTTCGGCGGAACGGGACCCGACGACCAAAGAAAAGAGCCTGCAAGAGAGCCACAAATGAGAGCATTGTCCCGCTTGACCCTTACGCAAAAACTGCTCGGTGCCATCGGCCTGCCACTGCTGGCGGCATTCCTGGCCCTTGGCGTCATCGTGCATACCCAACTCAACGCCGCCATTCCCCCCATGGTGGAAAACACCAGCATGCGCCAGGTGGAAGCCCGCGCCGACGAGATCGGACGCTGGATCGCCGGCTACCGCACCCTGCTGAGCGGGCTGGCCAAGGACGAACGCCTGGCCGCATCCGTCGACGTCGAGTCGCATCTCGAATGGCTGAAGTCCCGCCACCCGGGCGATGCCACCATCGAGTCGTTCTACTTTGCCGATGCCACTGGCGACACCATTACCCATACCGGCGCCCGGGCAGACATCTCCGGGCGCGGCTACTTCAAGGAGCTGGTCGTCGACGGTACGGCTGACCGACTGCTCGGCAACCCGGTGCTATCGTTGGTCAGCGGTAAGCCGACGGCCATCGTCGCCGAAACGATCTTCGATGACCGCGGCAATCGCATCGGGCTGCTGGGCATCACACTCTCCATGGCGGCGGTTTCCGATATCACCTCGGCCATCGATGCTGGCGAAGGCAGCTACGGCTACATGGTCGACCGCACCGGCGTGGTGGTTGCCCACCCGGACCCTGAGGTTCGTATGGAGCTACGGGTCACCGAAGCCGACCAGGCCGGATTCACGGGAGCCAATGCGTTGGGTCGGCTGATGATGGCGGGCGAGCCCGGCATCGGTCGGGTCATCTCTCCCGTCGGTGGAGCCGTGACCATGGTATGGCACCCCATAGACGGAACCGATGGCTGGGTACTGGCTGCCGCCATTCCCAATACCGTTTTCACCCGTGTCAGCAGCAATCTGCTCTTCTCGCTGCTGCTCGCCGGCGTTGCCACGCTGGCGCTGCTGTTGACCATCGTGGCAATCTCGGCACGCAAGGTACTCTCTCCCATCCGCCGTACCACGCTTGCCATGGCCGACATCGCCCAGGGCAAGGGCGATTTGACTCAGCGCCTGCAGGTGGACAGCCAGGACGAGGTGGGCCAACTCGCCCTCCAGTTCAACGCCTTCGTCGAGCGTATGCAGAAGACGCTGCTTCAGGTACGCGAGAATGCCCGTACGGTGCTGGCCGGCGCAGGCGACATCGCCGATGGCACTCAGGAACTCTCATCGCGAACCGAGCAGGCAGCAGCCAACCTGCAGGAGACTTCTGCCTCCATGGAGGAGATTCACTCCACCGTGTCGCACACGGCTCAGGCTTCCGAGCAAGCCAATGGTCTGGCCGTGAATGCGGCGAGCGTGGCCGAACGAGGCAACGAGGCCATGACCCAAATGCGCAGCAAGATGGCAGCCATCGATGAATCGGCCAACAAGATCAGCAACATCATCGGCCTGATCGACTCCATCGCCTTCCAGACCAACATTCTGGCCCTCAACGCCTCGGTGGAGGCGGCTCGTGCCGGCGAGCACGGGCGCGGTTTCGCGGTGGTGGCGCAGGAGGTGCGCAACCTGGCCAGCCGCTCGTCCGATGCGGCAAAGGACATTCGCGGATTGATCGATACCTCGGTCAAGCACACTCAGGAGGGTAGCGAGATCGTGCAGGCGGTCGTCGAGCGTATGATGGAGCTGCGTCAAAGCGTGGTTCAGGTGTCGGATGTGATCAGCGAGATCACTGCCGGCGCACGGGAGCAGACCGCGGGCATCGAGCAGGTCAATACGGCAGTGGCCGAGATGGACACCATGACGCAGCAGAACGCCGCCATGGTCAATCAGAGCGCCAGCCTGGCAGCCACCATGCACGAGAATGCACGTCTGCTCGACGAGCTGATGTCCACTTTCGTTTTGGGCGATGCGCCTGCCAACAGCGTTTCGACGCCTAGGGCCCAACCGCAGCGCCCGCTTCCGGCAACCCCATCCGTCACGTCGCGACCGGTGGATCCGAAGCCACAGCCCCGGAAGCGTAAGAAGAAAGCCGAAGAGGAGTGGGAAACCTTCTAACGCCTGTCTCACGGCAGGTAGCCGCCCTTGGCTACGGCTACCTGCCGCTTGCGATCTGTGCCGTCTTCACCAGACGGCGTATCACCTGCATGTCGTGACGCAGCAGCAGCCGCTGGTCCTCTTCCAGCCGGGTCGCGTCGACCCAACCATCCGGCGCCCCACCCGCCTTCAGGCTCGCCAGCTGCGCTTGCAGCAACAGCTCCTGCAGGCGGTCCAACGCCGCTGTGCCTGCTCGGGCCTGCTGTGCCGTGAGCGCCCCTTTCAATACCAGGGCCGGCAGCCGCAGACGCGTATCGGGCACGCTTACGCCATGGCGCAACGACAACAGGCGTACGGCATTGACCAGCGGCAACAGCCCCTGACGCTTGAGATTCAGTGCATTCTCGTGGGGAGCTCCGTCCCCGTCCCCAGCCAGCCGCCCGAAGCGATCCAGCGCCACCGGCAGTTCATCGAGCAGATTCGCCATCTCGTCGAGGAACAGGCCGGCCCCGGGCATGACGAGCCGAACATGCTCGGCCAGCGCCGAGGCCAAATCGGCATCGCCGAAGGCGGGATGAAAGTCGAGCAGGATGTTGCTCTGCTGTACGCGCTTGACCCGCCGGTCCTGGGTCCACAGGGTCAGCTGCTCACACCACTCGGAGAGGCGCTTGCGCCACATCGGCCAGCGTGCCATCACATGGCCATTGCACAGCGGTATGCCCGCCTCGTCGAGGCGTGCGGTGAAACGTTCGCCCAGCGCCTGGAAGAAGCCGTCGATCTCGGTATGGCGGGAGTCGGGATAGTCGGCCACGATCATGGCGTTGTCCTGATCGGGCCCCAGCAGGCTTTCATGACGCCCGGCGGAACCCAGCGTCAGTACGCAGAACGCCACCGGTGGCTTGCCCCAGCCCTGCCCCTGCATCTCGTTGAGCGAGAGTAGAATGGCCCGCCGGTAAAGCATTTCGTTGTGATCGCTGATCAACTGACTGATGCGCCAGGCCGGCAGGTCGAGCCGCTCGAGCGCCTCGACCAGCCGCGGCTGCCAGGCATGGGCGGCAGGAAGATCGGTGCTCGGCCCAAGTTCGTCCAGCGCTTCGCACAGTGGCGCCAGCAAGGTTGCCGGCGCCGGTGGCGTATCGTCGGCGAAGAGCTCACGCCAGGGCGAGGCCCGGTGGAGTAGTTGCATACCGTCTCCCATCGCTAAGGAAACACTGAACAAAATGCCTGCGCGAGCGAATCACTGCGTTGCGCGGTGCCGAAGCGTCGGACCGTCGGAATCCTCACATATACCCCATATGCTCCGGTTGACTCGAAGCCTTCGGCTTCTCGCCCCTTCGGGGCCAGCCTACGGCTGTTTGTCGCTTCGCTCGGCACTGTGCTCCGTGCGCCTTGCGACCCACAGGGATGTGGGAAGTGCGTTGGTTCGTCGGGAACGAACCTAGCCGCTTCATCTCGCTCGGCGATTTGTTCAGCGTTTCGCTAATATGCGTTAGGAGTAGTGTATCGACACGCGCCAGGTCCGGCACTTGGGCCAAGGGATGAGGAAGCGGCGCGAATCCTCCGCTACGACCGGCGCTCAGCGCGGCTCGAACATGCCGTCGCCGACCTGATCGATGTAGCGCTGCGCCTTGCTCACCATCAGCTGGTCGCAGGCCTCGCGACCCGGTACCAGGTCGGAGCGCTCGAAGCGATGCTCGAGTACCTCGCCGTCGGCACCGGGCTTGCGAATCCAGCCGCTGACGCGGTACTGGCCGCCCTGCTCGACCGGCTCCGAGACGATCTGGTAGCCGTTGTACTCCACTGGCTCGGCGGCCCTGGCCGTGCCCGACTTGGCCTCACCGCTGCCGAACAGTCCACCCAAGAGTTTCTTCAGCATTGTTATCACCCTCACGTACTTTTCAAACGAGAGCGCCGGCCATTGGCCGGCGCCGACATTCATCAGGGAACGTCTGATTTATGTCGCGAGCGAAGAGAGGTTGGCCGCCACCGGAGCACAGTACCGAGCGAAGCGACAAACAGCCATAGGCTGGCCCCGAAGGGCGAGAAGCCGAAGGCTGCGAGTCAACCGGAGCCTATGCGGTACTAGGTGAGGATTTCGAGCACCGCTGGCGGCCAAGATATCGAGCGCAGCAATAAATCAGCGTTTCCTTAGCTCTGTTGGCGGCCCTTACCGGCCGCAATGCGCAGACGCAGCGCGTTGAGCTTGATGAAGCCTTCGGCATCCTTCTGATTGTAGGCGCCGGCATCGTCCTCGAAGGTAGCGATGGACTCGTCGAACAGCGACTGTTCGGACTTGCGGCCGACCACGGTGGCATTGCCCTTGTAGAGCTTCATGCGCACCACTCCGCAGACGTTCTTCTGGGTCTCGTCGATGGCGGCCTGCAGCATGCGGCGCTCCGGGCTCCACCAGTAGCCGTTGTAGATCACCTTGGCGTACTTGGGCATCAGCTCATCCTTGAGGTGAGCTTCCTCGCGGTCGAGGGTGATCGATTCGATGGCGCGGTGGGCGCGCAGCATGATGGTGCCGCCCGGGGTCTCGTAGCAGCCGCGGGACTTCATGCCGACGTAGCGGTTCTCGACGATGTCGAGACGGCCGATACCGTTGTCGCCGCCCAGCTTGTTGAGCCTCTCGAGTACTTCGTGGGGCTTCATCGGCTTGCCGTCGATGGCGACGACGTCACCCTTGTCGTAGGTGAGCTCGACGTAGGTGGGCTCATCTGGAGCAGCCTCGGGCGACACGCTCCAGCGCCACATGTCCTCCTCGGCCTCGGCCCACGGATCCTCGAGGATACCGCCCTCATAGGAGATGTGCAGCAGGTTGGCATCCATGGAGTACGGCGACTTCTTCTTGCTCTTGGAGAAGTCGACGGGAATGTCGTGCTGCTCGCAGTAGGCCATCAGCTTCTCGCGGGAAGTGAGGTCCCACTCGCGCCACGGCGCGATCACCTTGACGCCGGGCTTCAGCGCATAGGCGCCCATCTCGAAGCGCACCTGGTCGTTGCCCTTGCCGGTGGCGCCATGGGAGATGGCATCGGCACCGGTCTCGTTGGCGATCTCGATCAGACGCTTGGCGATCAGCGGACGCGCAATGGAGGTGCCGAGCAGGTACTCGCCCTCGTAGATGGTGTTGGCACGGAACATCGGATAGACGTAGTCGCGCACGAACTCCTCGCGCAGGTCCTCGATGTAGATCTCCTTCACGCCCAGCGCCTGGGCCTTGGCACGCGCCGGCTCCACTTCCTCGCCCTGACCGATGTCGGCGGTAAAGGTCACGACTTCGCAGTTGTAGGTTTCCTGCAACCACTTGACGATGACGGACGTGTCCAGGCCGCCGGAATAGGCAAGCACGACCTTCTTGACATCGGACATTCGGGGGCTCCTCTCAGGTAAACGTCACAGAGCGAGCAGTATAGCGTGGCTGCCGGCCGGCGAATACCGGCGACAGGACGTATCGCAGCCAAGCTGATAGACTTTTCGTCCATAACGCGACGGACTGGTCACGGCGGACCAACACCGAGACGACACGACGACAGCGACAGGCAGCGAGAGGGAAGTGATGAGGAGAGGCGCATGAGCGAGGCGATCACCCGCGAGTTGATGGCCCAGCGGTTTCGCAGTTTCCTGCCGGTAGTGGTCGACCTGGAAACCGGCGGTTTCAACGCCGAACGCGACGCCATTCTCGAGATCGCCGCGGTGACGCTGACGATGGATCCGGAAGGCAACCTGATGCCCGACGCTACCTACGCCTACCATGTGCAGCCTTTCTCCGGTGCCAACGTGGAACAGTCGGCGCTCGATTTCACCGGCATCAAGCTCGACGACCCGCTGCGCCAGAAGATCGCACTTTCCGAGGCCGAGGCACTGGGCGAGATCTTTCGCCCGGTACGCAAGGCGATCAAGTCCCACGGCTGCACCCGCGCCGTGCTGGTGGGCCACAACGCCGCCTTCGACCACGGCTTCCTCAATGCCGCGGTCAACCGCTGTGGCATCAAGCGCAACCCCTTCCACCCTTTCTCCAGCTTCGACACCGCCAGCCTCTCGGGACTGGTCTACGGCCAGACGGTTCTGGCCCGAGCCTGTCGTGCGGCGGGCATCCCCTTCGACAACCAGGAAGCGCACTCGGCACGCTACGACACCGAGCGTACCGCCGAGCTGTTCTGCGCCATCGTCAACCGCTACAAGGACCTGGGCGGCTGGGCGCTGGCGCAGCGTGAGCAGGGTCTCGAGGAGCTCTGACGCCTGCTACAGGGCTCTCGGTGCTACAGGACTCTCAGTGACGGGGCTCCTGCTCCCAGCCGGCGGGCATGTCGAGGTCATCCTCACCATCCGCCGAGCCGCCCACGCCGGGCTTGTCGATGATCTGTATGGAGCTGGCTTGTAGCCCCTCGTCGCCTTCGTTGGGCTCGAAACGTACTCGGGTGCCCACGGTCAGCCGGTCGAAGTCGCCGTGCAGCACTGCATTGCGGTGAAAGTAATATTCCTGGCCGCTGACGCTCTTGAGAAAACCGTAGCCATCCTTCTCGAACATGCGTACTACCGTCGCCACCGGTGGCAGCGGCTCGTCGTTGTGCTGCTTGACCTTGCCGTCACGCTTGGCGGTCTGCTTCTTGAGCTGCTTCTCCATCGCTTCGAAGGCGTTGCGAATGATAGGGCGAAGCTGGACCTGGGGGTCGGTCACCTTGTCGCTCTTCTCGGCCACGAGCTCGCCCTTGGCCGGCAAGACCACCTCGACAAGCGCCCGGTAGGGATTGCCGGTCTTGTGAGGATTCTGGGTCTGCTCGATGGTGACGCGACAGGAGACGATGTCCTTGCTGAAGTGTTCGAGCTTGGCCACGCGAGAGCGCACGTACTCATCGATCCACGCCGAGCGCGTGACATGCTGGTAGGTGATTTCCAATGGCGTTTGCATGCTTCCTCCCTGTCGTTTCAGGAGGCGGCGAACGCAGACCCGGCGCTGTTCGCCTTGCGTTCGAAGCCACCTGCTGCCTGAATCCATTTCGGGCCTTGTCCCGTTCAGCGTGGTAGTGGGGCCGAAGGATTTCAATCGACTCTGCTCTGGGTTTTGGTAACTCGAAGTAAGCGAACAAGCACCTGCCCAATAGCGACAAGGCCCACGAGCCGAAGCTCGTGGGCCTTGTCGTGCCCTGGAAAACGGGATCAGGCGTTGCCGCCTTCCTCGTTGGCGTTGGCCCGGGCCGCCGCGTCCTTGATCAGCTTTTCCAGCTCGCCGCTTTGATACATCTCGGTGACGATGTCGCAGCCGCCCACCAGTTCGCCCTCGACCCACAGTTGGGGGAAGGTCGGCCAGTTGGCATACTTGGGCAGCTCGGCGCGAATGTCGGGGTTGTCCAGCACGTTGACGAAGGCGAAGCGCTCGCCACAGGACATCAGAGCCTGCACGGTCTGGGCGGAAAAGCCGCACTGCGGCAGTTGGGGCGTGCCCTTCATGTAGATCAGGATGGGGTTTTCGCTGATCTGGCGCTGAATGTTCTCGATGGTAGTGCTCATGTGCGCTCCCTGTTGGAAGATATGGTGGCCGAGAATGCTGGGTGGGAAATACCCGAGTGCAGCACTCAACCTCTTGCTCATGGCTCCATTCTACTGACGACGGGCGAATTGCGCATCCCCCGCAGGCTGGATAGGATGGTGGTTTTTTCGCGCGGAGAGATCGCCATGGCGACACGCCATTTCCTGACCCTGTTGGACCTGAGTCCCGACGAGCTGCACTACCTGATCCAGCGCGCCATCACGATCAAGAATCGCCTGCGCGCACAAGGGCCTGTCTACGCGCCGTTCACCAATCGCACGCTGGCGATGATTTTCGAGAAGTCGTCGACGCGCACCCGGGTCTCGTTCGAAACCGCCATGGCGCACTTCGGTGGCCACGCGCTGTTCCTCTCGCCGCGCGACACTCAGCTCGGTCGCGGCGAGCCGATCGAGGACACGGCCAGGGTGCTCGCGGAGATGGTCGACATCGTCATGATTCGCACCTTCTCCCATGCCGGCCTCGAGACCTATGCCGCGGCAAGCTCGGTACCGGTGATCAATGCGCTCTCCGACGATTACCACCCCTGCCAGCTGCTGGCCGACGTGATGACCTGGACCGAACTGCGCGGCAGCGTACGCGGCCGCACGGCGGTATGGATCGGCGACGGCAACAACATGTGCCACTCGTGGATCAATGCCGCGCGGCAGTTCGACTTCCAGCTGCGGATATGCTGCCCCGAGGGCTACGAGCCGCGCCAGGACATTCTCGCTGCCGCCGGCGACCGGGTCACTCTGTTGCGCGACCCTGCCGCAGCCGTGGCCGGTGCCGACCTGGTCACCACCGACGTGTGGGCCTCGATGGGCCAGGAAGAGGAACAGGCCAAGCGTGAAGCCGACTTCGCCGGCTTCCAGGTCAGCGAGGCGCTGCTCGACCTGGCCAAGCCGGATGTGCTCTTCCTGCACTGTTTGCCGGCCCATCGCGGTGAGGAGATCAGCGAGACGCTGCTCGACGATCCGCGCGCCGTGGTCTGGCAGGAAGCCGGCAACCGCCTGCATGCCCAGAAGGCACTGATCGAATTCCTGCTGTTGGGTCGGGTCGATCACTGAGGGGGCTCGATGCCCCCTAGCTATCCCTCAGTTCCTGATGCAACAGCAGCTCGACGCGCCGGTTGGCGGCACGCCCCTGGATGGAGTCGTTGCTCTCCATGGGACGTGTGTCGGCATAGCCCACCGCTCTCAGCCGCTGGGTGGGCACCCCGAGCTCGGAGAGATAGCGCAGCACGGCGATCGCACGTGCTGAAGAGAGCTCCCAGTTGGAGGGAAACTGGGCGGTGGCGATGGGAATGTCGTCGGTATGTCCCTCGACCGAGATGTCCCCGTCGAATCTTTCCAGCGTTTCGCGCAAGCCGCTGAGGACCTCGCGCCCCTGTGCCGTCAGGGTGGCCTGGCCGCTGCTGAACAGCAGGTTGTCATCGATACGCAGGGTAATGCCGCGCTGCCCTTCGGCGACGCTGACGCCTTCGATGTTCAGGCTCGGCAAGCGTGGCTGCAATCCCTCATGCTGTGGCTTGAGCCCCGCTCCCGCCACCATGCGTGCCGCCGCCTCGGCCTGGGGCGTGATCGCCGTGGCCACCTCGCCGCCATGACGACTGCCCTGCACGGCCAGGCCGTTCCCGGCCAGCGAGAGCAGCAGCACGAACAGAGTGATCAGCAGCGTCAATACGTCCAGGTAGCTGACCAGCCAGCTCTCTTCATCCCCTTCGCCGGTGGGCGGGGGATGCAGCACGTTGCGGGTGCTACGATCGAGCATTCTGCACCTGATCGTCGATAACGTCGCGCTTGGCCACGCTGGGATCGCGGATCTCGTCGTGATAGTTGGCCACAAAGGAGTTGAGGGTCTCCTCGATGAACGACGGCAGACGCCGCTTGGTGATGAGCGAGATGCCCTCGAGTACCATGTTCATGGCGATCAGGCGCTCTTCGGTGCGGCGCTCCAGCTTCACGGCGATCGGCTTGAACACCAGGTTGGCCAGCAGGATGCCGTAGAAGGTCGTCAGCAAGGCCACGGCCATACGCGGCCCGATCACGTGCAGGTCGCCGGACTCCATCACCTCGAGCATGTTGACCAACCCAACCAGGGTGCCGATCATGCCGAATGCCGGCGCATAGGTTGCCATGGTGCGAAATATCTGCGCCTCGGCGTGCTCGCGGGCCTTGAGCCGGGCAATGCGCCAGCGCAGCAGATCGAAGATCTCTTCTTCCTTGGTGTTGGCAATGACCAGGTGAATGCCGGTGCGCAGGAAGGGATTGCGCGCCTTCTCCAGCGCTGCCTCGACGGCCCTGACGTCGCCCTTGAACCACAGCCGCGAAATGTCGACCAGTTCCTTGATGTCGTCCCTTATGTAGGTGTTCTCGCGCCGAAACACCAGCCCCACCAGGCGCACCACCCTGACGACCTCCTTGAGCGGGTAGCTGATGAAGGTGGCCGCCATGGTGCCCGCCAGCACGATGGCCAATCCCGGCAGGTTGAGAAAGCTCTGGGGCGATTCGGCAGTGAAGAACAAGACGCTGACGAGCAGCACGATGCTGGCAAACATGCCGATGATGGTCGAGGGATTCATTCAGGCTCCTGAGATGCGCAGGCATCGAGTCTAACGAAAAATATCGGCAGCGATAGCGAGCGCTTTAGTTCGATAACGGGATTGCCCATGAACAATTGATACAGATCAATTTTTCCTGAGCAGCTAAAGTTCTCCCCAGCACTGCCGATAGGATGGGCAGGTGGGCTTGACCGGTGACGGTTCGACGAGACGGTGAGTGCACTGCACTGCCCAAACACGCAGACGATACCGAACAGGCTCGGGAAGGAGTTGCCATGCATCGATGCGTTGAGAAGGAGGGACACTGCGAGCGCTGCGAAGGCGAGCTGCCCTTCGACTTCACCATGGCCTTCCAACCGATCGTCGATCTGACCTCGGCCAGGGTCATCACCTACGAGGCTTTGGTGAGAGGGCCCGCCGGCGAATCTGCAGGCAGCATCCTGGCCAAGGTGACGCCCCGCCTGCTCTACCGCTTCGATCAGGCCTGCCGCATCCGCGCCATCGAGCTTGCCAGCCGGCTCGGCATGCGCGAGAGCCTGTCGATCAATTTTCTGCCCAATGCCGTTTACGAACCCCAGGCGTGCATTCAGGCGACGCTGGCCATTTCCCAGCAGGTAGGGTGGCCGACGGAGCGGTTGGTGTTCGAGGTTACCGAAAGCGAAAAGGTGCAGGACCAGGAGCACTTGCGCAACATCATCGAAGCCTATCGCAGCATGGGATTCACCACTGCCCTGGATGACTTCGGCAACGGCTTCGCCAATCTCGATCTGTTGACGATACTGCACCCGGACCGGCTCAAGATAGACCGCGCCCTGGTGATGGGTTGCGATGACGACGTTCGCCGACAGGCGATTCTCAGAGCCCTCGTCAGCCTCGCCGGGGAGCTCGGTATCGACCTGATTGCCGAGGGCGTGGAGACCCGCGACGAGGCACTGTGGCTGGGGCGTCACGGCATTCCGAAGCAGCAGGGCTTCTTTCATGCACGCCCCGCCCTCGAGAGCCTCGCACCGGATCTCGAACCGGGCCTCGCGGCGCTGCGCCAGGCATTGTAGAAGCAGCAAGCGTAGGAAAAGCAGGTCCGGAGCCGCCGTCATATCTGGAAACATGAGAACATACCTGGGTGTTGCAGCACTCAGCAGGGAGCCAAGCCACATGCCCGAGCAAAGGGGTCCAGAGCCTTTCACCATCGCTCTCCATCCGGTTCACGATGCCAGCCACCATCACGTGGCGGATCGTCTCGTCTACACCCGGCGCAGCGACGCCGAGGATGAAGTCGAGGATCTCATGTCCGCTACCGCCCGGGCTCTGGCCAGCGCCGTCTACGAGCTTGGCGATGCCGGACTGTTGGGCGACAGGACGCTGTTCGTCGACCTACCCCTGGAATGGCTCGATCGCCCCGAACTGCTGCCCACCCCGGCACCGCGGCTGGCGCTTGGCGTTGCCGAGGCCCGTACGCTGGATAACGAGCTGCTCGGGCGTCTGGACGACATTCGCGAGCGAGGCTACCGGGTCATCGTGCCTTCTCGATTGTTCAAGCAGGATCCCGAGGCGCTGCTCGGCCACTGTGACATCATACAGCTGACCTCACCCAACGAACTGGATGAAAAGACGCTGGAAAAGCTCCCGGCTCGCAATATCAAGCTGCTGGTCGAAAATCTCGACAGCCGCGCAGCCCTGGAGCGGTACCAGATGATGGGCTGCGATTACTACGACGGCGACTATCTGGCACGCCCCAGCTTCATTGCCTCGCCGTCCCGAGGACGCCACGGCAACCGTGCCGCCCAGATTCGCCTGATTCGCGCGCTCTACGAGGAAGACAGCAGTGACCTCAACCGGCTGCACGAGCTGGTGGTGCAGGTGCCCCATCTGCATGTGGCGATTCTGCGCCGCGCCAACTCCTCCTATTTCAACCGTGGCGGCAAGGCGGTCGATCTGCATCGCGCGGTACAGATCCTGGGGTTGATCGAACTGCGCCGGCTGATTCTGACCCTGACCCTGGCAAGCCTGCAGCCCTCGTCCCGCATCGTGCTGCGCATGGCGCTGATCCGCGCCTTCATGTGCCGCTATCTGGCGGCCCCCTTCCCCGCTCTCGATCCCGAGGATGCCTTCACCACCGGACTGTTCTCGATGATGGATGCCCTGCTCGAAGAGGATCGCAATACCTTGCTCGACCACCTGCCCCTGGGTGAATCGATCATCAATGCATTGAAGTATCGCAGCGGACCTCTCGGCGCCGTGCTGGTGCTGTGCGAGAACCACGAACGCCAGGTCGAGGAAGCCCTCGAAGAAGTGCCCGCCGACCGGCTGCACGGGTGCTACATGAATGCCCTGACCAGCACCAAGGCGCTGATGGACAACCTCTAGGCTTGCGAGAGATGCCTTCCTGCGCCGTTGGCTTTGGGAAAACCTTTGGAAAAACCTAGGCGTCGCTGTCCGCCAAGCGTGCCCGCAACCGGCTTACCGCCTGGCTGTGCAGCTGGCACACTCGCGACTCGGTGACACCGAGCACAGCGCCGATCTCCTTCAGGTTGAGCTCTTCCTGGTAATAGAGTGCCATCAGCAGCTTTTCACGCTCGGGCAGTGCCTCGATGCCATCGACCAGTTGTCGACGCCGCTCCTCGTCGATGAGCATGTGATAAGGCGTATCGAGCGAAGCGTCCTCGATGCCGGGTTCGGCGCCTTCCGAGACGAGCACCTCGAAGGGCAGCAGATGGCCGCTGTTGGTATCACTGAGTAGCTGGCGATACTCCTCGAGCTCCATGTCGAGCTCGGCGGCTATTTCAAGCTCGTCTGCCGCCCGGCCGAGCTTCTGTTCCAGACTGCGCACGGCCTCATCGACCGCCCGGGCGTTACGCCTCACGCTGCGAGGCAGCCAGTCGCGGCTGCGCAGCTCGTCCAGCATGGCGCCACGGATACGCTGGCTGGCAAAGGTAGCGAAACTCGCCCCCTGAGTGGCATCGAAGCGACCCATCGCCTCGAGCAACCCCACGGTGCCGGCCTGGATCAGATCATCGAGCTCGATACTTGCCGGCAGTCGAACCTGCATGGACAGCGCCTGGCGCCTCACCAGCGGCAGGTACTCCTCCAGCAGGTCTGCCTGTTCGATCTTGCCTCGTGCTGTGTACATGCTCTTGCTCTCGCGGCTGACGGTTCCCTCGAGCGATGCCGATCGGCGCTCGACGGGTCAGAATCACTGCAGGTCGTCGTGATTCACGATCACTTGCAGCCCCTGCAGGGTTGCGGCACGCTGCCCACGCTCCTGTAGGGAAAACTGAAAGTTGAGTGGTGTATCGGCCGGCACCCCGGCCAGGGCCTCGGTCTGCCCTCGCGGCCCGGGCAGGCGAATGCAGTCCCCCGGGTGGCAGAGCCAGGCATTCACCTCCCTGCCGGCGGGCGACTCAAACTGCCAGACCACGCGGCCCATCACCTGCCCACGTGCCAGTTCGGGAGATGGCGGCAACAAGGCAGCGGACATGGCGGGTCGCTCGGCCATGACGACCTGCACCGCAGGAGCCGTGGCCACCCAACTGCCGGCCGCCTGAGCCAGGCCCGCCCACAGCCCGCCAAGAGTCAGAAAACAGAGTTGCCGCAGGCTGAACGGTTTCATCTCGCCAATACCAACAGTTCGATATCGAAATACGCTTGCGCAACGTACTGGAGATTGCTCAGCAGCCCCTGCCGCCCCACGCCCGGCGGATGCACGGCAATCAAGCGTCGCGGCCCACCCTGCTCGGCGATCTGCTTGAGCATGCGATAGCCGCGGCGGAACGCCTCCAGGTCGTCGTCTATCCACAGTGCCCATTGAGATTGCTGTGCTGCCAGCAGCGACAGGTGCGGGCTGGCAATCGGTAGCGCCACGATACGCCAGGTACCGGGATCGCCCACCCAGCTCCGTCCCTCCTGGGCCCAGCTCTCGAGCAATTCGCTGACCCGTGCGGTGTGTCGCTCGGCAGTGCCCGGCAACCCCAGCACCATCAGCGTCCGCTCCCGCGCACTGCCCGCTGACCGCGGCGGCACAGGCGCTGCCTTGGCAGCGGCAGGCTGGGCGCTGGCCCGCTTGGGCCGGGTATTCTCCGACTTGTTTCCCGTGGCCAGCTCGACCAGCATCTCGGCCACGTGTGTCGGGCACTCATCCTGCGTCGTTCCATTTGCCCATTGGCGCAAGCCTGCGGCCTGGTCCCATCCCATCTAGCCTGTCTCCCGTTCACCGAGGCCAAGGTGGCGAATGGCATCGCGCACCAGGAAAAGTTGTAGCAGAGACTCGAGCAGCGCCACGTCTCGGCGTCGGCGACGCCCACCGCCAAGACCCAGCAGCTCGGCTCTGAGATCCATGGCGGCTTCGTCTTCGGCAAGGTCGAGGTGGGCTGCCACCGTGGCCAGACCGCTGGCCATGAGCAAGCGGACATCGGCACGCAGGTCGCCAGCCTCGGTCGGCTCGAGACGCTGCCAGGCGCGGCGTGCGAGTTGCGGCAGCACATCGGCTTGCAGCAGCGCAAGCAGCAGCGGTTCGGGGTCGCGGCTCAGCCCGGCGGGTACGATCCAATAGCGTCTGGCCAAGGCCTTGCCGCTCTCTGCATCGCGAACCTCACCAAACCAGGCCTGCGCGTCGAAGCCCGACCGTTCACGGCGGCTGCCCTTGAAGCTCACCTCTACCGGCAGCGTCGCGAGCATGAGGCGTGCAGGCGCGCCGCGGAAACGGCAGCGAACCTGACCGGTGGGCTCGGCCATCGACTCCAGCGCAGCCAAGCTGTAACGCTCGCCCGCATGGGCGACCCGCAAGCTGCTCCGAACCTGGCTGCACCAGGACAGGCCCTGACGCTCCAGCCAGTCGCCGGCCTCGGCATCGGGTAGCCCATTCATCAGATGCACACCGGCAACGTGGTGCTGCAACGCGCCTTCGAGACGGGCCTGTTGGCCCGCCACCTGGCGATGCTGCAACAGCGGCAGCGCCAGCCAGGTTCCTTGTGCATTCAGTGCCACGTCGGGCATCGCCCAGTGCTCGCCAGGAACGCGTCGCCGCTCGCTCCACAGCATGCCGTGAGCCTGGCCGGCTCGGGGATGATCTGCCAGTAGCGCATCGAGACGCTGCTGCTGCACGGAAGCCGGCAGACCCAGCAGATTCCATACGGCTTCCAGCCCGTCGAAGGCCGGTAAGCGCTGGCGCAACGCCTGCAGCACCGTTGCCAGGCGGCGCCCCTGCCCCAGCAGATTGCCGGCACCGCGCGAGGAGATGTCTGCGGCCGTCGGCGAGGTGGTGGAACGAGCCAGGGGCACACGATTGGCCAGACACTGCTCGATGAGCGAGACGGGCTCGGCCAGGGCCATGTCCTCCGGCACCCGCTGGCCGTGAGAGACGAACAGCAGTCGCAGCCCGTGGCGCATGACGATGTCCAGTACCGGGGCCAGTCTGCCCGCCTCGTCCAGCTTGGTGATGATGCAGTCATTGAGCTCGCCACCGGCCGCCTGGGCCGCCTGACGATAGCGCACCACCACCTCTTCCAGGGTCTCCGGATTACTGGCAGCGTTGAGCAGCAGCACCAGCCGCACCGAGGTGTTGCCGCCGCGCAGGTGACCGATCTGTTCGATCACACGCTGATCGCGCTGGCTCATACCCACCGTGTCGATGATGACGCAGGACTTGCCCTTCATCCGCTCGAGCAGATCCGACACCGGCTGGTCGGCGTTGAGGGCGTACATGGGAACGTCGAGCAGCCGCGAATAGATACGCAACTGCTCATGGGCTCCGATACGGAAGCTGTCGGTGGTCACCAGAGCCACCGGCCGGGTGCCGTGGCGCATGACATAGCGTGCCGTCAGCTTGGCCGTGGTGGTGGTCTTGCCTACGCCGGTAGGACCGATCAGCGCCACGATGCCGGCGCGATCCATGAAGGCGGCTTCGTCGTCCAGGCCTTCGAGTCGCTTGGACAGCTGACGTAAGAGCCAAGCCATGGCACGCTCGTCCAGCGCTTCGACACCAGCCAGCTCTTCCGGCAACGACGCGACGACCTCTTCGGCCAGCGCCGGGCTGAAACCCGCTTCGAGCATTGCCCGCACGAACTGCTCGCCGGCTGCGCCGCCCGTCTCCGGTCGGCTTCTCTCGCGCGCCAGCAGAGCGCGCATGTCACGCATCTCCTCGAGCAACCTGGCACTCATGGCCTCGAAAGCCTGTACCTGAGCCTGGGCCGGGTCTGCGCCGGTCGGCATCGCTTGCCCAGCGGGAGCCTCGGGCTCGGGCTGCTTTTGGCGAATCGCCTCGCTGGGCGTCGGCGTAGCCGACTCGGCCATCGCCAGAATCTCGACCCCCTGTTCGGTATGTCGATTGGCCAGAATCAGCGCTTCGTCACCAAGTGCGGCACGCACCTGGCGCATGGCTTCGCGACTGTTGGCTCCCAGGAACCGCATCACACTCATCGCTTATCGACCTCCCACCAGCGTCGTGACGCGCAGTGTCCGATCATCGGGTATCTCCGCCTGCGACATGACCACCAGATGGCGCATGCGCCGACGCAGGAACCTGGCCAGCAACGGTCTCAGGCTGTGCTGAACCACCAGTACCGGCGGCTCTCCGCTGGCCTCATGCCGCTCGACGGCTTGTTCGGCCTGACTCATCAGCGTTTCCGCCAGCCCAGGCTCGAGCGATCCGTTGCCGTTCATGGCCTGCATCAGTACCTGCTCGAGCTGGGCATCCAGGCCGATCACGTTCAGCGTATCGCGCCCTGGATACCACTGCTGAGTAATTGCCCGCCCGAGGGCAATGCGTACCAGCGCCGTCAGCTCGTTGATGTCCTGCTGGTGCGGGGCGTACTCGGCCAACGTATCCAGTATGGTACGCATGTCGCGAATGGAGACATCCTCTTCCAGCAGATTCTGCAGGATACGTTGCAGCGCCGTCAGGTTGACGGCCTTGGGCACGACATCCTCGACCAGAGACTTCTGCTCCTCGCCCAGCTTGTCGAGCAGCTTCTGCACCTCCTGGCGGCCGAGCATCTCGGGCGCATGACGGTGCAGCAAGTGGTTGAGATGGGTAGCGATCACCGTGCCGGCATCGACCACGGTATAGCCATACACCTGGGCATGCTCGCGCTGACCCGCGTCGATCCAGATCGCCGGCAGACCGAATGCCGGGTCGGCGGTCGGCGTGCCCTGCAGCTGGCCGGTGACCTGACCGGGGTCGATGGCGAGCCACTGTCCCGGGAAGGCTTCGGCGCGGCCGATCTCGGCTCCCTTCAGGGTGATCACGTAAGTGTTGGCACCCAGCTCCAGGTTGTCGCGTATGTGCACCACGGCGGGCAGGAACCCGACCTCCTGGGCGAATTTCTTGCGCACGCTCTTGATGCGGCCCAGCAGCTCGCCGTCCTGACGCTGATCCACCAGCGGAATCAGGCGATGACCGACCTCCAGCCCCAGGGTGTCGACCAGTTGCACGTCGTCCCAACTGGCCTCGGGTGCCTCGGGCGGGGGTGGTGGCTCGGTATTCAGCTCTTGCTCCACCAGTTGCTGCTCCTTCTGGCGCGTCAGCATCCAGGCCAGGCCGGCCAGCAGGCCGGTGAAGATCAGGAACACCAGGTTGGGCATGCCGGGCACCAGGCCAAGCAGACCCATGACCAGCGCCGCCAGCACCATGACCTGGGGGTTGACGAACAGCTGGCTGATCATCTGCTGGCCGACGTCCTGTTCGGTGTTCACGCGAGACACGGTCACACCGGCAGCGGTGGAAATGATCAGGGCGGGAATCTGGGCCACCAGGCCGTCGCCGATAGTCATCAGGGTGTAGGTCTTGGCGGCATCGCCGAAACCCATGCCGTGCTGCAGCATGCCGATCAGCAGCCCGCCGATGATGTTGACCACCATGATCACCAGGCCGGCCATGGCATCGCCACGCACGAACTTGCTGGCACCGTCCATTGAGCCGTAGAAATCGGCCTCCTGGGCCACTTCGGCACGCCGTTTGCGTGCGTCTTCTTCGCCGATCAGGCCTGCGTTGAGGTCGGCGTCGATGGCCATCTGTTTGCCGGGCATGGCATCGAGCATGAAACGCGCGCCGACCTCGGCGATACGCCCCGCGCCCTTGGTGATGACCATGAAGTTGATGATGACGAGAATCAGGAACACCACCAGGCCCACGGCGAAGTTGCCGCCGATGAGAAACTGCCCGAAGGCCTCGATCACCTTGCCCGCGGAATCACCGCCCTGGTGGCCTTCCATCAGGATGACCCGGGTCGAAGCCACGTTGAGTGACAGCCGCAGCAGCGTGGTGAACAGCAGTACCGCCGGGAAAGCGGCAAAATCGAGCGGCTTCTGGGTGAACATGCTGACCAGCAGCACCATCACCGCCAGCGCAATATTGAAGGTGAACAGCAGGTCGAGCGCGAAGGGTGGCAACGGCACGATCATCATGCCGAGGATCATGATGATCAGGATCGGACCGGCCAGCAGCTTCATGCGCACGTCGCCCAGCCAGTCACGACGCCCGATAATATGGCTCAGGGATTTCATCGACGCGCTCCATCGGACACGGACGGTCCCTGGTCAGTTATGCCATCGGCCGCGTCGGTAGCCGGCACAGCCAGGCTCTCCGGAATGGGCAAGTCTTCGGGTGTAGGCGGCACCTCTCCCCCCTCTTGGGTAACGTGCTTGAGACGGAAGGCCCAGGCCAGCACTTCCGCCACGGCGGTATACAGATCCAGCGGAATCTCGCGGTCCAGATCGACGTGATGATACAGCGCCCGCGCCAGCGGTGGTGCCTGCAGCAGCGGAACGCCGGCTTCCGCGCCCAGCTCACGAATACGTACCGCCACCATGTCGGCGCCCTTGGCCACCACGCGGGGAGCCCCCATGCGCGTCTCGTCATACTGCAACGCCACGGCATAATGGGTAGGGTTGGTGATGATCACGTCGGCCTCCGGTACCTTGCTCATCATGCGGCTACGCGCCATCGCCTGCTGCTGGGAGCGAATCCGCGCCTTGACGTGCGGGTCGCCCTCCGACTCCTTGTGCTCGCGCTTGACCTCTTCCTTGGACATACGCAGCTTCTTGGCGTGACTCCACAGCTGGTAGGGCACGTCGATCAGAATCACCACCAGCAGGGTCAGCACCATCAGTCCGCAGGCCTGGGCAGCCATCATCAACGCTCGGGCCAATGCCTGGGTGGTTGGCTGGTCCATCAACGACAGGTATTCGCCGCGGTTGAAGTAGAGGTAGGCCATGCCTACCCCGCCTATCAGCGTCGACTTGGCCACCGCCTTGAACAGCTCGACCAGCGCCTGGGTGCCGAACATGCGCTTCAGACCCTTGAAGGGGTTGAGCTTCGACATCTGCGGCTTGAGCGACTTGGCCGAAATCAGCCAACCACCCAGCAGCGCCGGCGCGACCAGGGCCACCAGGGTCAGCAACAGAAACAGCGGCAGCATGGTCAGCAGTGTGCGCGTTCCCAGATCGAGCACATTGCTCAGCATGGGGCCGGTCTCGAAGGCCTGACGCCGCTCGAACAGAAAGGCCTGCTCCATGACCAACCCGAGCTGATCGTAGAGCAGCGCCCCCATCGACCACATGCCGACCACACCACCCAACAGCAACATGAAGGTGGTCAGCTCTCGGGAGCGGGCGACCTGGCCTTCCTCGCGCGCCTTCTCGAGGCGTCGAGGCGTGGCCTCTTCGGTCTTCTCCTGATCGCTGCTCTGGTCGGCCATGGCTCCCGCACACTTTTCCGCACGGTGGCCATTGTGGCGTCAACGAGGGGATGGCGATACGCCAAAAAGCGCCAATGATCGTGGCTTTATCGACCACGACCCTCGGCGCCAGGAAGGTAGTGCAGTTTTCGGACTACTACGGAAAGGCGTTGGCAGGATGCTGAGTGGCGCTCAGAAGCCGAGCTGATCGAGCAGATCGTCCACCTGATCCTGATTGGTGACCACATCGGCGCCAGGCTTGATCTGCGGGCCATTCTTGAGCCCCTCTTCCCGTCGCCGCGCATCGTTCTCCCACTGGTCGTTGGCCTTGCGCTGCATGCTCTCGCGGGCCAACTCCTCGGGCACGTTGTCGATCAGCACCTGAACAAGCTGGTGTTCGATCTCACGGATCACGTCCATCATCTTCTTGATCACCTGGCCGGTCAGGTCCTGGAAGTCCTGGGCCATCATGATCTCGAGCAGCTCCTTCTGGGTAGCCTGGGCCTTGTCGGGCACCTCGGCCAGATAGGAGCGCGTTTCCTTGACCAGCTCGCGCGCTTCGTCGAGTTCCTTGGGCTCGGCGAACCACTCTGCCCAGCGCTTGTCCAGCGACTCGGCGCCGCTGCTGATCGAGTCCTGCAGGGGCTGGGCACGATCGATGGCATTAAGAGCACGCTCGGCCGCCTGCTCGGTCATGGTAGCGACGTAATTGAGCCGGTCCCTTGCATCGGGGATGGCTTCGGCCGCCTTCTCGATCTCCTTGTCCAGCCCCAGCTCGCGCATGCTTTCCCGCAGCATGCGAGTCAGCTGGCCGATCCGCTGGACCAGGTCCTCACCGGCAGCACCGGGCGACTCGTTTGCGCTCATCTTGTTGCCTCCTTCGCAAGCAGGACTGGCCAGCCGGCGTCACTTGCCCAGTTTTTCGAAAATCTTGTTGAGTTTCTCTTCCAGCGTGGCGGCGGTGAAAGGCTTCACCACGTAACCGCTGGCACCTGCCTGGGCTGCCGCGATGATGTTCTCCTTCTTGGCCTCGGCGGTGACCATCAGCACGGGCAGGTCCTTGAGCGCGGCATCGGCGCGAATCTGCTTGAGCATCTCCAGGCCGTCGAGATTCGGCATGTTCCAGTCGGACACCACGAACTCGAACGAACCGGCGCGCAGCTTGCTCAGCGCCTCCTGGCCATCTTCGGCCTCTTCGACGTTGGTGTAACCGAGCTCCTTGAGCAGGCTCCGAACGATCCGACGCATGGTCGGAAAGTCGTCTACCACGAGAAAGCTCATGTTCTTATCGGCCATCGGGATTCCTCTCTTCTATCCAGGCAATGATCCATGACCGACGGCCGCCCAAGTGCCGTCGGGATTCGTTTGCGCTACTCAGAACTCTTCCCAGTCACCCTCGGCCACCGCCTCTTTGCGGCGCTTGCGGCTGGGCTTGGGGTCGATCTCGGCCGGTACTCGCGACGCACTGCGCGGCGAGGCGCCCGGTTCGGCCAGGGCAGGTACGCCGGCGCGCTTTGTCAAGGCCTCGCCGCCGGCATCCGCCTTGGCTTCGGACTTCACGTCGCCGGACAAACGGAACACGGCCACGGCCTGCTCCAGGCGATTCGCCTGCTCCTCCAGCGAGGCGGCGGCTGCCGTCGCCTGCTGCACCAGCGAGGCGTTCTGTTGGGTCACCTGGTCCATCTGACCCACCGCCTGGCTCACCTGCTCGATACCGTCGCTCTGCTCCTGGGAAGCGGCAGAGATCTCATCCATGATATCGGTGACCCGACGTACGGCCTTGACCACCTCATCCATGGTTTCACCGGCCTGCTCGGCCAGCAGCGACCCCTCCTTGACCTGAGCCACCGAACCATCGATGAGCTCCTTGATCTCCTTGGCCGCCGTGGCGCTGCGGCTGGCCAGATTACGCACCTCACCGGCCACCACGGCAAAACCGCGACCCTGCTCACCGGCACGCGCCGCTTCCACCGAGGCGTTCAGCGCCAGAATGTTGGTCTGAAAGGCGATGGAGTCGATGACACTGGTGATATCGCTGATCTTCTGCGAGCTGGCCGAGATACCGCCCATGGTCTTGACCACGCGATCCACCACTTCGCCGCCCCGCTCCGCCGTGGTCGAGGCATCCAGTGCCAGGCCGCTGGCCTGACGCGCGTTGTCGGCATTCTGGCGCACCGTGGCGGTGATCTCTTCCATGCTGGAAGCCGTCTCCTCGAGTGAAGCCGCCTGCTGCTCGGTGCGCGAAGAGAGGTCGGCATTGCCGCTGGCAATTTCGCGCGTACCGACATGAATCGAGCTGCTGCCGTCTCGAACCTGGGCGACGATACGCGTCAGGCTCTGCTGCATGTTGCGCATGGCATTGAAGAGCTTGCCGATCTCATTGCGGCTGCCCTCGGGTATTCTGGCCGTCAAATCGGCCTTGGCGATGGCCTGCAGGTGCTTGACCGCCGAGTTGAGCGGCCGGATCACCGTGCTGCGCAGCCCCACGTAGACCAGCACCAGTACCAGCAGCGCCAGCAGCACAGCGCTCAGGGTGATGAAAACGAAGCGCTTCGACTGCGTCTGAAAATCGCCGGTCATGGCCTGAGCGTTGCCAAAGGCATACTGAACGAATTCAGTCATGCTAGCGTCAAGCATAGTACTCGGCTCAATTAGCTCGTCGCGAAGATTGCCGAACCCAGGAGTATTCAGCTCATCCAAAGCAGTGTGCTGTTGTCGTACCAGGCCCAACACCGTACCGAAACTCTGCTCAATGCGCTGCGCCATCGCGGTAGCACGCTCTGACTTGGGCGCGGCCACGAAGTTTGAAAAATGCATATCCGCAGATTCCATGCGATCTGCAGCAATATCGAGCCTTTGGTTGGCCTCCGCCATGCGGCCCAGCATGATCTGGTTGGATGCGATTTCGAGGCTCACTCGCGCCACGTTGAGCAGCGCATCGGCACGATTGATCTCGTTGAGCTGCTGAACGTTGATGCGCTCGAGATCGGCCATGATCCGAGTGGCCTGTCGATCCGACATGAACGAAAGCAGTGCCACCACGCCGATCAGGACGGCAAAGCAGACCAGAACGGCAATCATGGAAGCATGAATGCTGATGTTGCGTAAAATGCGGCTCATTTCGGCGTTCCTCGCGATAATGACAGGCAGAAGTCCTGTTTCTTGTTGTTGTTCTTGGTGAAAACTAAAAGGTCAGACACGTTGGGCGCGACCGGAGGCCGCCACCAACGCCATCAGGCGTTCAGGTATCTCGTCGAGATCCACCACCTCCACGGCCCCACCCAGCGCGATGGCTTCTCGCGGCATGCCAAAGACCACGCAGCTCGCTTCGTCCTGTGCCAGGGTGGCCGAGCCCGCCTGCCGCATCTCCAGCAGGCCGACGGCACCATCCTTGCCCATGCCGGTGAGGATCACGCCGATGGCGTTGCGCCCGGCCTGAGTGGCGGCGGAATGGAACAGCACGTCCACCGACGGCCGGTGGCGATTGACCGGCGGACCGTCGTCGAGTCTGGCGACGTAGTTCGCCCCGCTCCGCGCCAGCTTGAGATGCGCATCTCCCGGAGCGATATAGGCATGCCCAGGCAGCACACGCTCACCGTCGCTGGCTTCCTTCACGGTAATGCTGCACAGGCGGTTGAGCCGCTCGGCGAAAGAGCGGGTGAAGCCACCGGGCATGTGTTGAGTGATCAGAATGGCCGGGCTGTTGGCCGGCAGCGGCTCGAGCACGGCACGAATCGCCTCCGTGCCGCCGGTGGAGGCGCCGATGATGATCAGTTTCTCACTCGATACCAGGGGCGCCTTGAGTGCTGCACGCGGTGCAGCCTGAGCCTGGCGCGCCTGACGCGGTCGCGACTTGGCGGCAGCTCGAATCTTCTCGGCGATGTCGTTGGCGTATTCCAGCATGCCGCTGCGAATGCCTAGCGACGGCTTGGCAACGAAATCGAGCGCTCCCAGCTCCAGGGCACGCAGTGTGATTTCGGAACCGGCCTGGGTCAGGGAAGAGACCATCAGTACCGGCATCGGGCGCAGACGCATGAGACGCTCGAGAAAATCCAGGCCGTCCATGCGCGGCATCTCGACGTCGAGCGTCAGGACATCGGGGTTGTGCTGCTTGATGAGATCGCGCGCGACCAGTGGATCCGGCGCCACGGCCACCACTTCCATGTCCGGCTGCGAGTTGATGATCTCGCTGAGCAGATCACGAATCAGCGCCGAATCATCAACACACAACACCTTGATCCTGTTCGATCCCAAGGCCAATCTCCTGTCACGTAGGGGAGTCTTTGCGACCCGCAGCAAAGGGCATGCCTCATTGATCGGCACGGCAACCAAAAACTTTAGGTTTTATCCGAAAACTGACCGAGTACGGACACTTGCTAGGCCAGGGTGTAAACGGTTTGCCCACGCAGGCGAAACACCTTGCTGATGTACGAGAAGTTTTCGGAGTGGCCGGCAAACAGCAGGCCATCGGGCTTGAGCAAGGGAGCGAAGCGCTCAAGGATGCGTGCCTGGGTCTGCTTGTCGAAGTAGATCATCACGTTACGACAGAAGATGGCGTCGAAAGGCCCCTTGATCGGCCATTGAGGAGCCAGCAGGTTCATATGCAGGAACTCCACCATGGACGTGATTTCCGGGCGCACCCTGGCCAGCCCTTCATGCTGCCCTCGCCCTTTCTGGAAAAAGCGCCTGACTCGCTCCTCATCGAGCTTGCGCACCTGCTCGATGGGGTAGACCCCGGCCCGGGCATGGGTCAGAGCCTCGGTATCGATGTCGGTCGCCACCACACGCGCTTCGCTGGCTCTTGCCCCCAGGCTCTCGTGCAACGTCATGGCGATGGAGTAGGGCTCCTCACCGGTGGAGGCGGCCGCGCTCCAGATACGCACCGGCCCCTTGGCCTTGCCGACCTGCTCGGCCAGCAACGGGAAATGGTGCATTTCGCGAAAGAAGGCTGTCAGGTTGGTGGTCAAGGCATTGGTGAAGGCCTCCCACTCCCGCGCATCTGGCTGGCGTGCCAGCTTTTCCAGATAGTCGCTGAAGCGGGTCAGGCCATGATGGCGCAAGCGCTTGGCCAGACGACTGTAGACCATCTCACGCTTGTGCTCCGCCAGCACGATGCCGGCCCGCTGATAGATCAACTGGCGAATCTTGGCGAAGTCCTCATCGGTCAGCACCAGGTCACGCTCCAGGTGACCCAGCCCTGACCATTGCCCCGGTTCGTTACCGGGCGCCCGAAACTGTGTCAAAACGTTTCCCACTCCTCATCGGCGGCCGCTTTGCTCGGCTTGACGACGGCCTGCTTCCTGGGAAGCGGGTCGTGCGACAAAGCGGGGGCGGCACTCGTTCGTTCGGTCCGTGTATCGAAAGAATGTTTCTGCTGTGGGTTCGGCACCTGCTCAGGGCCGGCTCCGCGCAAGCGGAACACGCGGATGGCACGGGCCAGCAGTTCGGCCTGGTGCTGCAGGTCGCTGGCGGCCCGCGCACTCTGCTGCACGCGCTCGGCGTTCTGCTGCGTGACCTGATCCATCTCGGTGATGGCCTGATTGATCTGGCCGATACCGCTGCTCTGCTCTTCCGAGGCGGCGGTGATCTCACCCATGATGTCGTTGACCCGCTGCGAGGCCGCCACCACTTCGGCCATCGCCTGCTCGGCCCGCTGCACCTGGCTGGCACCTTCGTGAATCTCGCTGGCCGAACCGTCGATCAATTGGCGAATCTCCTTGGCGGCCTCCGCGCTGCGACCGGCCAGGTTGCGCACCTCCCCGGCGACTACCGCGAAGCCGCGGCCCTGCTCGCCCGCGCGCGCCGCTTCCACCGAGGCATTCAGCGCCAGGATGTTGGTCTGGAAGGCGATGGAGTCGATCACGTTGATGATGTCCTTCATCTTCTCCGCACCGGCCGTGATGCGCCCCATGGTTTGTACCACGCCGTGCATCAGCTCGCCGGTGTCACGCACGCGGCTGGCATTGTCCAGCGCCAGCCCACTGGCCTGACGAGCGTTGTCGGTATTCTGCTGCACCGTGGTGGTCATCTCCTCCATGCTGGAGGCGGTCTGCTGCAGCGAGGCGGCCTGCTGTTCGGTGCGCGCGGAAAGGTCCTCGTTGCCCTGGGCGATGGAGCGCGATGCCGGCGTCACCACATCGATACCCTGCTGCACGCTGGCCGTGGTGCTGTAAAGACTCTTGCGCATGGTATTGAGCGCCCCAAGCAGCACGCCAATCTCGTCACGGGTGCGGTCCGGTGAGCGCACCGCCAGATTGCCCGAAGCCACCTGCAGGGTGAAATCGACGGCACGGCGCACCGGCCGCGTAATCGCGCGCAGGGTCCAGATACCAAGCAGGATCAAGAACAGGATGCCCACGGAAAGCGCCGCGATCTGGCCGGCCAGCATCATCTGCTGACCGCGCTCAGCTTCGACGGCCAGCTGATTGGCATAGTCGAGCTTGCCGGCAATCAAGGTGTTGATGCTGCCGCCGATGGCATCGACTTCCCCTCGCAGCACGTCGTTGTAGGCTTCATAGGCAGCAAAGCCACTGCCGTCGATCAGTGCCTGCAGGGTCGGACGGATACCGTCGTCGATGGCGACATCGAGCTGCGCATTCAGTGCCGCCACTTCGCTGCGTGTCACATCCTCCCCATCGAGGAAGCTCGCCCAGGCGGCCTGGATTCGCTCGACGACAATCTCCGCCTCGTCGGAAAGCTCGTGAATCTGCTCCAGGCGCAGCGCCCTGGGATTGCGCACTGGGCGCTCCAGGTCGATCATCAATTGGCTGAGCAATTGATCGATGCGCTGCAGGTCGGCAATGTCCTGAACGCCGTTATTGTTCAGCTCGGCAACCCGGTCTCCCGACACCTTGAGGCCGTATAGCCCCACCGCACCGCTGAGCAACAGCAGCAGTACCGGTACCACGGTCAGCATGACCAACTTGGCACGGATGGTGTGCACATTGAGCCGTGCCAGCGCTGCCATCGGCCCGCGACGCACCAGGCGCCCCTGTCTGAACGTCAGCTTGCCGCGTCCTTCCCGCAGCTGGGCGTAGGCTCTCTCCGCCGCTTCCGCGGCGGTCGCCTCGGCGCGTGTCCGCACCGAGGTATAGCCCAGGCACTTGCCCTCCTCGAGAATCGGTGTGACCGTGGCCTGTACCCAGTAGTGATCGCCATTCTTGCGCCGGTTCTTGATCACTCCCTGCCAGGTGTCGCCGCGCTTCACGGTCTTCCATAGATCGGCGAAGGCCTCCTGAGGCATGTCGGGATGGCGAATGAGATTGTGGGGCGACCCGATCAGCTCCTCATGGGAGTACCCGCTCACCTCCACGAAGGCGGAGTTGGCGTAGGTGATACGCCCCTCCAGATCCGTGCGAGTGATGAGCAGGTGCTGATCGTCCAGCTTGTATTCCCGCTGTGTAACCGGTTGATTGTCGCGCATAGTTATTATCCTTCACCGCCTCGTGTGAGTCCCCGACTAGAACGTTTCCCACTCCTCCTCGGCCGCCGACCGGTTACCGGTCGAAGCTCGCCTGGTGGGGAGAGGGTCATGCTGCAAGGCTGGCGCATGTGCCGGCTTTCTTTGTGTACCGGCTCGATCAAGCGTCTCTGCTTCCTGGTTACCCGAGTGGCTCGGCACCTTTTCGGGCCCAGCCCCCTGCAAGCGGAACACGCGGATGGTCTGTGCCAGTTGCTCGGCCTGATGCTGCAGGTCGCTGGCGGCCCGCGCGCTCTGCTGCACGCGCTCGGCGTTCTGCTGCGTGACCTGATCCATCTCGGTGATGGCCTGATTGATCTGGCCGATACCGCTGCTCTGCTCTTCCGAGGCAGCGGTGATCTCGCCCATGATGTCGTTGACCCGCTGCGAGGCCGCCACCACTTCGGCCATCGCCTGCTCGGCCCGCTGCACCTGGCTGGCGCCTTCGTGAATCTCACTGGCCGAACCGTCGATCAACTGGCGAATCTCCTTGGCGGCCTCCGCGCTTCGCCCGGCCAGATTGCGCACCTCCCCGGCCACCACCGCGAAACCACGCCCCTGCTCGCCCGCCCGCGCCGCTTCCACCGAGGCGTTCAGCGCCAGGATGTTGGTCTGGAAGGCGATGGAGTCGATCACGTTGATGATGTTCTTCATCTTCTCCGCGCCGGCCGTGATGCGCCCCATGGTCTGTACCACGCCGTGCATCAGCTCGCCGGTGTCGCGCACGCGGCTGGCATTGTCCAGCGCCAGCCCGCTGGCCTGACGGGCGTTGTCGGTGTTCTGCTGCACCGTGGTGGTCATCTCTTCCATGCTGGAGGCGGTCTGC
This sequence comes from Billgrantia desiderata, assembly GCA_011742915.1. Classification (GTDB taxonomy): domain Bacteria; phylum Pseudomonadota; class Gammaproteobacteria; order Pseudomonadales; family Halomonadaceae; genus Halomonas; species Halomonas desiderata. The sequence continues at coordinate 40,085 of JAAQTN010000015.1, read as the reverse complement.
TGCAGCGAGGCGGCCTGCTGTTCGGTGCGTGCGGAAAGGTCCTCGTTACCCTGAGCGATGGAGCGCGATGCCGGCGTTACCACGTCGATGCCCTGCTGCACGCTGGCCGTGGTGCTGTAAAGGCTCTTGCGCATGGTATCCAGCGAACCCAGCAGCTCGCCGATTTCATCGCGGCTCTGCTTGGGCGTACGCACCGCCAGGTTGCCCGACGCAATCTGCAGGCTGAAATCGATGGCACGTCGCACCGGCCGTGTGATGGCACGCATGATCCATACGCTGATGACCAACAGCAGCACGAAACCCAGTGCCAGGAAAGCCAACTGCCCGATCAGCATCTGTTGCTGGCCGCGCTCGGCCTCTTCCGCCATGCTCAGCGCCGCGAGCCGCTGCTGTTCCACGAGCTGGTTGACCAGTTCCGACAGCGCATCGGCGCTCTCACGCAGTCCTGCCGTATTGTTGTTCAACGCCATCATGGCATCGAACGCCTCGGGTCCACCCAACGCTTCCGCCATGGGCACCAGGCCCTCTTGCATGTAGCGGGTGAGTGCGGCATCGAACTCCATGGCTGCCGGCGTACGGTTGACCTCCCGCGCCAGGTACTCCTGCCACAGCTGGGTCAGACGCTCACTTCCGACCAGCAGGGATTCGGCGATGTCGTGGCGTACATTGAGCAACGCCATTCGCTCCTGCCCCGAAAGTTGCTGCGGTGCATCGGCGATCGCCTGATCGAGCTGCTGCAGACGAATCACGTCCTGCAAGCCATCGCGGTTGAGTTCCGCCAGACGCTCGCCAGACGCCTGCAGCCCGTACAGGCCGACGCCGCCGCTGATGGTGAGCAGCAGCAGCGCGAAAAACGTCAGCAAGGAGAGGCGTGCGCGTATACTGTGCAGATTGGTACGTGCCAGCCATCCCAGGGGCCCGCGACGTATCACCTGCCCTTGGCGAATGGCGAGGCCTGAGCGTCCTGCCCTGATTCGCTCATAGGCGCGCCCTGTCGCCTCGGCAACGCTGGGCTCAACGGCGGTACGCACCGAGGTATAGCCGAGGCACTGCCCATTCTCGACGATCGGCGTGACCGTGGCATTGACCCAGTAGTGATCGCCATTCTTGCGCCGGTTCTTGACCACACCCTGCCAGGAATCGCCGCGCTTGATTGCCTGCCACAGGTCGGCAAAAGCTTCGGGTGGCATGTCGGGATGGCGAATGATGTTGTGGTTCGAACCGATCAGCTCGGCGTGCTCGAAGCCGCTGACCTCGACGAACGCAGCGTTGGCATAGGTGATCCGGCCATCGAGATCGGTCCGCGTGATCAGCAGATGCTGATCGTTCAGCTTGTATTCCCGCTGCGTAACCGGTTGGTTATTGCGCATGTATTATTCCCCTAACTACCGCGTTTCATCAGGAAGCGAAGTAGCGACGCGAGCGTCTCCGCTTACTTGGGGCATCCAGGCCTCAGAACGAAGCCCACTGCTCCTCTTCTTTTTCATTACGCTCTTTTTCATTCCGCTTGGCACTCGGCGCTGTTGCTTGTGCACCGTGGCGCTTGGTTGGCAGCGGATCTTGCGCCAGCCTGGCGACGCGCGAGCTGCCGCCAGCGGGGCGCGCAGCACGTGCTTGCCCTGCGTTGCCGGCCTGCCCAGCCAGACGGAAGCGCAGTACGGCTTCCCGCAGGCGAGCCGCCTCGGCTTCGAGCTGAGTCGCTGCCGTCGCCGCCTGCTGTACCAGCGCGGCGTTCTGCTGGGTGACCTGATCCATCTGGGTCACGGCCTGGTTGACCTGCCCGATACCGTTGCTCTGCTCCAGCGAGGCCGAAGCGATCTCGTCCATGATGTCGCTCACCCGCTGCACGGCGGCAACGATCTCGCTCATGGTCTGACCCGCCTTGTCGACACGCGCCGTGCCGACGTCGACCTTTTCCAGCGAAGCCGCGATCAACGTGCGAATTTCCCCCGCCGCCGCGGCACTGCGCCCTGCCAGGCTGCGCACTTCCTGGGCCACCACGGCAAAGCCGCGGCCATGCTCACCGGCACGTGCGGCTTCCACCGAGGCATTCAGCGCCAGGATATTGGTCTGGAAGGCAATGCTATCGATCACGCCAACGATGTCGGACATCTTGTGCGAACTTTCGCTGATGTCATGCATGGTCGAAACGACCTCGCCGACCACCTCGCCACCTTGAGCCGCGGTGCGCGAAGCCTCGGCCGCCAACTGACTGGCCTGACGTGCATTGTCGGCGTTCTGCTCCACGGTGGAAGCCAGTTCCTCCATGCTCGAGGCAGTCTCGGCCAACGAAGCGGCCTGCTGCTCGGTCCGCGACGATAGCTCGCCGTTGCCCTCGGCAATGTCCTGGGCACCGACGTAGATGCCTTCGCTGCTGCTGCGCACCGTGCCGACGGTCTCGGAGAGCCCATCCTGCATGTGCCTGAGCGAGGTGAAGAGCCGACCGATCTCGTTGTTGCCGCGATTCTCCACCGGTTGGGAGAGATCGCCCTTGGCCAGGCCTTCGAAGTACTCCACCAGACGTGCTAGCGGCTTCAGCACGTTGACGCTGATGCCCCACACGACGATGACCATGACGACCAGGGAGCCACTCAGGGCGGCGACGATGGCCAGGCGCATCAGGCTGGCCGTTGTCTCGAACGCAGCCTGATAAGCGGCACCCGACTCCCCGGCATGCGGAGCCATGGCCGTGACGGCCACGGCGCTTTGCTGCAAGGCATATAGCCCAAGACCGCTCAGCACGACGATCATGCCGCCGAAAAAGAGCAACACCAGAAACCAACTGGCCCTGACCGTCAGGTTATCGAGTAGCTTCACGTCTCTCCCCCTGGCAATTACCTGCGAGCAAGCCGCCGGTAATGGTGATATCGGCTTGTCCGTCAGAAACTTGACGACCTCACTCGGCGACGCTCTCGACCAGCTCCATCTCGTCGCTGGTGAGCAGTTTGTCGATGTCGACGATGACCAACATGCGATCGTCGAGACTGCCCAGGCCGCTGAGGAAATCCGATGACAAGGTGACGCCGAATTCGGGGGCCGGCTTGATCTGGTCCGGAGAGAGCGTCATGACGTCGGATACACCATCCACCACGATACCGACGACACGATCTTCGACGTTCACCACGATCACCACGGTCTGGCCGCCGTACTCCACCTTGTCGAGGTGGAACTTGATGCGCAGGTCGACGATAGGCACGATGACGCCGCGCAGGTTGGTCACCCCCTTGATGAAGTCCGGGGCGTTGGCGATGCGGGTCACGTTCTCGTAGCCGCGAATTTCCTGCACCTTGAGAATATCGATGGCGTATTCTTCCTCGCCCAGCGAGAACACCAGGAACTCGCGATTGTGGGCTTCGGCGGCGGCCAGTGCTGCATCATTCGTCTGGTTCATGATCAGGTCTCCAGCTCTTTGTCGGTGAGGGCTTCGAGTGCCGGTTTGCGCTCAGGCCGGCGCTTTTCCTTCTTTTCCCGGCTCAGGCGATGCAAGCCGGTGATGTCGAGAATCAGCGCCACGCTGCCATCGCCCAGGATGGTGGCGGCGGAGACGCCCGGCACCTTGCGGTAATTGGTTTCCAGGTTCTTGACGACCACCTGCTGCTGACCGACCAGGTCATCGACCAGCAGGGCATAGCGGCGCCCTTCCCCCTGCACGATCACGGCGATGGTCTCGGTCAGTTCGGTCTTGGCCTTGGGCACGTCAAGGGCTTCATGCACCGCCACTACGGGCAGGTACTCGTCGCGCACCTTGAGCACCACATCGTCGCCGGCCATGGCATAGAGGTCCTCACGCGACGGCTGCAACGACTCGAGCACGGCAGAGAGCGGCAGTATGAACATCTCGTTGCCGACCTTGATCGACATACCGTCGAGAATCGCCAGCGTCAGCGGCAGGACGATACGAATGGTGGTGCCTTCACCCGGCCTGGACATGATCTGCACGTGCCCGCCCATGCCCTGGATGTTGCGCTTGACAACGTCCATGCCGACACCGCGCCCGGAGACATCGGTGACCTCCTTGGCGGTGGAGAACCCTGGCGCGAAGATGAGCTGCCACACCTCGTCATCGCTCATGGCGTCGCTGACCGGCAGGCCGTTCTCCCGCGCCTTGGCCAGCAGCCTGTCGCGATTGAGACCGGCGCCGTCGTCGATCACCTCGATGATGATGTTGCCGCCCTGATGCTTGGCCGAGAGCACCAGCTTGCCGGTACGCGGCTTGCCTGCCGCCTGGCGCACGTCGGGCGGCTCGATGCCATGATCGAGACTGTTGCGCACCAGGTGCGTCAGCGGGTCGATGATGCGCTCGGTGAGACTCTTGTCGAGTTCGGTGGACTCGCCTTCCGTGACCAGCTCGATCTCCTTGCCCAACTTGGCGGCGGTTTCGCGCACCACCCGCGGGAAGCGGCTGAAGATGAAATCCATGGGGATCATTCGAATCGACATGACCGATTCCTGCAGGTCCCGCGCATTGCGCTGCAGCAGGCTCATGCCGTTCTGCAGAGCACTGTTGGCGACGTTGTCCATCTCGCTGACGGTCTGGTCCAGCATCGACTGGGTGATGATCAGCTCGCCCACCAGGTTGATGATCTGATCGACCTTGTCGACCGAGACCCGAATCGAAGTGGACTCGCCGCCGCCCTTGGCCTTGGATTTCGCCTTGGCAGGCTTTCCGCTGTCGGGCATGACACCGCCGGCGGACGAGGCCAGGGGGGGCGGCTCCACTGCGGCCGGGGCCGCCTGCTGCTTCTCTACCTCGGGCGCCGCTACCGGGGCCTCTGCCTGAGGCGCGCCTCCCGTATCGGCACCACGAATCTTGATCTGATCGGTGTCGATGATGAAGCACATCACCGCCTCGATATCGTCGTTACTCACGCTGGAGCTGAGCGTGACCTCGTAGCATGCCTCGTCGCCCTCTTGCGCGATGACCTCGCCCAGTTGCCCCAGCTCTTCGACGAGCAGCTGTCGGTCCTTCTCCCCAACGTTGAGCAGCGCCACGACACGCAGATCGGAGCCGCTCGCCGCGCCCTGCTCAACGAGGGCCTCGGGCTCGGGTTCGGATTTCGCAACAGGCTGAGGGGTGGAGGCGACCAGCGCCCCACTCTCCAGGTCCTGGCCGATCTCCTCGAGCGCCAGGCGCTGCAGCGTCTGGCAGATGCGCTCGAAGGCCTCTTGATCGGGCTCGTCGCCATTGCGATAGGCGTCTAGCTGATCGCTGAGCATGTCCTTGGTTTCCAGAAAGGTATCGACGATATCCCGACGCAGCCGAAGCTCGCCCTTGCGGGTATGGTCGAGCAGGTTCTCGAACAGGTGTGTGGTCTTCTGCAAGGCATCGAAGCCGAACGTGCCTGCACCACCCTTGATCGAATGGGCAGCGCGAAAGATGGCATTGAGCTGCTCGCTGTCCGGCTCGTCCACGTCGAGCTCCAGGAGGTAGCGCTCCATGTCGGCCAGCAGCTCTTCGGCTTCCTCGAAGAAAGTGTCATAGAAATCCGTGATATCCATGCGCTTCACCACCTGGTGTCAAATGAATTTCTCAGTACCGCGCTCACTGCTCGGGATTGAGCGTGCGGCGCAAACTTTCGGTAAATTGTTCAACGGGCGCCAGATCGACCTCGCTCTCCAGACGCGTACTCATCGGACTCGGCACGCCAGGCCCACCCAGGATGCCCGGCCGACGAATGTACTCCGCCACTTCCGGCAGCAGCACCAGCAGCTCGATGCGACGGTTGTCGGCGTCGAACGGGTCGGTATCCGGCACCATGACGCGATCGGCGAAGCCCGATACGCGCAGCAGCTTGTCCGACTCGAGCCCGCCGGCTACCAGCTCACGCCGCGAGGCATTGGCCCGATCGCTCGAGAGCTCCCAGTTGCTGTAGCCGCGATACCCCCCCGCATAGGGCCGACTGTCCGTGTGACCGCTGATACTGAGGTAGTTGGGCAAGTCGTTGAGCAACGGCGCAATGGTCCGCAGCAGGCTGCGCATGTAGGGCTCGACGCGATCGCTGCCGATGGCGAACATCGGCCGGAGTTCGTGGTCGAGCAGCTGAATGCGCAACCCCTCAGGCGTCAGATCGAAGCGCATCTGCTGGCGCAGCTCGCGCAATTCGGGATCGGCCTCTATCGCCGCCTCGATGCGCCGCTGAAGATCCATGAAGAAGCGACGCTGCTGCTCGCTGGGCCGCGAGAACTCACGCGTATCGATGCGGGCCCGCTCGCCGTCGCTGTGGACCGGGTCGGGACCGCCGCCAGGTATAGCGCTGGTACTGCCCGAACGATCTCCCCCCGTGACCGCACTGGTCAACGGCGTGCTGAAATAATCCGCCACGCCCTGGCGCTGCTCGTCGCTGGCCACCGACAGGATCCACATCACCAGGAACAGGGCCATCAGAGCCGTCATGAAGTCGGCCAGGGCGATTTTCCAGCTCCCACCATGGTGGCCGTGGACGACCTTCTTGCGCCGGATGATGATCGGGCGCTTGTCTCCCGCCGCACTCATTCCGCTGCCACACCCGACTTGGCATTACGCACGTAGGTCTCGAGCTCGGTGAAGCCCGGACGATCGGCGGTGTGCAGGGCCTTGCGTCCGAACTCGACCGCCAGTTGCGGTGCGTAGCCGTGCAAACTGGCCAACAGCGTGATGCGAACACACTGCAGCATCTTTTCCGCTTCCTTGGCCTGACGCTCGATGCTACTGGCCACCGGGTTGATGAAGCCGTAACCCATCAGAATTCCCAGGAAGGTTCCGACCAGGGCGTGGGCGATCATCTCCCCCATCTGCTCCGGACCGGCATCGGCATAGGTCAGCGCCTTCACCACCCCCATGACGGCGGCCACGATACCGAACGCCGGCATGGCGTCGCCCACCTTGGCGATGGCATCCGCCGGAATGTGCGCCTCCTGTTCGAAGGTCTCGATCTCATGGAGCATCAGTTCGTCGATCTCCATGGGGTCCATGCCGCCGGCCACCATCAAGCGCAGGTAGTCGGTGAGGAAGTTCATGATCATCGGATCGGCCAGTACCTTGGGGTGCTCCTGGAACAACGCACTCTCCTGAGGACTGTCGATGTCGCGCTCGATGCCCAACATGCCTTCGCGGCGCACCTTGGTCAGCAGCTTGAACTGTACCGCCAGCAGTTCGAGGTACATCTCCTTGTTGTACTTCTTGGTACGCTTGAGCTTGGGGAATATCTTGAACGTAGCCTTGATCGCCTTGCCGTTGTTGGCAGCGATGAACGCCCCCACGCCAGCGCCGCCGATCATCAGCATCTCAGTAGGCTGGTAAAGCGGACCAAGGAAGCCGCCGGCCAGCACGAAGCCGCCGAAGACGCACAGTGTGACTACGATGTAACCGAGCAGAATCAGCACAACCGATACCCTTCAGTGGATGCGAGTCGTCGTTAACCCAATCTATCGGCCAGGCTCGGCAACACTTGAGGCCTCAGAGAAAAAAAGAAACGAATTCTTGTGGATAGATAGCAGAACGCCGCCCCAGTAGAGGCGGCGTTCAAGCGCGACAAGCAAGCGAGCACGGCTCAGCCCACTCGCTTGACCAGCGTCGCTTCCTGATCGATATCCGCAGCCTCCCGTTCACGACGCTTGCGTGTCTTGCCGGCACGCGAAGGCGGCATGCAGATACCGCAGACGTAATCGTGGTCTGGGGTATGGGCGTGGGTCACGAAGTGGCCGCTGCAGTGGGTACATGCCGAAAGCTGGAGCAGATCGCTTTCGAAGAAGCGCACCAGGGTCCAGGCGCGGGTCAACGCCAGCACCGGCTCGGCCTGGTCGATGCCGACCTGCTCACCGTAGAGACGATAGGCAGTGACGAAGGCCTGCATTCTCTCGCACCCCTGCTCCTCGAGCAGATTGCGATAGATGTTGTAGAACAGCGAGGCATGTACGTTGGGCAGCCAGGTAATGAACCAATCGGTGGAGAACGGCAGCATGCCCTTGGGCGGCGACATGCCACGCACTTCCTTGAACAGCCGAATCAGGCGGGCCCGGCTCAGGTCGGTCTCGGTTTCCAACACCTGCAGGCGCGCGCCCAGCTCGATCAACTCAATCGCCAACTGGACCTGCTGCATCTCCTCGACGAGGCTTTTTTGTGTCATTTCACACCTCCCGCAACATGGAAGTCGCTCCACGGCCTGCCATCAGCAGCGAGGCGTGGAACTGGGACAATCCATTGTCACGAGGGTTATCGACGACTTGACGCAGTTGCTCGGCGCCTTCGAAACCGAAGTGGCAGAGCAGTTGATTGGTACGCGCCAGGCGCGTCAGCTGTGCCGCACCGAGCGAAAGCAGCAGATCGGCGGTTTCGCCATCGATCTTCAGGCGGAACATGGCCGCGGCGCGGTCGTCGTTGAGCAGTCGCTGGGCCAGAAGCAGATAGGCAAGATTGAGCTCCTGGATTTCATCCAGGTGGTTTGCGTTCTTCATTTTGGGGTTCCCTGCACGCGGTTGAATCACGTGTACTTATATTTTTGTTACTTTCTGTGTCGAGGCTCAGGTCGTGCAGGCGAAGCAAAAGCACCCATCACGACACTGAAAGCCATAAAAGAGCCTACAACTGCATTGTGACCACTGTTTTGCTACCTGCCAACCACTAGAGCACCACAAGCTGATTAAGGCATGATGCTGAGCCTGCTAACACTTTAGGACTAGTTTGTTAACACCTTGTGCGGCAACACAAAAAAGATTACACACCACACTTGACAAATCGTCAGGAAAACCTATTTGATTACAAAAATTTACATAAAGCCACTATTCGTTTCTTTGTATACTCTGTGCATCAGCGATTTCGTAGACCCAAACGAGCAGTTTGGCAATGACCTGATAGAGCATCGGCGGGATGCGCTCATCGAGATCCAGCCCCATCAGCAGCGATACCAGCTCCGGCGCATCGTGGACGTAGATCCCCTGCCGCTGAGCTTCGGCCAGGATTCGTTCCGCCATGTCACCGTAGCCCTTGGCCAGCACTCGCGGCGCATCGTCGCCGTCGCGATAGGCCAGTGCCACCGCCTGGCGACGACGCTCAGGCTTGGGCTTCGTCATGCTCTTCTCCTCCATCCGCTCCCGACTCCCACGGACGAGCATCGATCAATACCGTCTCGAGCCCGGCAGCCCTGAGCCGGCGTTCGAGTTCGGGCACTCCGGCCTGCAGCGCGCCCAGCGCAGCGTCGTCCCGGCTCAACAATTGCAGCCTGACCTGCTGCTCCTGCAACCACAGGGCAACGCGAATCTCCCCCAGGCTGGGCACCGTCAACTGGAGCTCGGAGTGCCAAGCTTGCGACGAGGACCCCTCATTCTCGTCCGATGGAGACTCCTCACCTTCGCGTCTGGCACCGGCAGGCATATGTATCATCAGGGCCAGAAAAATGCCCGACCAGACGTCCCCTTCCCAGCGCAGGATGGGCGTGACCAACATCTCGAGCTGGTGACGGACCACCCCCTGGAGGCTTTCATGTACGGGCTCGCTGCGGGTCCGCAGCGTCGCATCGACGGCCTCACGCGCCGACACCTCCGCACCCTCACGGGACACAGCAGACGCGGAAACTGCCCTTGCCGCCCCAGGTAGGGCAGATTGCGCATCACTACCTGAGCGCTCGCCACGCGCTGCGGCAGGATACAGCGATTCGGTTGCGGTATAGGTCTGCGCGGCCTGCCCCGGGATCGTCTGACCCTGTATTGCCTGCCCCGGTATCGGCTGACCCGGTATCGATTGGCCCGGGCCCGCCTGGGCAGAACCTGGTGGCATGCCTACGGCCTGCGTTAGTCCGGCCGACGGCGCGGCAGGCGCAGCACCAGTCGCTCCTTGCGCTGTCGATACCGGCGTGAAGCGCAGGGTGCGTAGCATCTGCGGCTCACGCTCCAGCTGCTGGCGACTCACCTCACCCCGATACCAGCGCAAGAGATGCGATTCGTAAAAAAGTCCGCTGTCGCGTATGGCTGTCTGCAACCTATCAGCCAGTGTCGTGGCACCCGGCGCCTCGTTCGCCCCCATCAGTGGAGCAGGTGCGCTCAATACCGAGGGTGGAGCCGGAAAGCGCAGCAGAAGATCGGCAATGGTGCGTGCCGAGGGACTGAAGTGGGTCTGGGTGGAAGCGGGTGACGATAGTGAATCGGCTCGCGGCGTTTGCCCCTCACCGCGCTGAGACGGCGTCGTCGCACCAGGGAGAGGACTAACGAGAGGTCGCCTCCCGTCCAGGCGCGAATCGCTGTGCAGCGCCCGAGGGCCCTCGCCGGGATCGACTGGGCGTACGGGCTCGTTCAGATCACGCGGCGGCGCCGTATCGACACGCTTGCCCAGTACCTGATGGAGCAGCGTATCCAGTAGCGGCGTTATGCCACTCACGGCGTCTCCGGACCGAACTTGTCGCTTGCTTCAACGACCGAGACTGCCTGCTTGCCATAGCTGCGGTGCAGGTCACGCTGACGCCGGCTGGCCCCCATCAGCTGTCCGAGCTCACTGCGGCGTGCCAGCAGTTGCTCACGAATGGCCAGGTCGTCGGCCAGAATCGCCTCGAGCAGATCGGCCTTGAGCTGAACCTCCGCCTGGTTGAGCTCGGCCTCCTTGTCGAGCTGCCGGAGCCGGTCCGCTAGCTGCAGGTAGCCCGATTGCCGCTCGATGAGGGCATCCCACTCACCGGCTCTTGCCAGCTCAAGCATGAGGGCGACCTGCCGCCTGAGCTGGGAATAGCCGTCAAGGACGGCGCGTGCGGTGGACATTGCCATTCAACCTTGCACTCCTGCGCTTCCAATCTCGCGCCAAGCCGACGCGATGTCGTCCAACAGGCTCTCGGCCTGATCGAGGCTTTCCTGATCGTTATGCAGGTTGGCCGCCAGCAGCAGCCTGCCGATGTAATCGTAGAGCGAACCGAGTCGCTCGGCGATCTCCCCCCCCTTCTCCAGGTCCAACGCCGCCAGCAGGCCGTTGTTGACGATGTCCAACGCCTTGGAAATGGACTTGCCCTTCTCCGCCGTGTTCCCGGCTTGCATATGGATGCGAGCCGCGCGAATGGCTCCTTGGGCGCCGTCGAACAGCATCACGATCAGTTGGTGCGGTGAAGCCGACATCACGCCACTCTCCACGCCGACCCGTGCATAGGCCCCGGCACCACGGCCGTAAGCGGCGGCTCCTCGCATGACAGTCATGGCAAAACTCTCCTATGGTGACATGATTTTTCAGTGCTGCGGCATCACGTTGCGGCCCGACCGAGCGTGATGCTCCTTATCTCTTGCGCCCAAGCTGGGCATTCATGATATCGAACTGCTGGAACAGGTAATCACTGACCTGGTTCATGTTGGCGATCATGGCGTCGAGCTGCCCGAACTGCACCCGGTAGCGCTGGATGGTCTGCTCGATGCTGCGCTCCATGCGCTCATGGCGGTCCTTGAGACCGGTGATGCGCGACTCGAGCCCGCGCTTGGCGTTGTCAAGCAGACCACGGTCGCGCAGCACCTGATCCAGGGTCTCACCCAGCTTGCCTGAAAGTCCGCCGGCCTTGTTCTCACCAGCAAAGAAATTGGCTAGCGCCTGGGGATTTGCGGCAACCAGGCCGCTCATCTTCTCTTCATCGAGCTTTAGCGTGCCGTCGCGCTGCAGAGTGATCCCGATGTCCGATAGCATGCGCAGCTCGCCCTGGCCCACTCCGCCACTCAGCACGCCCCGCAGGCGCGACTCGACGGTGCGCAAGGCTCCGTCGCCGAGCAGCTCACCAGCGGCCCCGGTATCGGCATCGAATCTGGTCAGCTCACCGATGGTCTTGCGCAGGTCATTGTAAGCCTTGACGAAGCCGCTGATGCCCTCGCGTATGGCCAGGGTATTGCGCTCCACCACCACCGTGACACTGCCGTCCTCCTTGGTCTTCTCTTCCAGGTCCAGCGTCACCCCCTGGATGGCCCCTTCCACCTGGTTGGTCTGACTGGTGATGGCAATGCCATTCACCGTCAGCGAGGCGTTCTGAGCAGAGACCGTGACATCGGCCACGGCGCCCAGCCGGTCAGCGAGCGCGCCTGAAAACTCCGCCGTTACCGCTGCTTCGGTACCGGTCTTGTTGGACGTTAGCACCAAGCGATGAGGCGTACCGGAACCATCGTTGACGATGGTCGCTGTAACACCCGACTTGCTGTCATTGATCGCCTTTCGAATATCCTCGAGCGAACTCTTGGCAGGGTCGATTGCGACCTCTTTCGTCGTGCCATTGCCAAGCGTCAAGGTGACCTGCCCAGCGCCAAGCTGAGCGGTCCGGCTCTCCACCCCATTGGCGACAATGCTTTGGGCGGTCGCAAGCTGTTCGACATTGACCGAGTAACGCCCCGGCGGCGCATCCGATTTGGCCGCCGCCTTCACGCCGCTGCCGACGACATTGCTCGAGACGTTCTGGAAAAATTTGGGGTCGTTGAGCTTGGCGGCCGCTTCCTGCAGCTTGGTCAGCGCACTCTGCAGCTTGCCATAGGCCGATATCTTGGCCTGATGGTTCTTCTGCTGCATCTTGATCGGCTCGAGTTTCTTGCGCTCGGCCGCATTGAGCTGATCGAGCAGACCATTGAGGTCCAGCCCGGAACCGATGCCCAGAGAGCTTATCGTCGTCATGACGCTTCCTTATTTCATGCAGCTATTCTGGCAGGCTTCGCGCCAAGGGTTCCGGTGAAAAGCCCGCGACCTAGGGGTTATTTCCCTCTATCGGCAGAAAATGAGCCGACTTTAGCCCCGCCTGAGACGGAGACCTCAGGTCGAGACGGGCACTTCCTCCACCATCTCGCCCAGCCGCGATTCGACGTCGCCGCGCAGCACCTCGCCCATGGTCTCGGCGAGCGGAACCGCCTCGTCGGTCAGCTGCACCTGAAAGGGCTTGCCCTGCTGATCGAGGCGCTGTATCCAGCCCAGGGCACCGCCGGAGAAGCGCACCAGGGAACCGACCGGGCGCAGCCCGAAGCGCTGCACATAGCGCTTCACCCAGCGCGGGTCGAACTGTTGGGGCGACTTGAGCAAGTGCCGATATACTGCATCGATACGCCAAGCCGGCCGGTCGACACGGTTGCGGCGCATGGCATCTACCACATCGACTACCGCACTCATACGCGCCAGTTCTGAAAGCCCCTCACTCATGACACCCGCAGGGTATCCGCTGCCATCCAGCCGCTCATTGGCGCTGACCACCACGGCGTGCATCACCTTCTCCGACAGCCATTGGCAGCGCCCCAGCCTCTGCACCAGCAAGTCGACATGCGGCTTGAGCTGGGCATGCTCATCCGGCCCGAACGAACCGGCAGCAAGCAGGCCTGACGGCAGCAGCCCCTTACCCAAGTCATGAATCATGGCGCTCGCCGCCAAGGCCTTGCGCACGTCCCGCGGCACCGAACTCGTACCGGCCAGGGCCAGCATATGCACGGCCACTCCGAGGCCATGGCGTACCAGCACAGGCTCCTGACCCAGGCAACGGGTCGCGAATAGCAGCGCCTCGATATCCTCCTCGGCCAGTTGGAGCAGCATGTCGGCATGCCGGGAGAGCTGCACCGGGTCGACGTCATCGCCCTGCTGCAGTTCCAGCAGTTGCGCATCGAGATAGCCCGCCACTCGCGCCAGGCGTCGCGCCATGGGGGTGGGGTAGCTCAACAGATTGCGTCTGCCAACGGATGACGAGGCACCTACCGACTGGCTCTGGAACAGCATCGAAGGTAGTCGTCCCACGTCGGATTCATCGCTATAGCGTGACGACTCGCGCTCGATCTCACGCACGAAGAACCATAGCTTACGCTCCTGTTCGGCATTGCAATTGTGGAACTGAAATCCTACTCGCAGGGTCTGGCGATCGCTGTCCGCCACCTTGTGGCGTGGCGCCGCCTGCACCGTAAAGCGGCTGCCATTGGGAAAGCACAGCTCGATCTCTACCAAAGCCGCTTCAGCCAGTAGGGTAGCTGCCGAAGAAGGCAGCTCCAACTGACACCCCTGCTGCGAGAGGTCCTTGAGATCCCCCTGTACCGTGACATCCCCATCTCCTTCGCTGCCACGCAGGATGGCCCCCACTTCCATACCCAGTCGCAGACGGGCGCGATAGGCCTCACGCCGCTGCATCTCTTCCAGGTAGTGAGGATAATCGCACTGACACTGCACCCGTCCTTGCAAGACCTCTACCTGCATGGCCTTGAGTGCGGGCGTACGGATCATCTTTCCATGCACCTGGCCCAGCAGACGAAATCCCACGCCCCGCTTCAGCTCACCTACGATCTCACGCACCGCCGTGATGTCGAGGAGCATCGATTCCGGCGGTGCCTGCTCCATCACCACGACCGGCATGGGGGCGCCGCCCGGCCTGTCGAGCAGCAGTGAGGCACCGCCAGGCTGAATCAGCTGATCCAGCAGCACCTCGATCTCGCTCGGACTTCCCACCCGAATGAATTCATCCCCTTGCTGCCCCATCCTTGCTTCTCCACCCCTTTGGGTCACTGATATTTTTGTATCCTGCGATTGTCGTTCCCGCCTACGAGAGCCTGCCGGCTGGCAATGCGTCGCCCTCTGTCGTTACGGCCGGCTGGCCCAGATAAACGCGCAGCTGCTCCAACGGCATGGGGCGGGCGAAGAAGAAGCCTTGGAACACATCGCAGCCATGCGCCGCCAGGAAATCCCGCTGCTCGGATTCTTCGATGCCTTCCGCCACCACGGCAAGCCCCAGATGGTGTGCCATGGATATGATCCCCTGAACGATTGCTCCATCATGACGGCTACTGGCGATATCGCGTACGAAACTGCGGTCGATCTTGATCTTGCCGATCGGCAACTGCTTGAGATAACTGAGGCTGGAGAAACCCGTGCCGAAGTCGTCGATGGAAACCTCGACGCCCATGTCACGCAGGCGATGCAGCGTCTCGACAGCGGCGGCCGAGTCGGCCATCAGGATGCCCTCGGTAAGCTCCAGCTCGAGATACTCCGGCGAGAGCCCGGTCTCGAGTAGCGCCTGCTGCAGGTTGGACAGAAAATTCGGTCGACGGAACTGCAGCGGCGAGAGATTCACCGAGACGCGATACTGACCGTAGCCCTCTGCCGCCAGCCGACACATGTCTCGGCACGCCTGACGCAACACCCATTCGCTGATAGGACCGATCTGGCCGGTGTCCTCGGCCAAGGGAATGAACAAGCCTGGAGAAAGGTAGCCCTTGACAGGATGCTTCCAGCGCACCAGTGCCTCGACTCCGACCACGTCGCCGCTGCGAGCATCGAGCAGCGGCTGGTAGTGCAGCTCGAAGTTCTCCGCCTCGATCGCCTCCTGCAGGTCGTTGCGCAGCGCCATGCGTGCGCTCACCTCATCATTGATGTCACTGGTGAAGCACTCCCAGGCGTTACGTCCCTTCTGCTTGGCCCGATACATGGCCATGTCGGCCTGCTGGATGAGTTCGACCGGATTCTCCAGCTCATCCTGTAAAAAGGCGATGCCGACACTGGCACCTATGTAGAGCTCGTGCTCGCCGACCCGGAACGGGCGACGAATGCAGGTGAGCAGACGCTCCGCCAGACGAATGGCACTCTCCTCCCGTGCCAGCTCCGGCAGCAGCACCACGAATTCGTCGCTGCCGAAGCGGGCCAGCGTATCGCCGGGGTCCAGCTCCTCCGCCAGTCGCTGGGCGACCTGGATAAGCACCTGATCACCCACTTCGTGGCCGAGGCTGTCATTGATCGGCTTGAAATCGTCCAGGTCGACGAACAGCACCGCCAGGGTGCAGCCATGACGCTTGGCCAGTTGCACATCGTGCAGCAGGTGGTCCTCGAACAGTGAGCGATTGGCCAGCCCCGTCAGCGCATCATGGCTGGCATGGAAGGAGAGCTTCGCTTCATAGGACTTGCGCTCGGAGATGTCGTGTTGGATACCGACGAAATGCGTCACGGTCTCTTCACCATCCCGCACAGGGGCCAGGAAGAGGTTGTTCCAGAAGGGTGTACCGTCCTTGCGGTAATTGCACAGCGTGACGTTGATTTCACGCTGCTCGCTAATCGCCTGACTAATCTGCGCGACCGTTTCCTGATCGCTCTCGCTGCCCTGCAGGAATCGGCAATTACGACCCAACACCTCGTCGCGCGGATACCCGGTGATGCGCTCGAAGGCCTCGTTGACGTATATGACCGGCATCCCCTCTGCCCGGGCATCGACGATTATGATACCGTTGATGCTGGCCTCGACGCTGCGCTGGAGAATGCGCAGCTCCATTTCGCGGCGATGCTGTTCGGTCATGTCCTTGGCAATGCCGTAGAAGCCGATGACTCGATCATTGACGACGATGGGCAAGTTGGTCACGTCGAGATAGACGGCTCGCGCTTCGCGGTGATAGATGGTGGCGGAATAGCGGAAGGCCTCGCCCGGGTCGGCGTTGCGGAACAGCGACTGGATGCGCGGGCGATCCTCGGGTAACACCAACACCGAATAGTGAGAGCCGATGAGCTGCTCCATGGCGTAGCCGGTAATCTTGCTGCATGCGGCATTGACAGAGGTGAAGTGTCCCGCCAAGTCGAGTGAGAACACCGCATCGGGATGATAGGTGAAAAGCGAGCGATAGCGCTGCTCGTTCTCCCTCAGTGCCTCACGGTTGCGTTCCCGCTCTACCGCCAGCGATACCAGCTCGGCAGCCTCGATCACCCGACGCCGGTCACTTCCTTTGGGCTCACCCGGCTCGCGATAATAGATGGCAAAGGTGCCCAACACTTCAGAGTTACTGCCGCTTACCGGGTAAGACCAGCACGCCTTGAGCCCATGCTCGGCGGCAAGCGCATGAAAGCCCCGCCAGCGGGGATCGCTCGGGATGTCGGCACAGACGACGAAGTCGCGGATGTAGGCCGCACGACCGCAGGCACCGTTCTCTGGCCCTACCGCCACCCCCTTGATCGCATTGCAGTAATCGGGGGGCAAACTGATACTGTAGATTCGATCCAAATTGAGGCGCGTCTCGTCGCACAGCATGATCGAGGCGATCCCTCCCGGCACCTGCGCCTCCACGATCCGACAGATGACTCCGAGCGTTTCCTCCAGCGGCTGGTCGCGAGCGATCAAGGTCTGCACGCGCTGCTGAGCCCGCAGGTGCCGCTGAGTACGCGCCAGGGCCAGAGAACGACGACGGCTCAGGTCAGCCATGGCCAGACTGAATGCCAGCAGATAGCTCAAGACCAGACCCGCTACCCCTACCCCCAGGGGGATCGCTTCGCCCAGGCTGGACATCGCGAAGGGACCATTACCTTGGACCTTGACGCCCAAGGTGGCTCCACCAGGCAGTACCAAAAAGCCTTGCTGAAGCTCCGTCGCCATCTCCCCGTTGACTTGGTTGGCCACCAGCAGGCTGCCCTGACCTCGAACAGAGAGCACGAGCGGCGTAGCCAACGAACGGATTTCCCGCTCCAGCAGCTGTCGCAAATCGAGAACGGCCACCAGCCTACCCCGGGCAGGCTGGGCCAGCGGTACCGTTACCATCGCCAGCTCCGGGCGCGCGGCATCGGGCAAAACCCAGCGCGGATAGCCCCCGCCGACTGCCAGCCAGTCCAGCAACCAGTCGTGCCGCTCGAGCCAATTCAACAGCTGAAACGACGTTTCTCTTTCTCGTCCCCATTGAAACCGCTCGCTCTCCCCTTCCTGCCAGTAGAGCGACACCAGACTAGGCATGTCATGGAAATAGGTATCGGCTTCGACGCGACGAAACGTGGCGGGGGGCAAGCCACCGAACTCGGCCCAGCGTGACGCCATACGCTGCAGCTCACGCTGCTGCCTGTCCACCACCCGTTCCGCACTGACCTTGAAGTTAGTGAGCAACTCGGCGGCGTGTTGCTGGCGGGCATCGTACTGCTGCCAGGCCAGCGCATACCAGACAAGGCCACTCGACAGGACCCCACCGGCCAGCGCCACGACCACACCGCGACTCAGCACCGGAGCGACGGAAGGGTTGCGCGCCATCAACACCATGGCGGTACCCGTCAGCAGGGCAGGCAAGGCGGTAAAAGGCGTGGCAAAGGCGGTACCCCAAGGGCTCGGTCTGAGCAGGTCGGGTCTTAGCCCAGCGACGATGCTGAGGCCGCCGACCAGCACGATCCCCAGCCCACCTAGCCACCAGGTGAGGCGTCCTCGGGCGGAACCGATACCCGCCATGAGACAGATCGAAACGATCAGCACCGCAATGCTGGTCGCAGGTGAAAGTGAGAGGCGCTGAGGAAACACCTCTGCGACCATCCCTGGCGGCAGCCAGGTCAGCAGGGGAGCAAACAGACCGAATGGCAGCAAAAGCGCCCCGCAGCACTGTGCCGTCCTGGTTCGAGCCAGCAGCGTTGCCAGCAGACCAGCACCCACCAGCAGCATGATCGCCAGGCTGACCCAGGCCGGCTGCCACTCAACCGGAAGCTGCCAGCTCGCCAGGCCATTGACGCCACCCATGGCCAGCAGCAGAAGCGGCACGAGCAGCAACCAGGTATGCAGCGCTACCTGCTGTGAATTGTTGGGCATCAGGCCCCCGCTAGTCGACTTTCCATGAAATCGAATATCGGCAGGAGGCTGAAAGACTTGAGGGCCCGTCACTCGCTGGACAAAGGATCGTTAGCCACCATGACCTGGTTACGCCCCTCACGTTTGGCCCGATACAACGCCTCATCGGCACGCTTCAGCGCCTGCTGGGGCGGCTCGTCCTGAAGCAGCCGGGTCACGCCAATGCTGGTGGACACTGCAATGATCTTGCCGTCATGGTCAGTGAATTCGCTCTTCTCCACGGCATAGCGAATCCGCTCCGCGACCTCAGTCGCCCTGGCTTCGCCGCTGCCCACCAGTATGATGACGAACTCCTCGCCACCATAGCGGGCAACACAGTCATGCCGGCGTGTCTGCCTGACCAGCAGGTCGGCGAACTGACACAGCACTCTGTCGCCGACCGAGTGACCGTAGCTGTCGTTGATGCGCTTGAAATGGTCGAGATCCAACATCAGCAGCGAACAGGGTACGTTGCCGAAACTCCCCTGCCCCTCGGTCTCGCGCTGCCATGCCTGCACCTTGCTCAGATGCAACTCGAGCGCCCCCCGGTTGAAGAGTCCGGTCAGCGGATCGTGGGTCGCCTGGCGATAGAGCCGTAGCAGCAGGCTGAGCTGGAAATGGTTAGCCGCCAGAGACACCACCAGCAGGGTCGCCAGCAGCCAGAGACTCTCTATTCCCTGTCCGGTCAGCCAACTGCCATCGGTCGACTGTGCAAAAGCCAAAAGCCCCAACATGGCGAGGCCGGCTCCCAAGGATTCCAGCAGCGTGAAGGGAAACACGCTGAGGGCCGCTACCAGCAGGAAAGGGATGAAGCCATAGCCCACCAGATTCGCCAACTGCTCCGATGGCAGGATGATCAGCACCAGCACATAGAAGGCCGCCGGCAGAGTCAACAACATGCCGGCGCTGAAGCGAATGCGGCGAATGCGCTCGCGACTGAGATAGGCTAGTGCCAGCACCCCCACCAGCCCCAGCATCAGCATGACCCGACCCAGCAACGTATAGCGCAGCAGCTCGACCGGCAGTACCAGCGTGTCCACCACTATCCACAGCGGCGAGAGCAGGGCAAAGATGAGCCCCACCGCCAGCACGCGGCTGCGCAGGTAGCGGGCATGAGCGAAAGCAAAATCCCGTGAATGGTGGCGGCTACTCAGGGTATCGCGCAGCGCGCTCAGACCGACGAACAGCTCATGCCCCACCTCTGGCGGCTCGGCCAGGGCATCCAGGCCGCGATTCTGATACTCGCGGGGCTCCCGCGATTTGTTGGAAAACATCGTAGCGTCCTTGTACGCGGCCATACGAAGCGGGCCGATTGGCACGGACTGTGCAGTTTGCGGTTATACCAGAGCCCGTCCAACCTAACGAGACTCGAAACTTTGACATTCGACAAACAAGGGAGCGATTCAACGCTATTTCGATTGAAGCGACTACCTCAAGCGTACAATCGAGCGAAAGCGACCCTCAGGGGAAAACGAGAGCCGGAAGGTGCCGTGTACACCATTTAGTGTCACCACGCGCCGCAGCGCTTCGGCAGGGAATACCACCCGACGGCCATCCAGGCTCTGGACCAGCACCTGCCCTACCCGACCCTCGTAGTGGGCCAGGCAAGCCTCGGCGGAAAGCTCGATGACGACGTCGATACTGGGCATGAGAAGAGGACACCCGGCAGATTGGAACGCCGCCAATAGTAACCGATTTCCGTAACCCGGAACGCCATCACGGCGAGGCCGTTGAGCCTGTATGAGGAAGAGCCAGGCCACCGCGGAGCAGCGAATGTTCAGTGGTGGCCATTCGGCTCACGCTGGCTGGGGCGACGCCGTCTCGTCTACCTTGAAACGCTGCACCAGCCTGGCCAGCTCGCGGGCCTGATCGCTCAGGGAGTGACTGGCTGCAGTGGCTTCCTCCACCAAGGCGGCGTTTTGCTGGGTCACCTCATCGAGCTGACTGACTGCCATGTTGATCTGCTCGATCCCAGACGACTGCTCGGTGGCTGCCGTGGCGATCTCGCTGATGAAACTCGAAACCCGCTTGACGCCCTCGGCAATGCTGGCCAATTGCTGGCTCGCCGTGGTAACCAACCGTTCGCCCTCGTCGACGCTCGCCACGCTGGAATCCACCAGCTCGCGAATCTTGCTGGCCTCGGCCGCGCAGCGCCCCGCCAGGTTGCGTACTTCGGTGGCCACCACGGCGAAGCCACGACCATGCTCACCGGCCCGGGCCGCCTCCACCGAAGCGTTCAGCGCCAACAGATTGGTCTGGAAGGCGATGCCGTCGATGGCCTCGACGATGCTCTCGACGCGCCTATTGGCCTGCTTGATGCTGCCCATGGACTGCGCCGCCTGCTGCCCCACTCCGCTGGCACTGCGCGCCTGCTCGTCGAGCTCGACGGTCAGCTCGCGCGCCTGGGTGGAAGACTCTGCCGTCTGCCGAACGGTGGCGGTCATCTGCTCGAGGCTAGAAGCCGTTTCGACCAGCGAGGAAGACTGCTCCTCGGTACGGCTGGCCAGGTCCTCGTTGCCTTGGGCGATTTCACTGCTCGCCACGCTGACAGATTCGGCGGTACGGCGGATGTCGCCCATCATCGCCTGCAGTTTCTGCTGCATCTCATGCATATGGGCCAGCAGGCTGGTGGTATCGCCGGCTTTCACCGGTACCCGCATGGTCAGGTCGCCCTGCACGACGCGACGCACCACCTCAGCGGCACGCTGGGGGTCGCCCCCGAGGGTCTTCACCACCGAGCGCACCACGCCCAGGCTCACCAGCACAGCAACCGAGACGATCACCGCCGTGATAGCGACCAGAATCCAGAACGTACGGGACACCTCGGCCAACGCCTCACGCTCCGGCACTTCTACCACCAGCCCCCAGTTGAGCAGCGGCAGGAAAGTGTAGCTGCCGATCACTCGCGTGTCGGCAGCGTCTGGGTAGCGACCCACCCCGCTCTCACCGGCACCGATGGCCACCGCCGCATGGGTGGCAAGCTCGCGGCTTTCACCCGCCAACGCCGCCACCGGGGTCACCGGCATGCCATCTCCACCCAACAGATAAGTGTCGGAGCTTCCGCCGAGCGACATCTCGGCCATACGCTCGAACAGCACATCGAGACGTACCGCCGCGCGCACCACGCCTACCACTTCGCCGTCGGCGCCAAACACAGGCGCCACCACATTGCTCACCTGATTGCCGGTGGCACGCGATACCAGCGGCTGGGAAAATACCGGTTGGCCCTGAATCGCCTCGCGGAACCAGGCGCGATCCCCTACCTGGAACTCGGCGGCTTCAACGGCCGACATGATCGTGGCGCTGCCATCGAAGCCCACCCCGGCCACCCCGACCCCATCCGGCCCGACGAAAAAGAGTGTGTCGTAGTAGCCGCTCTGCTCGGCAAGGCGCGTCAGCAGGTGCTGAAGCGGTTCGACCTCGACTTGGCGCACCGGATCGAGCCCCGCCACGAAGGCAATCTCATCCTGACGCGCATCCAGCCATTGGGTAAAGGCGCCGGCCATCATCTCCCCAGTACTTTGAAGCTGATTCACGGTGGCCTGGGTGAAGGACTGGCGGTACTGGGCGTATACCAGACCGGCCACCAGCATCACCGATATCAGCACCAGCGAGACGATCATCAATGTCAGGCGGCTACTGAAGCCGAGACGCTCGCGACGCGGCGGGTGAGTGGCGAATGCCGGCTCGGCCATTGGCGCGGCTTCGTCATCTGTAGGGTACTGCGTCAGCGTTATGGAATTCATCCTTTGCTCTCCTGCCCTGCGCCAGCGGTGAACCGCGCGCTCAGGGCTGTTGTTATCGTTGTCAGCGGTTGTGCAGGCAGGGGGCTGCCTGACAACGTTATCGGCCACGGCAGGGAGAGATTGAGGGGAAAACCCAAGAAATTTGACAATTGCCAAACTTCTTGATTATCCATTACTATTTTCACCGCGAGAGCCACGCTCTGGCGTCGCTCGCAGGAAAACAACAGGTATCCGGCGAGAGCCAGCGTCATGTGAGTTTTATTGTGCTGGCAGACGTTCTCCACCCGCACGCACGCCCACAGCTCGGTACCAAACTTGATTGCAGAAGCCTTGCCAGCCCAGCCATCATGAACAGGCAGTCACGGTTGACGCCGACATTTTGGGCCCATTAGCCTTCACGCGACCCAACTCGAGACGATCAAGCACGGCACCAAGATTGGCTTTCCAGTCGCCGTGCCCTCCGACAAGATCGCTGAAACTGCAATTGATGATGCGCTTCCCCGCGTTGGGTACGTGCAGGGTCCCGGATGATCAGTCCATATCATCGTAGGGAGCCGAATAGTGCGGAGGATTCACCTCTGTATCGAGATGAGAGCCATCCTGGGGGGTGATGCTCGGATGCTTTTCGCCCATGTCAGCGCCTACGGCGAAGCTCTCGTTCGAGATCGCCCAGCTGCGACGCCTGAAGTTCGGCAAGAAGAGCGAGCAGCTCGATGCCGAACAACGCGCGCTGTTCGACGAGGCTCTGGACGCCGACCTTGCCGCGGCTGAGGCGCAGCTCCAGGAACTGCTGGGCAAGAAGAAGCCGCCGGCTACGCCTGGCGCGATGCCTAAGCGCACCGCCTTGCCGGCGGACCTGCCGCGCGTGGACTGCCACCACGAGCCCGAGAACACCCGCTGCGCGTGCGGCTGTGCGCTCAAGCGCATCAGCGAGAAGCTGGACTACACGCCGGGCGTGTTCACGGTCAAGTGCCACATCCGCGGCAAGTGGACCTGCGCACAGGTGCCGAACGCTGACCCAGGCGCCGGTCCCGGCGGAGATCATCGCCAAGGGCATCCCCACCTCCGGGCTGCTCGCGTAGGTGCTGGTCGCAAAGGACTCCGACCATCTGCCGCTTACATGGTCGTCCCTAGGCAAGCAGGAATCAGCTGCGTGAGTGAATCGGGAGGTTTGCGTAGCTGATGGCTGGTCAGCAGCGTCTGCGCTGGCGGCTTCACCGGCACGAAGCGCATGTGCGGGCGGGTTGCCGCCTCGCAGATCGCTGCGGCATCGGCCGCACCGTTCTTGCGTCCCTTGCCGGCCATGCGGTAGGGCGTGACGAAGTGGCCTGCAATCAGCCGCGCATCCAGCCCATAGCCGCGCAGCTTGCGTGCCCAGTGATGCGCACCGCCGCAGGCCTCCAGGGCCACCAGGCAGCCGGGAGGCAGCTGCGCGCACCAGGCCGCAAACTTGTCAGCGGCCAGCGCCTTGGCAACCACCACGCGCGCATCCACCGCATGCACCTAGATAACCCGCTTGGCCAGATCCACCCCGACTCGGGCAATCTCGTTCATGGACTTCCCCTTTCACATGGCTGCAGATTGATGACTTGGGGAGCACCATCGCGGTGGCAGCCAACATTTGTTTCCTGGCTGCTTACGATTGAGTCACATCAATCGGCCAGCAGATCGCTGGATGTTGACTCTTGACGTTCGCCATGTTAGGCGCAATATTTTGCAAAGTCTTGCATGAATTTCTTCGAGCGAGGCCGCGTGATGGCGGAACTTGAGGGGGTGGTATGACAGCACGCCAGCAGGCGATCTTCACACTCGACGAGTTGGCTACCTACTTAAAGGTCGGCAAGCGAACGCTCTACCGGCTCGCCGCGCACGGGGAGATTCCGGCCTTCAAGGTCGGCGGGACGTGGCGGTTTCGTCAAAGTGAAATCGATCAATGGATCAATGATCAGACCCAAGCAGGCAGAAAGAAGGAGGTGATACGTACAGATGAGCAGCCAAAGTCAGCGGAACACTCCGTGTCGTCTGGGCGCGCTGTCCGTCGCCGCAGGCAAACGGAGTGAGCGAGAGTCTTCAATTTTTCTTCTGGAGGTGTGACATGGACATTGATTTCAAGAAGTTGGCTCCCTGGAACTGGTTCAAGAAGGAACAGGAAGAACAACAGAGCGCTGCCTCGCTGCCCGTGCAGCGCAATGACCTGCCGGTGGCAGGCGGTCCCGTCAGTCCCATCCTGCAATTGCATCGCGAGATCGATCGCCTCTTTGACGATGCGTTTCGAGGCTTCGGCTTCCCGGCGCTGGCCATGCCGCAATGGCCGTCGGACTGGCCGGGCATGCTGAAGCCGGCGCTGGACATTCAGGAAACCGACAAGCAGTACAAGATTTCCTTGGAGGTTCCCGGCGTCGAGGAAAAGGATATCCAGATCACGCTCGACAACGACCTGCTGATGGTACGGGGCGAGAAGCGCCAGGAGCAGGAAAAGAAGGAGGGCGACTTCCATCGCGTCGAACGCTCCTACGGCAGTTTCCAGCGTGTCCTGAACCTGCCTGACAACGCCGACCAGGAATCGATCAAGGCCGCATTCAAGAACGGCGTGCTCACGATCACGATGGACAAGCGCGAGGCCAGTGCGCCTAAGCAGGGCCGCTCGATCCCGATCAACGGCTGACGCCGATCGGCTCGTTCTCCGAAAAAACCAGGTGAAGGTCGAGGCGCCGTGACCTTCGGCGCCTCGTCAGATCAATCTTTACAGGAGCATCAGCATGGCCAGAAAACAATGCCAAGTCTGCGGCCAGCCCGCCACGGCGCGGGTGGAAGCCAATCTCAATGGTCGCCACAGCACCATGCTGTTGTGTGACGATCACTATCGCCAATTGGTGCGCCAGCAAAAGCGCACCGTCTCACCGCTGGAAGCCTTGTTCGGCTCACGTAGCGGCCTGTTCGAAGACTTTCTTGGCAGCGATTTCTTCCGCATCGGTGACGCCGCATCGTCCATGGCGGCCGATACCGACGAGGTCGTCGATGCCTCGTTCGGCGAACCCGCCCGGGCCGGTACGGGCACCGCGCGCCGGCGCGGCAGTGGGCTCGCCAGCCGCATCAGCGAACAGTCCGAGGCCCTATTGCAGGAGGCCGCCCGACACGCTGCAGAGTTCGGGCGCGCCGAAGTCGATACCGAACACCTGCTGCTGGCGCTATCCGACAGCGACGTGGTCAAGACCATCCTGGGGCAGTTCAAGATCAACGTCGATGATCTCAAGCGACAGATCGAATCCGAAGCCAAGCGCGGCGACAAGCCGTTCGAGGGCGAGATCGGCGTGTCGCCCCGGGTCAAGGACGCGCTCAGCCGTGCTTTCGTGGCCTCCAACGAACTCGGCCACTCTTATGTCGGGCCGGAGCATTTCCTGATCGGGCTGGCCGAGGAAGGCGAAGGCTTGGCAGCCAACCTGCTGCGCCGTTACGGCCTCACGCCGCAAGCGCTGCGCCAGCAGGTAAGCAAGGTGGTCGGCAAAGGGGCCGAGGATGGCCGCGCCGAGGCGCCGACCAACACGCCCGAGCTGGATAAATACTCGCGCGACCTCACCAAGATGGCGCGCGAGGGCAAACTCGATCCGGTCATTGGCCGTGCTCAGGAGATCGAGACCACCATCGAGGTGCTGGCCCGGCGCAAGAAAAACAACCCGGTGTTGATCGGTGAGCCCGGCGTCGGCAAGACCGCCATTGTCGAAGGGCTGGCGCAGCGGATGGTCGCCGGCGAAGTGCCCGAGACGCTGCGCGACAAGCGTCTGGTCGAACTCAACATCAACGCCATGGTGGCCGGCGCCAAGTATCGCGGCGAGTTCGAGGAGCGCGTGCAGAAGGTGCTCAAGGAAGTGACCGAGCACCAGGGCGAGCTGATTCTCTTCATCGACGAGGTGCACACCATCGTCGGTGCAGGCCAGGGTGGCGGCGAAGGCGGGCTGGACGTGGCCAACGTGTTCAAGCCGATGATGGCGCGCGGCGAGCTGAACCTGATCGGCGCCACCACGCTCAACGAGTATCAGAAGTACATCGAGAAGGACGCCGCGCTGGAGCGTCGCTTCCAGCCGGTGATGGTGCCCGAGCCGACGATAGCGCAGACCATGATGATCCTGCGCGGCCTGCGCGACACCTTCGAGGCGCACCACAAGGTCAGCATCACCGAGGATGCGATCATCGCCGCCGCCGAGTTGTCGGACCGCTACATCACCGCGCGCTTTTTGCCTGACAAGGCCATCGACCTGCTCGACCAGGCGGCCGCACGCGTGAAGCTGTCGGCCACGGCCCGCCCGGTGGCGGTGCAAGAGCTGGAGTCCGAACTGCACCAGCTGCGGCGTGAGCAGGACTATGTGGCCTCGCGCAAGCAGTACGACAAGGCCGCCGAGCTGGGCAAGCGCATCGAGGCCAAGGAGACTGAACTCAAGAAGCTCGTCGAGGAATGGGAACGCGAGCGCGCCTCGGGCAGCGCCGAAGTCGAGGCCGAGCATGTCGCGCAGATCGTCTCGCGCCTGACCGGCATTCCGGTCAACGAGCTGACGGTGGAAGAGCGCGAGAAGCTGCTGCATCTGGAGCAGCGGCTGCACGAGCGCCTGGTGGGCCAGGACGAAGCGGTGCGCGCGGTGGCCGATGCCGTGCGGTTGTCGCGGGCGGGCCTGCGCGAAGGCGGCAAGCCGGTGGCGACTTTCCTGTTCCTCGGGCCGACCGGCGTGGGCAAGACCGAACTCGCCAAGGCGCTGGCCGAGTCGATCTATGGCGATGAAGGTGCGCTGCTGCGCATCGATATGTCCGAGTACGGTGAACGCCATGCCGTGGCACGCCTGGTGGGTGCGCCTCCGGGTTACGTCGGCTACGACGAGGGTGGCCAGCTCACCGAGAAGGTGCGTCGCAAGCCCTACAGCGTGTTGCTGCTGGACGAGATCGAGAAGGCTCACCCCGACGTCTACAACATCCTGCTGCAGGTGTTCGACGACGGGCGGCTCACCGACGGCAAGGGCCGGGTGGTGGATTTCACCAATACCATCATCATCGCCACCTCGAACTTGGGCTCGGACATCATCCAGCGTCGGCTGAAGGCCGGTGGCGCCGCCGGCGAGGAGTACGAGAAGACCAAGTCCGAGGTGATGGACGTGCTGCGCGGACACTTCCGCCCCGAGTTCCTCAACCGCATCGACGAGATCATCGTCTTCCATGCGCTGGGCAAGGAGGAGATCCGCCATATCGTCGGCCTGCAGCTCGATCGTGTGGCCCGCAACGCCGCCAGCCAGGGCGTGACGCTGACCTTCGATCAGACCTTGATCGATCACTTCGCGGAGGAAGGCTACAAGCCCGAGTTCGGCGCGCGTGAGCTCAAGCGGCTGATCCGCAGCGAGCTGGAGACGGCACTGGCGCGCGAGATGCTGGGTGGCGGTATCGGCAAGGACGATCACGCCAGCGCCCGCTGGGACGACAAGGCCGAACGGGTAGTCTTCGAGCGCCAGGAGCCACCCGCGAAGCCGGCCGAGCCTGAAAAGCCCGATGCCGCGAACGTGGCCGAGGCACCGCCGAACGGCGAGAGCAAGCCTGCGCGCAAGAAGAAGTCAGCGGACGGCGAATCTTGAGCGATGGGAGGCTGTCGTGTTCGACCCCAACGGGCTGACATGGGCAGCCACCCTCGTGTCGCTGGCGGTCGCTATCCCCACAGCGGGGCACGCGGTCATCTACAAGCGTGACCCTCGATCGTCCACGCTGTGGGTACTGCTGATCGCCTTGTTGCCGCTGGGCGGTTCGCTGCTGTATGGGCTGTTCGGGATCAACCGTTACCAGCGGCGGGCGCGGCGGCTCTTCCCGGGGGCAGAGCCTGCTGTTCGGCAGGACCTCTCGCCCACGATACCCGAGGCTGTATCGCCGCCACTTGCCGGTCTGGCCCACCTGGTGGGACGCGCCACCGGCCAGTCGCTGACCAGCGGCAATCGCATCGAGCCGCTTGTCGATGGCGAGCAGGCCTACCCGGCCATGCTCGCCGCCATCGAATCGGCGCGGTACAGCGTCGCCTTGACCTCGTACATCTTCGACAGCCAAGGCATCGGGGCGCAGTTCGTCGATGCGCTGCGCCGGGCTCATGAGCGCGGCGTGCAAGTGCGGGTGCTGATCGACGACGTGTATGCCCGCTGGACGCCCCGCAGCGCCTACCGCGCCTTGCAGCGCGCCGGCGTTCCGGTGGCGACGTTCAACCCGACATTGATTCCCGCGCGCCTGCATGCCGCGCATCTGCGCAATCACCGCAAGCTGCTGGTGATCGATGGCGAGACGGGTTTCACCGGCGGCATGAACATCTTCGGTCCGTATTGGCGGCCCGATGCGCCGGGCCAGGCCTGTCACGATTTGCACTTTCGTCTGCGCGGGCCGGTGATTGCGCATCTGATGCGGTGCTTCACCGATGATTGGTGCGATACCACGGGCGAGCGGCTCAGCAAGGGTTACTGGGGCGAACCGCCCGTAACGGCTGATGAGCAAGGAACCTCTTGGGCGCGCGGCATCGAGGCCGGTCCCGATGAGGCCCTGGACAGGATGCGCTGGACCTTCATGGGCGCTTTGAGCGCCGCGAAGCATTCGGTGCGCATCTGGACACCTTACTTCGTCCCCGATCAGCCGATGATCGCGGCGCTGAGTACGGCCGCGTTGCGCGGCGTGCGTATCGACGTGCTGACGCCCGCAAACGGCGACCATCCCACGGTGCAATGGGCCGCGCGCGCCCACTACTGGCAGGTGCTGGAGCACGGTGTGCGCATCTTCGAACGGCCTGGCCCGTTCGACCACAGCAAGCTGATGGTGGTAGACGAAGCGTGGTGCTGCCTGGGTTCGGCCAATTGGGATGCACGCAGTTTGCGCCTCAACTTCGAGTTCAATGTGGAGGTGTACGACACCGCGTTGTCTACGCGGCTGTCATCCCTTTTTGATGCCGCTCGTGATGCGTCGGGCGAGATATCGGCGAAGGCGTTGCGCGCCCGCCCGCTGGCCATCCGCTTGCGCGACGGGGTGGCCCGTCTGTTCACCCCCATTCTCTAGCGACACGACTTGCGAGGTACCCTGCCCATGGAAAAGAAAAATCAATGGAACATTGGCTACTGGATCGTCGCCGGTCTGTTGCTGCTGATGCTGCAGAACCACTGGCAGGCGGCCAAGACCGTCGAGCCCGTGCCCTACAGCGAATTCGAGAAGGCGCTGGCCGAGGGGCGCGTCGCCGAAGTGCTGGTGTCGGACCGCACGGTCACCGGGCGCCTGAAATCGCCGGACAGCCGGGGCAAGACCACCATCGTGGCCACCCGTGTCGAACCCGACCTGGCCGAGCGGCTGTCCAAGTACGACGTGCCCTATGCGCGGGTGGTGGAAAGCACCTGGCTGCGTGATGTGCTCTCCTGGATTCTGCCGGCGGTGGCCTTCTTCGGCGTCTGGTTCTTCCTGTTCCGCCGCTTCGCCGAGAAGCAGGGCATGGGTGGCTTCCTGAGCATCGGCAAGAGCCGCGCCAAGGTATTCATGGAGAAGAACACCGGCGTCACCTTTGCCGATGTGGCGGGTGTGGATGAAGCCAAGGCGGAGTTGGTCGAGATCGTCGATTTCCTCAAGAATCCGCAGGAGTATGGACGGCTCGGGGCGCGCATTCCCAAGGGCGTGTTGCTGGTCGGCCCACCGGGCACCGGCAAGACATTGCTGACCAAGGCTGTTGCCGGCGAGGCGGCGGTGCCCTTCTTCTCCATCTCAGGCTCGGAGTTTGTCGAGATGTTCGTCGGCGTGGGGGCGGCGCGCGTGCGCGACCTGTTCGAACAGGCGCGCGGGCAGGCGCCGGCGATCATCTTCATCGATGAGCTGGATGCTTTGGGCCGCGCGCGCGGTGTCGGAGGACCGACCGGTGGACACGACGAGCGTGAGCAGACGCTGAACCAGTTGCTCACCGAAATGGATGGCTTCGACAGCTCGGTCGGGCTGATCATCCTTGCAGCCACCAACCGGCCGGAGATCCTCGATCAGGCCTTGCTTCGCGCCGGTCGCTTCGACCGTCAGGTGCTGGTGGACCGGCCCGACAAGAAAGGTCGCCTGGATATCCTGAAGGTCCATGTCAAGAAGATCACCCTGGCCCACGGTGTAGATCTGGAACAGGTGGCGGCGCTGACCACCGGCTTTTCCGGCGCTGATCTGGCCAATCTCGTGAACGAAGCAGCGCTGAACGCGACACGGCGCAAGGCGCAGGCTGTGGAACTGCAAGACTTCACCGCCGCCATCGAGCGCATCGTGGCCGGCCTGGAAAGGAAGAACCGTGTGCTCAATCCGAAGGAGCGGGAAACCGTGGCCTATCACGAGATGGGGCATGCGCTGGTGGCGCTGGCGCTGCCCGGCACCGATCCGGTACACAAGATTTCCATCGTTCCGCGTGGCATCGGTGCACTCGGCTACACCCTGCAGCGGCCCACCGAAGACCGATTTCTGATGACACGTGCCGACCTGGAGCACAAGATCGCCGTGCTCCTGGGAGGGCGCGCGGCTGAGAAGCTCGTGTTTGGCGAGCTGTCCACAGGGGCTTCAGACGATCTCGCGCGGGCCACCGACATTGCCCGCGACATGATTACGCGCTTCGGCATGGATGAGGGCTTGGGGTACGTTGCTTTTGAGGCACAGAGGCCGCGTTTTCTTGATGCGCCTGAACTGGTACAGGGTGGCTGCCGGGTAGCCGAATCGACTCAGACACGCATCGACCAAGCCATCCGTGACATCGTGATGGGTGTGTTTGATCGTGCATACCGAATTCTCGAAATCAACCGAGAAGTGCTGGAGCGGTGCGCGCGCGAACTGCTCGCACGGGAAACGCTGGATGAATACAGCATCCGGCAACTGACGCAGGGGCTACAGCTCGAATCCCCAGGCCCAACTGCCGGAGCCATTACTTCCTCTGTGTCCCAAGGAGCCACCTCATGAGTGACAGCATGCATATCGCCTGCCCACCCTGCTTATCAGTTGTTCGATCCTTGAAGAAAGTGCGTAGCCGCGATGCATAGCGTCCCCAACCACACAATCTTTGACGAAATGCGTTCCGAGTTGCAGAAACTTTGGAACCTCTGTTTCCCCCATAAGGAGCGTCACCTTTGAACGAGATGCCTCAAGTCTCAGCCCGACACTGTGACCAGATTAACCAGAATGCCCATTCTGGCAGTTGGCATCTCGATCTTGGCTCGCAACTCCTCACTTGCTCCGATGAAGCCTGCCGCGTGCTCGGCCTGGATGTTGGTGCGCCAATAGCCTTCGAGCGATTCCTGCAGTGCATTCACCCTGAAGACCGCCCCCTCTTCGATAGGGCATGGGATGCTGCCATGTGCGGGGAGTCCCTTGATCTGTGGTATCGCATCGTCAGCGGAGGGCAGGTTCGCTGGATACACCTGCGGGCAACATTCAAGGGCGACGCCTCTGGTCGACCCAGCGCGGCAGACGGGACGGTAGAGGACATCACCGATCTCAAGAGGGTCGAGCAGGCGCTGAACTCTATGCGCCGACAGCGAGAAGAGTTGGCCAGCCACGTTCCCGGTATGCTTTACCAATACCGTCTTCGTCCGGACGGCAGCTCGCACTTCCCTTATGCCAGCGCGAGGATACAGGAAATATACGGGGTTGCACCGGAGGATGTTGTTGAAGATGCCACTCCTGCGTTCGCTGCGCTCCATCCTGAAGACCGCGACCGTGTGCATGAAACCATACGGGCGTCGGGGCAGTCACTCGCGCTTTGGCATGACGAGTACCGAGTGCAGTTTCCAGACGGTCGGGTGATCTGGGTCGAAGGCGAGGCGTCGCCTGAAGCCATGCCTGATGGGAGCATCCTCTGGCACGGCTATATCCATGATGTCACCTCACGCAGAAGATCCGCGGAAGAGCTTCGCCTTGCGGCTAAAGTTTTTGAGCACGCAGGAGAGGGCATCCTCGTTACCGACGCTCAGGGCCACATTGTCAACGTCAATCGGGCGTTTTCCGTGATCACTGGTTATGCGCGGGAGGACGTAATGGGTCAGACACCTCGTCTGCTCGAGTCCGATCGCTATGACGATGAGTTCTATCAGACCGTTTGGCAGGCTCTGCGTGAGCACGACTATTGGCACGGAGAGCTCTGGTGCCGACGCAAGAACGGCAGTCAGTTTGCCGCGCTGCTGACGATCAGTGCAGTCCCGGATATGCGGGGCAATATCGAGCATTACGCAGCCATGTTTTCCGACATCACAGCGCTGAAGGAGAACCAGCAACAGCTTGAACGCGTTGCTCATTACGACCTGCTCACCGGTTTGCCCAATCGACTATTGCTTGGAGAGCGCCTTAAGCAGGCCATTCGTCAGACACGTCGGCGTGGCATGCACCTGGCGGTTGTCTTCATCGATCTGGATGGATTCAAGGAGGTCAACGACCAGCATGGCCACGCAGTCGGCGACAAATTGCTTTCCGTCCTGTCCAGGCGTATGACGCAGGTGTTGCGCGAAGACGATACCTTGGCCCGTCTTGGTGGTGATGAGTTTGTCGCTATTCTGCTCGACCTGCCGGATATTTCCGTCAGCGTACCGATTCTCGAGCGCCTGATCGAGGTGGCTGTACAGCCCGTACCGATTGGTGACGCACTGTGCGAGGTGAGCGCGAGTATCGGTGTGAGCTACTACCCGCAAGGCGAAGATATCGACGCCGACCAACTGCTGCGGCAGGCAGATCAGGCTATGTATCGTGCCAAGCAAGCCGGCAAGAATCGATATCACGTTTTCGATACGGAGAAGGATCGTACGCTGCGCACCCGTCACGAAGGATTTGACAGCATAGAGAATGCACTTGCCAATGGGCAGTTTCTGCTTTATTTCCAACCCAAGGTCAACATGCGCACCGGTGAGGTGCTGGGCGCCGAAGCCTTGATCCGCTGGCAACATCCAACGCGTGGCTTGTTATCTCCGGCCTCCTTCATACCCATCATTGAGAACCATCCGCTCGGGATTGACGTGGGGGAATGGACCATCGAGGCTGCGCTGACCCAGATCGAAGCTTGGCGCAAGGCCGGCCTTCATGTCCCGGTCAGCGTGAATATCGGTGCGCGGCACTTGCTGCAACCGGACTTCATCATGCATCTACGGGGTATGTTGTCACGACATCCCGGCGCCCAGCCGCAAGACCTTGAACTGGAAATCCTCGAAACCAGCGCCGTGGAGGACTTCGTTCAAGTGTCTCAGTTGATGGCGCAGTGCGAGAGGATGGGGTTGCGTTTTGCCCTCGACGATTTCGGCAGCGGCTATTCATCGCTGGCCTATCTGAAGCGCCTGCCCGCGCACCTGCTCAAGATCGACCAGGGTTTTATACGCGACATGCTCGAGGATCCGGACGATATCGCCATCCTGGATGCGCTACTGGCACTGGCAAGGTCGTTTGGCAGGAACTGCATCGCGGAGGGAGTCGAATCCATTCAGCATGGTGAAATGCTGCTGCGTCTGGGATGCGAGTGGGGCCAGGGTTATGCCATCGGGCATCCGATGCCGGCGCATGAATTCGAGCAATGGCTACACACCTGGCAGGTACCCTTATCCTGGAAGGGATTCAAACCTGACAGTCGCTCCGCGCTGCCCGTGCCGTTCACATACGTCGACCACCGGGTCTGGATTTCCCAGATGATCGACTATCTGTCAGGTAAGACCCAAGTGCCGCCTCAACCCGAAGCACTCCAATACTGGCGGGATCAAAGTGGCCGCCCTACGTTCTTCGGCAAGGATCCTGATGATCAGGTCGATGTCCTGCATCAGAGCATCCAGCAGTTAGCGCACACCCTGAGTAAAATGAAAAATGCCGGCCGTGTCGAGGCATTGAGGGCGGGCATCGACAAGTTGCAACATTTGCAGGCGGATCTGCTGGGATTGCTGCCGCCGGACCAGAAGCCGGATTGATGCCATGCATGGGACAAAGGGTTGACGTGCAAGAGGCTGATCCACCCATCGGCGGCGCCACGGGCGCGCAGGACATTATGCGCTGGGTGGCTTCGCAATTGCCTCGGCAATCCAGGTGTAATCGAGTCGTCTTCTCGGACTCCCCGTTCCATTAACGTTTCATTGAAAGAGAGAGCAACGCTTATGCATAAAGAATCTGGCCACACGACCCTTGACGAGATGCGCTCCCAGTGGCGGTTGATGACGTTTTACGAGCGCTTCGAGCAGGTTGTCGCCCTCGCTCTGTCGGCGGTCATTGCCGTCATCATCGTGGTGTCGCTGATTCAGTTGATTCGGCTCGTCTTCACGCTGCTCGTCATGGATGCACTGAATCCAACGGATCATAAGGCTTTTCAGATGGTATTCGGTGCCATCATGACGCTCCTGATCGCGATGGAATTCAAGCATTCGATCGTCAAAGTGGCGCTGCGTAAGGAAAGCATCATCCAGGTCAAGACCGTCATTCTGATCGCGATCCTGGCACTGGCCCGCAAGTTCATCATCCTTGACCCCAACATTGATCCTGCCAAACTGGCCGCCCTGGCGGGGACGATACTGGCCTTGGGTCTGACCTATTGGCTCATGCGTGAACGCGACGACCGGAAGACCGAGTGATTGGACCATGGCTCTTTATCGTCTAGCCCGGATATTGCTGCGTATTCCGGGCCATCGTGACCGCCCGTTCCGATCTATCGTGACCGACCATTCCGGGCCAACGTGACCGGCCATTCCATTTCATCGTGACCGATTTCGGCCTCTTTCCCGGAATCCTCGGTCACGTTCCAGGATGGCGAGCCCTTGACCGATCAGTCAGACAGGTCTGCCGCCTGACCGGCTATACACAGGATTTGACAATAACTCTCGCGCTGACGATCCTGATCGCAGCTTGGGCGATCGTATCTGGCGGGGTCTTGTTCTGGGCAGCCCGGGACTTCGATCGGGAACATGGTCGATGGTGGCTGGCTCTCTCGGAGGGCTGGCGTCGCTCATATTCGGCGTGTTGTTGATCCTGGCACCCATGGTGGGCGCGATCGTGCTGACCTTGTGGTTGGGCGCTTATGCAGTCGTGTTCGGCGTCTTGATGCTGGTGGCGGCTTATAAGCTCGCCACACACCGGAGTGACGGGGTAGTAGAGGCGGAGGACATGGGAGCATGAAACATATCCAGAGAAAAGCCCCCGGAGGGGGCGGCGGTAGCAGGTCGCGCCGAGCAGGTTCCGCGCTCGCTGGAAGGTTCGCAGAGACACGCCTCGCCTGGCCGAGCATGCCCTACTACCAGCGCTTCGAGCAGATCGTGGCGGTGATCCACACGCTTCGGGGACTGAGTGCGGTGGTTCCGGTTGTCGACGCCATTTACTGGCTGGTGCGCGCGCAGGAGAGCAAGCAGAAGCTCGAAGGGGCCATGAGACTAGCAGGAGGAGCGCGGCGAGAGCAAGGTGAGCGTGGGGCGGACAAGCGGCAGGGGGTCACCGGTGTCCGGCTCTGACGAGGCGCAGCGTGCGTCGGCGAATCCTGGTCGGACCGCTGCGGGACCGGACGCGCGGCAGCCCGACTCGCGACTCCAGATCGGTGCGTTGCTACTCGGCATTGCCCTGCTCGTGCTTGGGACCGGACTGGCAGGGACGCTTGTTGGTGTGCGGGCCGGGTTGGAAAACATGGGGTCGCAGACCATCGGCGTGATAATGTCTGCCTACTTCGTGGGCTATGTCGCAAGCTCGCTCTTGGTCCCGCGATTGGTGAATGAGGTCGGGCACATTCGCACCTTTGCCGCCTTGGCTTCCATCGCCTCTGCGGTTTCTTTGGCTTTCGCGATCTTCGTTTCGCCGCTCACATGGATAGTGCTGCGTGCGATCCATGGTGCGTGCTTTGCAGGACTGCTCATCGTAACCGAGAGTTGGCTCAATATCGCTACCGAACGCAATTCTCGTGGCCGAGTTCTCGCGATATACGGTATTGTGGTCTACGGTGCATGGGCGGCAAGTCAGCCGCTTCTGAGCCTGTCGCCACCATCAGGCTTTGTGTTGTTTTGTCTGGTCTCTATCTGTCTTTCTTTGGCACTGGTACCTATCACCTTGATGCGGGCAGTCGGACCTGGCGTGGTCGAGGTACGGCGGGCCAGTATACGTCGGTTGTTCACGATCTCACCGGTCGCGATTGTGGGTGCGTTCGCAGTAGGCTTGGTCACGAGTGCATTCTTTGGCATGGCACCGACCTTCGCTCAGAGAATCGGCATGGACGACGGAGAAATCGCAGCCTTTCTGGGTGTGACGTTGACTGGAGCATTGCTGCTGCAATGGCCGATGGGTTGGCTGTCGGATTATGTGGACCGTCGCCTGGTGATTCTGGGTGCGGCGTTAGGAATTTGCGTATCCGCGCTTGGGCTCGCCTGGAATACAGACGGAGGTATGACTTCGCTGCTTCTTTTATCCTTCTCGCTCGGTGCCTTTGCGTTACCAACCTACTCACTTTGCCTCGCCCATGCGAATGATGATGTAGATGCGGAGGAAGTCGTCAGCGTCTCCAGCGGCTTGATATTGGTCTTCGGACTCGGTTCCACGATGGGACCATTCACGGCCAGCCTGGTAATGGGGGCGATGGGGCCCGCGGGCCTTTTTCTGTTCATAGCTGTGGTAGCGATCGTTCTTGCGCTTTACGACATATCCGGTCTCATGGCGATGCCAAAGACCGCAGATAGTCGTAAGGCAACCTTCGTTGCGATGCCTCAGACCAGTCACGCGGCCACGCGGTTGCACAAGCGTCGCACTGAGAAGGACTCCGGTCGCGTGGCGCCGCGATGATGAGCGTGACTGGAACCGCACTGTTGCGGGCCGGACCATGAGGATCATGCAGCCTGAAGGCAGCGATTTATGTAATGTCGTCTACCCTATCTGTCAGCGTAGTTGTCACCTAAGGAACCGCTGATCAATTCGGTTCTAAGCGGCTGAAGCGCTCAGAATGGTACTTTCACCGCATCAGCGGTCGCTTTCTGACCAGTAAAGATGGCCTATTTCCCCTGCCAGCCGGATTATTCGGCTGGCAGGGCAGATTCAAGGCGCACTGGCCCCGTCAACTCGTCCTTCGCATCTCGTCGCCAGCACCAGGTTGGCCAGCCCGAACAGGCTGAATAGCTGCGCCTGGTTCTTGGCCAGCCCCTTGTAGCGCACCTTGCGGTAGCCGAAGAGGTTCTTGATGACGTGGAACGGATGCTCAACCTTGGCGCGGATGCTGGCCTTGGTTCTCTCGATCTTCAGCAGCAGTTCTTTCATCGGGCTCTCTTCCATCTTCTTGATGCCGCCCCGTTTGGCCGCGATACAGCAACGGGAATCCTCCGCGTCCTTCTCTTCACCCAGGCGCTTGCCCATACCGATGTAGCCGGCATCAGCGTGGACTCGCTTGTCATCATCCCGCACCAAGTGGTCTGCCATGGTGACATCTGCCACGTTAGCCGAGGTGGCAACCACGGTATGCGTCAGCCCGGTCACCGCGTCGACGCCAATGTGAGCCTTCATGCCGAAGTACCATTGGTTGCCCTTGCGGGTCTGTTTCATCCCGGGGTCGCGCTGCTTGGCCTTGTTCTTGGTGGAGGGCGCGGCCGCGACGATGGTGGCGTCGACAATGGTGCCCTCACGCATAAACAGCCCCTTCTCGGCCAGGTGAGCATTGATCTCCTCGAAGATCCGCTGCGTCAGGGCATGCTTTTCCAGCAGATGGCGGAAGCGCAGTAGTGTGGTCGCATCCGGCACGCTCTCGATGGCCAGGTCGATCCCCACGAAGTCGCGCATCGCCTGGCTGTCGTAGATGGCATCTGCGTATTCCGGGCCATCGTGACCGCCCGTTCCGATCTATCGTGACCGACCATTCCGGGCCAACGTGACCGGCCATTCCATTTCATCGTGACCGATTTCGGCCTCTTTCCCGGAATCCGCGGTCACGATGTCGGAATCCTCGGTCACGTTCCCGGAATCTCACCTAACTCGCTGGAATGATTCGGACTTTTACGGCATACCCTTCCTTTTGCTTGTGCTCCAGGAGAGGGACATGCCAGCACCGAGGATTCCCATGCGAACCATCACCGAGGTGTTGCGCCTCAAGTACGACGCCGGCCTCAGCCACGAGAAGATTGCGCGGGCCTGCGGCCTCTCCAAGGGCGTGGTCAGCAAGTACGTCAGCCTGGCTCAGGTTGCCGGCCAAGTCGCCGCCGATGCGCTTCTCGGCGCCGGACTACTTCCAGGTCCACCAGGCGCTCAAGCGCAAGGGCGTCACCCTGCAGCTGCTGTGGGCCGAGTACGTCGAGGTCCACGGCGACAAGGCCTACCGCTACAGTCGGTTCTGCGATCATTACCGCGCCTGGCGGGACCGCCAGCGGCGCAGCATGCGTCAGGTCCACCGCGCCGGCGAGAAGCTGTTCATCGACTACTGCGGCCCGACCGTGCCGATCATCAACCAGGCCACCGGCGAGGAGCGACGGGCCCAGGTGTTCGTTGCCGTGCTGGGCGCCTCCAGCTACACCTACGCCGAGGCCACCTGGAGCCAGGCGCTGCCCGACTGGATCGCCTCTCCGGAGGCCGCGGTGTTGCTGGTGGAGCGCTGGATCCTGGCCCGCCTGCGGCACCACACCTTCTTCACGCTGGCCTCGTTGAACCAGGCCATCCGCGAGCTGCTGGAGGACCTCAACCGCCGCCCCTTCCAGGGCCGCGAGGAGAGCCGGCGGGACCTGTTCCAGGCGATCGACCGGCCGGTGCTGCGCCCGCTGCCGGAGACGCCCTACGAGTACGCCGAGTGGCGCAAGGCCAAGCCCGGCATCGACTACCACCTCGACCTCGACAAGCGCCTCTACAGCGTGCCGCACAGCCTGGTGGGCCAGGTGCTGGAGGTGCGCCTGACCCACGCCATGGTGGAGGTGTTCCACAAGGGCCACCGAGTGGCGGCGCACCCGCGCCATGCCCCGGGTCGCTTCTCGACCCTGGCCGAGCACATGCCCAAGCGCCACCAGGCGCACCGCGACTGGTCGCCAAGCCGCTTCCTGGACTGGGCGAAGGACATCGGCGTCGCCACCCTGGAGATGACCCAGCGGCAGTTGCAGGACCGCCCCCATCCCGAGCATGGCTACCGTGCCTGCCTGGGCCTGCTGCAGCTCAGCCGGCGCTACGGCAAGGCCCGGCTGGAGCAGGCCTGCGCGCATGCCCTGGCGATCCCCACCACGCGCTACAGCAGCATCGCCTCGATCCTCAAGCAGGGGCTGGATCAGCAGCCGATGCTGACGCTCCCCGAGGCGCTCGATGACTTGCCGCCCCACACCAACGTGCGCGGTGCCGAGTACTACCACTGATCCGAGGAGACGACCGATGATGACCCAGCCCCTGCTCGACACCCTGCGCCGCCTCAAGCTGACCGGCATGCACGACGCCCTGGCTCACCAGCTCACCCAGCCGGACACCTACGACCTGCCGTTCGAGGATCGCCTGGGCATGCTGCTCGACCGAGAGGTCCTGCATCGCGATAACCGCCGCCTCGACCGGTTGCTGAAGACCGCCAAGCTGCGCGTGACGGCCTGCGTCGAGGACATCGACTACCGCCACCCCCGCGGCCTGGAGCGGGGCCGCATGGCACCGCTGACGAGCGGCGAGTGGATCGGCCAGTCACTCAACCTGTGCCTCACCGGCCCCACCGGGTGCGGCAAGACCTGGCTGGCCTGCGCGCTGGGCAACCAGGCCTGCCGGCAGGGTTACTCGGTGCGCTACCTGCGGGTGCCGCGCCTGTTCGAGCAGCTGCGCATCGCCCAGGGCGACGGCTCCTACGCCCGGCTTATGCGACGTCAACTACTCTGGCCGGTTGGCGACAATTAGAATGGCCGGTTGGGTGGGGTAGTTGTCGTCAGTCTGA
>JAAQTN010000014.1 GCA_011742915.1 Billgrantia desiderata | reverse complement strand
ACGAGCAGGTCGTCAGAGGGTAAGGGGGTCAGATTTCACTGTCGCCAGGGGGTCACTTTCTGATGTCGCTTGACACAGGCATCAGGCGGCGAACCGTCTGCTGACCGAGCTATGCACGGCGAAAGATCCCGCCCAGCCAGTGCTGCAGTACTTCAGTCAGTCAGGTGAGATTCCTGGTTTCAACCATTCCACGCATAAGGTAGAAGACCCCCGGGTAGAAAATCTGCTGGCTGCGCTTACGGAAATTTTTTGCTCTGATCCAGAGTTCCAGAGCTTGATGAAAGCGGCCGAGGTGGTGAAAGAGCTGGTTCGAAAACCACCGGAGTTTGTGCTGCTTGCAAGCTTCGTCGGGCGAAAGTGCGGTCTTCTCGGCCAGGAGCTGGCCCTGGCGGGAATCGCGCGGACCATTGGCTGGATCGCCCATGCAAGCGAGCAGTGTCAGCGGCCCATCTCTCGGCAGCGTGCAAACTATATCGGAAGGCTTCCTCTGTAATGCGCCGTACCCTACCCACTGACCGGGCCTGGCTGGCCCGGTACTTCATCATGCCATTCCCAACCTGAATATCACTCCAACTTGTTGCCATTTCTTCGTAAATATTGACAGAATTTGTACAGATTTACTGTATGGAATCAACGGTGTATTTTCCAACTCACTATGCGGCTGAGTAGAAGAAGGCGCCGCATCGACAGCTGGCATGAAGAAATCGGCGGGAGCCCGGACCTTTTGATGAGGAGCCGTTGTGATGTCGAATTTTCGCATTTCACGCGCTGCCAAGATGGCAGCGCGATGCTATCTCGTGGCCTTCATCGTACTACCCCAGGTCGTGGCTGCCGGCGAGCTGCCAATCGGTCCTTTGGTGGGAGATATGGAGCTCTCCACGTTTTACCGCTGGGAAGCGATGCCGGCGGCTCCCGGTGTGGCACTGCGAAGCGAGATATTGCAGCCGCAAGAGCGAATGCCGGCAGCCTCTGAAGCATTCCGGATTCTTTACAGCTCGGTCGACCAGCGCTGGGACTCCGGCTTGGTTCCCGTGAGCGGGACACTGTTCCTGCCGGTCGGCACTCCTCCAGAGGAGGGCTGGCCAGTTTTGGCCTGGGCACACGGTACGCTTGGGATTGCCGACCTGTGCGCACCCTCCTGGACAGGGTTCCGGGATCGCGATGCCGCCTACCTCGATCGCTGGCTGGAGGACGGTTACGCCGTCGTGGCAACCGACTACCAAGGCCTGGGCGGCCCGGGGCCGCACCCCTATTCGTACTGGCAGGCAGAAGGCACCTCCGTTCTCGATTCCATTCGGGCCGTCCAGGCGCTCAAGCCAAGAGTGCTCTCGGATCGGGTCATCCTGGCGGGGCAGTCCCAGGGGGGCGGGGCCGCATTGGGTGCGGCGATTCTGGCCAGTACCTACGCACCGGAACTCAACATTCTCGGAGCGGTCATCACGGCTCCCAACAGTACCTTCCCCGATGGTCCCATCGAATTGCCGCCTCGTCGCTCCAACACCATGTTCTTGTCCTTTGCTACCGGTGGTTTGCGAGAGGAGGGGCCCCAACTGGATGACATACTCTCTGCCAAAGGGCTCGAACTATTGAGCGTTGCACGCCAAGGCTGCACGAAGGACATTGCCCTCAAGGCACGAGAGCTCAACGTCGAGTCGTTTCAGGACCTGCTGGCCATTACGCCCGAAGAGCTCGAATTGCTGCGCGTCCCGACCACCGACATGCCCCAGGCAAGCATCTCCTTTCCGCTGTTCATCGCCACTGGTCAGGCCGACCGTACGATCACCCCGGTCAGACAGCATGCCGTGGCAGCCGCCCTGTGTGCCGCGGGGAATCAGGTCGAATGGCAGGTATATGAGGGTATGGGGCATGACGGTGTGATGCATGGATCGCTGGACGATGCTCTCGCATTTGCAGGCAGTCGACTCGAGGCTGGCGACTTCGCTTCGAACTGCGCGGCTCTTCAGCCCCCAGGGCCACCCGGCGAGAGAAATCCGAACGCATTGTTCAACGACGATTGAGCACCATCCCGCGCTATAAGGCTCAATGACAGTGCGTAGCCCACGACTCATTGCTTCATGGCTCTTGCTGGCGCTCCTCTCCATGGGAGCTGCCACGTTGATGTATCGACTTGGCGTGCCTGCTGCGTTCATGCTCGGCCCGATGATGGCTGCGATCATCGTGGCCATGAGTGGGGCCGGAATCCGCGTGCACCGGAACTTCTCCCTCGGAGCATTGAGCGTCATGGGCTGCCTGATCTCGGCGTTCATCACGCCGAACTTATTGGCCGTATACCGGGATCACTGGCTGCTGCTGTCAGCGGCCAATGCCGCAGCCATGACGATCATCGTCGCCTTGGGCGTGTTCATCGGGCGGCGCAGATGGCTACCCAATACCACCGCTATCTGGGGACTCTTTCCTGGCGCCGCTTCGGCAATGGTGCTGCTAGCCGACATTCACCGCTCCGATCCTCGGATTGTCGCGATGATGCAGTACTCACGCATCTTGATGGTATCGCTTGCCTCCATTGCTCTGGCAGCCCTGTTCGACCAAGCCTATGTAGGCGAAGAGGCGGCAGCAGGTCCGTTGCGGCTCGTTTGGTGCCTGCCTGATGACTACCTCCCCGTTCTTGCAGGCGTGGCGTTGGCCTGTGGTGGATATGTCGCGAGCCGATTGACCGGCAGCGGGTCGCTCGCGCTTTTATTCCCCGCCTTTGTCGGCACCGTCTTGCAAGGACTTGGTCTGGTCACCATCGAAATCCCGCCGTTTATCTTCATCCCGGCTTTTGCGCTGACCGGATGGTACATAGGCTTGACGTTTACCCGTGGTGCGATCAGGCACTGCTTCGATGTCTTGCCCGTCATATTGGCAGCGCTTTCCGTGGTGATTTTCGTCTGCGGTCTGATATCCCTGGCCTTGGCGCGCATGCTGCCCGAGGTCGACTTGCTGACGGCGTATCTGGCACTGAGTCCAGGAGGGATCGAGACCATCGTCATTATTGCCAGGGACACCGATGTCTGCCTGCCGCTGATACTGGCCTCGCAGTTCCTGCGCCTGCTGATCGTGCTCTCGATTGGGCCCTATGTCGCGAAGACGATAGCCGCACGGCAAGGCCGGCACCAAGGGTAAGCAAAGACCAAGACTCCTCTCCGCCGCCGGAGCACGCTTCCTCATCTTCATCGCCTGTCGAAATGCGCCTTTGCCGCAGAGGCGTACCGGCTGATCAGAGCTAGAATGAAAGACGAAGCCCGCAACATAAGCGGGCTCTGACTACGAAAAATACGCAAGGGACCACATACCATGACTCAGCGACTGCTCGTCCTGCTGGTTGCGCTCCTCTTCTCGAGTGCCGCCCTTGCCAGCCTGCTACCCACTGAAGCCACCCAGGCAGGCTACTCCGATTCCTTCCATCCTCAGGCCCAGCTTCTGGCCGCCTTGGAGAGCACGAACGAAAGCGCCCAGAACGAACCCTGCGAGTCACGCGCCGAGCAGGATGCGTTCTGGCTGGCGCAGGGCTGCTGTCGTGTGTGCCGTACCGGCAAGGCCTGCGGCAATTTCTGTATCAACCGCAACTACACCTGCCGTCAGCCGCCGGGCTGTGCCTGCAATGGATAGCTAGGCTTCGCGTCCCGTGGCATCGCGGTCGCAATCATAGCGCTTCATGTACGGGAACGGCGGCAGCCAGGCCTCGCGGCGTACGACTCAGCTCTCATAGCTGGGCATCAGTTGATCCGGGGTATCCAG
Organism: Billgrantia desiderata; assembly: GCA_011742915.1. Lineage (GTDB taxonomy): Bacteria > Pseudomonadota > Gammaproteobacteria > Pseudomonadales > Halomonadaceae > Halomonas > Halomonas desiderata. The sequence goes on along the minus strand of JAAQTN010000014.1, from coordinate 108,519 downwards.
GGTGCCCAGATGCACTTCGATTTCGTCGTCGGTACGGGCGAAAACGGATGAGCCGCAGCGGGGGCAGAAGAAGCGCCCGTTGTAGTCGCGCGTTTCGCCTTCTATCGCTACCGCCGCCTGGGGGAACACCGCGGAGGCGTAGAAGAGCGCGCCATGGTGCTTGCGGCAGTCCAGGCAGTGACAGATACCGACCCGGTACGGGCGCCCCGACGCCACGACTCGAACGTTGCCGCAAAGGCAACCGCCGGTGTATTGCTCCATGCTAGGCCCCCTTGTTATCGACTGACCGTTCAGCAGAAGTGGGCTGAGTGCCCTTCAGAAGTGATAACGCAAGGGTAGCGCTTTCTCTGGAACACGCCTGAAACCATGCCTGCAAAAATGCAAAGCGCGCGGGAATGAAAGATAATAAGCAGGTTAACGAATAACAGGCACTCGCGAGGCGACATGAATCCCACCATCGAACTGCTGAAATCCCATCGCTCGATTCGCCAATTCACCGACCGCAAGATTCCCCATGAGCTGCTGGTCGAGCTGATTCGCGCCGGTCAGGCTGCCGCGACCTCCAACCATGTGCAGGCCTACACCGTGATTCACGTGAAGGAACCGGCCAACCGCGAGAAGATCGCCGAGCTGGCCGGCGGGCAGTCGTACGTGGCTACCGCTTCCGACTTCCTGGTGTTCTGCGCCGACATGAAGCGGCCCACCGAGGCGGCGGAACGCAGCGGTGCCAATGTCATACGCGGCATGACCGAGCAACTGGTAGTGGCCAGTGTAGATGCGGCCCTGATGGCTCAGAACGTGGTCATCGCCGCCGAATCCGAGGGGCTCGGCATCTGCTACATCGGTGGCATCCGCAACAACCCCCAGGCCATCAGCGACCTGTTGCACCTGCCCGAGCACGTCTACCCGGTGTTCGGCTTGTGCCTCGGCTATCCGGCTGCCGATCCGGACGTCAAGCCGCGCCTGCCGGTGGAGGCGATCCTCAAGGAGGACTATTACACCGACGACAGCGAGCTGGTGGCCGCCTTCGACGATGCCATGCAGAGCTACTACGGCGAACGCCGCGGCGGCAACAAGGACTCCAACTGGTCGAAGAACCTCACCCCGCTGTTCAGCAGCAAGCTGCGCGCCCACATGCGCGAGTTCCTCACCAAGCGTGGCTTCGAGATGAAGTGAGCCAATCGCCGCTGCCGCTCAATCAGCTTCGCTGCAGCGGCAGATACGAAACTCCCCCGTACCGATATAGGCCGAGGGCAGGGCATCGAACATATCGCGGGCCGTGCGCACCAGGTGCGGCTGATCGTAGAAGCCGGCTTCCGCGGCCAGGGTGGAGAGGGTCATGCCCGGCTGCCAGCGGGCCATGGCGCGGGTGATCTTCAGGTACAGCAGGAAGCGTCGCAGCGTCACGCCGGTCTGCTCGCGAAACAGATGCGTGAGTCGCGAGGCGGAGATGCCGGCGCGTTCGGCCAGCGCCGCGGCATCCAGCCGCTCCGGCAGGGTCGCGCGCAAGTGGTGGCAGATATCTGCGATGCGCGCATCCAGCGGCAGTGGCGGCCCGCCGGTAGCGGCCAGGTATTGCGCCAGATTGGCTGAGAGGGTGCGGCAATCGGCGCTGTGGGCCAGTGCCCAGGCCTGTTTCTCGGCCAACGGCAGATCCATGCTGGCGCGTCCTGCCAGGCTGCCTGCCAGGCGGCGCCAGGCATCGCTGTCCGGGTCGAGCTGGGCCACCAGCATGGTGGTTTGCCCCGGGTTCAGCGCCTGGGGTACGTCCGGTGCCACCAACGCCGCACGGGTTAGGTGGCGCGAACCGTTCACTTCCAGCTCGAATGTCCCATCCAGCCCCAGCAACTGCGATGCGCTGACGTGCCGGTGCACCCGGTTGGCCGGCAGGTGGCCGAGCAGCATCCAGCGGTCGTGCCAGAGGTAAAGGGTGCCGCGTACCGGCGAGATATCCGTCACAGGCGATCCGTGGCAATCAGCAAATAAAGCCGAGGATACGCCATTCAGGAAGCGGACGCCGATACGGTCGGTTCAATGCCCGGCCGGGCGCGGCACGCGCAGACCCAGTCTGTGCGCCACTTCGAAGGTGACGAAAATCGGACCGATCAGCAGAAAGACCACATCTTCGACGAACGACGGTTTCTTGCCTTCCACCTTGTGCCCCCACACCTGCAACGCCCATGCCGCCACCCAGACGATCAGCGAGATCCAGAACAGCGACCACCCCGCGCTCAGGATGGCGAGAATGCCAACCACTGAAATGGCGAACCAGGCCACCATCATCAGCAACACGCCGAAGGAGAGGCGCAGATAGACCAGGCCGGCCAGCACGCCCAGCAGGGTGGCGCCATTTACCCACTCGGCGGCGCCGCCATCCAGGCCCAGCCAGCGACCAAGCGGCACCAGCCACAGCAGCCCCAGGGTGGAAAACAGAATGGCCGGCACGCAGACGATATGTACCCACTGGTTCACCGGATGGCGATGGCTCTCGCCGTAGTCGTCGAGAAATTGCTGCAGGCTACGCATGGTCATGTCCTCGTTGTTCTTGGCAGGGGTCATGTTCATGCTAGGCGCACCAGAGGGCGCTGCCTTGTATGTAACTGCTGGCATGCCGGGGGTTTCGCTACCCCATGGTAGGCTATGCTGAGGGCGTGAAATACATGAAGTGCGAAACCTCAGCGATGACCTCTACCGAGCCCCGTATCACTCTGAATCCGCAGCAGCACCGAGTGCAGGTATCTATCGGCGGCACCTTGCTTGCCGATACCACCCGCGCTCTCGAGCTGCGCGAACGCGGCTACCCGCCACGGCTCTACGTTCCCCGCGAAGACGTGCGAATGGAGCGGCTGACCCGCTCCGAGACCGTGACCCACTGCCCGTTCAAGGGCGATGCCGCCTACTTCTCGTTCGGCGCCAATGCCGATGTAGCGTGGAGCTACGAGCGGCCGCTGGAAGGCATGGAGACGATTGCGGAATACCTGGCATTCGATGATGCCAAGGCCGTCGTGACAGAAGGCCAGTAGACAGTAGGCCGCGGCGGTCTGGGCTATGCTTCAGCTCGTTGATCATTCCCCAAGGAAGGAGGGGTGGACCATGGCCAAGCGTTTCAAGGTAGGCGATCACGTGAGCTGGAACTCCGAGGCGGGCCGGGTGAGCGGCAAGATCATCCGCGTTCACACTCGGGATACGGAGTACAAGGGACACAAGCGCCACGCCAGCGAAGACGAGCCGCAATACGAGATCAAGAGCGACAAGACCGATCACATTGCCATGCACAAGGACTCGGCGCTGACCAAGATCGGTCACTAGCGCTCTCGACGACTGACTACCCCGGCGCGCGCGAATCGGCGGCGACTCTCTCTTTCAGCAGCCACGAACCCAGCCCGGCGACGGCAAGGCCCAGGGCGGCGAAGAGCAGGAAGGTGGTGCCATGGCCATCTGCCCCGACCAGCCAGCCGGCCAGCGGGGAGCCGGCGACCTGGCCGACCGAGGTGGCGAGCAGTGGCAGCACCGGGCCGAAGGCGGGCGCCTCTTCCATGATCTCGATTCCCCTGACCAGATAGAACCCGGTCAGGGTCATGTACCCGGCGCCGAACAGGGCCGCAGAAGCAAGGGCGAGAGGGAAATGGCCTGGGGCGAGGGCCAGCAGAACCAGACCGGCGGAGAGCGCCACCAAGCCAGCGGCATGGCTGAACACCGACCCGAATCGCGCGATGAGATCGCCGGCGCTGCCACCTGTCAGCCCGCCGAGGCCGACTGCCAGCCACATCCAGGCGGTCTGGCTCGATCCCAAGCCCCCCGCGGCGATCGCCGCATCGGGAGCAAACACCCAGTAAGCTGCACTAACGCACCCCATGCCGGCGGCCAGGCCGCTCAGCCGAGTGATGCCGTGCCACTGCTCACGGCTCACCGGCAGTGATGCGAGGGAAGGCAGCGATGACTGGGCAGGGCGATCGTCCCGGGGCAAGAAAAGGAAGGCCGCCAGTGCGCCCAGGGCCGCCAAGGCGGCGAAGCCGACATAGGCGCTGCGCCAGGCTTCCGCCCAGATCAGCACCGCGGGCATGGCCAGCGCGATGCCCACACTGGTGCCCGCGTTGATGGTTGCGTTGACCCGCCCACGCAGCCTGGATGGCACGACCCGGGAAACCGCTTCCGCCATTGCCGGTGAGGAAAGGCCGGTACTGATACCGCAGATCAGCACGCCGACGGCCAGCAGCAATGCGGAAGGCGCCAGGGCGATCATGATCAACCCGATCCCGGCCAAGGCGGCCGCCGCGATACCGGCTCGGCGAACCCCGAGGTGCTGTGTCACCCAGGGGGCGGCGAGGATGGCAAAGACGAAGCTCAGGAACGGTAGAGCACCGATCACGCCGGCCATGCTCGAAGAAATCGACAGTTCGTCGCGCATCGCAGGCAGGAACAGGCCGAACACGAAGCGGGCCAGCCCGTAGGTGATGGCGATGACCCCGCTGCCGAGGGCGGCCATGCCAAGAGCGGAAAGGGGCCTCATGAGCTCACGCTCCGAGCCGCGTTGAGCAGGGCATCGACCACCGCCCGGGTGTCAGACAGAGCTGGCTGCATGCCCAGTAGCACCACCGCTGTGTTGCTGCCCTCCAGTACCACGAAGAGGCGTCGCGCCAAGTCGGCGTGATGATCCAGACCATCGCGTGCCACAGCGGCTTCGATGCGTGCCAGCAGGTCACGCTTGGCGGAGATCGCCAGCGCATGAACCTCGGCGCTGTGCTCGGCAAACTCACCCATTGCCTTGACCATGATGCAGCCATGCTGGCTGCTGTGTTCCAGCCAACGGCCATGGGCTTCGACCAGAGCTCGTGTCGCCTGGCCGGGTGGGGCGTCGGCAGTGGCCGCATCGAGACTGGCGACGAAGCGCTCATGGCGCGCCTGCAGCACCGCCGCGACCAGCGCCTCCTTGGAGGCGAAGTGGTTGTAGAGTGTCATGCGTACCACCCCGGCCGCCGCCACGATGCGGTCGATGCCGGTGGCATGAAAGCCCTGCTCATAGAAAAGGCGCTCGGCCGTGGCGAGCAGATGGTCGCGCTTGGAAGCGGGCATTCGATGGCGCTCCTGAATCTCGATATCTATATAGACCGATCTATCTAAAATAGAGTCTATCTAAGACCAGCAGAGCGTGGTGTGTCAATGCAAAGCAGAAGGGCCGCTTTCCTCGGGAAAGCGGCCCTTCACGTCAAGACTTGCTTATCAAGCAGTCGGCACTCTTGGTCGACGTGCTGGTAAATCCTTTGTCGGTCCCTAAGCGGCGCCCGACTCCCGGAAGTGGTGCCAGGCATGGTGATAGAGCACGCCGGCATAGCCGTTGCGCTGAATGACCTTGAGAATCTTGGCGGGGTTTTCCTCATCCAGGGCCTTGTGCAGTTTCGCCCGCTGCTCTTCGTCCAAGGCCTCGTACCAGTGGTAGGGCTTACCCTGGGCATTGCTATTCTCGGCCTTGCGCATCAGGTCCATTTCGATACGCCCGCCGTGTCGATACAGGATATCGTAGCCTTCCTGTAGCTGGGTCGCCGGCACGTCGCACGGCTTTTCGAGACCTTCCAGCACGTTGTAGTAGTAGTAGCTCAGCGGTTGCATGTGGCTCCTCCAGCGGTATGCCGTTGCTTGTCTCTACCAACCAGCTTCCTACCCCCCATCCTGCCTGAGGCAAGGCGGCGGGCTCAATGAAAAGATGTCCGCTATCCACGCACACCCGCACGCACACCCGGGCGACGACGGCAAACCCGCGCGGAGCGAGGCTCAACTCACTCCGTATATCCTCGTTTCTGGCTTCTGGGCACTTACCAGGCGCCACCTGGATCCGCACCCGCTAAACTGGGGCAAGCAGAGGGGCTTCGTCAGGGTGGGTGGAGCAGGGTGGGGGCAGACGATGAACTACAAACAGGTAGTGGCGAGTCTGTGGCGCCATGGTAATGGGCAAACGGCCGATCATGTCGCTCGGCTGAACGAACTCATACGCTATGCCACCCTGGCCCCTTCCGGCCACAACACTCAGTGCTGGCGCTTTCGCGCCACCGACGAGGCCATCGCCATCCTGCCGGACCTCAGCCGGCGTACCCCGGTGGTAGACCCGGACGACCATCACCTCTACGTCTCGCTGGGCTGCGCCGCCGAGAACCTGAGCCTGGCGGCACGGGCGTTCGGCATGCAGGGCGAGGTTACCTTCCATGCCGAAGGGGCGGGGGAGGTGCATGTCACGCTGACGCCCTGCCAACCGGAGCGCTCACCGCTGTTCGAGGCGATCCCGGCGCGGCAGTGCACCCGCTCCGACTACAACGGCTTGCCCGTTACCGACCAGGAACTCTACCTGCTCCAGGGCGCCGGAACCGGAAATGGGGTCTCCATCAGCCTGCTGACCGAGCGACCGGCGATAGAGCAAGTGCTGGGATTCGTGCTCCAGGCCAGCAGCCGGCAAATCGCCAATCGGGCATTCAGGCAGGAGCTCGAGGCCTGGATCCGCTTTGGCGAGCACGAGGCGCTCGAAGCCGGGGACGGCCTCTTCGCGCGTGCGATGGGAAGCCCGGCCACGCCGCGCTGGCTGGGCAGATGGCTATTCCGTGTCCTGTTTCGGCAAGGTATCGAGAACGCCAAGGTCGCCCGCCAGGTGCGCAGCTCCGCCGGCATTGCCGTGTTCATCTCGCAAGCCGACGACAAGGCGCACTGGGTGGAAGCCGGGCGCTGCTATCAGCGTTTCGCCTTGCAGGCGACGGCACTCGGTATCTGCAACGCCTTCATCAACCAGCCGGTCGAAGAGACCAGCGTGCGCCCGGCGTTCGCCGAGGCCCTGGGTATCGTCGGTGGGCGTCCCGACCTGGTGGTGCGGTTCGGCCGGGGCAAGGCGATGCCGCGCTCGCTGAGGCGGCCGGTGGAAGCGGTCCTTATCCCATAGCCCTGCCTGGCTTTACTTCCAGCCTGATGCCTCCATATCCTCACCAACCCTGTCTATCCCGGAGCCCAGCCATGTCCGACTCCCTGCATCTGGCCTGCCCCCACTGCCTGGCCATCAATCGCGTGGCCACGGCGCGTCTGGCCGCCTCGCGCTGCGGCAAGTGCAAACAGCCAATGTTCACCGGGGCGCCGCTGGAGCTCACCAGCGCCAACTACGCGGCGCTGATCGAGCGCAGCGAACTGCCGGTGGTGGTGGACTTCTGGGCCGGCTGGTGTGGCCCCTGCAAGATGATGGCGCCGGTCTTCGCCCAGGCCGCCGCCGAGCTGGAACCGCGCATCCGCTTCGCCAAGCTCGACACCGAGGCGGAACCGGGCCTGGCCGGGCGTTTCGGCATCCGCAGCATTCCTACGCTGATCGTGTTCAAGCAGGGGCGTGAGGTCGCCCGCCAGGCCGGGGTGTTGCAGGGCTCACAGCTCAAGCGCTGGCTCGAGCCGCACCTGGTCTAAGCCAGACCAGCAATAAGCCTTGGTTGACCCTTGAGCCGAATGAGACGACAATTCGGCTCATATAGTGAGCCGAATAATTGGGTTATTCGGCTCACCAGTCATTCAGGGTACCGCCATGAACGCTTCAAACACGACGCCACTCTGGATCTGGCAGCAACCCGACTGGCCCGCTTTCCACTGGCGGGCCGCCGTGATCCAGCCTCGCCTTCAGGAAGCTTGGCGGTCTCTCGGGATGCTGCTGGGCAGAGTAGGTTCCCTGCCGGCCGACAACGATCCGGCAGTAATGCTGGATACGCTGCTGCAGAACATCATTACCTCCTCGGCCATCGAAGGAGAGCGCCTTAATGCCGCCTCGGTACGCTCCTCCCTGGCGCGACGCCTCGGTGTGGCGGGCGTGGCGACGGCTGTGTCATCGCGTTCGGAAGGCCTGGCCGACATAATGATGGATGCCATCGGCTCGCCGGATACGGCGCTGACCCGCGCGCGGCTCTTCCAGTGGCATCGCTGGCTTTTTCCCGATGCCGAGACATCGCTGGTCAGGCTGCGGGTAGGGGAATGGCGGGGCGAAGAGCCGATGCAGGTCGTCTCTGGCCGTCTCGACAAGCCCAAGGTGCACTTCGAAGCCCCACCTCGCCGGGTGCTGGAGGACGAAATGGCTGCCTTCCTGGCGTGGTTCGACACGAGCCGCCACGACCCGGCCCTGGACCCTCTACTGCGTGCCGGTATTGCCCACTTCTGGTTCGTGACCCTGCACCCCTTCGAGGACGGTAACGGCCGCCTGGCTCGTGCCATTGCCGACCGGGCCTTGGCCCAGGCCGACCGACAAAGCATCCGCCTCTATACCATGTCCGCTGCGATATTGGCTGAGCGGCAGGACTACTACCGGGTGCTTGAAACCAGCCAGCGTGGTACGACGGATCTCAGCGACTGGCTGGCCTGGTTTCTCGATATCCTGCTGCAAACCTTGGAAGATGCTCTCGCCGGCATCGAGCGTACCTTGGCCAAGACACGCTTCTGGCAGCGATTCGCCGAAGCCGGCCTGTTGCCGGAACAGGTCAAGGTGCTCAATCGTCTGCTGGATGGAGGGGAGCGAGGCTTCGAAGGGGGGATCAGTGCTGCCCAATATCAGAAGGTGGCCAAGGTCAGCAAGGCCACTGCCACCCGCCATCTTTCCGACCTGCTGGCCAAGGGCTGCCTGGAGAAACTTCCGGGGGGCGGGCGAAGCACGCGCTACCGAGTGACGGGCTTCGGCCCGCCCCTTGTCCAGTGAGCGGATATGGGCCTTTAACCTTACCGCGGAGAAACCATGATGGAGCGCCTAATCCCATCGGCTGTATTGAAGACGTTGCAGGACAACAACGGTGTGCCCTTTGCCGAGGTATTCCGACACGGCTCGCTCCAAATCGAGATTTACAAGCCGGAAGGAGTGGATCGCCAAATGCCGCATACCCGAGACGAGGTGTATGTCGTCATCTCCGGCTCGGGCCATTTCGTCAACGGTGACACCCGACAGCCCTTCGAGGCCGGTGAGGTGCTGTTCGTGCCGGCGGGCGTCGTCCACCGGTTCGAAGACTTCACCGACGACTTCGCCACCTGGGTGTTCTTCTATGGCCCGGAAGGGGGCGAAGCCGCGTCGGAAGCTACCTGACCCGGCCACCCATGAGAGTCAGCGATCCAACAGCCCCTCGGCCAGCGCCACGCCGAGCCGATCCATGGCGGCGGCCAGCTTCTCGTCGATGATGTGGAGGTACTCCGTCCAGTCGTCGACGTGGTGCAGCTCCGCCTTGCCGTCCGAGATGCCGCGCAGCACGATCAGCGGCACGTTGAAGCGCATGCAGGCGCGCAGGCAGGCGTAGCTCTCCATGTCCACCATATCCGCCGCGATGGCGGCATAGGCTTCGCCCGAGACGATATTGGCGCCGGTGGAGAGCGTGACCTCGGCAATGCCGGGAATGCGCAGCGGTAGGGGCAGGATCGCCGGCAGGTCGAGGAAGGGCGTAATCCCCTTCTCGAAGCCCAGCGGTGAGGCGTCCATATCGCGGTAGGCAATGGAGGTCGCCTGATAGATCTCGGTCTGCTCCAGCACCCGGCTGCCCGCCGAGCCCAGCGACACCACCAGGTCCGGCAGGCGCCCCTGCTGGGCGTGCGCGGCCAGTGCCGCGGTGAGCTCAACCGCAGCTTCCACCGGGCCAACGCCGGTCATGAACGGCGCGAAGCGCTGCCTGAGATGCGGGCCGTACTCGGCCTCGGCGGCCATGACGAAGAGCACGTCGTGACCGCCCAGGTGGGTGAGCGGCGGTGTGCCGCAATCAACGGCACGGGAGTCAGAAGGTGAGAAATCGTTCATCGAGGCGGTTTGCCTTGCCATAGGTAACGGCATTCCAGTGTAGCGCCAAGGTGTATTGTCCACATCCGCTGGTAAAATCCGTCAGAGTGGGTGCCGCGCATTTCGGCATGGCATTACTATGTCCCAAGCACAATCAGTGCGGTAGCGATGCAGGGAAGATAAATGAACGACAACCAGGACTGGGCGTTACGTGCCCCACCATCCGCAAAGTTGGAGCGCATGGAAGCATTCTTCGCTGGATATGGCTTTGAGCCACATCGCCACGACACCTATGCCATCGGCCGGACATTAGCGGGCGTGCACCGATTTCGTTATCGCAACGGCATGCGCCAGAGCTTACTGGGTGGAACCATCGTGCTGCACCCGGATGAGATGCATGATGGGGAAGCGGGCACCGATGCCGGCTTCCACTACCGAATCCTATATATCGAGCCAGCCTTGCTGCAGCTAGCTCTTGGCGGAAAACCTCTGCCGTTCATACCCGAAGGCATCTCCCGCGATCCGCGGCTGTACGCGGCCACCCAAACCCTCATGCAAGGCATGGAGTGCCCAATCGATCCGCTCGAGGAAGACGACGCCATCTATGACCTGGCTCAGGCATTGGCCTTGGTGGCAGGAGTACGGCGTGGGCGAAAGGCTCTGGATTACCAGGCCGCAGAGCGCGCTCGTGAATACATTCATAGCGCGATGGCCAGTACCATCACCCTCGAAGAACTCGAACAAGCCAGCGGACGCGACCGCTGGAGCCTATCGCGTGACTTTCGGGCGCTCTATGGCACCAGCCCCTACCGTTATCTGACCATGCGCCGTCTGGATAAAGTGCGCTCATTAATGGTCGCAGGTCAGACGATAACGGATGCTGCCTTGATTGCCGGCTTCTCCGATCAGAGCCACATGACCCATCATTTCAGCCGTGCATACGGCATCCCGCCAGCGCGCTGGCTGCGAATGCTGCGCTGCCATTGATCCGCTCTTGCCAGGTCGTTCCCGTAACGCGACCACGGCAAACCTGCACGATCTTACAAGACGCATGTTAAGTCCTCTCTCTAGACTCGCCCTCACGTGACGCAATGGCGAGTGACCGATGAACGATGCGCAACCAGCCATGGATGAGAGGGCGGCACCGTCCGATGGCAACAGCAGAGTCGCCGTGCTGCGACGAGTGGCACCAGCGGCAATAGCAGTTGTGCCGGTCAGCATGCTATTCGGCATGCTGGCCGTTCGCTCCGACTGGTCACTGCTCGAAGTCGTGGCCATTAGCCTCTTGGGATTCTCCGGCAGTGGCCAGTTTGCCTTGCTGCCACTGGCTGATGCCGGCGCCGGCTTCTTCACCATGCTGCTGGTCACCGCCTCGATCAACAGTCGTTACCTGCCAATTGCCTATACCTCTGCCAAGCGGTTGCCATCGGCGGCCAGCAGGCGAGCCTGCCTGGCCCACATGCTGGGAGACGAAGCGTACGCCACGGAGCATGAGCGAGATAACGCTGTCAGCGTAAGATGGATCCGGCTCAGCATTTTCACCGCTTGGGTATTGGCTGGGCTGGTTGGCGCGCTGCTGGGCCAGGTCATTCCGGCTGCCTGGCTGGGGGCGGACGTGAACTTGGGGTATCCCGCCAGTGTGGTGCTGATGTACCTGTCGGCTTCGCAGCTGCGAGCCCGGCTGTGGCAACAAGGGCAACAAAAGGGACCACTACTGGCAGCAGCGGGAGTAAGCGCAGGCCTGGCACTGCTATTCATTCTGTGGCTCGGGCCGGTGTACTTCTGGATTCCGAGCGTGCTGCTCGCGACTTTCATTTTGGGGAGAGCATGGTCGTGAGCGAATCCGTACTGGTGGCGATTGCCGCGCTATTCACCACCAGTTGCCTGGTTCGCATCGCGCCGACATTCATCTCGTTGCGCATCGACCCAGGCGCACAGCGCTATCTCGAACGCTTGCTACCGGCGGCAGTATTCATCAACTTCGCCGTCTACATTGCCTACAGTGAAATGGTGCGTGAGCCGGTTCCAGCATTGATATCCCTGGCGGTGGTCGGTGCCGTTGCCCTACTCAACCTCTTGGGGCTGATTGGCACCGCCGTGCTTGGGATTACACTCTATTTCGTGTGGATCGGCATTATCGGCTGACCCGTTTTCGGACAGCGCCTAGCCCGAGCAAAGCCCAGTGGCTCTCATGATAGAGGGCGGCGACGTGCGCCGCGCTCATGCGTCGATCCTCATACGCTCCATGGCCTCAGGCATCGGCGTTGCCGACCGTCTGGATGACCTCGAACCCTTCGAAGTTGGGCGGGCCCAGGTAGAGCCCCTCGCGCTTGCTCTGGCCGGCGTTGGCGTGGGCCTTGCGGAACGCCTCGGAGTGGGTCCAGGCCTCGAAGTCCTCCCGCGAGCGCCAGATAGTGTGCGAGGCGTAGAGCACGTGGTCCTCCTTCTCGGGGCCGCGCAGCATATGGAACTCGACGAAGCCGGGCAGGCCCTGCAGATGGGTCTCCCGCTCCAGCCAGATCTGCTCGAACTCCTTCACTCGCTCGGGGTTGACCCGAAAACGGTTCATGGCGATGAACACGATATTGCTCCTTGTGGTCGGCGGCTGATGGTCACCGAACGACGATGACACCGACGCCGATAGGGGGCAAGGGATGAGCTGCTTTCCATACCATGGGTGTCAATCGGATGACTGCAGCGGCTCCATCTCCCAGCCCTGCTCAGTAGCGAGCAAGCGATCGGTCAGGCCGAGGTTATCCAGAAAGACGTCATCATGCGACACCACGATCAATGCGCCATGGTAGCTGCGCAGCATTGCCTCCAGGGCCTGTGCCGAGGGCAAATCCAGATGGTTGTTCGGCTCATCGAGTAACAGCAGCTGCGGTGGCGTGTCGGCGTAGAGCAGGCAAGCGAGAGCTGCCTTCAACCGTTCACCCCCGCTCAGTGACCCACTGGGTGTCGCTATCTTCTGCGCATCGATCCCCAGTTGCGCCAAGCGCATGCGCAGGTCCGCCTCGGTCGCCGTGCGATTGGCCGAGCGTAACTGCTCGAGCACCGTCTTTTCCGGGTCCAGGTTCTCCAGTTGCTGGTCCAGATAGGCGCTCTCGGGCGTCACCTTACAAACACCGGCCAAGGGCATAACCCTGCCTGCCATCACGCGCAGCAAGGTGGATTTTCCACAGCCGTTGGGGCCGATGACACCCATGCGCTGCTGGCCGCTCACGATCAGGCTGATCGGGCGGGTGGCTTGTGCGACGTAAGGCAGTTCCACGCCATCCAGCTCGGCCACGCGGCGTTTTGCTGGCTGCTCAACGGGGAGATCATGCAGGGCGATTGGCGCCTCCTCTTCGACCTGCTGCGCGGCATCTTTCACGCCCTGGTTGAGCTGTGCCAAGCGGGCCGCCTGATGCCGGCGCAGTGCGCCCGAGGATGCTTCGCTGCGCTCTTTCTGCCCATCCAGCAGCGATTTGGCTTGATTGGCCTCCTTGCCTTGTCGATAGCCGCGTGCCTGGCGTCGCTCCTGACGTTCCAGCTGCTTGCGCATCGCCCGTGCCTCACGCTGGCGCTCGCGCTTACGCTCGGCCAACGTTTCCAGGGCGTTGTGTCGCTCATGAGCCTTGGCCTCGGCATAGAAGGCGTAATTGCCTCCGTAGCTTTGCAGCCCCAGAGAAGAGAGCTCCACGATGCGCTCCATGGCGTCCAGTAGCTGCCTATCGTGACTGACCACGATCAGCCCGCGTGGCCAGCGTTGCAGCTGTTCGATCAGCGCCCGCCGATTCGGCCGGTCGAGATGGTTGCTTGGCTCATCGAGGATCAGGAAGTCGGCGTTCGACAGCATGGCGCCTATCAGGGAAACCCGCATCGCCTCGCCGCCGCTGAGTACGCTGGCCGGTGTATCGGCGCCAAGGTGGTCCAGGCCATTGTGTTCCAGCTCTAGGCGTAGGCGCGACGGCAAGTCCCAGTCATCGCCAACGGCTTCGAAATCCTCCGCTGCCGTACTGCCCGATTCGATGCGCGCCAGCGCATCCAGGGTATGCTGTACCCCCGCCAGCGTCGCCACTGTGGCAGCATCAGGATGGACCACTTGCTGGGCGAGATAATGCACGCTGCCGGAACGCCGACAGTGCCCGGAGGTGGGTGGTAACAATCCGGCCAGGATGCGTGCCAGCAAGGTCTTGCCCACGCCATTACGGCCAACCAGCCCCGTTGAGCGCATGTCGAATTGCTCGTGGAGGCCGGAGAAAAGCACTCTGCCGTCGGGCAAAGCGTAAGAAACATCTTGAAGTACGAGATGGATATTCGTCATGCGCTAGTCCTGCGATGCCAAGCACTCCCCCTGCGATAGGGGCCGGTGGAGACTGGCCGTCATAACAACGGCGGCATCAATGACGCATTGGACGAACACCTCATATTGAAGGGGTGGACCGCCGACTATACTGCATCCGCCCTCTGCCCGAAAACCAGGTAGAAGAAAAACCGACCGGAAGAAGCGCCGATGCACAAGGGAAGCTGCCTATGCGGCAAAGTGGAGTACGAGTACCGCGGCGAGATCGATGAAGTCTCCATGTGCCACTGCAAGCAGTGCCAGAAGGCCCAGGGCTCGGCCTTCGTTGCCGTGGCACCGATCCGCTCGGCCGAGTTTCGCATCACCCAGGGCGCGGAGTACCTCAAGGAGTATCGCGCCACGCCGGGCAAGGTACGGGTGTTCTGCGCCGAGTGCGGCAGCCCGCTCTACAGCGCCCGCGACGACCTGCCCGAAGCCAAGCGGCTTCGCCTCGGCACCCTGGATACCCCGGTATCGCCCAGCAAACGCTACCACGCCTGGGTCTCGTCCAAGGCCGAGTGGTACGAGCTTGCCGACGAGCTGCCCAGGTTCCCGCAAGCCGCGCCGAAGCGCTGATCCTCAACCGATATCCTGGCGTCGCTTGTTGGGCTGCCCGGGGTTATTGGCTACGCTCAGAGGACTTCGCCGCCACCGAGAACAACGACATGGCTCGCAGAACGCTTGGTTCCGTGTCCCTGGCAGCTGCGCTTTGCCACCCCTTCGCAGCCTACGCGCTGCCGGACGGGGAAGGCCGGGAAACGGTAGAAGCCGTATGCGCTGCCTGCCACGGCGTCAACCTGATCGAACGCAGCTCAGGGTACACCCATGAGGAGTGGGACTTTCTCATCTCCACCATGATCGACCTGTCGGACGCTCCCGAGCGGCAGGACGAGATCCTCGGCTATCTCGCCGAGCACTTCCCGCCCAGCGATAATCGGGCCGCAACGCCGGCCGATGGCCCGCTGAGTGTCCAGTTCGAAGAGTGGAAGGTCCCCACGCTGGGGCAGCGCTCGCGCGATCCGGTCGAAGCGCCGGATGGCGGCATCTGGTGGGTAGGGCAGTGGCTGGACATTCTCGGCCGGCTCGACCCCGAGACGGGCGAGATGGAGGAGTTCGCGCTGCCCTCGGGCGCAAGGCCCCACTCGGTCAACATCGGCCCCGACGGAGCAGCCTGGTACACCGGCAACCGCAACGCCACCATGGGGCGATTCGACCCGCAAACCGGCGAGATCACCGAATACCCCATGCCCGACGAGGCCGCGCGCGATCCGCACACCGCCGAGTTCGCCGAGAACGGTATCCTCTGGTTCACCCTGCAGCAGAGCAACATGATTGGCCGGTTGGACCCGGAAACCGGCGAGGTGCAGCTGGCCACCAGCCCGCGTGAAGGCTCGCGACCCTATGGGCTGAAGATCGCTGCGGATGGCACCGTGTGGGCCTCCTGCAACGGGGCGAACTGCCTGCTGCGCGTCGAACCCGAATCGATGGAAGTGAGCGAGATCGCCTTGCCCGAGGCCGGCACCACGGTGCGCCGACTCGATATCGACGAAGACGGCATCATCTGGTGGGTCAATTCCGGGTTGGGCCGGCTGGGGCGTTACGACCCCGACAGCGGCGATATCCAGGAATGGGACTCGCCCAGCGGCCCGGACTCCCACCCTTACGCCATCGCCGTGTTCGACGGGGCGGTCTGGTACAACGAAAGCGGCGTGCGGCCGGACATGCTGGTGCGCTTCGATCCTGAAGCGGAATCCTTCCAGAGCTGGCCGATCCCCTCAGGCCCGGTACATGCCGGTATCTTGCGCCACATGCGCACCACCCTCGACGGCGAAGCCCTGCTGATCCACCAGAGCGGCACCAACCACATTGGCAGAGTGAGCGTGGAAGGCAGAGACCCGAGATAGGCAGGCCCTCAACTCATGCCGTCTCGAGAATCGCCTGGCGCAGTGCTTCGGGCGGTTGGGCGCCCGGTGTTCTGTGCCGAATGCGGCAGCCTGCTCCAGACAGGCTGGCGACACTTGCCAGGTCAGGTGGTTGCTGTAAAGGTAGTGTAAACCTCGCCGCGGGTGATCGCATGACAGTTGAACCGCCTCAGCAGACGCAGCAGTCCTTCCACGATGGCCTGATGGGGCATCCGCTGATTCGCGAGCTGTGGAATCACTTCCCCGAGAACATGTTCCTGGTACGTGTGGAAGAGGACGGCCACTTCACGGTCGAGGCAGCCAACCCGGCGCAGATCGATACCATCGGCCGTGAGTGCCTGGGCAAGCCGCTGCCGGCCTTCATGCCTGCTGCTACGGCCGAGGCGATCTATGCGCGCTACCGTGAATGCGTGGCGCGGAACAAGCCGATGCGCTATCAAGAGCATGCCGCCTTCTTCGATGAGCATGGCAACGAGCAGTACGGCTACTGGCTGACGCTGATCGTGCCGCTACACAATGCTGACGACGACCCGCAGCGCGTCACCCATCTTTTCGGCATCTCTCAGGACGTGACCGAACTGCATCAGGCCCGGGATGCGATGGAGCGGCACAACCAGGTGCTGGAAGCGCGCGTGGAGCAACGTACCGCTGAGTTGCAGCACGCCAACCGCGAGCTCAGGCTGCTCAACGGCCAGCTCAAGGAGATGGCCACTCGCGACTTTCTTACCGGCTGCTACAACCGCCGACATATCGAGACCCTGGGCCAGCGCGAAATCGAGCGGGCAAGGCGCTATGACACTTCGCTCAGCGTGTTGATGATCGACCTGGACGCCTTCAAACAGGTCAACGATACCCAAGGCCACGAGGCAGGGGATACCGCGCTCAAACGCGTTGCCGCGAGCCTGCAGAGCGCCTTGCGTGCAAACGACCTGCTGGGCCGCTTCGGCGGCGATGAATTCTTGATCCTGCTACCCGAGAGCAGCAACGACGACGCCCGTGCCACCGCCGAGCGCCTGCAGCAACAGACACACGAGCTGACCGCCATCTCGATCAGCGTGGGGATTGCCACCCTGCGCAGCGATGACAGCCTGGAAAGCCTCGCCGCCCGCGCTGACCAGCAGCTACTCGCAGCCAAGCGGGAGTATCATCGAGAAGCGTCTGATTAACGCATTCCACGAGAAGGTGACTGCCTCTGAAGGCTGAAACGGGAACGCCAGCGGAGCGAAGGAGCAGGCGAATGGCATACCTGGCAGCGGCCGTAACCCTGCTGCTGGCGCTGCTACTCACCGGCGTGCTCGCCATGCAAGCCTGGCGCCTGGCCGATAGCCGTGCGATGGAGCAGGCCTGGGCCTGGCTGCAAGCCCAGGCGCCTGCCACCGTCGAAACGTTCGATCCCGCCATGGTGGAAGGCCTTCCCGACGCCGCCCGGCGCTACTTCCTTTACACCATCGCCCCAGGTACGCCGCTTCACGTGGTCAGCGAAATCCATATGAGCGGCGAGATCGGCCTCGGTAGCAAGGAGGCACCCGGCTATCGCCCCATGCAGGCACGCCAGATACTCGCTCCGCCGCACGGCTTCATCTGGCGACTCGAACGAGCCGGCGCCGGCCTGATGCAAATGAGTGGCTCGGACGGCATGGCGAACGGCCGCTCCTGGACGCGCTTCTGGCTCAACGGCACGCTGCCCGTCGCCAGGGCCGGGGGCGACGACAACCACCTGCGCGCCTCGTTCGGCCGAGCCGTGGCGGAAGCCGCCTTCTGGGCCCCGGCAGCGCTGCTGCCCCAGCACGGAGTGCGCTGGGAAGAGACCGGAGTGCGCTGGGAAGAGACCGGCGAGCCCAACCTGGCACGCGCGATCATCACCCACGGCTCCCTGGAACAAGCCATAGAGATCGCCGTGGCCGAGAACGGCCAACCGCGCTGGGTACAGTTCCAACGCTGGAGCAATGCCAACCCCGAGAAGGAGTGGCGGCACCAGCCCTTCGGCGGCTACCTGAACGACTTCCGCAACTTCGAAGGCTTCACCCTGCCCACCCAGGTCGAGGCGGGCAATCACTTCGGCACCGAGGCGTACTTTCCTTTCTTTCGGGTGGGGGTGGAAAAGGTGCGGTTTCCGGTGTCGTAGTGCTCGATGGCACTAGGCAAGATTAGCGAGATGCTCAAGGGTTTCAAAATACTACTGGACCAGTCGAATGATTGTCATGGCCTGGGCATTTGGGCTTGGCGCTCATCTGCCAATGCGTCGAAGCTCTAGACGAGTTCCTCGAAAATGTTACGGCCCATGATTATGTCCTCGCGTTGATTTCCGCATCCAGCCGCTGTCTCAAGGTCTTGCGCTGGGCTGGCGTGAGGTCATCCTGTGATCCATGCGGCAACCTATCCCTAAAGCAGTCCTAGGTCGCCACCCATGCTAGGCTAAGCCATGGGCTGCCATAGTTATCGGGTTGCCGAAGGCTCAACGTTGCTGAAGTAGCGCAAAATGGACAGAACCGAGACGTTACAGCTGTTGCGAGAACACCTGCCGTCGCTATCCAGCGAGTATGGCGCCACCTCGTTGGCTCTTTTGGGTTCCATGTCGCGCGATGAGGCTCGCTACGACAGCGACATCGATATTCTTGTGGGCTTCGACGGCCCGGCTACCTCGGCGCGTTATTTCGGGGTGCAGTTCTACCTGGAGGATCTGCTAGGCCATCCTATGGGTCTTGTGACTGATAAGGCGCTGCGCCCTAGCTAAGACCCTATGTGGAGCGTGAGGCGATACCCGACAGCCCTTCGAGGGGGCTGCTCAAGCGCGGATTTTAGGTGAAGCGACCGAAAGCGTGAGCCCGGGATGGCGGCTATCGCTGGAAGAACGTTAGCTCTAGGGGCTATTCGAAAGCGACCCTTTCAAACACCTCGCTTAGAGAGTTTACTACCGGAAGTTCGGGGGCGGCAGCGCGTGTCGAATTACTAGGGCGTATCAAGAAGCCGTGGTGAGCGAGCCGGAGCATATTCAAGTCGTTATATGCATCTCCGACAGCAAGGACTTTAGCACCTTCCGTCAGCGCTTGTGCCACATGAGTTTCCTTACCTTGCCTGTTGAAATAGACGCAGTGATCGACATAGCCTGCTGGATCGATGTTGAATCGGTGACACTTTATTTTGGGGCTGCCCAGTGTGTTGAGAATAGGTCCTATAAGCTCGTGAAAGCAATCGGAAATTATAGACACGTCATACTCTTTCTGAAGCCGATGAAGGAACTCTTGTGCATCAGGAAATGGAGTGATGTTCGCGGTAATCGACTGCAAGGTAGCCAATGTCAGACTATTCCGTCTGAGTGTCTCGATGCGAGTCCGCATTAATTCAGGGTAGTTTGGAAATTCCCGAGTTGTAAGCGATAACGATGCTATGCCCGTTTCTTGGGCAATGTGTGGCCATAGCTCAGGAATCAGCACACCTTCTAGGTCTATGCAGGCAATTTTCATGATAAATCCTCTTTTAAGGGGCGATATTAGCGAAAACTAGAGAGAGTCCTAACCCTATCAGTGCGGTTCCAATACTTTTGTCAACGAAATTCTGTTTATCTAACATGATGCGACGTAGTGCTTTTGCTGAGAAAAAATATGCGACGATACTGAACCACATCCAGTGCGATATTGAAATAAAAAGGCCGTATGCGAAGCTGCTGGTTAATGAGCTTTCTACATTCACCACCTGGGTGTACGTGGCGACCACAAAAAGCATAGTTTTTGGATTTAGGGCATTGGTGAGAAATCCCATGCGAAAAGCACCGAAAATTGTAGGTGAATTTTTTGATCCAGTTTCTAGTTTAAGTTTTGATTTATTTGTTAATGATTTTATCCCGAGAAAAATCAAATAGCCTGCGCCTAAGATTTTCATGGAGAAAAATAATAATGGTGTGCTTGTGATGACTACAGATATGCCAAGTACTGTATACAGTACGTGGACTTGAACGCCACATGCGATACCCATGGCAGTTATTAGTCCCGCGCGCCGGCCAAATGCATAGCTATTACGCGTAACCATTGCAAAATCAGGTCCGGGGCTTATGACAGCGAGAATGGTGATAGCTGCTACAGCTATGAGTTCATTCATCTAATTTTCCCTATGAAAAAGGCACGAATGTTTCCGTGCCTATTGGGTTCAGTTTTTCAGCACTTGCTAAAAGTAATGACCAGCACATCACGGTATCCAGGGTTGTTTTTATCAAGATTGATGATGGGGGTTACTCCATGCATGACGCGTTCGTCATTTACAATGGCAGCTTCGAATGGGGTAGCTAACGTATAGCTAGATAGACGTTTTTTATCTAGATTGTAGATTGAAGTTTCTCCATTAACCACGTTGATACGGTTCACTAGCATCATGAAGACAAAATTCACACCGTCTCGATGGATTCCTTCTGGTGTCGGGGACGCCCGGGTATGGGACGCATCAATGCGAAATTGGTGAACCTCGATATGCCACGCGTAGTAAGGAGCAAGGCGAGTGAAACATGCGCAGCAGAATTCCAGAGCGGCAATCATTACTTTATTAGAGATTATTGCGTCTTCAATGTGAGCGAAGTCTCTTGCGATGCCACCGTTTAAAGTGTTGTAGTCAGTACTTTGATAATGAGGCTGGTGTGCTTCCAGTCGTGCAGTGTTGCCAGAAGGAACGGCACTATAGGTTGCGTGCCTCCGGTACCGGTAGGTGCCGCCGTCTCTCATATACGAGTCTTGTTGAAGCCGATTCCAGCTATCTTGGAATGCTTTCCAATCTTCTAATGATGTCTCATCGACCGAGTACAAAAGATCTTGCATCTTTTTCGCTGTAAGAAAACAGTAGTCTTTCTGTGCTAGTAATTTGCACAGATTATCGATCGGCGGCTGCGCCGGTGCAAAGCTCCTCACTTCGGCCGCAATGGGTGAATTTTCAACGAAGCTTTTCATGGGATCCCTCCATACAGTGAGCGACGGTCGCTGGATGTAGCGACAAGAGGATTATTGGGGGGCTTGCAGGAAGAAGAAAAGCGATTTATATTGTCAAAAATTCGATAGTTTTTGTCGAGGAAATAATGAAGCTTCCACCATTAGGTGCATTTCGGTTCTTCGACGTTGCAGCTCAGACTCAGAGTTTCGTGAAAGCCGCCGAGCTGCTTCATGTCACGCATGGGGCTGTGAGCCGCCAGGTTCGACTTCTCGAGAGCGAGCTAGGTGTTGAACTATTCGACCGCCGTAACCGGGCGATATTTCTGAATCCTGCGGGGCGCGCACTTAAAGCGGTCACTACTCCTCTCTTCGAACAGCTCGAAGGTGTAGTGTACCGTCTACAGCAAGAGTCTAGGGAAGGCGTGTTGGTGTTGTCTTGTGAACCAACCATCGCAATGAAGTGGTTGATTCCACGCTTACCCTCTCTTCATAAAGCACACCCAGATATCAATTTGCATTTGGTGGCGGCTGGCGGAGCCATTGATTTTACCAAAACGGGGGTGGATATTGCGTTGCGCCGTGACGATTTCCATTGGGACGATACGGTTCACGCCATAAAAATCTGTGATGAATGGGTTGGGCCGGTATGCGTTGCCGGAACGTGCCCGGATGCTGATATTTTGAAGGGTATGCGCTTGCTTCACTCAGGGACTCGGCCGAAAGCTTGGGATACCTGGCTTCGTCTGAGTGGTATTCCAGAGAGAGAATGTGTCCGGGTTGATTACGAGCATTTTTATCTATGTATTCAAGCCGCCGTGTCGGGGCTAGGTATGGCCATTTCGTCTTTCTTCATGGTTCAGGATGAGCTTGCAAGTAATCAGCTTTCGGCACCGTTTGGCTTTTTAAAGGACGGCTCATCCTATTGCCTACTGTCACCAAGACCTTTCGATAAAGATGAAAAGTGCCTGCGTTTATCAGAATGGATTTCGGCTGAAGCTATGGAAAGCATCCAACAGGTTTCTGAGCTTTCCCAGCAACAGTGGACACCCCGTTAAGGCAGTGCACTGAACGAGGTGCCCCATGGCAAGGCAAGCAACGTCAATGAAGAAAACCCGACCCGTTACTCCCAGGCTTGCAAGGATGAGGCGCTGGCACTCGCCGACCGTATTGGGGCCAGTGCCGCCGCTCGTTAGCTGGGTCTTCAGCCCAGTCAGCTTTATCAATGGCGGGCCAAGGCCCAGCGGCAGCAAAGCGCATCGTCAGGCCTTCAGCATTCAACGGATGTGCGCGTTTCTCGGTGTTGCCCGCAGCGGCCGGCTACTACGCCTGGCGACAGCGTGGTGGTGAGCCGTCTCCCCGCCGCCGCCGACAAGCGATCACCGATCAGCGTGTGGTTCAGGCCTTCGAACAGGGCAAGGGGCGCTCAGGCGCTCCCAGGCTGACCCATGACCTGAACGATGCTGGCGTAGCCATCTGCCGCAATACCGTTGCTGCCAGCCTCCGTCGGCAGAGTTTGCGGGCGAAAGCCGCTCGCAAGTTCAAGGCCACGACGAATTCACGGCATGGCTTGCCAGTCGCACCGAACCTGCTGGAGCAGGGCTTCAGCGCTACGGCACCGAACCAGAAATGGGTCGGCGATATCACCTACCTGGCGACCGGTGAAGGCTGGCTCTACCTGGCGGTGTTGATTGATCTGTACTCGCGCAAGGTGATCGGCTGGGCGATGGGCGAGCGCATGACGGCTGATCTGGTCGGTAATGCGCTGCAAATGGCCCTGTGGAGCCGGAAGAGGCCAAAGGGCGTAATCGCTCACTCCGCGGGAACCAATACTGTTCGACGCTGTACCAGTCGTTGCTGACCCGGCACAGCCTCCGGTGCAGCATGAGCGCCAAAGGCAACTGCTACGACAATGCCTGCGCCGAGAGCTTCTTTCACAGCCTCAAGGTCGAAGCCATTCACGGCGAGCGATTCGCGACCCGGGTGGCGAACAGCGGCAGCAGGTGTTCGAGTACATTGAATTGGACTACAACCGACAACGCCGGCACAGTTCCATCGGGATGATCAGCCCAGAGGCTTTTGAGGCTCGAATGATCGCTTAGATCGGTGCCCACCAATGCTGGGTAAGATCAGTGCGGTTTCCGGTGCCGTAGCGCTCAATGGCACTAGGCAAGATCGATTCCCCCACAGTGCGAGTAACTTGGGATAGGGTAAGCGGCAGTCGAGCGCAACGGCGCGCTCAACCCATACCGTTGCCAGGAAGCTCCTTGAATGCTGAATCCCCGTGCGCTTGCCTACCTGAACGAAGTGATTCGTCGCGGTTCGTTGCGACGTGCCGCCGCTTACCTGCACGTCGATCCATCGGCCATCAGCCGCCAGCTCAAGCAACTCGAGGAAGACCTCGGCGTGCAAGTATGCGAGCGCTATGGCGGCGGCATGCGCACCACGGAAGCTGGCAAGCTGCTGGTGCAGCATTACCATGCGCAGCGCTCTGCGGAGGAGGCAGTGTTATCGCAGCTGGTTGCCTTGCAGGGCGTGGCGCGTGGGGAGGTGCGTATTGCCGTCGGTGAAGGCTTCATTGCCGACCTCATCGACGCCCCGATGAATGCCTTTATGAACGCTTTTCCCGGCATTGAGGTGGAAATCCGCATGGCCGGGGTCAATGAGGCCATGTCGCTGCTGAAGGACAGTGAGGTGGACCTTGCCCTGCTGTATGCCCCGCCCGTCGATCCGGCGCTTCACTGCCACGTCGAGACGCGCCAGCCCCTGGACCTCATCGTGCCTCCCGACCACCCCCTCCTGGAACTGAGGCGCCCGCTAACGCTGCGGGATCTGGCGAATTGGCCCCTGGCGCTCATGGACAATCCTTTTGGCATGCGCCAGATGGTCAACATGGTGGCCCATCAGGAGCGTGTGCACCTCAAGGCCAGGCTGCATACCAATTCGGTGGCGGTGCTGAAGAACTTCGTGCGCTCCGGCATCGGCGTGACCTTCATGCCGGAACTGACGGTGCTGGATGAAATTCAGCGCGATGAGATCCGGCACCTGCCGTTGTCGTACCCGATCATGAGCGAGGCGCGCGCCCAGATCGTGAGCCTGGACGGACGCAAACTGAGCGTGGCCGCCCAGACCTGCTTGACCCACCTTAGCCAGGGCATGCGGTTCTTCCGCGACGATGCCCCCAGGCTGTTGGCCGAGCAGGACTGACTGTTGCTTTTTTGACAACGCTTTGGGTATTGCATAGTCAACAGGTCAATCCATACCCTGCTAATGTGTTTCGCCAATAACAAGGAGACAACTAATGACATCGTCCAAGCGCTTTCCGCTGACTGCCCTGGCGTCTGCCTGCCTGCTGGGTAGCGTGTTGCTCACCGGCCAGGCCATGGCCGCGACTACCATCAACTTGAGCTACAACGGTGCACCCGATCCCGACAGGAATGCCGTGCATGTCTTTGCCACCAACCTCAAGGAACTGGTGGAAGACAAGACCGATGGCGAAATCCTGCTGGAACTCTATCCCAACAGCATGCTGGGGGAAGAAGAGGACCGCATGGAGCAGACCATGAACACGCCCAAGTTGAACGTGGCGTCGTTCGCAGGCGTCTCACCGCTGGTCGATGAAATCTTCGTTAGTGCGATTCCATTCCTGTTCGATGACTTCGACGACGCGCGCGCCTTCTTCGACGAGGGTGACTACTGGCGTGAGATCGGAGCGACGCTCAAAGAGCGTGCCGGTGTCGATATGCTGGCGGTGGTAGAGGAGGGGGGCTTCCTGGCCTTTACCAATAACAAGAAGCCGATTACCCATCCCGATGATTTCGAGGGGCTGCGCTTCCGCGCCATGGATCCCAGCCAGGTCGCCCTGTACGAATCCTTCGGGGCATCCGGCACACCGATTCCCTGGACCGAAGTGTACATGGCGCTGCGTACCGGCGTTGCCGATGGCCAGATGAACCCGCCGATGTACATCATCCTGGGCAGCCTCTATGAAGTGCAGGACTACCTGACACTGGCCAACATCCAGTACTCCAACCAGTTCCTCGTCGGCAACAGTCAGATGATCGAAGGCTGGGATGACGACTTGCGCGACGCCTTCATGGAAGCCGTAGCCGAGGCGAACCATAACGCCCGCATTCACAACGAGTCGCAGGTGGAGGAGCGTATCGCCTTCCTCGAAGAGCAGGGCATGGAAGTGATCCGCCCCTCCGAGGACGACCTGGCAGCCTTCCGTGACATTGGCCAGCCGGCCTACCTGGAGTGGCTGTCCGATCGCGGCATCGAGCAGCGCTGGATTGACATGGCACTCGAAGATGCCGGTATGAGCGACCTGCTCGACTGATCCCAGCGGGTTTCCTTCGGGGCCGGGACGCTCGGCCCCTTTTCATTACAGGACGTTTCTATGTCGTCACTGCGCCATCGCGTGCTGGCGATCAGCCGACCTTTGTCGCTGACAGTCGCCGCCAGCCTGCTGCTGATCAACCTGGGCGTCATCCTCTTTGGCGTCTTCATGCGCTACTTCGCCGGTGGCGCACCGATCTGGACCGATGAACTCGCCCGGTTTCTCATCATCGGCACCGTCATGCTCGCCGCCGGTGCCGTCTGGGTAGAGGGCGGCCACATGCGTGTGGCGCTGATCGAGCGACTGCTGCCGCCCCCACTGACCCGCCTGCTGAATTTCTATCAGTGGCTGCTGACGCTTGGCATTGCCCTGGGTGGCGCCTGGGTCAGCTACCGCTACGCCCTCTCGGTCAGCATGTTCACCACCTCGGGGTTGGGCATTAGCCGCACGGTACCGCTCATGTCACTGCCCATCGGTTTTGCCCTGCTGGCCTGGCATGTGCTCTGGTACGGCCCCGCCCCCCTGCGGGTTGCCACGGAGGACGCCGCATCATGATCCTGACCATGCTGGCCGTCTTTCTGGCCCATGTGCTGCTTGGCCTGCCCTTGTTCATCGCGCTGCTCACGACAGCGCTGGTCGGCTTTCTCTTCGTCGACCCCAGCATGATCCCGCGCATGATGCCTCAGCAGTACTTCGGGGGCATCAATGTCTTCTCATTGATGGCGATTCCACTGTTCATCCTGGCGGGTAACTTGATGAACGTCAGCGGGCTGACCGAACGCCTGATGGGGTTGGCCCGCCTGCTGGTGGGGCACCTGCGCGGTGGCATGGGCCACGTCAACGTCGTCTCCAGCGTGTTCTTTGCCGGCGTCAACGGGTCCGCGGTGGCCGACACCTCGGCGCTGGGCTCGCTGCTGGTGCCGGCGATGGAGCGTGAAGGCTACTCGCGCGCCTTCGCGGCTGGTCTCACGGCAGGTAGCTCGCTGATCGGACCCATCATTCCTCCCAGTATCTTCATGATTCTCTACGCGTCGCTGACCAACACCTCGGTGGGGGACCTGTTCCTGGCCGGGGTGATCCCAGGCCTGCTGTTGGGGGTGGCGTTCATGGCAATGAACGCCTGGTATGCGTGGCGCAATGGCCTGCCGAAGCGCGGTCAGCTGCCGAAGGCCAAGGAGCTGGGGCTGGCAGCGGTCGCCGCCCTGCCGGCGCTGGTGGCACCATTCATCATCGTGGCGGGCATCGTCATGGGCTTTGTCACCCCGACCGAGTCGGGCGCCTTGACCGCCCTGTATGTCGCGCTGTGCGGCGTCGTGCTGGGTGGGCTTAGGCTGCCTCAGTTCTGGCAGGCGATTGTCGATACTTCGCGTCTCACCTCGGCCATCTTCCTGATCATGGCAGCCTCGGCCACCATCAGCTGGCTGCTCTCTTACGCCCAGGTGCCGGCGCAGTTCGTCTCGTTGCTGGCACCGTATATCGATAATGCCGTCTTGATCCTGCTGATGCTCAGCGCCATCACTTTCATTACCGGGATGTTCATGGAAGAGGTCTCGGCGCTGATGCTGCTCACGCCAATCTTTGCGCCGGTGGCCATGATGGCCGGGATCGACCCCGTGCATCTGGGTATCGTCATCACGCTCAATATCACCATCGCCCTGATCACGCCGCCCATGGGGGCCTGCGTGTTCGTGGCAGCAGCAGTCAGCCGGCTGGAAATCGTCTCACTGTTTCGGACCATCTGGCCATTCGTGCTGACGGCCATCGCGGTACAGCTGCTGCTGATCCTGTTCCCGCCGCTCACCCTGTGGCTGCCCCATGTCCTTGGATAAGACCATGCCGACCTCCAACTCCTCGACTGCCGACGGCACCCCATTAGCCAGGGTCCCCAGCCTGGACGCTCCCGAGTGGGAGCGTGTGTCGGCGCTGCCGATCACCGAATGCGGCGAGCGTCTCATTCCGATGAGCCTCGCCCCTGAACCCATCAAGGTATTCCCCGCCTATGCGCGCCTGGGCATTCCCGGTGCCGTGCCCGAGTGCTTCGTGCGTGAAGGGGTCTATCGGGCGCTGCTTCAGGCCGCCCGGCGGTTACCCGAGGGGATCGGCATGGTGGTGCTCGATGGCTGGAGGCCGTGGCGCGTGCAGCAGTATCTGTTCGATACGCTGCATGAAGCGACCCACCACCATCATCCGTCCCTCGATGAAAGTGAGCTCTTGGTGCGTACGCGGGAATTCGTGTCGCTGCCGAGCCGCGACCCGCTGGCGCCTAGCCCGCATCTGACAGGCGGCGCCGTGGATGTGACCCTCTGCGATGCCGACGGCATGCCCCTCGACATGGGCACGCAGTTCGACGAAGCCATTCCGGCCTCGCATACCGATCACCTCGAGACGCTGAAGGCTCCGAGCGCGGCACAGCGCCAGGCGCGTGACAACCGTCGTCTGCTCTACCGCGTGATGCATGAAGCGGGTTTTACCAACTTGCCCAGCGAATGGTGGCACTACGATTTCGGCGATCAGCTCTGGGCCCACTACAGCGGCAGCGGTATCGCTCGTTACGGCCCGGCCGAACTCGACACCATCGAAAATCGCTGGCGGCGGCAGTTTTCGGACAGCTAGGGCTCTCCCTGGGCGTAATCCCCCGCAAACCTTTGCGGCGTGGAGGTTACTCGGCCATCACGTCAGTGTCCTCTGCAGCCTGCTCCCGGCGTTTCTGCATGGCATCGCTGAAGGCGGCGGCCAGGATGCCGGTCGGCATGGCAATCATGCCGATGCCGACGATGGCGGTCAGGCCCGCAAACAGCTGCCCAGCCGCGGTCACCGGTGTCACGTCCCCATAGCCCACCGTAGTGAGTGTAGCCACGCTCCACCAGAGCGCCCTGGGAATGCTCCCGAAGGCCTCGGGCTGATGGCTGGCTTCCAGGGCATAGATCACGCTGCTGGTGACGATCAGCAGCGCCACCGCCACCATCAGGCTCACCGTGAGTTCATAGCGCCGCCCGCGCACTGCCGAATAGAGATCGCCGATGGCGTTGGAGAAGCGCCCCAGCCGCGCGAGCCTGAGCAGCCGGATCAGCTTGAGCAGACGCAAGGCGAAGGCATTGACAGCCCCCATGGTCAGGAAGAATGGCAGAATCGCCAGCAGGTCGATGATCGCCCATGGGCTGACCATGAAGCGTAAACGTCCAGCCAGCCCTCGATAGCGGGATCTTCGCCAGCCGCAATCACGCGCGCGACGTACTCGACCAGAAAAGCCAAGGCCAGCACTACCTCGGCGGTAACGAAGAAGTGTGGAGCAAGCGCTCGGACAACCGGCTCCGTCTCCAGAATGGTCAGTGCCGTGGCGAGAACTATCAGAACGGCGATAACGCGGTTGGTGATCGACAGCCCAGGGGACTCACGAGCGGTGGGCTCGAGCATCTGATACAAGCGACGGCGCCAAGCCTCATAGGGGCTGGCCTTCAGACTATCCGATTGCTGCATGCATCCCCCTATCCCATCGCCAACTGCTCAGTACAAGACTCTCAGGCCCACCGCCAACGCGAATGGGAAACGCAGCATTATTAACATACTGCTCAGGCGCACGGGTTGGCGCTATGCCAACGCTTCCACCGATCCCTCTACGGTTCGGACGGCTTGGCGAACGGCTGCTCCTGGACGCGCTTTTGGCTCAGCGGCACGCTTCCGGTCGCCAGGGCCGGGGGCGACGACAATCACCTGCGCGCCTCGTTTGGCAGCTACCTGGGCGTCTTCCAACACTTCGAAGGCTTCACTCTGCCCACCAAAGTCGAGGCGGGTAATCACTTTGGCACCGAGGCGTACTTTCCGCTCTTCCGGGTGAGGGCGGTGAGACGTTTTTGCCTCGTAGTACCTACCTTTCCGTTAGGTTGCGTTGATTCTCGTCATGATGCATAGAGTATTTTGGTGCTAGCATGTAGCATGCAGCTAATAATTTTTCCATATAAGCTAAGTCTATAAAAGATGTTAAGCAGTAATTTTTTTCATGGAGGGAGTATGAAGCTGGATAACAGAGAATTGTACGACTTGCTTTCAAAAGAGAAGGGAGTCGACGCACTTTATCACGCCAACACAGTCGCGACCTCTGTAACTTTTATAGAAAATGGAGGGCTAATCTCAAGAGGTGGTGTGGTTGTTAGAGGTCTCTATCAGACGCCGCAATCCTCTGATGGCGTTGATATGGTATTTGATGTTTGGGACGATGTTTTCTTAGATGTGGTGGACTTGCATGGGTTTTTTCCTAGGCAGAATATTTATGGCCCCGTGCTATTCAAATTTAATTTGAGTTTACTTCTTGAAGATGAGGTTGATGTGTGGGTTACGAAAGATAACCCTATTTACTGGAATGATAAAGCACCTTCTGAAGAAAAATATTTTCAGTCTGTCCAAGAGCTTAGAGAAACATGGGATAACTATGAATTGCAAAAAAAGATGGTGACGATCAGAAAGCCTCAAAATCCAATATTGTTTGAGTTTTTGACTGAGATTGTGATAGATAACCCGATGATAAGTTTAAGGAATGGGACGGTGCTATTTGATGCTGCTGAAAGATCTATTTCTAGCGCCGTAGCTGACAATCTAAAAGCTGAGGTCTTGATAAAAAGCCGAAGATGTGGTTTTGGCTGCTTTTGTAAGAGTAATTACAGCGGCTTTGATGATGAAAAATTGTCACGTCTTTTTTTGCCTAGGAGAACTTAGTTCCAGAGCTTAGTAGATATTAAGCAATAGTTGCTCATGAGGCGAGAATGGTTTACCAGGGCTGCGCTTAATATGTTGCTCCATGTTTTTTACAAGCTCAACATAAAATGTATCTTGTTTGTCAGGTGAAAAGTTATTTAGTATGTAATTTGCTAAATTCGGCCCTATCGATAATTGTTTTTTAGCTGCTAAGTAAATTCCCTTTTTTGCTATTTTCGATGGGAAAGGATGTTGTGAAAGGTTGATTTCAAGATTTTTTTCATATAGCCCTTCATGGAAGCAAGGGGCTGTATATATTCTCTTTCTCTTGAAGTCCAATGCAATCGCATCGAGGTTAAAAAAGGTAGTATGGCATAAGTCTTCAAAGTTCTCTGCCGCTATCAATTTGTTTTTTACGGCCCAAGTGTCATTAAGCGACCAAGCATCGTAGATATAGCCATGGTTATGAAATCTATACCCGCCGTATTTGTTCTTAACAGGCGAGTAGGGTTGTAAAACGTCCTCTAATCTTGAAGATGGCTCTAGAGTCACTATATCTATGTCGGAGTGAAATTCTCGCGCAAAATCTAACGCGAAATCTCTTATCATTCCGCCAAATATCACGCTGTCAGGTAAGTGCTCCCAAAAATGCTCTAAAACACCAAGCTGTTTAGGACGGTGCCAAGCATCATTTTTGAGATACTGTATGATTCTCTTTTTCAGTATATCAGGTGTCATCTGAAGGAGTTGAACTCTTCTAATAAGCTCATGGCATAGGAGTCTGTCATTCCTGATATCATATCAGTTAGAAGCATGAGCTGTCTATATCGCAACGGAAGTTGTTTTATTTCAAGGGCAGGGTCTGTGTAAACACGACGATAGTTTTCCGAGATCCTTGTGTAAACGTAGCGAGGAAAAGGTGGGGCGCTAAGTATTTTAGTTGGATGGTCTGGATCGGTCTCTCGTATCGCCTCCCAAAAGCAATCCATTAAAGATCGTATCGTGTTATGCCCCCTTAGCTCAATCTCTAAAACAGATCTATGCTGAAAAGCATGAATTTTAGAAAAATCTCCTAGTAGTTGCCTCAATTTTTCTGCTTCGGATGATTTAAGTATGGGTTGGTTTGCAGTGCCTGAAATATACGTATCTAAGTTATCAGTAAAGGTGAGGGTGACTGCTTGTACCATTTTCCCAATGGCAAAGACACGAAATCTTTGCATTGAGACATCGTTAAGCTCGTCAGGTGATAATTCGGCCGTTCTGTATTCCTGGTGCTTTTCTTCGCTTTCCTTTATTAGTTCATTTATTAAGAGGTCTCCATTTGCATGGTGATCAAGGTAGGCGATTAAGTCTGAAAATGAGGCAAGCCCTTTTTTAACAGCGTCTTCAATATCTAAAACAGCATACGCAATGTCGTCGCAGGCTTCCATTAAATATGCCAAAGGGTGACGCTTCCCTTCTAGTAAGCCAGTTTTTTGAAAAACTTGCTGTGCAATTTTCTCTTCGGAGAAAAAGTATCCAAATTTTTTATGGGAAACTCCTTTCTTTTTGTCTATTTTTGAAACTGGGATTGGATATTTCATCATTGCCGACAAGGTGGCATAAGTAAGGTCTAGGCCGAAGTTGTCGTTAAGCAGTTGAAGCCTTGTTACCAGTCGGAATCCTTGTGCGTTTCCTTCAAAATTAAGAAAGTCTTCGTAAAGTTCTTTTCTAATTACTTCGTTATTGCTTTGGTCCTTGGTTAATTTCTCTCTGTTATCCGTAAACCAACTTCGTATGGCAGCCTCGCCCTGGTGACCAAATGGTGGGTTACCCAAGTCATGCACTAGGCCTATAGCCGCTAAAAGAGCTGGTATGTTTCTACATGCGTCAGGCACGTCTTTAGCTATGCTATATTTGTGGACCAAAGCCACGCCAATGCTACGAGCTAAATTCGAAACCTCATGTGAGTGCGTAAGTCGATTGCGCACGCTGTCATTGTTGTCTAATGGGAAAACTTGAGTTTTATCTCCAAGCCGTCTAACAGGGGTTGAGAAAAGTATTCTGTCGTAGTCTCGCTCAATCTCAGTTCTAGTTGGTATTGTGTCATTCTCTCTATGCCCATCTCCTCTGGAATCATACTTTCTTCTTCCTTGATTAAGGAGTTTCTCCCATTTGCTATTCGTGTCCATGCGTAGTTCCTGCTGGTCGATTGTCTAGTGAGTTTTTCTGGCCGAAAATATATCAAATATTTTCTAATGCTACTGCAACATACTTTCCCAATCCACTTACCCTTACCACTTCCCTCGTCACCGCCTCATCCAGCATGCCGCGACCCGTCTCCACCAGCGTAAGCCAGTCCCTTGCGCGGGTGATGCCGGTGTAGACCAGCTCCCGGGTGAGGATGGGGTTGGGGGCGTCGGGCAGCAGCAAGGCGGTGTGGGTGAATTCCGAGCCCTGGGATTTGTGTACGGTCATGGCGAATACGGTTTCCACCGCTTGCAGGCGGCTGGGCAGTACCCATTTGATGTCGCCGCTGCCGTCGCTGGCGGGGAAGGCGACGCGCAGCAGGGTGCGGCCGGGCGTTTCACTGGCACTGCGGGCCTCGGGCACGGCGAGGGTAATGCCGATATCGCCGTTCATCAGCCCCAGGCCGTAGTCGTTGCGGGTGACGAGCACCGGGCGGCCTTCGAACCAGCCCTGCTCCAGCTCCAGGTCGCTGGCTTTGAGCCAGCCGGCGCGGCGCAGGGCGCGGCCGATGCGTGGGTTCAGCCCTTCGATGCCCCAGGGGCCTTTCCTCAATGCACACAGCAGCTGGAAGTGGCCGTGAGCGGCGAGCACCTGGCGGGCCCAGTCGTTGTAGGGCTGGCGCGCTTCGCCTTCGCCTTCGCCAAAGAACGGCTGGGTGGGGCGCGCTGCCTGCATCACGTCCAGGTAGTGGGCGTAGCCGCGGGGCGGGGCGATGGGCTCGCCGCGGCGGTCGTGGCGGCCTTCGCCGCTGTTGGTGAAAGCGGCCGGGTTGCCGTTCACCACCAGCCGATCCAGCGCCGGGTCGTCGACGTCCGCCAGGGCGAGGCGGGCGATGTCGGCGTAGCGTGACTTTCCATCAGTGCCATCAGTGCCGAAGATCTCGCGTACCGCGCGTTTCTTCTCTTTCTGCGCCTCTTTCTCGTTCTGATCGGGTGCGAGCGGGCGGTTGACCGCTTCGGCGAGCTGGCCGATGCCGCTCTTGGCATCGAAGCGGTGGCTCACTCGCAGCATGGCGATGGCCTGGTCCAGCGGCTGGCCGGCTTCGTTCTGGTAGCGTTCTGGAATTGGCGTGCCGGTCACCCGTTGCAGCCAGTCGCAGGTGGTCGGGGTGTAGTGGCCGCCTTCGGCGCGCTGGCACAGATCGCCGAGCACGGCGCCGGCCTCCACCGAGGCGAGCTGGTCCTTGTCGCCGAGCAGGATCAGCCGCGCCCTGGGCGGCAGGGCGGTGAGCACGGCGGCCATCATCTCGATATCCACCATCGAGGCTTCGTCGATCACCAGGGCGTCCAGCGCCAGCGGGTTGCCGGCGTGGTGGCGGAAGTGGCGGGTATCCGGCCGTGAGCCCAGCAATCTATGCAGCGTGGTCACTTCGGTGGGAATGCTGTCGCGCAGAGTTGAGATATCCACACCCTGTTGGCCCACGGCGGCGGCCAGTTCTACCAGCGAGAGGCTCTGCACCTGCTTGGCGATGGATTCGTTGAGCCGTGCGGCGGCCTTGCCGGTGGGGGCGGCCAGGCGAATGCGCAGCGGGCGCGGGGCGGCGGCGCCGGCTGGTGCGGTTTCGCCCAGGGCCAGCGCCTGAAGCAAAGCGAGCAGCTTGACCACGGTGGTGGTCTTGCCGGTGCCGGGGCCGCCGGTAATCACGGCGAAGGGCGAGCGGCTGGCCAGCGCACAGGCAGCCTGCTGCCAGTCGAGTTCATGCTCCGGGGTAAAGAGTGCGGCCAGCGCCCGGGCCAGGGTAGCGGTGTCGGCCTGGTTTGCGCCTTGGGCGGCGTCTTGAGTTGTGGCAGTGAGCCGGGCGCCGATCAGGCCGCGAATGTCCTGCTCGTACTGCCAGTAGCGGCGCAGGTAGAGCCGCACGTTGCCGTTGCGCTCGCTGCGCACCAATGGCGTGTTGCCCGGTGGTTCGTTGCCGTCCGCCACCAGGGCGGGGTGGTGCAGGGCGGCTTGCCAGGTGGCGAGTTCCAGCTCGGCCAGCAGGTCGCTGGGTAGCGGCGGCGGGTCGCTCAGGTCGTCGCCTTCCGGCGGCAGCGAGAGCGCCAGGTCGGGGGCGGCCAGGGTCTGGGCGAGGTCGAGACACACGTGACCGCGGCCGAGCTGATGGCTGGCCAGCGCCGCGGCGAGCAGCAGCAGGGGCGGGGCGTCGTTCACCTCGCGCTGGAAGAAGCTCGCCAGCGCCCGGTCGAGCGCGCGCAGCCAGCCACGCTCCACCCAGCGGTCGAGCAGGGCGAATAGTGCCTGGGTGTCGTGCAAAGCGGCCAGTAGCGGTTCCGGCTTGGGGCTGACATCGGGGTCTTCGTTCACGCGGGACTCTTCTCTTTCGCCGTTGCTGGTGCTTTCGTTCTGGTCGGCGAACAGATCCAGGGTGGCGTCGTCGTGGTGCTTGCTGCGCTTGCTCATGCCGGCGCCTCCGTGGTGGTGCGGGTGCCTGCCGCCCGGGCGTCGCCCTGGAACAGTGCATCCAGCGCTTCGATCAGCTCCCGCGGGGGGCGCTCGGCGTGTACGCCGCGGCTCTCCGCATTGGCGCCCCGGAGAAAGACGGTGAGCGAGCCGCCGATATGGCGGTCGTAATCGTAGCCCGGCAGGCGCGCCTTGAGCAGCCGGTGCAGGGCCAGCAGGTAGAGCGCGTACTGCAGGTCGTAGCGCTTGGCGGCCACCGCCTGGCGCATGGCCTCCTGGCTGTAGGCGCTGTCGTCCGGCCCCAGGTGGTTCGATTTCCAGTCGGCCACGTAGTAGCGCCCATCAAATTCGAACACCAGATCGATGAAGCCCTTGAGCATGCCGTTGAGGGTGTCGGCATCCAGCGCGGGGCGGGGCAGGCCGGCACCCGAGCCGTTATCCGGGCTTGCCAGTGTGTAAGCACTTACGAGGGCGTCCAGCCGACGGGTGTCGACCTGGCGCGAGGCGAACCAGAACTCCATCTCGACCTGGTAGCTCGTCAGCGCTTCGAGCCTGAGGCTGCCCGCGCCGTTGGGCAGCGGCAGCGGGGCGGCGAGCAGGGTGCCGAACCAGGCGAGCAGGGTGTTCAGCCACGGTTGCCAGCCGCGCACCTGGCAGCGCCGGGCCAGGGTTTCCTCGCGCAGGGCGGGGTCGCGGGCCACGCGGGCGAAGCCGTGCTCGCCCGCCCATTCTAAAATCCCGTGCAAGAATGTCCCAGGCCCGGGCCCCCTGGGAAACCGGTGTAAGGAACGATCTGCGCTCGGCCATACGGCGTTACTCTCTCGTTCGAGTTGCTCATTTACAGACACGTAAACTCCGCTCTCTCGCTCGAGAGTGCCTTGTCTGGCCGTCGCTCGATGGCGTTCCTCAGCGTTGGGCGACCGGTCATGCGGTTCCTCCAGCACCTCCAGCGCGGTGGCTTCCATGGCGGTGGCGGGTTCCGGCAGGCTGCCGCTTCGCTGCGCTTCGCTGTCATGGGGCTTACCAGGTGAGTCAGTCCTTACTGGGGCGCTGGCCGATTCGACGCTGACGATTTCGCCGGAGAGTCGCAGCGCCGAGTAGCTGGCAATCCACCAGTGCTCGCGGGCGGGGCGTGTGGGGGTCCGTGCTTCGCCGAGGGCGTCGTCGCGCTCGGTTTGGCGAACGATCTGGGCGTGAGCCGGCGGCGCCGGGGCGATCTCGATGGCGGCGCAGTCGCCCTTGAGGCGTGCGAGCGCTTCGCTGAATTCAGTGGGGCCGAGCAGGTCGCCGTTGGCCAGCAACTGACCGATGGCGCTGCCTTCGCCGCCCTTGAGCGGGGCCATGCCGAGCCAGGTGGCGTGGCGGGCGCGGGTCAGCGCCACGTAGAGCTTGCGCAGGTCTTCGCCCAGGCGTTCGCGGTCGACGGTGGCCAGGGTCTCGTCGTTGGCTTCCAGGCTGATGCGCAGGCGGCCCTCGGCGTCGTGCCAGCGCAGTGGCGAATCGTCCTTCTTGGTGGCGCGGTGATTGCAGATGAAGGGCAGGAACACCAGTGGGTACTCCAGCCCCTTGGACTTGTGGATGGTGATGACCTGCACCAAGTCGGCGTCGCTCTCCAGACGCAGCTTGTGAGTGTCGCCGTGACCTTCGGGGTTGGCGATGGCCTCGGCGAGAAAGCGGATCAGCGCGTGTTCGCCGTCGAGCTCCTGGCTGGCGTGCTGGAGTAGCTCACCCAGGTGTAACAAGTCCGTTAGGAAGCGCTCACCCTCGCTGGCGGGACCGCTGGCAAGCAGCCGCTGCGCCACGTCGAAGTCGTGGATGATCTTGCGCACCAGCGGCAGCACACCCTGGCGTTGCCACAGCCGGTGGTAGTCGCGGAACTGCAGCACGCGGCCTTCCCAGGCCAACTCGTCTTCGTTGAGTCGATCCAGCGTGGCGATATCGAGCCCCAGCACCGAGGTGGCCAGAGCGGTACGCAGCAGACGATCGTCGTCGGGCGCCGCACAGGCGCGCAGCCAGGCGTCGAGCTGAGGGGCGACCGGCGAGGCGAAGACCTTGTCCTTGTCCGAGAGGTAGACGCTCTTCACCCCGCGCCGGGCCAGCGCCTGGCGGATCGAGCGCGCCTCGCCCAGGCCGTTGACCAGCACCGCCATATCGGAAGGCTTGAGCGGCTGCAGTTCACCCTGTTCGTTCTGAAACCCAGTGCGACCGCCAAGCCCCTCATTGAGCAGCTCCACCATGGTGGAGGCGCAGCGCTCGGCCATCTCCTGCTGGTAGGCGGTCTTGGAGAGCGGTTCGTCGCACTCGAGCTGCCACAGGGTCATGGCCGGCAGCGGCTGGCCCTGGCGGGTGAGTGAGTCCTTGCGTCCTTTGGCTCCCACGGGCAGGAAGGGAACGGGATTCCCCTCGGGGGAATTGAACAGAAAGGCGCCGGGCGGGTGGGCTTCGGCGAATTCGAAGCAGCGGTTCACCGCCTCGACCATCTCGCGGCTGGAGCGGAAGTTGGTGCCCAGGGTGACGTGGCGGCCTTGG
The DNA here is from genome assembly GCA_011742915.1 of Billgrantia desiderata. Classification (GTDB taxonomy): domain Bacteria; phylum Pseudomonadota; class Gammaproteobacteria; order Pseudomonadales; family Halomonadaceae; genus Halomonas; species Halomonas desiderata. The sequence goes on along the minus strand of JAAQTN010000014.1, from coordinate 71,429 downwards.
GTGTCGCGGCGGGCGCGCAGGTAGGTGTAGATGTCGGCGCCGCGGAAGGCGTAGATCGCCTGCTTGGGATCGCCGATCAGAAACACACCGCACTCCGGGCGGTTTTCGCGAATGCGGTACACGCAGTCGAAGATGCGGTACTGCACCGGGTCGGTGTCCTGGAACTCGTCGACCAGGGCGACCGGGAATTGGCGGCGGATCTGTGCGCCCAGCGCCTCGCTGTTGGGGCCGGTGAGCGCCCTATCGAGATGCGTGAGCAGCTCGTTGGGGCCCATCTCGGCGCGGCGCTCCTGCTCGCGGTCGAGTCGCGCCCGGCACCAGTGCACGGCGTGGGTGAGCAGGTCGGCGTAGGGATCGGGCAGGGCGTTGAGTTCGTCTTGGAGTTTTTCCAGCGCAGCCAGCGCCGGGTGATCCGGCGGCTCGCCCTTGAGCCAGATATCGGCCATGCCCTGGGGCGTGAGGCGCTTCCAGGCGGCGTCGGTCAGGCCGGGCCAGGTGGCTTCCCCTTGGCACCATTCACGCAGGGCGCCGAGCCAGTTGGCGCGGCTCCTGGCGTTGAAGCTCTGGCCCTTGAAGGCCTTCTGCTGGGCGGCCTCTTCGAACAGCGCTTCGCACTCGTCCACCCACTTGGGCCAGGGGGCCTTGAGCTGGGCCAGGCGCTCGGCGGTCTCGCGGCTGGCGTTGGCGATGGTCTCGGTCGGAGGTGGAGCGTTCTTGTTGAGCGCTGCAGCTTCGGGCATCAAGCCACGCACGGCGGCGTGGAGCTGCTCGGGCGTGCTCCAGTGGCGCACCACGGTGGCCAACTCGTCGACGCTCAGCGGGTAGTAGAAGCTGCGCCAGTAATCGCGTACCACCTCGAGTTCCAGCTCGGTCTGGTCGTTTTCCAGGTTGAGCGAGAACAGACTGCCGCTGTCGAAGGCGTGCTCGCGCAGCATGCGGTAGCACCAGCTGTGGATGGTGGAGACGGCGGCTTCGTCCATCCATTCGGCGGCAAGCTGCAGGCGCCGGGCGCAAGCGGGCCAGGTGGCGGGGTCGTATTGGTCGCGTAATTGAAGAAGTAGGGCGTCGCCCTCGGCACCTTCCATCGGTTGCAAAAAAACACTCGCTGCCTCGACCAGCCGCGCGCGAATCCGCTCGCGCAGCTCCTGGGTGGCGGCGTTGGTGAAGGTGACGACGAGGATCTCGGGCGGCGTGAGCGGGCGCTCGAAGGCGGCATCGTCGTCGGCCGAGCGGGCGCCGAGCACCAGGCGCACGTAGAGCAGGGCGATGGTGAAGGTCTTGCCCGTGCCGGCGCTCGCCTCGATCAACCTGCTCCCATGTAAGGGGAAGTCGAGCGGATTCAACTGTGTGACGTTGCTCATGCCTGGCTCCCCGCTTTCGTCGTTGCCTTCTTCCCGCGCTCTTTCTTGTCGCCCTCTTTCTTGTCACCTTTTACGGCCAGGTGCACCGGGGCGAGCAGCCGTTCGGTGAGTTCAGCGAAGCCGAGTCTGTCCTGGCGGGCTTCATAGAGCGCGGTGAAGCTGGGCCAGCGGTGGGCGAGGTAGGCGTTACGGCCCGCCTCGCCGGCGTTGAAGTCGTCGCCGTTGTAGGCGCTGGCTGCGGCGCGCCAGGCGTCGCTGTCGCGCTCGGTATCAGGCGTTCCCAATTTGCTCAGCCACACGAAGGCGGTGTCGCAGGCCAGCGGCAGCGGCACCTGCATGCCGGCCTGCCAGGTGCGGACGATCTCGCGCAGCTGCTGGCGTGCCGCTTCCGGATCGAGGGGCGGCAGGGTGACGTGGCCGGCCTTGGAGAGCAGCAGGCTGGTCATGGGCCGGTCGTTCAGATGGCCTGCCAGGTGCGCGACCCAGTGGCGCAGGATGTGCGACCAGCGGTACTTGCCTTTCTTGACCAGGCTGCTGCTGGCGAGCACCAGGCGGCAGCGCTCGCCGGTGGCGCTCTCGCGTAGTTCGTCGAGCCAGTCTTCAAGGGGTGGGGCGCCGGGCACGTCGAGCTGCACCGGCTCGGGCTCCTCGATGGCGCGGGGCCAGGCTTCCAGCGCTTCCTCGTAGGCTTCGAACAGCGCGTCCATCGGTTCGCTGAGCTGTTCACGCATGCGCTCGCCGAAGGCGCCCATGGCCAGTACGCCTTGGCCCTGCAAACGGTCGAGGGTGTCGAGCAGCACGGGCAGGCGCTCGCGGCCTTCGTTCACGGCACGGCGCTGCTCGCGGATCAGCATGTCCTGTAGCTGCCAGTTGGCGAGGCCGTCCAGGTCGAAGGGCTCATGATCGAGGCTGACGATGTCCTCGCGCTCCAGGAAGACCTTGAGGCGCGTGGTGAAGAAGGCGCGGGCCGGGTCTCTCAAAAAGCTCCCTAGCTGCGTGATAGTCAGCGGGGCGTCCTGCGAGTATGGCGTCAGCTCGAGGGGCGCTGTTTCCGGTGCCGCTTCGCCGTGCACCTCGCGCCACTCGTGGGCGAAGGTGAACAACCGCCGGGCGGCGACGCTGCGTTCGTCTTGCTGCGACTCGGTAGGGAAGTAGGTGCGGCTGAACGGCTGCAGCGGGTGCTCGATGGTGAGGGCGGCGAGCAGGTCGCTGCCATCGGCCGTTTGCCAACCGGCCTGGAGGTGATCGCGCAGCTGGCCGACCAGCACCGAGGGCGGCTTCTCGCTATTGTCGACGATGCTGCGGCCCACCCAGCTCACGTAGAGCTGCTCCCGGGCGGAAAGCAGCGCTTCCAGGAACAGGTAGCGGTCGTCCTCGCGGCGGGAGCGGTCGCCGGGGCGGTAGTCGCCGTTCATCAGGTCGAAGTCCATCGGCGGGTGGCTGCGCGGGTAGTCGCCGTCGTTCATGCCCAGCAGGCACACCCGCTTGAAGGGGATGGCGCGCATCGGCATCAGGGTGGCGAAGTTGACCGCGCCGGCCAGGAAGCGTTGCGACAGGCTGGGCTCGTCGATCTGGGCCAGCCAGTGCTCGCGCACCACCGAGAGCGGCAGGTCGCGGGTCAGGCCGGCCTCTTCGGTGCTCTCCTGCCAGCTCTGCAGCGCCTGTTCGAGCTGGGCCAGCATCAGGCTGTCTTCCGGCGCTTCCGCCAGAAAGCTCGCCTCCAGCAGGGTGCGCAGGCGCGCTACCCAGCCGGCCACGTTGGTGGGCTCGCGCAGGCGGTGCCACTGCGCCTCCAGGGTTTCCAGCAGCGCGGCCAGCGGGCCGGCCAGCGCCGCTTCCAGCCCGCCGATGTCGTCGAAGGGTTCGATGCCCTGCCACGGGCCGCTGGCGGCCTCGCCCACGGCGTAGCCCAGCAGCAGCCGGCGCAGGCCGAAGGCCCAGGTGTTCTGCTCCATGCCGGCGGGCAGGCCGAGGCTGCCGCGCTGACCGGCGTCGAGCCCCCAGCGGATGCCGGCGCCCTCGATCCAGCGGCGCAGGGTGGGCACGTCCTGCTCGTCGATGCCGAAGCGAGCGCGCAGGGCGGGCACGTCGAGCAGGTCGAGCAGGTCACTCACCGAGAGGCGCAGTTCCGGCAGGCGCAGCAGTTTCTCCAGCGCGATCAGCAGCGGCAGGCGGTGGCGGCTGCCCTGGTCGGAGAGCGTGAAGGGGATGTGGCGCGGGTCGTCGCGTTCCAGCTGTCCGAATACCGCCTGAACATGCGGCGCGTAGTGGTCGATGTCCGGCACCATCACGATCACGTCGCGGGGCTTGAGCTTCGGGTCGGCGCTGAAGGCGGCGAGCAGCTGGTCGTGCAGGATCTCCACTTCGCGCTGGGGGCTATGGGCGGCGTGGAAGACGATGGAGTCGTCGCGGCTCGGGTCCACCGCCGGCCAGGTCTCGCGGGTCTCGTGCAGCGGGCGCAGCTCGCGGATGTCGTCCTGCAACTGCTGCAGCAACCGGCCGTCGCCCTCGCGCACGAAGGGCTCGAACAGGTCGATGCGCAGCGAGTCGGCCCGGAACAAGGCCTCGTACTGCTGGGCGTCGTCGTGCTCGTCGAGCAGGCGCAGGTAGTCGCGGCCCTGCTTGCCCCAGGCGGCGAGCAGCGGCTGAGCGTGCAGGTGCAGGCTCTCGGCTCCGTCACCACTGGCGTCGCCAACGCCGAGCACGTCGAGCCGTTCAGGCATGCCGGTCTTGCGCCGTTGGCGGTAGCGCTGGGCTCGGAGCAGGTCCTTGTGTTCGATGATGTCGGCCCAGTAGTGCTGGCAGGGGTTGTGCACGCACAGCACCACCTGGCAGCAGCGGGCGATGGCGGCCAGGGCTTCCAGCGCCTGCTGCGGCAGCGAGGAGATGCCAAACACCATCACCCGGCGCGGCAGGCCTGGGGGGCACTTGCCACCGTGAAGCTCGCGGGCGGCGGCGAGAAAGCGCCGGTGCACCATGGCGCGGCTGGAGGCCACGCCGTCGTCGCCCACGTCCTCGGCGACGCTGTTCACCACGGCACGCCACAGGGCGGGCTGCCAGCGCTGGGTGTCGTCGATAGGGCGGGCTTCGCCGCGGGCGGAGATCAGCACGTCTTCGCCGCGGGACCAGGCCTCGAGCCAGTCGGCGCGGTACACCTGGTACTGATCGAGCAGGTCAGCCAGGCGCTCGGCGAGCTGGTGATGCTTGCGCAGGTCGCTGTCGCCTTCGAGGAAGCGGCGCAGCGGAGCGAACTCGTCGCGCGGCATCAACTCCGGCAGCAGGCGCAGCAGCCGCCACAGCAGGCGCGACTTGTCGAAGGGCGAGGTGGCCGGCACCGCGTTGGGGTCGCCCTCTACATGGTTGAGCACCGCACGGTAGGCCTGCCACAGGAAGCGCGCCGGCAGGGTGACGTCCAGCGCGGCGGCGATGCCGCTGCCGCCGTCGGCCTCGTCGGCGGCCAGCGCCAGCTTCATCCACTGACCGATGCCGTTGCTCTGCACCAGGATCGTCTCGTTCTCCAGCGGTGCCAGCGGGTGGCGCTTCATCCACTCCACCGCTACGCCGCGCAGATCCTCCAGGCGATTGCCGTGAACGACCATGAAGCCGGGGGTGAGCGTATTCTCCTGGGAAGCGGCGAACGGCATGGCGGGTCCTTGCTGCAAACTTGAATACAGTTTTGCAGTTTTACAGGTTTACGCTTTTACCGTCATGCGCTTCCAAGCCGAGACGCCTATACGGATAGGCGCTTGTCTGGCAGGGAACGCTGAGGCATGGTCTGGAGATCGTGCATTGCACTTCTTCATCAGGGACGGCCATGGCCTACGATCTCAGCGAACGCTTGGTAATCGGGCTGGCATCCAGCGCCTTGTTCGATCTGGAGGAATCCGATCGGGTCTTTCGCGAGCAGGGCGAGGCGTCCTATCGCATCTATCAGCGTGACAACGAGAACAAACCGTTAAGCACCGGCGTTGCCTTCCCGTTCATCAAGCGTCTGCTGTCGTTGAACGAGCTGAGCCCGGACAACCCGCCCATCGAGGTGGTGCTGCTTTCACGCAACGATCCGGAAACCGGGCTGCGGGTCATGAAGTCGATCGAGCACCATGAGCTGGGCATCACACGGGCCATCTTCCTGCAGGGGCGTTACCCCCATCGCTTCATTCCGGCGTTGAACATCAGCCTCTTTCTGTCCGCCAATCGACAGGACGTCGACCAGGCGATCCTGGCCGGGCATCCGGCGGGGCAGGTGCTGTCGTCGGGCGATCTCGACCTGACCGACGAGGAGGAGCTGCGCATAGCCTTCGACTTCGATGGCGTGCTGGTCACCGACGAGTCCGAAACCATCTACCAGCAGCAGGGGATCGATGCCTTTCACGCGTATGAGCGGGCCAATGCCCAGGTGCCGCCCGAGGCGGGCTTGCTGGCTGTTTTCCTGCGCAAGCTGGCGCATATCCAGATGCTGGAAAAGCAGCGCGAAGAGGAAACGCAGGGAGCCTATCGCCCCAAGGTCAGGGTCTCCATCGTCACCGCCCGCAACGCGCCGGCCCATGAACGGGTCATCCACACCATGCGTAGCTGGGGCGTGACCGTCAACGAGGCCTATTTCCTCGGCGGCATAGCCAAGGAGCATGTCCTCGGCATCATCAAGCCGCACATCTTTTTCGACGACCAGGCATCTCACCTCTCCGCCACCAGCGATATTCTGCCGTCGGTGCATGTGCCGTTCGGTCAGCTCAATCAGGGCTTGGGCGTGAGTGAGGAAAGCGCCGTTCGGTCTGGCCATTCATCGCTGGAAGAGGATCATTCATGAGCGACTATCTGTTGGAAGAGTCACCGCTGAGCAGCGGCGCCATCTATCGATTGTTCTGCGGCACCATCTGTCCGCGCCCCATCGCCTGGGTCTCGACGCATGATCGCGACGGTAACACCAACCTGGCGCCGTTCTCCTTCTTCAACGTGGTGAGCGTGGCGCCGCCGGTGCTGGGCTTTTCGCCGCTGCTCAACGGCGAGGGGCAGCCAAAGGACACCATTCGCAACCTGGAGCAGGTGCCGGAGTGCGTGGTGCACATCAGCGGTGAGGCACTGGTCAACGAGATGAACGCCACCAGCGCCAGCTTGCCGGCGGGGGAGGATGAGTTCGCCCTGGCGGGGCTGGAGAAGGTGACCATGCCGGGGCTCACGGTGCCTCGAGTAGCGGCGGCGCCAGTGGCGTTCGGCTGCCGACTGCGCGAGATCGTGCGCTTCGGCGATCAACCCATGGCGGGCTGTCTGGTGCTGGCGGAGGTGGTGTCGATTCACATCGACGATGCCATCTGGAACGGCCGTCACGTGAGCGTCGAGGCACTCAAGCCCATCGGGAGGATGGCGGGCAGCGACTATGCCCGTACGACCGACCTGTTCGGGCTGGAGCGGCCGACGTGAGATGCCGGTTCCACGGCGACAGGAACTCGCCCATGCCCGCCTCAGTCGTCTGCGTGCAGTCGGCGCCAGCTCTGCGGGGTCATGCCCAGCCGTCGGTGAAAGTGGCGGGTGAAGTGCGATTGGTCGTAGAAGCCGCAGTCGCGAGCGATGCTTGAAAGGGGCTCGTCGCTGTTGCGCATCAGTTCGCAGGCCTTCATCAGGCGTCGTCGCGTCACGTAGGCCAGCGGCGGCTCGCCGAAGGTGTGCGTGAAGGCGTGTGAAAAATGGCTGAGGCTGAGACGGGTCTGGCAGGCCATGTCGGTGACACGGATCGTCGAGCCCAGATGCTGTTCGACGAAGGCCATCACGCGTTTGACCTGCCAACTGACCAAGCCACCGTGCAAACACGGCTTCGGGCCGGCTTCCGGTGAGGGCTGGGCGAGCAGGTTCATGGCCTGCACCAGGCTGGCGCGTGCCGCTTCCTGATTCATGGGCAGGGCGGCTTCGGCGGCATCCAACAGCTTTAACAATTGATCCCGCAGCTCTACCAGGGCGGTAGGTGGGGCGTGCCTGCTCGTAAGCGGAATCATCACATTGCTCCCGAACGATTCGGAAGTCCCGGTGGCGACGGCTGGAGAGGTCGCTCGGTGGCTTGGTCTGGGTCGAAGTCCAATAAAGTATAGGTCAGAGCCGACGAACGCCCGACCTCAAACTGCCGCGTGAGCGAAGTGAAAAATTTCCTATCGACACGGATGCCTGAGCATTCGCGTCGATAGGAGCACCTCAGTGATCCTTGTGGTGATCTTCGTACTCTTCTCGGGAGAGCAGGCCATCCAGGTTGCGATCCAGGGAGCCGAAGCTGGCGGCCATGGAGGCTCGAGAGGCTTCGGTAGCGGAAATATACCCGTTATGGTCGGTATCGATTTCATCGAAGCTGCTCACCACGTTAGGACGCGAGCTCGTGCCGATTTGCGCGGTCTGGAAGAGGTTGTCCTCCGGAGAGGGACGCTCCGCCAGCGCGGCGCCCGACACCGCCGCCAAGGCAAGGCAAAGTGCGATAATGGACAGTTTCATGACGACCTCCTGTCACGTTCGAAGCGGATGATCGAACCGACGAGCCGATCTCGTCGCCTTGATCATGGCGCCATGTGACCGCCCAGGATTGCCCGGACTGGCTGCGTTTGGCACGTTTCTGCTGTGTCAGGAGGTCAGCATCGTTTGGCCTGATGCTGATGCTTCGCCGTCGGGTTCAGAGCGCTCCGGTGAGCTTCTTCTCCACCAATTCCAGGCGGTCCTGACCCCAGAACGGCTCGCCTTCCACGTCATACCATGGAACGCCGAAGCAGCCGGCGGCGATGGCCTGCTCGCAGGCCGCGTCGAGTCGCTGCTGCCCTTGACTCTCCGACTCATCCAATAGCGCCTGGCCATCCAGGCCGCAGGCATCGGCGATCTCACGCAGGGTGGTGAGGTCGGCGATGTCACGCTCCTCGACCCAGCAGGCTCGCAGTATGGCAAGCGAGAGCTGGGCGATGTCGTGCCCCCGGGCCTTGGCAGTCAGCGCCAGACGCGCTGCCGGGCGGTCGTCGGTGGGGAAGTGCTTCGGCTCGACGTTGAGTGGAACGCCATGGACCTGCTTCCAGCGTTTCAGCTCCACCAGTCGGTAGGCCTGACGCTCGGGCGCGCGCTTGGGCAGTGGAAGACCACCTGTTCTGGGGAAAACCGCGCTTATCGTGACCGGCACGTAGTCGATGGTGGCGCCGTGACGATTGGCGATCTCGCCGAGTCGTTCGTGGCCCAGGTAAGTCCACGGCGATACCAGGCTCAGATAGTAGGTGATGGTTTGCGGCATGGGCGTGTCCTCAGGTCCGTTGCGTAGGGTTTTCTGAGGCTAGCGCGCACTGAGGCCGGTGTCTCGCTCTTGTATTCATAGTGAATACGGCGCGACCAGTAAGGAGCGGGGGTGAAGCCGCAACCTTGCGAGCGCCGCTCGTGTCGCAAACGTCAAGCATGCAAGTCGCTTTAATCGTGAGGCCGCGCTCTTGGAAGCAGTATGTTGAGACCTTGGTCAGTCTTTCTAACTACAATGGTCAACTTCATGCGCTTACGATTCCGCTCCCTGCGACTGCTCGTCGTCGCCCTGGCCGGTGCGTGCCTCTTGGCCGTAACGGCTGCCCTGGTAGGCTATTCCCTGGTGTCAGCTTCGCGCACCCAGGACGTGGTGGCCGAACATACCCAATCACTGCTCGAAAGCGGCATCGATGAGCGGCTCTCCTCGCTGGCCCATGTCCAGGCCCAGCGTATCCGCAACGAACTGGACCGTGCCCTGACGCTTGCCAGTCAGCTGGCCCATACCAATGCCCTCATGGGGATGCCTGGTGAAGATGGACGTCCCCAACTGCGTCTGGGCCGTAGGGAGCTCTCCCAACTGGTGCGTCACACGGTGGTCGAGAATCCCGAGTTGCTGGACGCCTATATCGGCTGGGAGCCCAACGCCTTTGGTGTCGATGCCAGGTATGTCGATACCGGGTTTGCCGAGGGCAGCGGGCGCTTCCGCCCCTGGTGGGTCCGCGAGGCCGATGGCAGCATGCGCCTGGGCGTTCTCACCGAGGAGAACATGGAGAGCGAGGCGCCACTGGGCAACGGCATGCGCCGGGGCGAATACTATCTCTGCCCGCGCGATACTTTGGCGCCTTGCATCATCGACCCGGCAGCCTACGACTATGCAGGAGTCATGCGTATGGTCACCTCCTTCAACGTGCCCATCCTCGTGGCGGGGGAGTTCCGCGGGATTGCCGGTGTCGACATGTCGGTGGATTTCACTCAGGAGTTCCTGAATCAGGCCAACCAGGAGCTTTATGACGGCGCCGGCGAGATGGCGCTGATCGCTTCGCTGGGCAGCGTGGCAGCTTATACCGCCGATGACGACTCCTTGGGCGATGCGGCCGGTCAGGTGCTGGGCGATGCGGTGCAACAACGCATTCTCGAAGCCCAGCGCAGCGGCGAGATGCAGCGGATAGAAGATGCCGACGGCATGCTCGAGCTCTACCTGCCCTTCAGCATCAGCGACGACCAGGCACCTTGGGTACTGCTCACCCGTCTGCCGCGGGAGGTGGTGCTGGCCGAGTTGGGGGCTCTGCAGCGTACCTTGGGCGACCAGCGCCGCGAGCACTTGCTGGGCATGGGCCTGGTGGGGCTGCTGGTCGCCGGTCTCGGCCTGATCGCGATCTGGCTGGTGGGCGGCGGCATCGCCAGGCCACTGCGAGAGTTGGCCGGGCGCATGCGTGAGATTGCCACCGGCGATGGCGACCTGACCCAGCGCCTGCCGGTCGAAGGGCGCGACGAGAGTGCCGAACTGGCCATCCAGTTCAACGCCTTCGCCGACAAGATCCATGACGTGCTGCTCGAGGTGCGTGTAAGCAGCGAAGCAGTGCGTGTCGCTGCCACCGAGATCGCCAGCGGTGGCCAGGACCTGTCGCGGCGTACCGATACTGCCGCCGCCAGTTTGCAGCAAACCTCGGCCTCGATGGAGGAGATCACCAGCACCGTGGAGCACACCGCCGAATCCGCACGCGAGGCCAATGGCCTGTCGCAGACGGCCTCCGACGTGGCTGTGCGTGGCGGTGAGGTGGTATCCCGGGTAGTGGCGACCATGGATGAGATCTCCGAGTCTTCACGCAAGATCGCCGAGATCGTTTCGGTGATCGACGGTATCGCCTTCCAGACCAATCTGCTGGCTTTGAATGCCTCGGTGGAAGCGGCCCGTGCCGGCGAGCAGGGGCGCGGCTTCGCGGTGGTAGCCGGCGAAGTACGCCAACTCGCCAGCCGTTCGGCGGCGGCCGCGAGCGAGATAAAGGCACTGATCGAGGCTTCGGGGTCCAAGGTGCGCGACGGTAACGAACTGGTCGGCCAGGCGGGTGCCACCATGAGCGAAATCGTGGCCAGCGTCTCCCGGGTGAGTACCGTGCTCCAACAGATCACGGCAGCCACCAGCGAGCAGAGCGATGGCGTCGGCCAGGTCAATGTGGCGGTTGCCGAGCTGGACCGTATGACCCAGGAAAACGCTGCCCTGGTCGAACAGTCGAGCGCCGCCGCCGAACGGCTCGAGGAGCAGTCGCTGCGCCTGGCCGAGGCGGTGGGGACCTTCACCTTGGCCACTGCTTCCAGTGAGGCCCCGCCATGGAGCCCCGCTGCCCTGCTGCCGGCAGGTGTCCGCCAGGTCGCAGAGGAGGCGTAGTGACCAGGACGCTGCCGGCGCTCTCGTTCGTGGCGGCTGGCTGGATGGGGTGGCCGGCCGTGTCGCTTGACGGAACAAGGCCGGCCGTTGCCGATTACTCGGCTTCCGGCGGCACCAGCTCATCCGGTACTTCGATGCCGACTTCGCGGTAGTAGCGCAGCGCGCCGGCATGCAGCGGCGTGGCGGTGTTCTCCACCGAGATTTCCGGCGTCATGCCCTGGGCCGGGGCGAAGGTCTGGCCCAGGCGCTCAATGCTCTCCCAATAGGCGCGGGTGAACTCGTAGGCGGCATCTTCGGAGAGATCGCTGGTGGCGGCGATGCCGATGTAGGTGCCGAGGGTAGTGGCGCCCGGCATGTCGCGGTAGGTGCCTTCGGGAATCTCGGTGGCCGAGAGGAACGGCAGCGCCTCGGTGGCGGTGGCTACCTGCTCGTCGGTCAGCGAGAGCACCCGCAGCGGACGCGAGGAGTGCACCTCGGTGAAGGCCGGAATCGGCGGAATGCCGTTGTAGCTGAAGCCGACGATGCGCCCGTCGACCACGGCATCGGCGGCGTCCGACATGCTCATGCGCTGGAAGTCCGGCGCGATGCCCAGGGCGTCGAACACCAGCTCGGTGATGTACTCGCCGCCGCCGCCGATGCTGCTGGGGTTGAAGCGCGCCCCGTCCAGATCCTCGAAGGTTTCGATGCCGCTGTCCTGGCGCACCGCCCAGTGCATGGTCGAAGGTGCCACCCACAGCACCATGCGCATCTGGTCGATGGCATCGTTCTCGTAGCGCCCGGTACCGGTATAGGCCTCATAGGCCCCGGGAGCGTCGATCAGGCCCAGGTCGATCTCGCCGCGACCGAGGCGAATGGCGTTCTCCCGCGAACCGCCGGTCTCGCGCACCGAGACCTCGAGGGGCGAGTCGGCGCTGACCAGCCGCGAGAGTTCCGAGAAACCGAAGTACCAGCCGGAGGCGGCCGGCGCCACGCCGATGCTGACAGCTTCCTGGGCTACCGCCGGCGCGGCCAGGCCGACGGCGAGCGCCGCCGCGGCAAGCGGCTTGAGGGCAGGCTGGAGTGAACGGGGCATTTTCATGGCGTGTACCTCCTTGCTTGTCGTTGTGTTGTGTTGTGATTGTGGTTATCGCTTGTCGTGGTGGTTATCGGCCCTGCTCTTCGCGATAGGCGGCGATCACCTCGCGGGCCACGCGCAGGCCGTCGATGGCGGCGGGAAAGCCGCAATAGGGCACGCACTGCAGCAGCACCTCGCGGATCTCCTCCTCGCTGCAGCCGTTGTTGAGCGCGCCGCGCAGGTGCACCTTGAGTTCATGAGGGCGGTTGAGCGCTACCAGCATGCCGATGTTGATCAGGCTGCGGGTGGGGCGGGCGAGCCCCGGTCGGTTCCAGATGTCGTTCCAGCAGTTGCGCGTGACCAGCTCCTGCATCGGCCAGCTGAAGTCGTCCACCTGGGAGAGCGCGGCATCCACGTAGTCATCGCCCAGCACTTCGCGGCGAGTGGCGAGCCCTGCCTGATCGAGACTCTCTTGACGTGAGGTATTGGCTTGACGTGAGGGCTTGTCTTGGCGTGAGGGCCTGTCTTGGCGTGAGGTCATGGGGTGTCTCTCCTTTGCGTTGCCCGTTCACTCGGCCAGGTTCTTCACCGGCCGGCCCGCGTCGAAGGCCAGCAGGTTGTCGAAGGCATCGCCGAAGTAGAGCTCGTAGCTGTCCTTCTCCACGTAGCCCAGGTGGGGCGTGGCGAGGAAATTTGGTAGCGCGAGCAGCGGATGGCTGGCCACCGGCTCCTCGTCGAACACGTCCACCGCGGCGCGGCCCGGGCGGCCTTCGCGCAGCGCGGCTTCCAGTGCGCCTGTGGCGATCAGCGGTGCACGGCTGGTGTTGACCAGCAGTGCGGTGGGCTTCATGCGGGCGAGATCCTCGGCGCTGACGATGCCGCGGGTGTCGGCATTCAGGCGCAGGTGCAGGCTGAGCACGTCGCTGCGCTCGAACAGCTCGGCCTGGCTACCCGCCACCTCGAGACCGGCCTCGGCGGCGCGGCTGCGGCTGCCCTCGCGGCCCCACACCAGCACGTTCATCTCGAACGCCTGGCCGTAGCGGGCGATCAGCTTGCCGATCTTGCCGTAGCCGAAGATACCCAGGGTACGGCCCTTGAGCCCGGTGCCCAGGGTGCGCTGCCAGCGGCCGGCCTTGAGGTTCTCGAACTCCTCGGGAATGTGGCGCATGGCGGCCAGCACCAGGCCCCAGGTGAGCTCGGCGGCAGCGTAGGGCGAACCGGTGCCGGCCATCACGGTCACGCCGTGGCGCTTGCAGGCGGCCATGTCGACGTGGGCCGCGCCGCCGCCGGTCTGGCTGATCGCCTTGAGATTGGGCAGCCGGGCCAGCAGCGACTCGGTGATCGGCGTGCGCTCGCGAATCAGCACCAGGGCATCGGCGTCCCGGAAGCGCTCCACCAGGGCGTCCTCGTCGGTCACGGTGTCGTCGTAGATGGTGACCTCATGCCCCTCGAGCTTGGCGAAGGCGTCCAGGTGGCGCACGCAGTCCTGGTAGTCGTCGGGAATCACGATCTTCATGGGGCAGGCTCCTTGCTGGCCAGGGATGAAGAAGAGGCTCCTAATGTGCTGCGGTTGAGGCGATATTGCCAGGCCCATACAGCGCCGATCAGGGCGATGCCCAGCGCATCGGTTATCAGCTGGCCGCTGATCAGCATCAGCGCCGCCGCCAGCAGCAGGCCGCGCTCCAGCCACGAACAGGGACGCAGGAAGTAGCCGATGGTGGAGGCCGCCAGCGCCGTGATGCCGAGCACGCCGCTGCCTACGGCCAGGGCGATCTGCAGCCCGGTGCCGTCGCCCAGCAGCGGCGGGTGGTAGATGAACATGAAGGGAATCAGGAAGCCGCCCAGCGAGATCTTGGTGGCGGTGAGGGCGGTGCGGAACCAGTGCGAGCCGGCAATGGCGCCGCCGATGTAGGCCGCCAGCGCCACCGGCGGGGTGACCCCGGAGAGAATGGCGAAGTAAAGGATGAACAGGTGCGCCGAGAGGCTCGGCAGGCCGGCCTCGATGAAGGCCGCCGCCACCACCGAGGCGGCCAGCATGTAGGCGGCCACGGTGGGCAGGCCCATGCCGAGGATGATCGCCACCACCATGGCCAGCAGCAAGGTGATCAGCACGTCACCACCGCTGACGATGAGGATCACCGAGGAGACCTTGAGGCCGAGGCCGGTGAGGCTGATCACCGCGGCGATGATCGCCACGCTGCCGATGATCACCGCGATCATGGCGGCGGTCATGGCGCCGGCCTCCAGGGCGGCGGGCAGCGACTTGACGCGCTCGACGAAGGTACCCGGACTGCGCCAGGAGAACAGGTAGAGCGCCATGGCGGTGAAGTAGGCCGCCACGGCGGCGGTGGTCGGGGTGTAGCGCATCACCAGCAGCGTGATCAGCACGATCAGCGGGATCACCAGGGTCTCGATGTTGTAGAGGCCCTGACGCAGGGTGGGCCGCTCGGACTTGGGAATCGGGTTGAGGCCCAGGCGCTTGGCCTCGAAGTGCACGCTCATCCAGATGGCGAGATAGAACAGCAATGCCGGGATCAGCGCGGCGCTGATGATGTTGAGGTAGCTGGTCGAGATGACGTCGGCCATGACGAAGGCGGCCGCGCCCATGATCGGCGGCAGAATCTGCCCGCCGGTGGAGGCCGAGGCCTCGGTGGCGGCGGCGAAGCGCGGGCTGTAGCCGTTCTTCTTCATCAGCGGAATGGTGAACACCCCGGTGGTGGCGACGTTGGCCGCGGTGCTGCCGCTGATGCTGCCGAACATGGCGCTGCACAGGGTCGCGGCCTTGGCCGGGCCTCCCGACATGCGCCCGGTGGCGGCATTGGAGAGGCGCATGAAGCTGTCGCCGCCGCCGGTGGTGACCAGCAGGGCGCCGAACATGATGAAGATGACGATCACCGTGGAGGAGGTGCGCATCAGGCTGCCGTAGACCCCGGTCGGGCTCATGTAGAAGGTGGCTACCAGATCGTCCCAGCGATAGCCGCCGTGCCCCCACACGCCGGGCAGATGGTTGCCGAAGGCGGCGTAGCCCAGGGCGATCAGCACCAGAATGGGAAAGGCCAGGCCGATGGCGCGGCGGCACGCCTCCAGCAGCAGCAGGATGGCCGCCACGCCGAAGAAGAGGTCCAGCGTGGTGGGCATCAGATAGCCCAGCTGGTAGATGATACGGTCGAAATGGTGAACGTAGTAAGCGCTGACCGCCACGCCCAGAGCGATCGGCACGATGTCGTACCAGGGCACGCGCTTGGCGTCGCGCTGGCGGCAGCTGTAAGCCAGGAAGATCAGCGGCAGGGCGAACAGCAGATGCACGGCATTCTGGGTGTTCACCGGACCGGTAACGGCCGTGTAGAGGTGAAACAGCGCCATGGATACGGCAGCGAGGCGCGTCACCATGAACCAGAAGCCGGCGAGCTGACGCTTGCCCGAGTCCTCCGAGTATTTCTCAACGACTTTGGAATTGGCTGGGGTGTCCATCATTCGGATGACTCCCGCACCGCGGCATCGAGCCAGGGCGGTGCGTCAGGAAAAGGACGACGAGAACCCCCGCGGGCACCAGGCCCGCGGAGGCGCGTGGATCACTGCGCTTCGGGGGGAATGACCTCCTCGGGAATGTCGAGGCCCAGTTCCTGGTAGTAGCGCAGGGCGCCGGCATGCAGCGGGAAGGTGGCGTTGTCGATCACGGTCTGCGGTGTCACGCCTTCGGCCGGCTTGAAGGAGTTGGCCACCTGCTCGTGGTTCTCCCAGTACGCCTTGGTGATCTCATAGACGGTGTCGTCGCTGAGGTCGGCGTTGGCCGCCACCCCCATGTAGATGCCCAGCGAGGTCGCTTCCGGCATGTCGCGGTAGGTGCCTTCGGGAATCACGGTGCCGGCGAGGAAGGGCAGCTCTTCCGTCACCTGTTCGACCTGCTCGTCGGTCAGCGACAGCAGGCGCAGCGTGCGTGAGGAGTGGACCTCGGTGAAGGCCGGAATCGGCGGTACGCCGTTGTAGCTGAAGCCCACCAGGCGGCCGTCGACTACCCCCTCGGCAGCATCGTCGATGCGCATGCGCTGGAAGTCGGGCGCCACCCCGAGAATGTCGAACACCAGCTCGGTGATGTATTCGCCGCCGCCGCCGATGCTGCTGGGGTTGAAGCGCTGGCCGTTGAGCCCTTCGAAGTCCTCGATGCCGGAGTCCTCGCGTACCGCCCAGTGCATGGTGGAAGGGGCGATCCAGTAGACCAGGCGGGCATCAGGATTGGGGGTGTCTTCGAATCGGCCGGTGCCGTTGTACATCTCGTAGCCCACCAGGGCCTCGGTGAAAGCCAGGTCGAGCTCGCCCCGGGTCAGGCGGATGGCGTTCTCGCGGGTGCCGCCGGTCTCGCGCACGGTGATTTCATAGGGGGTGTTGGCACTGATGACGCGAGCGCCCTCGGAGATACCGAAGAACCAGCCGGTGCCGGTGGGCACGGCACCGATGTTGAGGGAGGTATTGGCCTGGGCGCTCGTGGCGCCGAGGCTACCGATGGCCAGCAGTGAAGCGGGAATCAGCAGGCGTGCCTTGCGGGTAAACGATGTCATTGTTATGTCCTCTCGGTGTTTGGCGTGTCTTGTCGTGCTGTTTGTCGTTCTGTTCTGCGCCACTACGCGAAGGTCAAGCGAACGTCATGGCGCAGGCCAGGAGAGTCACTGGCTAAAGCATTCATAACGGCTGACCGGCGGGGTGTATATTGATGAATCATTAACCAGCCTTCGCAGCAGACGAAGCCAGGCGCTCTGAATGTGCTGACGGGTATTGGCCCGTAGCGGGCGCCAATATCGCTCTGATGAGCTATTTGCTTGATTCCACTCGCTCATACGCGAGTCAGGGAGGAGAGGAGAGGCACCCTTGCTTGAAAGCCGCCGGGGTTGGCGACGAATGTGCTCAGGCTTGGTCAGGTTGTGTTCAACTTTTGTCGAAGAAAGACGCGCCCTGCGCCTGGCGCGGCTGCAGCAGGTGGTCGACGAGGTGACGTGCCACCACCGGCAGCGTCTCGTAGTGGCGCATGCCGATGACGATCTCCCGGCGCGCCCAGTCGTCGGCCAGCGGGATCAGACGCAGGCGCAGGTCGCGCAGGTCCTGATAGAGCGTGCGCTGGGGTAGCACGCCGATGCCCATGCCGTGATGGATCATGCGGCAGATGGCATCGAAGCTGCGTACCTGGATACGCATGCGCAGGGTGCGGCCGGTCTGATTGGCTTGTTCGTGCAGCAGCGACTGCAGCGAGGTGTCCTGCTGCAGCCCGACGAAGTCGTACTCGGTGGCCTCGTGCAGGAACAGTCGTTCGCGCTGAGAGAGCGGATGATCCTCGGGGGTCACCAGCACCAACTGGTCGTGCCGGTAGGGGCGCACCTCGAGGCCGTCGGCCGCCACGTGTCCGGCGAAGATACCCACGTCGGCAATGCCATCCTGCACGGCGCTGATCGCCTCTGCGCTGTTGCGTTCCTGCAGATCGAGCTTGATCTGCGGGAATTCCCGCGAGAAGGCGCTGAGGTCCTGGGGCAGGAAGGCGATGATCGCCGAGGTGTTGGAGTGGATGCGCACATGGCCCCGTACCCCCTCGCCGTACTCGCTGAGCTCCGCTTCGAGACGCGAAACGTCTTCGAGGATACGGCGCGCATGGTGCAGGAAGGCCTGTCCGGCGGGGGTGAGCTCGACGCCACGGGAACGGCGATAGAGCAGCTCGCTGCCGACCATGGCTTCGAGATCGCTGACCCGCTTGCTCACGGCGGCCAGGGCCATGTGCTCGCGCTGCGCGGCGGCCGTCAGCTGCCCTTCATCGGCAATGGCGACGAACAGGCGAAGGGTGACGAAATCGAAGCGGCGCATGGGTAAGGCTCCAGGTGCAGTATGGGGTCATCCTACCCCTGGTTTCGTGTCAAGCGAAACCAGAGTTACCCATTCTCTAATTGTAGGAGCGGTTGCGCTGGCACATCCTCACTGGAATTCACAGGGTTTTGCCAGGAGTGCACTTCATGCCCAGCCCCGCGTCTCGCCAGCTCCCACTGGCCGGTCTCAAGGTTCTCGAGCTCGGCCAGCTGATCGCCGGCCCCTTCGCCACCAAACTGCTGGGTGAGTTCGGCGCCGACGTGATCAAGGTCGAGCCGCCGGGCACGGGTGACCCCCTTCGCAAGTGGCGAATCATCGAGGATGGCACCTCGCTGTGGTGGCATGTGCAGAGCCGCACCAAACGCTCCATCACGCTGGACCTGCGCAGCGAGGAAGGCCAGGACATGGTGCGTCGGTTGGCAGCGGAGGCCGACGTGCTGGTGGAGAACTTTCGCCCCGGTACGCTCGAGGGCTGGGGGCTCGGCTACGAGGCGCTGGCCAAGCACAACCCCGGGCTGATCATGGTGCACGTCTCTGGCTTCGGCCAGAGCGGCCCTTACCGCGACAAGCCCGGCTTCGGGGTGATCGGCGAGGCCATGGGCGGGCTGCGCTACCTCACCGGCCAGCCCGGCGAGCCCTCGGTTCGGGTCGGCGTGAGCATCGGCGACTCGCTGTCGGCGCTCTATGCGGTCATCGGCACTTTGCTGGCGCTGCAGGAGCGCGCCCGCAGCGGCCTGGGCCAGGAGATCGACGTGGCGCTGTACGAGTCCGTGTTCGCCATGATGGAGAGCCTGCTGCCGGAGTATGACGCCACCGGCGAGGTGCGCGAGCCCAGCGGCAGTGCCCTGCCGGGCATCACGCCGTCCAACGCCTACCGTACCCGCCACGGCGACTTCGTCTTGATTGCCGGCAACGGCGACAGCATCTTCAAGCGCCTGATGGGCGTGATCGGCCGCCGCGACCTGGCCGAGGATCCTGGGCTGGCCCACAACGACGGTCGGGCGCGGCGCGCCGAGGAGATCGACGCCGCCATCGAGGCCTGGACCTGCCAGCGCGACCGCGACGCCATCCTGGCCGCCCTGGATGACGCCCGGGTGCCCTGCGGCTATCCCTATACCGCTGCCGATATCGCCAGCGACCCGCACTATCTGGCGCGGGAGATGATCCAGACCATCACCCGGCCCAACGGCAAGCCGCTCAAGGTGCCCGGCGTACTGCCGCGGCTCAGCGCTACCCCTGGGCGTCTGGGCAACGGCGGTCCGGCGCTGGGGCAGCATACCGACGAGGTGCTCGACGAGCTGGGCATCGACAGCGAGACCCGCGCCAAGCTGCGCGCCGCAGGCATCATCTGACCCCTCGACCGACACCGGAGCCAGCATGACCCAACTGCAGATCAACGAAGTGGCGCCCCGCGACGGCTTTCAGATCGAGGCGACCTTCGTGCCCACCGCGGACAAGATCCGCCTGATCGATGCGCTCTCCGCCACCGGGCTGGCGCGCATCGAGGCCACCTCCTTCGTCTCGCCCAAGGCCATCCCCAACCTGCGCGATGCGGCCGAGGTCGTGAGCGGCATACAGCGCCGTGACGACGTGGGCATCACCGTGCTGGTGCCCAACGTCAAAGGACTGGAGCGGGCGCTGGAGTGCCGGGTGGACGAGGTCAATCTGGTGATGTCGGCCAGCGATTCCCACGGCCTGGCCAACCTGCGCATGACCCCGGAGCAGTCCCTCGAACAGTTCGCCGCCATCGTCGAGGCGCTGCGTGGCGACCCTCGCGGCCGCAACGTCTTCGTCAACGCCTCGCTCTCGACCAGCTTCGGCTGCCCGTTCGAGGGCGAGGTGCCCGAGGCGCGCGTGCTCGAGCTGGTGGAGCGTCAGCTGGCGCTGGGCGTGCAGGGGGTGACGCTGTGCGACACCACCGGGATGGCCAACCCGGCCCAGGTGGCGCGACTCTGCGAGGCGGCGCAGGCGCGCTTCCCCGGGATTCCCTTCACCCTGCATTTCCACAATACCCGCGGCATGGGGCTGGCCAATGCCCTGGCCGCCTGGCAGGCGGGCATCGTGCGCTTCGATGCCTCGCTGGGCGGGCTGGGGGGCTGCCCCTACGCCCCCGGTGCCACCGGCAACGTCTGTACCGAGGACCTGGTGCACATGTTCGAGCAGATGGGCGTCTCGACCGGCGTCGATCTGGACGCCCTGCTGGCGGCCTCCGCCATGCTGCCGGCGCTGGTCGGCCACGATACCCCCGGGCAGGTGGTGAAGGCCGGCAAGGCGGATCGGCGCTACTCAATGCCGGCCCGCTGACACCGGCGCAATGCCGGCCCGCTGACGCCGGCGCCATGTGGCCCGCTGACGCCGCCCACCGTTCACCGTGACAAGAGGCCAATAACAATGACGACGCCATCCATGCCGCTCAACCTCGCCCAGCAGCTGATTCGCGACCATCTCGTCGACGGCGAGTTGACGCCCGGTAGCGAGATCGCCCTGCGCATCGACCAGGCCCTGCTGCAAGACGTGCTCGGCACCCTGGTGATGCTCGAGCTCGAGGCGATGGGGCTCGACCGGGTGAAGACCCAGCCCAGCGTGCAGTACATCGACCATGGCCTGGTCCAGGCCGACAACCTCAACGCCGAGACCTACCTGTTCCTCAAGAGCGCCTGCGAGCGCTTCGGCGTGTGGTACTCCGGGCCGGGCAACGGCATCAGCCATCCGGTGCACATGGAGCACTTCGGCATTCCCGGCCAGTCCATCGTCGGCTGCGACAGCCACACCACCGCCGCCGGCTCGCTGGGCATGCTGGCCATCGGTGCCGGCGGCATCGAGGTCGCCATGGCCATGGCCGGCGAACCGCTCTACCTGAGCATGCCCGAGATCTGGGGCATTCGTCTGGAGGGCAGCTTGCCCGACTGGGTCTCGGCCAAGGACGCGGTGCTCGAGCTGCTGCGACGCCACGGCGTGGCCGGCGCCAAGAACACCATCATCGAGTACCACGGCCCGGGTCTGGCGAACCTCTCCGCCATGGACCGCCACGTGCTGGCCAACATGGGCACCGAGATGGGTGCTACTGCTACGGTATTTCCCAGCGACGAGGAGACCCGGCGCTTCCTCGCGGCGCGTGGCCGCGAGGCGGACTGGAAGCCGCTGGCGGCCGAGCCCGGCTGTAGCTACGACCGCGAGGAGGTACTCGACCTGTCCTCTCTCGAGCCGCTGATCGCGCTACCCTCAAGCCCCGACAAGGTAGTGCCGGTGCGCGAGGTGGTCGGCGAGCCGCTGCACCAGGCCTACATCGGCTCTTCGGGCAATCCCGGCTACCGCGACTTTGCGGTGGTGGCCGAGATGGTGCGAGGGCGTACCGTGGCCGATGGGGTTTCGCTGGACATCAATCCCTCCTCGCGCCAGGTGCTGGCAACGCTGATCCGAGACGGCTATCTCGCCGATCTGGTCGCCAGCGGGGCGCGGCTGCACCAGACCGGCTGCAACGGCTGTATCGGCATGGGCCAGGCGCCGGCGGTAGGACGCAACAGCCTGCGCACCGTGCCGCGCAACTTCCCGGGGCGCTCCGGCACCCGCGAGGACAGCGTTTTCCTGTGCAGCCCGGAAACCGCCGCCGCCTCGGCGCTGGCCGGCTCCATCGCCGACCCGCGCAGCCTCGACATGGCCTATCCGCGCATCGCCGAGCCCGCGCAGATGGTGGTCAACCGCGATGTGTTCGTGGCGCCGCTGCCGCTGGCCGAGGCGCGCCTCAAGCCGCTGCAGAAGACCGACAATACCCCGGCCCTGCCGGAGCTCGCCGCGCTGCCCGATACCCTCGAGGTGCCGGTGCTGCTGGTCACCGGCGACAACGTTTCCACCGACGACATCATGCCGGCCGGGCAGCGGGTCATGCCCTACTGGAGCAGCGTCTACGCCTCGGCCCCGTTCACCTTCGAGGCGGTGGATGCCGACTACGCGCGCCGCGCCGAGAACACGCGCACACTGGGCGGCCACGCCATCGTCGGGGGGCACAACTACGGCCAGGGCTCGAGTCGCGAGAACGCTGCCCTGGTACCCCGGTACCTCGGCCTGCAGGCGGTACTGGCCAAGAGCTTCGCACGTATTCACTGGCAGAACCTGATCTGCTTCGGCGCGCTGCCGCTGAGCTTCATCGATGCGCAGGATTACGACCGCCTCGAGCAGGGCGACAGCCTGGTGATTCACGATCTGCATGCCCAGCTTGCCGCCGGGGCCGAACTCACCGCCGAGGTGGTGGGCAAGGGCACGTTTCGTCTGCACCATGGCCTGACTCCGCGTCAGCGTGAGCTGCTGGCCTGTGGCGGGGTCATCAACCACATCCGTCGCGGTAAAGGCGCCTCGGCGGGGGCGGCCGGCATATCATGAGCCTGTGTCTTGGTATACCTAAAGTGTGCCTTGAGCGGAAAATCGAGCCCTCTCGGCAGGCTCACTTTCGCTGCGGTGTCGGCGTCGATACGGATGAGTAGCAAGCTGAGTAGCAAGGGGATGTCGGTGGGTTGAGATAATCGATTATTCCCTGTTGACAGATTTTTCCCGCTTGACTAGGCTGGACCTTGCATGAGATTGGTATACCAGATGTCCTCTGGGAACCAGCCGGATCGAGATTGAGGTCGACCCCTATGAGCGCTTTGAGCAGCGACTTCTCGAGCACAGGCTCCGCGCATGCCGACACCCTGGGTATCGGCTCCCTGGGCCAGCTCAAGCAGGAACTGATCAAGGACTACAACGAGGTCAACCATCGCATCTTCGGTATCGGCGTGGTGCGTCAGAAGGTGGACATCGCGGGCGACAGGATACTCGTCATCGCCCTGCACAAGCGGGTGCCGGCGCTTGGCTACCTCAACGTGCTCAACAGCAACGTGAGCGAGCTGGCCGACCACTATCTCATCAAGGGATTCAAGCACGAGTTCAAGCAGCTGCTGGTAGCGAAGTACGGCTTCGAGGTCCTGTCCATCTTCAAGGACTACGACGCCGAGGCCGAGCTTTCTGCCACGGTGGTGGTACTGAAGAAGGATGTGCGCGACTACCTCTGACGCTCAGGCGTCGGGCATGGTCCGCAACTCCGCAGGCAAGACTGACTGGTGATGTGAACTCGCCCTGAGAAGGCGAGTGCTCGAGACCGTCAGCGCAGTTTGAGGCATTACGCCTCTCGCTGTGCTGGCGGTCTTTTTTTATGGCTGATGCGAGGAGAACAACGATGGCCAAGGTAGCGGATATCGTCAATGCGATGAGCGTGATCACGGGTGGCAGGACGGTGTCGTCCATGGAGGAGGTGAAGAGCGGCAAGCACCCCTTCGTGATCATGAAATCGTCGGGAATCTACGGCAAGGAGGTGCTGGAGATTCCGGGGCTGATCTACGGCGACCCCAGCAAGGAAGTGAAGAAGGTCGCGGTGTGCATGACCATGACGGAGCTGGTGATCGAGCTGGCCGGGGCTACCGGGGTGGATGCCGTGGTGGCGCATCACCCCATCGCCGATGCCGCCAGCTGCGGCGGGGTGACGCTGAAGAACTATCTCGATCTCTACGACGTGGCCGGGCTGGAGTGTCACGAGGCGTTTCACGGCCTGCACCCGGGCATCCCCTTCCTGCACGGGCACAAGGTGGAGAAGGGCAGCATTTCCTACGGTGGCGTTCACGGCAACATCATGTTCGTGGGGCGTGCGCTGCCGGGCGTAGCCACCCTGGGCGACATACTCGACCGCCTGGACGGTTACATGGCGCTGGATCAGGATCGCGCGCTGCTGGCGGAGGAGCGGCTGGTGCGCGGTATCGACGAGATCCGCGAAACCAGCGTGGAGACCCGCGGTTTCATCCATCTGGGCGAGCGCGACAGTCCGGTCGAGCACATCCTGCACATCTTTCCGCACACCGGCTTCTCGCCGGAGAACCTGCGTCAGGCGGTGGCCGAGAACCCCGGCGTGGATACCGTGCTGGCCTCGATCAGCCGCGTCTATGCCGGCCACGCGCTGATCGAGACGGCCCGGGAGCTGGGCCTCAACTTCCTGGTCGGCAACTGCCACGTGATGGAGATCCTCGAGAACGGCCTGCCCCTGGCCTACGCCTTGGACGAGCTGCTCGAAGGCGTGGAAGTGGTGCTGTTCCGCGACCGGGTGACCTCGACGCCGGTGCGCCGGGTGGGCAACGAGGCGATGCAGGCCTACGCCCGGGAAATGTCGGCGAGCCACCTGCTGGGCAAGCATGCGCTGAGCGAGACATGACGGCGCCACTTGCCGTTATGCTCTCCCCAAGCGCCCATTCAATAACAGTCATTCAATAACAATAGAGGCACTGTCATGAAAACCACCGTGACTACCCCTGAAGACTCCAGCCCGGACAAGAAGGAACTCGGGCTACCGGCCAACAAGCGGGCGTGGAAACGCATCGAAGTGGTCGGCATCGTACTGCTGTGCATCTGCCTGTTGATGCTGCTGCTCTCGCCCACCAGCCTCTCGGGGCTGTTCAACGCCATTCTCGACTCCGTGCGACCGGTGGTGGTGGACGTTTTCCTCACCGGCGTGGTCGGCACGGCCATCATCGTCAGCGTGATCATCGGCCGGCTGCTGGAGCGGCTGGGCTTCACCGATGCGCTGGTGCGCATCTTCGTGCCCGCCATGAAGCTGCTGGGCGTCAACCCGGCGGTGATCATCCCGAGCGTCTACAACATCTTCGGCGACATCAACGCGGCGGGTAAGATCTCCGGCCCGATCCTCAAGAAGGCGGGGGCCACCAAGGACGAGCAGAAGCTGGCCGTGGCCACCATGGTACAGTCGCAGCAGTCGTTCTCCACCTTCATGCTGGGGCTGATGGCGCTGACCTTTGCCGGGGTCAACGTCTTTGCCGTGGTGCTGCTGGCGGTGTTCCTGCCGCTGGTGATCGTGCCGCTGATCCTGTCGAAAACGCTCTATCGTGACGTCAAGCGGGTCGAGATCGGTCATCTGCCGACCTTCACGCCCGAGCGCGACTTCATGCCCACGCTGTTCAGCGCCGCGCGGGAAGGCGTGGAGCTGCTGCTGCTGATCCTGATTCCCGCCGTGGCGCTGGTCTTCGCTGTGATCGGTGTGCTCGATTACATCGGCGTCTGGGCACCGATCGAAGCGGGGCTGGGCAGGGTCATGCTGCTGTTCAACATCCATCCGGAAACCGGCGTGCTGTCGGTGCTGGTAAGCCCGACGCTGGCCATGGGCCAACTGCAGAGCATCGCTGCCGATCTCGACCCCTCGCTGGTGGTGGGCTCCTTCGTGCTGGCCTCTTCCGGCCTGCCGCTCTCCGCCGTGTTCGGCCAGGTCCCGGTGGTGTGGGCGGAGAGCTCCGAGCTTTCCGAACGTGAGGCCATGGGCGCCGCGGTGCTGGGCATCGTCATGCGCCTGGGTACCGCCTTCCTGATCGCCTTCTTCGTCACGCCGCTGGTGGTCTAGAAGAGCAGGGTTGAGAACCAACGCAGCCCGGCCGGCGCAAACCGACCGGGCTGCGGGGGAGCGAACGCAAGCTCAGCGATAGGTGTCCTGGTACTGCTTGCGCAGCTCGTTCTTCTGCACCTTGCCCATGGTGTTGCGCGGCAGGGTATCGGCGAAGAACACCCGTTTGGGCTGCTTGTACTTCGCCAGCCGCCCTTCGAGATGGTCGAGCACCTGTCGTTCCTCCAGTGTGACGCCCGGCTGCGGCACCACCACGGCGGTGACGCCCTCGCCGAAATCCGGGTGGGGCAGGCCGATCACCGCCGACTCCACCACGCCCTCCAGTTCGTCGATCACCTGCTCGACCTCCTTGGGGTAGACGTTGTAGCCGCCCGAGATCACCAGGTCCTTGTCGCGACCGACGATGTGCACGTAGCCCTGCTCGTCGGTCATGGCCAGGTCGCCGGTGATGAAGAAGCCATCTTCCAGCAGTTCCTCGCGGGTCTTCTCGGGCATGCGCCAGTAGCCGATGAAGACGTTGGGACCGCGAATCTCGAGCATGCCGATCTCGCCCTGGGGCACCGGCGCGTGGGTCTCGCGGTCGGTGATGCGGTACTCCACCCCCGGCAGCGGCATGCCCACGGTGCCGGCGCGGCGCTCGCCGTCGTAGGGGTTGGAGATGTTCATGTTGGTTTCGGTCATGCCGTAGCGCTCGAGAATGGCGTGCCCCGTCTTGGCCTCGAAGGCCTGGTGGGTCTCGGCGGTGAGCGGGGCGGAGCCGGAGACGAACAGGCGCATGTTGGCGGTGGCCTCGGGGGTGAGACGCTCGTCGGCTACCATACGGGTATAGAAGGTGGGCACGCCCATCAGCACCGTGCCGTGGGGCATCTCCTCGAAGATCGTGTCGGCATCGAACCTGGGCAGGAACAGCATGCTCGAGCCCGCCATCAGGGTCACGTTGCAGCCGACGAACAGCCCGTGGGTATGGAAGATGGGCAGGGCGTGGATCAGCCGGTCCGCAGAGGAAAAGCGCCAGGCTTCGACCAGAGTGGCGGCGTTGGAGCCGAGGTTGCGGTGGGTCAGCATGGCCCCCTTGGAGCGGCCTGTGGTGCCGGAGGTGTAGAGAATGGCGGCGAGGTCGTCGTGCTCGCGCGGCTCGATGCCGGTATAGGCGTCGCCCCGTTCGGCCAGCGTCAGCAGGCTGCCGTCGGCATCGGTACCGAGGGTCTCCACCGCCGGGCAACCGGTTTCGCCGGCCACCGTGCGCGCCTCATCGAGGGCGGCGGGGCGGCAGACGAACAGCGCCGGTTCGGCGTCGTCGAGGAAGTAGCGGATCTCATCGGCGGTATAGCCGGTATTGAGCGGCAGGTAGACGCCGCCCATGCGCAGACAGGCAAGATAGAGCAGGATCGCCTCGGGGCTCTTGTCGACCTGCACCGCAACGCGGTCGCCGGGGGCCACGCCCAGCGCTTTGAGCGCACCGGCCAGGCGGGCGCTGGCGTCCAGAGCATCGCGGTAGGAGTAGCGCCGACCCTCGCGGGTGGTGATGAAGTCGGCGTCGCTACGGTCGCGCATGCGGGCGGCGAAAGTTTCGAAGAGGTTGTGACTCATTTGGCAGGCTCTCCTTTGGCCATCTTTCTGGCACGGCGATTGAGATCGCGAACTGCATTGGAACATACCACCGTGGCGTTGGCGGTGTAGTTCTCGTGGTTGCGCTCGATGTCGTCGAGCACGTAGAGGTAGTTGACCATGAGTCCGGCGGCCTGCTTCAAGCCCTTGGGCGAGATGTCGCCGAGCCAGTTGATGCGATGCAACTCGGCGCCATTGCCGAGGTGGAAGCGGGCCACCGGGTTGAGCGGCAGGCCGCGGGCGTTCTTCTCCTCGACCAGATAGCGGGCGGCCAGCGGCTTGACCACTGCCGCGAGGCGCTCGCTGTGGGCCGCATCGAGATGCCAGTCGGGGGCGTCCAGCTCGTGCAGCACCTGGCGCAGTTCGTCGGGCAGAACCTCGTCGTCGCGCCGCTCGACGAGCCAGGCGGCAAAGCCCGGCACCGGCGAGAGCGTGACGAAGTGCTTGAGCTGGGGCAGTTCCAGCTTGAGCTCCTGGACCACCTGCTTGATCAGGAAATTGCCGAAGGAGATGCCGCGCAGGCCGGTCTGGCAGTTGCTGATGCCGAAGAAGGCGGCGGCATCGGCGGCTTCGGGATCGTCGATGTCGCGCTCGCCGCTGCGCTCTCCCGTGAGAATGGGCTGGATACGGTCGGGCAGGCCCCGGCACAGCGCCACTTCTACGAAGATCAGCGGCTCGTCGCCGATGGCCGGGTGGAAGAAGGCGAAGCAGCGCCGGTCGCGGGCGTCGAGGCGGCGGCGCAGGTCGTCCCAGTCGCGAATCTCGTGCACCGCCTCGTAGCGAATGATCTTCTCCAGAATCGAGGCCGGCGTATTCCAGTCGATGCGCTTGAGCACCAAAAAGCCGCGGTTGAACCAGGAGCCGAACAGGTGGGCGAAGTCGGCATCGATGGCGGCGAGCTCCTGCTTGTCGCCGTTGCGCTCGCGCAGCAGTGTCAGCAAATTCTCGCGCATGCGCACCAGCTCGTAGGTGCCGTTGCTGGCCAGGTTGAGACGCCGGAACAGCTCCTGTCGACGCGGCTCGCAGGCGTCGAACAGGGCCTGCAAACGGGAGTTGTCGCGCTGCTCGCGGTAGGCCTCGTAGGCCTGGTCGATGCGCGCCGGGTCGGCGGCGAACTCGCTCGCAAGCCCCTCGAAGAAGCGGGTGCGCTCCTCCATCGTCAGGCGGTTGTACATGGAGAGCGCGCGACTGGCCAGACTGATGCTCGAGGCCTCGCCGTCGCTTGCCAGCAGCGCCCGGCAGGCGGCGAGCACCTGGCCGTGGTCGGGAACGCCGGCCTCGCCCTGGCGCCGCCACAGCCGCGCGTCGCGCTGGGTGATGCTGTTGAACAGCTCCTGCAGGAAGGTCATGTTCATGTCGGCTCTCCGTCAGCCCATGATCAGGTTGGGCAGCCACAGGGCGATGCCCGGGAAGAGGCACAGCAGGACGATGCCGAGCACCATGCACAGGGCGTAAGGCAGGCTGCCCAGCAGGATGTTGCGCAGCGAGATGTCCGGCGCGATGCCCTTGATGATGAACAGATTGAGACCCACCGGTGGGGTGATCAGGCCGATCTCCAGGTTGATGGTCAGGATCACCGCGAACCAGTAGGGGTCGAAATCGGCGGCGAGGATGATCGGCAGCAGGATCGGTGCGGTCATCACGATCACCGCCACCGGCGGCAGGAAGAAGCCGGCGACGAGCAGGAACAGGTTGATGATGCCCATCAGCACCCAGCGGTTCACTTCCATGTCGGCGATGGCGGCGGCCACGGTCTGGGTGATGAACATTGAGGAGAGCGCATAGGCGAACACTTCGGCGGTGGCGATGACCAGCATGATCATCACGCTCTCGCGCAGGGAGTCGCGCATGATCAGCTTGATCGGCCCCACCTGCCACATGCGGTAGATCAGTACAGCGAGCGCCACACACAGGAAAGCACCGACCCCTGCCGCCTCGGAGGGTGTGGCCACACCGCCGTAGAGGGCGAACAGAATGCCGGCAATCACCAGCAGGAAGGGCACTACCCGCACCAGCGCCTTGAGGTTGGTGTCGACGTTGGCCTTGATGTTCTGCTTCACCTGGGCCGCGGCCTGGGCCATGGGGTTGGCGTAACCACCGGCCAGACGGCAGGCAATCATGGTCCAGATCATGAACAGGCCGGCCAGCATTAGCCCGGGCAACACCCCCGCCATGAACAGACGGCCGATGGAGGTTTCGGTGGAGATGCCGTAGATGATCATGGTCACCGAAGGCGGAATCAGGATGCCGAGCGTGCCACCGGCGGCGATACAGCCCGCCGCCACGCCGTCGGGATAGCCGCGGGTGCGCATCTCGGGAATGCCCATCTTGCCGATGGCCGCACAGGTGGCTGGCGACGAGCCGGAAAGTGCCGAAAAGATGGTGCAGGCGCCGATGTTGGAAACGGCGAGCCCACCCGGCAGACGGCCCATCCACAGGTCCAGCGAGCGGTAGAGGTCGCGTCCGGTAGGCGAGGAAGCCACGGCGGCACCCATCAGGATGAACATGGGGATGGCGACGAAGCCGAATTCGGCGATGCGGTCGAAGAAGGTCTCGCCGAAGTAGATCAGCTCCGGCAGACCGCGGTCGTACATCAGCGCGAGCAGCGAGACGCCGCCCAGGGCGAAGGCAATAGGAGTGCCGATGGCCATCAGCACGATGAGCGCGATGGCGACGATGATGCCCATGGTGATCGGATCCATGCTCACACCTCCCCGCGCAGAATTTCGGCGATGTACTGCAGCGTGAGCAGGCTGGTGCCCACCGCCATCGGCATCAGCCCCGGCCACAGCAGCGGGTTCCACACGGTGCCGGTGCGCCAGTTGTACTGGTAGGCCTCGATCACGTAGACCCAGGAGGCATAGGCCAGCGCCGCGCAGAAGGCCAGACCGATCAGCGCGGCCACCAGGCGCATGATCTTGCGTGCCGTGCCACCCAGGGCGTCGGGCAGAATGGTGATGGCCACGTGGCCGCCGGTCATCAGCACGTAGGGACTGCCCATCAGCATGGCGCCGGTAACGGAGAACACCGTGAACTCGGTCTGCCAACTGGTGCTCATGCCGAGCACGTAGCGAATGAAGACCATCTGACAGATCACCACGACGCCGGCGATGAACAGCACGGCTGCCAGGTAGGCGCTGGCGCGTGACAGGGCGTCCATCAGGCGGATGTAGCCGCCGATGGCGCCGGATCGTTGAGCGAGAGATTGAGAGTGGGCCATGGCCGTGCAGTCCTCCCGAGGTTCGAAACGGGGGCCACCCGTGGCGGGTGGCCCGACTCACTGGGAAGGGTTGGACGTCAATCGACGGCGAGGGCCGCGTCGATGATGGCCTGGCCGTTGGGTACGTTTTCGGCGAAGTTCTTGTAGGAGGTTTCGCGGGCGATCTCGAGCCAGGCGTTGTAGTCCTCCTCGCTCATGCGTACCACCTCGATGCCGTTCTCCTCATAGACCTCGACCATCTTGGCGTCGATGGCCGCGGCCTCGGCGGCGAAGAACTCCTCGGCGGCCTTGCCCGCTTCCATCAGTGCGGCCTGCTGCTCCTCGTTGAGGCGCTGCCACACTTGCTCCGAGATAAGGATCGGCTCGTACATGAACCACAGCGCAAAATCGCCCGGTTCGGTCAGGCACTCCACCTGCTCGTAGAGGCGGAAGGAGATGAACGACATCGACGAGGTGTTGGCGGCATCCAGCACGCCGGTCTGCATGGCGGTGTAGACCTCCGAAGAGGGCATCGAGGCGATGGAGGCGCCGGCGGCCTGCAGCATCTGCTCGAAGGCCGGACCGGCGGCGCGGATGTTCTGGCCGCGCACGGTATCGGGAGAGGTGATGCACTGCTCGCTGGAGGCGAAGCCGCCGGCCAGCCAGCTGTCGGCCAGCACTCGGGCGCCGTTGTCCATGATCACCTGTTTGATCATGTCCATGTACTCGGACTCGTTGAGTCGCGCGGCGTGCTCGTGATTGCGCACCAGGCCCGGCATCAGGGTGGCGGAAAACTCCGGATGGCGGCCACTGGCGTAGTCCAGCGGCAGCAGGGTCATGTCCAGACGGCCGCGTACCAGCGCGCCCCACTGCTCGTTGGCGCGGAACAGCGACTGGCCGGGGTAGACCTGGATTTCGAGTCCGACATCGGCTTCGGCGATCTGCCGGGCCATCATCTGCACCATTTCATCGCGGACATCGCCTTGGCCACCGGGGAACTGGTGCGAGGCGCGCAGTACGGTGTTGGCGGCGGCGACACTGCTGAAGGCGAGGGCCAGGCCGAGCGTCACGGCCAGAGTGGCTAGGGTGTGGCGTTGCATTGGGCGTCTCCTTGGGGTTGTTGTTGTACTGAGCAGTTTATATCCATCAGGCGTGCTGATGTATACTTCAATAGACGTTGTATATACTCATGTCAAATCCGTTACAGTAAAAAGACCCACTCTTGAATGCCGCGACCGAGGAGGTGGCCATGACCAGCACCAAGCGCTCCAATGCACAGCGCCTGCGCGATTCGCTGGAGAACGACATCATCAACGGCCGCCGGCTGCCTGGCGAAAGGCTGGACCCGGAGGCGTTGGGGCGGGAGTTCAACGTCTCCCGTACCCCGGTGCGTGAAGCGATCCAGCAGCTCGTGGCCAGTGGACTGGTGACGGTCTCGCCCAAGAAGGGCACCTTCGTGGCCAAGGTGGGCATCGATCAGCTGATCGAGATGTTCGAGGTCATGGCGGAGCTGGAGGCCATGTGCGGGCGGCTGGCGGCGCGGCGCATCAGCGATGCGGAGCTCGCCGAGCTGCGTGATGCGCTGGAGCGCTGCGAGGCGGCCGCCCGGGCCGGAGACACCGACGAGTACTACTACGAGAACGAGGCCTTCCACGACTGCATCTACCGGGCCAGCCACAACACCTTTCTGCTCGGTGAGGCGCGTCAGCTCAAGCAGCGGCTCAAGCCCTACCGTCGCCTGCAGCTTAAGGTTCGCCAGCGCATGCACAGCTCCCTGAGCGAGCATCGGGACGTGGTGGCAGCCATCGAGGCGGGCGACCCGGTGGCGGCGGAGCATGCCTTGCGCAATCACGTGCTGATCCAGGGCGAGCGCTTCAGCGACTTCGTGGCCAGCATTCGCGAGTTCGAGCGGCCGGTTTCCGCTACCGGCTAGTCGCTCGTCACGAGTCGCTCGTGATCAGCCCCTTGTAAGGGGGTGCAACGGCGCTCGATTTTCGCCGCCCCCGCGCCTACAGTGAGCGGCATGAAGACTGCTGGAGTTGCCATGTTTCCCCCGTTCACTCTGCGTTATGCCCGCCTGCCGGAACGCTTCTACGCCCACGTCGAGCCAGTGCCCGTGCGTGAGCCTCACCTGGTGGCCTTCAATCGGCCGCTGGCCGAGGCGCTGGGCTTCGAGCTTTCCGCCTTCGATGCCGAAGAGGCGGCGGTGTGGTTCTCCGGCAACGTGGTGCCGCGTGGTGCCGAACCGCTGGCCCAGGCCTATGCCGGGCATCAGTTCGGCGGCTTCGTGCCGCAGTTGGGCGACGGCCGCGCGGTGCTGCTGGGCGAGGTGACCGACCGCGACAGCCGGCTGCGCGACATTCAGCTCAAGGGCGCGGGGCGTACGCCGTTCTCCCGCGGTGGCGACGGCCGCTCGCCCCTGGGGCCGGTGCTGCGCGAGTATCTGGTCAGCGAGGCGATGCACGCCCTGGGCGTCCCCACTACCCGAGCGCTGGCTGCGGTGACCACCGGCGAGCGGGTCATGCGCGGCATTCCCGAGCCCGGGGCCATTCTCACCCGGGTCGCCTCCAGCCATATCCGCGTCGGCACCTTCCAGTACTTTGCCGCCCGCGGCGATATCGAAGGCGTACGTGAGCTGGCCGGGCACGTCATCGAGCGCCACTATCCGGCGCTTGAGTCACGGCAGGGCGGCGAGCGCTATCTGGGCCTGCTGGAAGCGGTACAGGCGCGCCAGGCGGCGCTGATCGCCAAGTGGATGGGCGTGGGCTTCATCCACGGCGTGATGAACACCGACAACACCTCGGTTTCCGGCGAGACCATCGACTACGGCCCCTGCGCCTTCATGGAGCAGTACGACCCGAAAATGGTGTTCAGCTCCATCGACGAAGGCGGGCGCTATGCCTACTCCAACCAGCCGTGGATCGCCCAGTGGAACCTGGCGCGGCTGGCCGAGACCCTGCTGCCGCTGATCGACGACGACAGCGAGCGCGCGGTGGAGCGGGCCACCGAGCTGCTGCAGCGCTTCCCGGAGCAGTACGAGCGCGAGTGGCTGGCGGTCATGCGCGCCAAGCTCGGTCTGGTCAGCGAGAAGCCCGGTGACAAGGCACTGATCGAGGCACTGTTGGCGGCCATGCACCGTGGCCGCGCCGACTTCACCCTGACCTTCCGCCGGTTGGCGAATGTTGCCGAGAGCGCCGCAGCGGAAGCCGCGCTGATCGAGCTGTTCGAACGCCCCGAGGAGATCGCCGGCTGGCTGGAGGAGTGGCGCGAGCGTCTCGCCCAGGAAGAGCAGGGCGAGAGCGAACGGGCGCAGCGCATGCGTCGGGCCAACCCGGCCTTCATCCCGCGCAATCACCGCGTGCAGCAGGCGCTGACCGCGGCCATGGACGAAAACGACTACGGCCCCTTCGAGACCCTGCTCGAGATCATCACCCACCCCTTCGACGACCAGCCTGGGCGCGAGGAGTACATGCGGCCGGCCGAGCCCACCGAGCGGGTGTTCCGTACCTTCTGCGGGACCTGAGGCTGCGCCTGATTCGCCTTCTCAGCGGTATGCGATGACGGTATGCAGCGTATGCGCCAGGGCTCCTGCCGCCGAGCCCTCGGCTTCGCCCTGGCGCATGACCCGATACCAGTTCAGGTAGAACACCTGGTCGGTCAGTGGCTGTGGTTGTAACTTCGTAAACTGACGGAAAGACGACGAAGGAGGGCGACCATGGCCAAGCGGAAGGAAGGGCAGGCACGCAGCGCCAGTGTGGATCTCTCGCAGGAGGGGGTGCACTGGGACCAGCCGATGAGCTATGGCGACTACCTGCAGCTGGAGCCGCTGCTCTCGGCCCAGCGGCCGGGTACCGCGGAGCATGACGAGATGCTGTTCATCGTCATCCATCAGGTCTCGGAGCTGTGGCTCAAGCAGTGTCTGCACGAGGCCCACGCCGCCGCGGCGCACATCGCATCCGACCGCTTGCGCCCGGCGTTCAAGATGCTCACCCGGGTGGCGCGGATCCAGGCGCAGATGATCAATGCCTGGGAGGTGCTGGTGACCATGACCCCCGCGGACTACGCGCGCTTTCGCGACAGCCTCGGCCAGAGTTCGGGCTTCCAGTCGTTCCAGTATCGCGAGCTGGAGTTCCTGCTCGGCAACAAGAATGCGGCGATGATCGAGGTGCACCGTCGCCATCCCGAGCGCTACCGGCGCCTCAGCGAGGTGCTCCACGCCCCGAGCCTGTACGACATCAGCCTGCAGCTGCTGGCGCGGCGCGGCTTCGCACTGCCCGATTCGGTCGTCGCGCGGGACTGGTCCGAGCCCTATCGGCCCTGCGACGAGGTGGAGCAGGCCTGGGCGGACATCTACCGCGATACCGGCCGCTACTGGGAGCTCTACGAACTGGCCGAAAAGCTCGTCGATACCGAGTACCACTTCCACCAGTGGCGCTTCAGCCACCTCAAGACGGTGGAGCGTATCATCGGACAGAAGCCCGGCACCGGTGGCACCGGCGGGGCTTCGTATCTCGCCAAGGCGCTGGATCTGCAGTTCTTCCCCGAGCTGTGGTCGGTGCGCACCACGCTGGAGGAGGGCGCCTCATGAGCCGGCTCCATGACATTTCCCAGCCGCTGCGCGCCGACATGCCGGTGTGGCCTGGCGATACCCCGTTTGCCCACGAGCCGACCTGGGTGCTCGACGGGCAGTGCCCGGTCAACGTCTCGCGCCTGACGCTCTCCACCCACACCGGCACCCATGCCGATGCGCCGAGCCACTATGCGGCCGATGGCCAAGCCATCGACGAGGTGGAACTCACCCCCTATTTGGGTCCCTGCGTGGTACTGGACATGCGCCATGCCGGGCCGAGGGTCGAGCCCGAACATCTGTTGCCCGTGCTGCCGTCGCACGTCGAGCGGGTGCTGCTGCGCACCTGGGGGCACTTTCCTCATGAGCGCTGGCGCAGCGACTTCACCACCATCGCGCCGGAGAGCATCGACCTGCTGGCCGAGCGCGGCGCGCGGCTGATCGGCGTGGACACTCCTTCGCTCGATCCCGAGGTGGATAGCCGTCTGCTGGCACACCATCGGGTGCGGCATCACGGCATGGCGATTCTCGAAGGGCTGGTGCTGGACGCGGTGCCGCCGGGCCACTACGAGCTGATTGCCCTGCCGCTGAAGCTGGCTGGGGCCGACGCCTCGCCGGTGCGGGCCCTGCTTCGCGAGTTGGATGGATAGCTGCGCGAACTGGCCCGATGACGGCGCGAGCTGACCCGATCCGACTCATCCCTACCACCATCTCCTTGCCGGAGCCGAGCATGCCCCTGACCCTCGATGACGTCCGTGAGCTGGACCGCCAGGACCCGCTGGCCACCTTCAGAAACCGCTTCGCGCTGCCGGAAGGCACGATCTACCTCGACGGCAACTCCCTGGGGGCTCAGCCCCGCGCTGCCGTGGCTGCCGTCGACGGCCTGATGAGCCAGTGGCGCGACTCGCTGATCCAGGGCTGGAACCAGGGCTGGTTCGATGCGCCGGAGCGGCTCGGCGACCGGCTGGCGCCGCTGCTGGGAGCCGAGCCGGGAGAGGTGCTGGTAACCGATACCATCACCCACAATATCTTCAAGCTGCTGGGCTATATCACCGAAGGGCAAAAGGGCACCGAAGGGCAGGGCCGGGGGCGGCCGGTGATCCTCAGCGAAGGGGGCAACTTTCCCACCGACGGCTACATCGCCCAGGGCTTCTGCCGCTTCGGTGGCTTCGAGCATCGGGTGGTGCCGGAGGGCGAGGCGCTGGATGCCTATCTCGACGAGCGGGTGGCGGCGGTGGTGCTCAGCCATGTGCACTACCGCACCGGGCGCCTGCGCGACATGGCGGTGATCACCCGCCAGGTGCATGCCAGCGGCGCCGAGGTGGTCTGGGACCTGGCCCACTCGGCCGGCGCGCTGCTCGTCGACCTCGCCGCCTGCGACGTGCGTTACGCGGTGGGCTGCACCTACAAGTACCTCAACGGCGGCCCCGGGGCGCCGGCCTTTCTCTACGTGCGCCGCGACTGTCAGGCGCAGGCATGGCAGCCGCTGTCGGGCTGGCTGGGCCACGCGGCACCGTTCGCCTTCGAGGCCGATTATGCCCCTGCGCCGGGCATCTCGCGCTTTCGTACCGGTACCCACTCGCCGCTGGCCTTTGCGGCGCTGGAAGCGTCGCTGGCACTGTGGCAGGAGGTGGACCTCGCCCAGCTGCGGCGCAAGAGCCAGCGCTTGATCGAGCTGTTTCGCGAGTCGTTGAGCGGCTGCCTGGAGGAACACGGCATCAGTGACATCACCCCGGACGAGGCGCAGCGCGGCAGTCAGGTGGGGTTGGTGGAAAGAGAACACGGCTATGCCATCGTCCAGGCGCTGATCGAGCGCGGCGTGATCGGCGACTACCGCGAACCGGGGCTGATGCGCTTCGGCTTCGCGCCGCTCTATCTGAGCCATGAGGACGTCTGGCAGGCGGCGCAGCATCTGCGTGAGGTGCTGGGCGCAGGCGAGTATCTCGCCCCGCGCTTTCAGCAACGCGGGGCGGTGACCTGAGAAGGGCTCAGTTGATCATCCCGGGCAGCCAGGTGGCGATGCCGGGGAACACCACCAGGATGGCCACCAGCAGCATCGAGCAGAGGATGTAGGGAATCGCCGCGGAATAGATCTCGCGCATGGTGGTGCCCTTGGGCGCCACGCCCTTCATCACGAACAGCAACAGCCCCAGCGGCGGCGTGGAGAAGCTGATCTCCAGCGCCAGCAGCATGATGATGCCGAACCAGATGGGGTCGAAGCCGAGCACCTGGGCCAGCGGGAAGAAGAACGGCACCGTGAGCATCATGATCGAGATCTGCTCCATGAAGGTGCCGAGCACTAGCAGCACGGCGAACATCGCCAGCAGCATCAGGATCGGTGCCAGGTCGAAGCTGGTGGCCCACTGGATCAGCCCGCTGGAGGCGCCGGAGAACGCCAGCAGCTGGCTGAAGGTGGCCGAGCCGAACACGATCAGGTAGGCCATCAGGGTGACCTTGAGCGCGCCGATGACCGAGAGCTTGAATGCCTCCCAGGTCATGCAGCGGAAGATCACCGCCAGCACGATGGCGCCCAGGGCGCCGAAGGCCGCCGCCTCGGAGGGGGTGGCGAAGCCCAGCAGCATCAGCGCGACGATGAAGATCATCACGCTGATCATCGGCAGGATGTCGGTGAGCACCAGCTTGAGCTTCTGGCCCAGCGGCACCGGCTCCAGCTCGTAGTTGGGCGCCGCGTCCGGATCGAGCCGGGTCTGGATCCAGATGGTGCCGATGTAGAGCCCCGCCAGCAGCAGGCCGGGCAGGATGCCGGCGATCAGCAGCGCGCCGATATCGACCTTGGCCAGGGTGGCCAGCAGCACCGCCAGCGCCGAGGGGGGAATGATGATCGCAAGCCCCCCGGTGCCGAGGATCGGGCCGATGGCCATGCGCTTCTGGTAGCCGCGGCGCTCCATCTCCGGCACCAGCAGCGAGCCCATCAGCGCGGTGGAACCCATCGACGAGCCGCTCAAGGTCGAGAAGCCGGTGCCGCCCACCACGGTGACGTAGGAGAGCCGGCCGGGCACCTTGCCCATCAGCTGGTCGATGGCGTTGAACATGCGCATGCCCAGGCCGGTGCGGAAGAACAGCTCACCCATCAGCAGGAACAGTGGAATGGGTACCAGATTGAAGCTGGAGAGGGCGCCGAAGCCATTGTTGAGCAGCTGGATGAGACCGTTCTGGCCGCCCATGAAGTGCCAGGCGCCGATGACGTTGGCGGCGAGGAAAGCCAGGGCGATCGGCGTGCCGATGGCCATGAAGCCAAGAATCAGGGCCAGCAGAAAGGCCAGGGCCAGATACCATTCCATTATTCCTTGATCCCCGCTTCGCCGCTGTGAAGGATGTCGCGCCCGACCACGAAGCGGGCGAATTCGATGGCCATCATGGTGAAGCACACCGGGTAGGCCACGGTGAGGATCCATTTCGGCACGAAGAAGGCGCGCACGTCATAGTCGTTGCGCGCCAGATTCATCGACACCAGGTCGTAGCCCTTCCACGCCAGCACCATGCAAACCGCCACGCACAGCAGAGCCACCAGGCGGCTCAGCACCTGCAGCGCCAGCGGCGGCAGGATCGAAGTGAGCAGCTCGATGTGCACGTGGCCCTTGTGGCGCACCAGCCAGGGCGCGCCCAGCAGGGTCAGGTAGAACATGGCGTATTCGGTGGAGAGGAAGAGCCACGCCGAGGGCTGCAACCCCAGGTTGCGGATCACCACCGAGAGCACGATGGCGACCATCAGCCACACCAGCATGATGGCGGCGGCGAGGGCCATGCCGTTGAGCAACAGCAGATAGACACGACTGGCGTAACGCATAAGCCACCCCGGGCGCGATGAAAAGGGGAAAGGGACCGACTAGAACGAACCGCAGCAGCGGGCCGGCCGCGACGGCCGGCCCGTTCGCCTTACAGGTCGTTGAACTTCTCGATCAGCTCGTCGTAGTGCGTGAGCCCCATGGGGTGGCGCTCCATCTGGCGGCGCATGCGCTCCCAGGTGGCTTCGCGGGCGGCCTCGGAGAAGCGCTCGCCGGCCTCGCCCTCCAGGCGGAAGACCTGCATGCCGTCGGCCTCCAGCTCGGCCTGCTGCTCCTCGGCCAGCACCTCGAAGCGTTCGGCACTGGCACGCTCGTGCTCGATGGCCACTTCCTGCAGGATCTCGCGGGCTTCCTCGCTCAGGCCGTTCCAGCTATCCAGATTGATGATCACGCCCATGTCGGTGGAGAAGAAATCGGGATCGATGCGGTAGTTGAGGAAGCGGTCCCAGTTGAGGTCCTTGAGGCCGATCTGGGTCCAGCCGGTGGCGTTGACCACGTTGCGCTCCAGCGCCGAGTAGACGTCGGTGGTGGGCAGGCTGATCGGCTGGGCGCCGAGGTAGT
The DNA here is from genome assembly GCA_011742915.1 of Billgrantia desiderata. Lineage (GTDB taxonomy): Bacteria > Pseudomonadota > Gammaproteobacteria > Pseudomonadales > Halomonadaceae > Halomonas > Halomonas desiderata. Next base: position 32,369 of record JAAQTN010000014.1, on the reverse strand, counting down.
CCTGGAAGAAGGCGTCGTACACCGGGTTGCTGCGCAGGGTCATGCCGGAGACGCTGAGGTTGCCCTCGCTGTCCAGGCGTGGCTCGTTGATGGTGTAGAGGTTGTAGCTCACCCCGCTGTCGAACCAGCCCAGATAGTAGACTCCCATCTTCTCCTGGTGGATCTGGTTGAGCAGGTCGATGCCGCCGTTCTCACGGGCATAGATGGCGTTGGTGTTGGAGGCCACCATGGCGTCGCGCTCGGGCACGGTGCCGGCATAGAAGCTGGCCGCGGTGTAGGCCATGTCGACCACCCCGTTGCGCACCGCGTCGGGCTGCTCGGAGAGACCGATCACCTCGGGGCCGCCGCGTACAGTGATCTGCACCACGCCTTCGCCACGCTCGTTCACCTTGTCGACGAACTCGAGGAAGCTCTGGGTGTAGATCAGCGATGGCGGGAAGGCGTGGACGGCGGTGATGCGCTCCACGGCCAGGGCCTGGCCGGAAGCGACCAGGGCGGCGAGGCCCAGGGAGGCGATGAGAGGCTTGTTCATAGTTGTTCTCCTTTGATCATCTGCAGCGTTGGTGGTCTTGTCATTGGCCCTTGGGCCGGTATTCAGCGTCAGCCCCGTGTGATCAGCGGTGGCGGTCCGGCATCGAGCCAGGGCCGTTGGCTGGCATAGCGAGTGGCGAAGCGGGCGATGGTTGCGGCGTGCTGACGAGTCATGTCGATGTCGTCCCAGCCGTTGAGCAGCTTGGTGCGCCAGGTCGGTGCGATGGTGAAGGCGACGCTCAGCTCACCGATGGCGATGCGCTGCGCCTCCAGGTCGACGCGCAGTGGGGCGGGTGACTCGCCGAGTGCGGCGAGCAGTGCCTCGGCGTCCGCTTCGCTGACCGTGGCCGGCAACAGCCCGTTGTTGACCGCATTGGAGGCGAAGATGTCGCCGAAGCTGGGCGCGATCACGCAGCGAAAGCCGAAGTCCACCAGCGCGTAGACGGCGGCCTCGCGCGACGAGCCGGCGCCGAAATTGCGCCGTGCCACCAGGGTCTTCGCCTCATCCGCCTGCGGGTGGTTGAGGATGAAACCCGCCACCGGCCGGCCGTTTTCGTCGTGGCGCAGGTCATGCAGCAGGAAGCGTCCGTAGCCGACGCTGCGCGGCTCCTTCATGAAGCGCGCCGGAATCAGCTGGTCGGTGTCCACGTTGGCCAGCGGCAGCGGGCAGGCCGGGGCGTCGATGATCTTGATCGGTTCCATCATTCGGCTCCTGTCACAGCTCGCGCACGTCGGCCAGGCGGCCGGCCACGGCTGCCGCGGCGACCATGGCCGGGGACATCAGGTGGGTTCTGGCTCCCGGCCCCTGGCGGCCCTTGAAGTTGCGATTGGTGGTAGAGGCGCAGCGCTCGCCGGGCGGCACCAGATCGCCGTTCATGCCCACGCACATGGAGCAGCCGGACTCACGCCACTCCAGCCCCGCCTCGCGGAACACGGCATCCAGCCCTTCGGCCTCGGCCTGGCGCTTCACCTGGGTGGAGCCGGGCGAGACGATGCCCGGCACCTTGCTGCGCCGCCCACGCAGTACCGCGGCGGCGGCGCGCAGATCCTCCAGGCGCGCGTTGGTGCAGGAGCCGATGAAGACCCGGTCGATGACGATGTCGGTCAGCTTCTGGCCGGCGGCGAGGCCCATGTAGTCGAGGCTGTCGCGCAGCTGACGCGCCTTGCCGGCATCGCGCTGGTCGGCCGGGTCGGGTACACGGGCGTCGATGGGCAGCGCCTCTTCCGGCGAGACGCCCCAGGTCACGGTGGGGGCGATCTCGGCGGCAGCGAGCCTTTCTTCGCGGTCGAAGCGGGCGCCGTCATCGCTCTTCAGCGTCTGCCAGTAGGCCAAAGCCTGCTCCCATTGCGCTCCCCGGGGGGCGAAGGGACGCCCGCGCAGGTAGTCGAAGGTGGTCGCGTCGGGGGCGATCATGCCGCAGCGGGCGCCGCCCTCGATGGAGAGGTTGCACAGCGTCAGGCGCGCTTCCATCGACAGGCTGCGGATGGCGCTGCCGGCGTATTCGATGGCGTAGCCCCGGGCGCCGTCGGCACCCAGGCGGGCGATCCAGGTCAGCGCGATGTCCTTGGCGCTGATGCCCGGCGCCAGTTCGCCCTCGACGGTGAGGCGCATCTTTTTGGGGCGGCTCTGCCACAGGGTCTGGGTCGCCAGCACGTGGGCCACTTCCGAGGCGCCGATACCGAAGGCGATGCTGCCGAAGGCGCCGTGAGTGGAGGTGTGGCTGTCGCCGCACACCATCAGCAGCCCCGGCTGGGTCAGGCCCTGCTCGGGGCCCAGCACGTGCACGATGCCCTGGCGCGGGTCGTCGAGACCGAACAGGGTGATGCCATGGCGGCGGGTATTGTCGGCCAGTTGCTCGATCATGCCGCGCACCTTGGCGTCGCCGATGGCATCGAGTCGGCGGGTCAGGGTCGGCACGTAGTGGTCGGCGATACCGAAGGTCAGGTCGGGGCGTGCCACCGACAGCTCGCGTTCGTGCAGCTTGTTGAAGGCATGGAAGGAGCCTTCGTGCACGAAATGGCGGTCGATCCACAGCAGGCTCTGGCCGCTTTCGCCGCGCAGAATCTCGTGGGCGTCCCACACCTTGTCGAACAGCGTCGTTGGCATCGTCATGTCGGTCGCTTCAACGGGGTTGCGTCATTCTGGTGTCGACTCTCTTCAATACAACCAGCTCCAAATACATCTATCCCAGACAGATATCACAGGTCAAATGTATTTTTATCTGTGATTTAAATGTATTAAAAATAGCACATTTGGTTCGCGTCACGCTCACGTCTGCTGCTCCGTTTCCGCCTGCCGGGGCTCCGGCGCCATGGGCTCCCAGTAGCGCGCCGCTTCGTCGCCGGTGCGGTTGAGATCGATCTGGATGCGGTAACGGTCGGGGCGGTAGAGCGCGTCGAGATGCTCCACGCCGCGTCCCTCCTCGTCGTAAACCACGCGAGTCAGCGAGATCAGCGGCGAGCCCACCGAGACGTCCAGCGCCTCGGCCACCTCGTGAGTGGCCAGGGTGGCCGAGATGGTCTGGGCGGCATGGTCGACCTTCACGCCGCTGCGTTCGAGCAGGGCGAACAGCGGGGTCTGCGACAGGTCGGCCTCGTTGTAATGCAGGGCGATGTACTCCGGCACGTGGGTCACCAGGTAGGAGAACGGCTTACCGTCGGCCAGGCGCACGCGAATCGAGCGCTGCACCTTGTCGCCCTCGTGCAGCCCCAGGCTCTCGCGCACCGGCTCGGGCGGTTTGACGTAGCAGAACTCCAGCAGGCGTACCCGCGAGGCCTTGCTCATCTTGACCATGTTGGGCAGCAGGTTGGCGACGCTGGCGGTCATCACCGTGGCGTCCAGCGGCTGCTCCAGCACCACGGTGCCGAGCCCCGGCTTGCGCGCCACCAACCCCGCCTCGTTGAGTGCCTGCATGGCACGCCTGACCGTGACCCGCGACACGCCGTACTGCTCGGCCAGCTTCAGCTCGCCGGGCAGCTTGCGCCCCGGTGCCAGGCGGCCGCTGAGAATGGCGTCCTTGAGCAGCAGATAGATGCGGTGGGACTTGGTACCCCCCACGGAATTCGCATGCGTATCGTTCATGTTGCGGTCCTTGTGCGTTGTTGTCGGTCGTGATGAAGCGCTTGACGTGAGGTGTTGGGTGGACATAGAAATGTATTATGCATAGGACAGCTTTGTGTTCCATGCAATTCGAAGGATAGCGCCAAACAACGACAAAGGCTTGCCTGGAGACCCTATGCCTGCCGACATGCCTGCCGCGGCCCCGGAGCGGATCGTGCGCGACTTTCTCGCCGCCATGGAGGCGCGTGACCTCGAACGCGCCGAGACACTGCTCGACGAGACGTTCACCATGGTCTTTCCCGGTAGCGGCGTGATGCATCGACTCGATGAGCTGGTGGCCTGGGCCGCCGGCCGCTATCGCTTCGTGCGCAAGCGCATCGCCGCGGTGGAAACCTGCGATGGCGATGCCTTCACCGCCGTGTTCTGCCATGGCGAGCTCGACGGCGAATGGCCCGATGGCACCCCCTTTGCGGGGGTGCGCTTCATCGACCGCTTCGAGCTACGCCACGGCCGGATAGTGCGACAGCAGGTCTGGAACGACCTGGCGCTGGCACGTCCCTGATCGGGGCGTCGTTCCCCTTACCCGACTTCCGACCATGCGAGGAATTCACCCGTCATGATTCTTGATGCCAGCGACCTCAAGGCCAGACTGCACGCTCCCGAGATCGTCGTAGCACCGGGCGTCTACGACGCCCTGAGCGCCTCGCTCGCCGCCGAGGCCGGCTTCGATACCGTCTACCTCTCAGGGGCCAGCATCGCCTATACCCAGCTCGGCCGGCCCGATATCGGCCTGGTCAGCGTCAGCGAGGTCAACGACGTGATGTCGCACATCCGCGAGCGCACCGAGCTCTCCGTGGTGGTCGATTGCGACACCGGCTTCGGCAACGCCATGAACGTGATGCGCAGCGTGCGCATGCTGGAGCGTGCCGGGGCCAACGCCATTCAGCTCGAGGACCAGACCTACCCCAAGCGCTGCGGCCACCTGCGCGGCAAGACGCTGGTGCCGGAAGGCGAGATGGTGGGCAAGCTCAAGGCCGCGCTGGATGCCCGCGCCAGCGACGCGACCCTGATCATCGGCCGCACCGACGCGGTGGCGGTGGAGGGCACGGCCCGGGCCATCGAGCGCGCTCACGCCTACCGCGAGGCCGGGGTCGACATGCTGTTCATCGAGGGCATTCGCAGCGACGATGACATCGCCAGCATCATGGCCGAATTCCGCGGCCGGATCCCGATCATGGCCAACATGGTGGAGGGGGGCGACACGCCGCTGCAGAACGCCCGGGCGCTGCAGGAGCAGGGCTTCTCGCTGGTGATCTTCCCCGGCGCCCTGGTGCGCGCCTTCACCCACATGGCGAGCCAGTTCTTTGCCACCCTGCGCCGCGACGGCACCACCGACGCCTTCCGCGAGCGCATGCTCGACTTCGGCCAGCTCAACGAGGTGCTCGGTACGCGCAAGATGCTCGAGCTGGGCGAGAAGTACGACGCCCGCTGAACACAAGGACAAAGACACAGGAGTAGAGCGCATGATCACGACCGACAAGACCGCCAAGGAGATCTTCTTCGAGGTGATGGCCAATCCACAGCGCGTGCCGTTCGGCTTCGGCAACAAGGCGGTGCTGATCAACGTCGACCCGCAGAAGGCCTACACCCGCACCGATCTCTACACCACCGCCTACGAGACCGACCCCAATCAGCTCGACTACGTGAACCAGCTGGCGCGCGGCTTCCGCAAGCTCGGCTGGCCGGTGGTGTGGACCCACGTGGCCTTCCTCGACTCCGCCGAGGATGCCGGCGTGTGGGGCACGCGCACCGACACCCCCGACTCGCTGCAGAACATCAAATACGGCTCCGACCGCGCCGCCTTCGACGAGCGGGTCGAGATCGAGCCGGGCGACGTGGTCTATACCAAGCGTATGCCCTCGGCCTTCTTCGAGACGCCGCTGCAGTCGCTGCTGGTGTGGCACCAGGTCGACACCGTGATCGTCACCGGCGGCTCCACCTCGGGCTGCATTCGCGCCACCGCGGTGGACAGCCTGTCGCGGGGCTATCGCACCATCGTGCCGATGGAGTGCGTGGCCGACAAGCACGAGAGCTACCACTACGCCAACCTCACCGACCTGCACCTGAAGTACGCCGACGTGATGAACGTGGCCGACGTGCTGGCCTGGCTCGAGGCGCGCGCGAGCGACAAGGCCTGAGCGGCGAGGAGGCGGTGATGAAAGAGACGCTGGATGCCTACGACTACTGGCCCTACGAGAACCGGCCCAAGATCGCCTGGCCGAACGGGGCGCGGGTGGCCTTCTGGGTGGCGCCCAACATCGAGTACTACGAGCTCGACCCGCCGGCCAACCCGCAGCGCAAGCCGTGGCCCACGCCGCACCCTTCGGTGCCGGGCTTCAGCATCCGCGACTACGGCAACCGGGTGGGGCACGAGCGCCAGATGGCGCTGCTCGACAAGTACGGCATTCGCGGCTCGGTGTCGCTCTCGGTGGCACTCTGCGAGCACCACCCCGAGATCGTCGCCATGTGCCGCGAGCGCGACTGGGAGTTCTTCAGCCACGGCATCTACAACACCCGCTACACCTACGGCATGAGCGAGGCCCAGGAGCGGGAGATGATCCGCGACGGCATCGAGACGATCCATCGCCACACCGGGCAGAAGTGCGCCGGCTACCTGGCGCCGGCGCTGTCCCACTCGGAGCACACCCTCGACCTGTTCGCCGAGGTGGGCCAGGAGCTGTTCGGCGAGGAGGGCGGCATTTACACCTGCGATCTGTTCCACGACGACCAGCCCACGCCGATCCGGCTGCGCTCGGGGCGGCGCTTCATCTCCATGCCCTATTCGCTGGAGATGAACGACACCATCGTCTACGCGGTGAACAAGGTGGAGCCGCGCCACTACCTGACCATGCTCAAACGCCACTTCGACCGGCTCTACGCCGAGGGCGCCGAGTCGGGCACGGTGATGTGCATCCCCACCCACAACTATCAGATCAGCTGTCCGCACCGCATCAAGGCCTTCGAGGAGGCGCTGGAGTACATCACCGGCCATAGCGACGTGTGGGTCGCCACCGGCCGTGAGATCGCCCGGCACTATCTCGCCCACCACTACGACGACGCCCTGCGCGACATCGATGCCAAGACCGCCACGGCCGGGAGGAGCTGAGAGATGTCCCTCGAACCGGAATACCTGCACTACCCCTGGCGACGCCACGGCTACGATCACGAGCGCTACGCCTGGTCGATGCTGGGCGAGCGCCCGCCGCTCCAGTGGCCCGGCGGCAAGCCGCTGGCAGTTTGGATCAACGTCTCGCTGCAGTTCTACCCGCTCAATCAGCGCGGCGTGCCGTTCAAGGTGCCCAACGGCATGACCATGCCCTATCCGGACCTGCGCCACTACTCGCTGCGCGACTACGGCAACCGGGTGGGTATCTACCGCATGCTGGCGGCCTTCGAGCAGCGCGGCATTCGTCCCACCTGGGCGATCAACGCCCAGCTCGCCGAGCAGCAGCCCTACCTGTTGAATCGCTTGAAAGCCTACGGCGGCGAGTTCCTGTGCCACGGCTGGAACATGGATCACCTGCACTACGGCGGCCAGGATCGCGACGAGGAGGCCGAGATCGTGCGCCGCTCGGTGACGACGCTGCGTGAGCTGACCGGGCAACCCGTTCGCGGCTGGCTGAGTCCGGCCAAGCACCAGAGCTGGAACACCCCGGAGCTGCTGGCCGAGAACGGCATCGAGTACTGCGCCGACTGGGTCAACGACGATCTGCCCTACGCCTTCGCCACCGAACGCGGCGAGCTGACCATGCTGCCGCTCTCCACCGAGATCGAAGACCAGTTCGTGATGTGCCAGAACCTGCACTCGGAGGACAGCTGGGTGGCTCAGGTGACGGACGCCTTCGACTTCCTGCTGCAGGAGGGGCGTGAGCAGGGCGGACGGCTGCTGGCACTCAACCTTCACCCCTGGCTCGTCGGCCAGCCGCATCGCATCGGCTGCCTGGAGGCGGTGCTCGATCACATCTCCGGCCATGCCGAGGTGTGGCAGGCACCGGCGGGCGAGATTCTCGACGCCTACCGGGCCCAGGCCGGCGGCAACCACTGAGGAGTAACGTCATGCCTATCGTCGCCTTTGGCAGCGGAGAAGCGTTCGAGGCGCACGTGCCGCTGGTGATCGTCGGGGCGGGCGCCTGCGGGCTGGTGGCGGCGCTGGCCGCCAAGGAGTACGGCACGGATTCGGTGGTGCTGGAGCGCGATGCCTTGCCGCGGGGCAGCACCTCCATGTCTCAGGGGTTCATCCCGGCGGCGGGCACGCGCTTTCAGGAGCGGCGCGGGGTGACGGACAGCCCGGCGCTGATGGCCGAGGACATCCAGCGCAAGAACGGCCACCAGGCGGACCCGGCCATCGTGCGGGCGCTGACCGAGGCCTCGGCCGGGGTGGTCGAGTGGCTGGCCGACGCCCACGGCGTGCCCTTCGATCTGGTCGAGGGCTTCCTCTATCCCGGGCACAGCCGCATGCGCATGCATGCCACCCCACGGCGCATCGGGGAGGAGCTGATGGGCAGCCTGCTCAATGCCGTGGCGACGGCGGGCATCGACCTGCTCACCGAAGCCCGGGTGGTCGACCTGCATGTGAGCGACACCGGCCGGGTGCATGGCGTGACCCTCGAACGCCCCGACGGCAGCCGCGAAGCCATCGGCTGCGATGCCCTGATCCTTGCCTGCAACGGCTACGGCGGCAACCCCGAGCTGGTGGCGCGCCACCTGCCGGCATTGAAGGATGCGCTCTATTTCGGCCACGAGGGTAACCAGGGCGACGCCCTGCTGTGGGGCGAGGCGATGGGCGCGAGCCTCAAGGATCTGGGCGCCTGCCAGGGCCACGGCTCGCTGGCGATGCCGCACCAGACCCTGATCACCTGGGCGGTGATGATGCGCGGCGGAGTGCAGCTCAACCGCGAGGGCCGGCGCTTCTCCAACGAGCACGGCGGCTACTCGGAGCAGGCGGCCAAGGTGCTGGCTCAGCCGGGCGGCATGGCCTGGAACCTGTTCGACCGGCGCATCCATCAGGCGGCGCTGGAGTTCGAAGACTACCGCAACGCCCATATCGCCGGGGCGGTACGCACCTTCGACAGCCTGGAAGCCATGGCGGCAGGGCTGGAGCTGCCGCTGGAGGCACTGCGCGAGACCTTCGCCGAGATGCAGGCCCTGGCCGAGAGCGGTGGGGCCGATGCCTTCGGTCGTACCTTCAGCGCCGAGGACCTGCTGGTGGCGCCCTTCCATGCGATCAAGGTGACCGGCGCGCTGTTCCACACCCAGGGCGGGCTAGAAGTGGACGCCCGGGCGCGGGTGCTGCGCCAGGACGGCGGCGCCTTCGCCAACCTGTTTGCCGCCGGTGGTGCGGCGCGCGGGGTGTCCGGCTCGGGCGACAGCGGTTATCTCTCCGGCAACGGCCTGCTCAGCGCCGTGGTGCTGGGCGCCATCGCCGGGCGCGAGGCCGCCCGTCAGCTCAGCTGCGACTCGGCCGCGTAAACCTCGCCTGCGTTACTGCGAGGCGTCGGGCAGCGTCAGCTCCCGCGCCTCGCCCATCAGCAGCGCCCGGTTGGCTTCGAGCGCCTCGCGCAGGAAGTCCCACAGCAGCCTGACCCGCGCCAGGCGCCGCTGCTCCTGGCGCGCGGTGATCCAGAACTGACGCACGATCTCCACCTCGTCGTTGAGCACGCTCTCGAGCCGGCTGCCGGTTTCGGCCATGAAGCAGGGCAGCACGGCGAGTCCCGCCCCCTGCAGGGCGGCAGCGTGCTGGGTGGTGACGCTGGTACTGCGGATCGAGAAGTGCGGTGCCACGCCCACCACCGCGGGATCGAGCAGCGGGTCGAGGTAGCTCAGCTGCTCGCTGAAGATCAGGTCGTCGACATAGCCGATAAGGCGATGGTGGCCCAGGTCGGCGAGCCGCGTGGGGCGCCCGTGTCGCGCAAAGTAGGCCTGGCTGCCGTAGAGCCGCAGGCGGTAGTCGCACAGTCGCGAAATCACCAGCCCCTGGCTCGCCGGGCGCTCCACGGTGATGGCCAGGTCCGCCTCGTGGCGACTCAGGTTGACCACCCGCGGTAGCGCCAGCAGATCCAGGGTGATGCCCGGGTGGCGTTCGCAGAAGACCGAGAGCAGCGGGGCGACGACCCAGGTACCGAAGCCTTCGGTCACGCCCAGGCGAATCTGACCGCCGAGCTGGCGGTTCTTGTCGGCCAGGCTCTCGCCCGCCTCGAAGGCGTGGCGGGCCATCTCCTCGGCGTGGGCCAGCAACTGCTGTCCGGCCTCGGTCAGGTGGTAGCCATGAGTGCTACGCTCGAAGAGTTGGGTATTGAGTTTCTGCTCGAAGCGTCGGGTGCGCCGCGACAGCGTGGAGTGGTCCAGGCCCAGGCGCCGGGCGGCATCGGTGAGCCGCTGGCTGCGCGCCACTTCGAGAAAGATCTGGATGTCCTGCCAGTCGAGCACGGCTCGCACCTCATGGAATTCGTTTGTGCATTATTGCACAAGGCATGTGAAGAAGTGCCCGTTGTCACGCCGCCACGCGGCTATATAGACTCGAATTCATCACGCTTCGTGTGTTTCTACACACAAGGTCTACATCTCAGCTTCAGCCGTACAACGACTACAAGCACAACAGGAGTTCGCCATGTCCATTCGTGAAATTCCCATGTACATCGACGGTCAGGCCGTCCCGTCCCAGAGCCAGGAGTGGCGCGACGTGATCAACCCCGCCACCCAGGAAGTGGTGGCGCGGGTACCGTTCTGCACCGCCGAGGAAGTCGACCGCGCCGTGGCCAGCGCCAAGGAGGCGTTCAAGACCTGGCGCAAGACACCGCTGGCCAAGCGCATGCGCATCATGCTCACGCTGCAGGCGCTGATTCGCGAGCACACCGAGGAGCTCGCCGCGCTGATCACCGAGGAGCACGGCAAGACCCTGCCCGACGCCGCCGGCGAGGTGGGTCGCGGCCTGGAGGTGGTCGAGCACGCCTGTTCGATCACCTCGCTGCAGCTGGGCGAGCTGGCCGAGAACGCCGCCAACGAGGTCGACGTCTACACCCTCAACCAGCCGCTGGGGGTGGGCGCGGGCATCACCGCCTTCAACTTCCCGATCATGCTGCCCTGCTTCATGTTCCCGCTGGCCATCGCCACCGGCAACACCTTCGTGCTCAAGCCCTCCGAGCAGGACCCCAGCTCCACCATGCGTCTGGTCGAGCTGGCCCATGAAGCGGGCGTGCCGGCCGGTGTGCTCAACGTGGTGCACGGCGGCCCCGACGTGGCCAACCAGATCTGCGACCATCCGGACATCAAGGCGCTGTCGTTCATCGGCTCCACCAACGTGGGCACCCACATCTACCGCCGTGCTTCCGAGGCGGGCAAGCGGGTGCAGTCGATGATGGGCGCCAAGAACCATTGTGTCGTGATGCCCGACGCCAACCGCAGCCAGGCGATCAACAACCTGCTGGGCTCGGCCTTCGGCGCCGCCGGTCAGCGCTGCATGGCCAACTCGGTGGTGGTACTGGTGGGCGAGGCCAACCAGTGGCTCGACGACATCGTCGAGGGCGCGCGCAACATGAAGGTGGGGCCGGGCACCCAGCGCGATGCCGACCTCGGCCCGCTGGTCTCCAAGGCGGCTCGCGACCGCGTGGTGCGCCTGATCGATGCCGGCGAGAAGGAGGGCGCCAGGCTGCTCGTCGACGGACGCGGCTATCAGGTAGAGGGCTATCCCGACGGCAACTTCGTCGGCGCCACCGTGTTCGCCGACGTCAAGCCGGAGATGACCATCTACCGCGAGGAGATCTTCGGTCCGGTGCTGTGCGTGGTCAGCGTGGATACGCTGGACGAAGCGATCGCCTTCATCAATGCCAACCCCAACGGTAACGGTACCTCGATCTTCACCAACTCCGGCTGGGTGGCGCGCCGCTTCGAGACCGACATCGACGTCGGCCAGGTGGGCATCAACGTGCCGATCCCGGTGCCGGTGGCCTACTTCAGCTTTACAGGCTCGCGCGGCTCGAAGTTGGGCGACCTGGGCCCCAACGGCAAGCAGGCGATCCAGTTCTGGACCCAGACCAAGACCGTCACCGCACGCTGGTTCGAGCCCGAGAACGTCTCCAGCGGCATCAACAGCACCATTTCGCTGAGCTGACACCTGCCGACTGGCAATGTGCCGCCCCACCCAATTGGGTGGGGCGCTTTGCGTAAGTTAAGAGTTTCCCAGGCCAGACCTGCTAGAGTGGAGGGATCGTAAGGACACGATAGGAGGCAGTGTACCGATGCGCTGCGCGCTCGCCGGTGCCCAAACCGGCATGGCCAAATGGACGGCCGCCCTGATCTGGTCACTCTCGTGGCTGCTTGCGTGGCAGGCCCAGGCTGCTGTCGACATCGCCACGCCTTCCACCGTCATCAATCCTGCCCCCCAGGTGGCGGTACTCGAGGATGAAACCGCTCAGCTCGGCATCGAGCAGATCCTGGAGCAGGCCGAGGCACTGCCCTGGCAGATGCTGGAGCAGGAGGTGCCCAACTTCGGTTTCACCCATTCGGCCTGGTGGCTGAAGCTGGAACTCGCCAACGACTCCCATGCCCCCCTGCGACGCTTGCTCGAGCTGGCCTCGCCGCTGCCCGATTTCATCGATGCCTATGCCGTCGACGCCGAGGGCAGGGTGCTGCAACAGTGGAACACCGGCAGCCGACGCCCATTCGCTTCCCGCCCCGTGCGGCATCACTCCTTCGTGCTGCCGGTGCACATCGGTGCGAACGAGACGCGCCATGTCTATCTGCGTCTGGCCAGTCACGACGGTCTGGTGCCTGCTCTGCCCATGCTGCTGATGGACGATGCCAGCTTCCTTCAGCGGACCCAGAGCGAGCTGATGGCCTACAGCGTGCTGTATGGCGGGCTGCTGGCGCTGCTGCTCTACAACCTGCTGACCTTTGTCGCCACCCGCGAGAAGGCCTTCCTTCATTCCGTGTTCTATCTGGGGGCGTTCCTGCTGTTCAACCTTTCGCTACGAGGGTTCGGCTACCAGTTCCTGTGGCCGGAGTGGCCGCGCTTCAACCAGCAGGTGTTATTGCTCAGCGCGGGGCTGCTGTACGTCGCTCTCACCCTGTTCAGCCTCGATTATCTGAGCCTCAAACGGCAGGCGCCGCGGCTGGCCAAGGGCCTCGTGGCGCTCACGGGGCTATTGGTGCTGAGCGTACTGCCGAGCCTGGCCGACCGCTTTGCCTGGGCACTGCGTGCGCTGGTGCCGCTGAGCATCGGCTATGCGCTGCTGCTGCTCGGCGCCAGCGCCTGGCTCAGCTTCAAGGGCGATCGGCTGGCGCGAATCTTCCTGCTGGGCTGGAGCGGCCTGCTGGCGGGTAGCGTGCTCTATGCACTGCGTCTGGGCGGCTTCGTGCCCTATGGGCTGGCCACCGAGTACGCCCTGGAGTTGGGTGCAGGGTTCGGTTTCCTGCTGCTGGCCTTCGGGCTGGCCTGCAAGATCAACTACCTGAAGCGTGCCAAGCTGGAAGCGGAGCGCGAGACCTACGAGCTGCAGCGTACCCTCAACCATCAGCTCGAGACCAAGGTGCATCAGCGCACCCAGGAACTGGAGCAGGCCAACCACAAGCTGGCGGCCATGGTGCGCACCGACCCGCTGACGGGGCTGCTCAACCGGCGTCAGTTCGAAACCTTGATCAACGAAGAGATTCAGCGTCGTCAGCGTGACGGCAAGCCGCTGCTGTTCGCCATGATGGATATCGACGACTTCAAGCTCTTCAACGACACCTATGGGCACCAGGCCGGCGACCAAGTACTGATCGAGGTGGCCGATCTGCTCAAGGCCCACTTCCGCCGTGCCGGCGACAGGTTGTTCCGGCTGGGCGGCGAGGAGTTCGGCATCCTGCTCGAGGCCGACTCGCTGGAGGCGGGGCGTTACGCCCTGGAGCGCTTTCGCCATGCCCTGCAGCAGCTCCAGATTCCCCATGAAGCCTCGCGCCATGGCGTGGTGACAGGTTCCTTCGGGCTGGTGTGCTGCAGCGACTACGACCAGGTGCCGGCGGCCATGGCCATCTACCGCCAGGCCGATCAGGCCATGTACGAGGCCAAGCAGATCAGCCGCAACCGGGTGGTGACACGCTCGCTGATGGAAGAGGTGTGAGCGGATGTCGCATGGACAACATGTTTACGTTGACGTTAACTGGTGATGACCGGTAACCACAACGACACAAGAGGTCCTTGCCATGCCAGCCCCGCTCAGCCGCTTTCCCGTGCCCGAATCGATCCAGGACCTGCCTGAAGACATTCGCGGCAGCATCCTCGCAGTGCAGGAGAAGGCCGATTTCGTGCCCAACGTGTTCCTGATGCTGGCACACCGGCCCGATGAGTTTCGTGCCTTCTTCGCTTACCACGACGCCTTGATGGAGCGCGAGTCCGACACGCTGACCAAGGCGGAGAAGGAGATGATCGTGGTGGCCACCAGCGCCCGCAACCGCTGCCTGTACTGCGTGGTGGCCCATGGCGCGCTGGTGCGCATCTACAGCAAGGACCCGCTGCTGGCCGACCAGGTCGCCATCAACCACCGTACCGCGCCGATCAGCGAGCGGCATCGGGTGATGCTCGACTTTGCCCTGCACTGCGGCCTGGACGTGGGGGAGCTCACCGATGAGTGGCAGGCGCGTCTGATCGAGGCGGGCTTCACCCACGACGACATCTGGGACATCGGCGCCATCGCCGCCTTCTTCGGTCTCTCCAACCGCCTGGTCACGCTCACCGGCACGCCGCCCAACCCGGAGTTCTACCTGATGGGCCGGGTGCCGCGGGAGAAACCCGCCGCCGGTTGAGGCAGCGGGGGCCGGCTCAGGTGCGGCACGCCTCCAGCAGCATCAACACCGGTTCGAGCTGGCTGTCGTGCAGCACCAGGACGCTGTTGCCGGTTGCATCCTCGACGGGGCGAATCACGGCGAACTCGCCCTCTTCGAGGTGGAATTCGTGAATCTCGTGGGGGCCCTGCGGTGTCTGGCAGCGGATCGAGCGGTAGCTGTCGTCCTCGCCGTAGGTAAGACGGTGATAGACCTTGAAGAAGGTGTAGAGGGACAGGCCCTGGTCGAAGGTGGGCCAGCGCGCGGGGATGGTGCGGGTCTCCTCGTCGAGTGCCTGCCCCTTGGCCTCGGCGGCGGCGATGGCGTCGGCCAACGGTGCGGCCAGCAGGGAGGCGTCGTCGCGCGGCAGCGGGGCGGCGCTCTCCATGGCCTGCTGGTAGCTGGCGCGCACCTGCTCCAAGTCTTCGAGCGTTGCCAGGCGATGGTCGCTGTGGGCCAGGTCGGCGGGCTCGAAGCCGCCGTTCTCCCAGCCGTGGATGACCCGCAGCGTCAGCGTTCCGTCGGTCATCGGCTCGCACACCAGCGTCTGCAGGGCGACCCGCAGATGCAGCTGGCGTTCGACGTTGAGATTGTCGAAGGCGGAGTAGGGATCGGCAAAGATATGGTGCAAATGCCCGGGGGCGTGTTCCTTGGCTTCACTGAAAGGCATGGCGGTTCCCTGCGGGGGAGAAGTCGTACTGGCTTTGTTCGCTGTTATAACACTGCATGAGCTCCAGGTCATATCGGCCAGTCGGCTTCGGGCTTTAGCGCCACGGTTCGGCGGCGGCCAGGCTGGAATTTGCCAGGAAGCCTTTGGCCAACCACCCTTCGTAGATCGGCAAGCGAAACGAAGGAGCCACTTCCATGAGCGATTCCCCGGACCCGCGTCGTCGCCACTCCGCCCCGGTGGTGGACGGCGTCGGCAAGTCGGCCAGCCGCGCCATGCTGCGTGCGGTGGGCTTTTCCGACGAAGATTTCACCAAGCCTCAGGTGGGCATCGCCTCCACCTGGAGCATGGTCACCCCCTGCAACAGTCATATCCATGAGCTCGCCGAGCGCGCCCGCGACGGCGCCGACGCGGCCGGTGGCAAGGGGGTGATCTTCAACACCGTGACCATCTCCGACGGTATCGCCAACGGTACCGAGGGCATGAAGTACTCGCTGGTCTCGCGCGAAGTGATCGCCGACTCCATCGAGACGGTGGCCGGCTGCGAGGGCTTCGACGGCCTGGTGGCCATCGGCGGCTGCGACAAGAACATGCCGGGCTGCGTGATGGGCCTGGCGCGTTTGAATCGGCCCAGCGTGTTCGTCTACGGCGGCACCATCCAGCCCGGCAAGAACCACACCGATATCGTTTCTGTGTTCGAGGCCATGGGGGCCCACAGTCGCGGCGACCTGGAGCTGATCGAGCTCAAGCAGATCGAGGAGACGGCGATTCCCGGCCCGGGCTCCTGCGGTGGCATGTACACCGCCAACACCATGGCCTCGGCCATCGAAGCGCTGGGCATGAGCCTGCCAGGCAGCTCGGCGCAGAACGCCGTGTCCCAGGCCAAGCGCGATGACTGCGAAGCGGCCGGTGCCGCCGTGCTCGAGCTGCTCGAGCGCGACATCAAGCCATCCGACATCATGACCCGCCAGGCCTTCGAGAACGCCGTCACCGTGGTGATTGCACTGGGTGGCTCCACCAATGCGGTGCTGCACCTGATCGCCATGGCCAACACCGTGGGCGTGCCGCTCTCCCTTGTCGATTTCACCGAGATCGGCCGGCATGTGCCGGTGCTGGCCGATCTGCGCCCCAGCGGGCGCTACATGATGAGCGAGCTGGTCGAGATCGGCGGCATCCAGCCGCTGATGAAGACCCTGCTCTTCGCCGGCATGCTCCATGGCGACTGCCTCACGGTGACGGGGCGCACCCTGGCCGAGAACCTGGCGGAGGTAGCCCCTTACCCGCAAGGGCAGGACATCATCGCCCCGCTTAACGCCCCGCTGAAGAAGGAGAGCCATCTGCGCATCCTCTACGGCAACCTGGCGCCCGAAGGCGCAGTGGCCAAGATCACCGGCAAGGAGGGCACGCGCTTCTCCGGCAGTGCGCGGGTGTTCGGCTCCGAAGAGGAGGCCCAGGCGCGCATCAACGACGGCACGGTGACGGCCGGCGACGTGGTGGTGATCCGCTACGAAGGCCCCAAGGGTGGCCCCGGCATGCGCGAGATGCTGACGCCCACCTCGGCGATCATGGGGCGCGGGTTGGGCGATTCCGTGGCCTTGATCACCGACGGCCGCTTCTCCGGCGGCAGCCACGGCTTCGTGGTGGGGCATGTCTCGCCCGAGGCTTTCGACGGCGGTCCGCTGGCGCTGGTCGAAGATGGCGACCCCATCACCATCGACGCCGAGGCCGACACCATCGAGCTGCATGTCGATGACGCCGAGCTGACCCGGCGTCGTGCTGCCTGGCGCCAGCCCCCGCCGCGCTATACCCGTGGGGTGCTGGCCAAGTACGCGAGGACCGTCAGCTCCGCGAGCACCGGGGCGGTCACCGACGCCTTCGACTGAGCCCGCCTCGCGGCTGACAGGGTCGCCAACGACAGCTCCCCCGCCGGTTTCCCGGCGGGGGCGCTTTGCCTTGCAGTGGTGGATCCAGGTGCGGCTGGCTCAGGCGCGGCGGACCCTCACCGGCAGGCCCTGGCGCACGCTGGCGCCGCTGATGGGCTCGAGCCAGGTGCCGTCCACGTTGCGGGTCGGGTCCCGGAAGCCCAGGTCGTTGATGTTGATGCCGGCGCGCAGCCAGGGCATGTCCGGCTGGGACTCCCCGTCGATCACATGCGGCGTGGCGCCGAGATCCCGGTGGCCGTAGCCGTGCTCGATGCCGAGCGACCCCGGCATCACGCTCTCGCTGACCAGCGCCAGGCCCACCACGCTGCCGCCGGGGCTCTCGATGCGGATGGTATCGCCGTGGCTGATGCCGTAGCGCTCGGCGTCCTCGCGGTGCATCTTCACCGGGTTGTAGGGCTTGATCATGCGCAGCCGCTCGTTGCCGATGGCGTAGGAGTTCATCAGGTTGGATTTGAACGAGAAGGCGAGCAGCGGCCACTCCTCCTCGGGGAACACCTCGCGCATGGTCTGCTGGTTGGCCAGCAGCGGCAGGCTGTGGCCGGGCACGCCGCGGTTGGGCTTGCCGCTCATGGTATCGATGCTGGTGCCCACCACCTCGTTGTAGACGCACAGGGTGCGGCGCCAGGCGTTGGTCAGCCGCTCGCCCCGGAAGTGGTCGCTGGCGTCCTGGAAGCGCCCGCCGCGGGCGTAGAGGTAGGCCACCCGGCCGCGCTCCTCCTTCTTGAGGGTGCGCTCGAGGCGCGGCAGCAGCGGGGCGATGCCGCCGTGGGCGACGTCGCTCTCGTCCGCCTCGGGCAGCGGCTCGTCCATGTAGGCGATGTTGGCCGCGGCGCGCAGGTAGTAGTCCTCGGCGCGGTTGAGCGGGTGCAGGTTGCCGTCGGCATCCGGGATCGCCTCGTCGCCGAAGCCGGAAAGGCCCAGGCGTTTGGCCACGGCGATGAAGAAGCTGTCCATGGAGACCGGCTCGCCCTCGGCGGTCTTCTGCTGGCGCGGCTCCACCACCGGCCAGCAGGCGGTGGTCATGCGGCCGAGCGCTCCCTTCCAGGCGCCGGTGAAGCCCCACACCTCGTACATCACCGAGTCGGGCACGATGTAGTCGGCGTAGCGGTTGGTCTCGTTGATGAAGCCGTCCACCGCCACGAAGAGCCCCAGGCGCTTCGGGTCCTTGAGCTTGTCGGCGATCATCGCCTCGAGCCCGGCCTGGCCGTAGATGGGGTTGGCCATGCAGCCGATCACCGCCTTGATCGGGTAGGGGTAGCCGTCCAGCGCCGAGGGCAGGTGCTCGGTGAGGGTGGGCGGGGCGAAGGAGCGCCACGGCGCCTTGGCCGGGTAGGGGTTCTCGCCGGCCTCTACCTTGCGGCGGTACTCCGAGGAGCGCTCGTAGGGGAAGCGCGAGCGGGAGAGGAAGACGCCCTGGGGGCCGCGCTTGCCGGGGAAGTCCACCAGGTCGTAGCGGGGGCCCTGGCTGAAGCCGTTGAACTGGCCGCCGCCCACGGCGCTGCCGCCCTTCATGTTGTAGTTGCCGGCCAGCAGGTTGAGCATCTGCACCGCGAAGGCGGCGTAGAAGCCGTTGCCCGACATCATGCCGCCGTGGCAGTTGACCACGGCGCGGCGGCCGTGGCTGGCGTAGCGCTCAGCAAGCTCGACGATGGTGGCCTCGGGGATGCCGCAGTGCTCGGCGTAGGTGGCCAGGTCGTACTCGTTGGCCGACTCCCGCAGCAGGGTCATGCTGCTCTTCACCCGCACGGTGCTCCCGTCGGCGAGGTCTACCTCGCGGTCCACGAAGAGCTCGGCGGCCATCGCCTCCTCGCCGTGAACGAGCTCGCCGTCGACCACCACCAGGGGGGCATCGGCGTCGCTTCCGGCCTCGGCCAGGCCCAGGTCGCTGGCCATCAGAAAACGGCCGCGGCGGGGGTGGTTTTCGGTATCGATCACCAGGTGGGTGGCGTTGGAGTGGGTGGCCTCGCCGGCGGCGTCCGCGGCAGCCTTGCCGGGCAGCTCGAGGAACGCCCGTGCATAGCCCTCGTTGTCCAGCAGCCACTGGATGATGGCCATGGCGAAGGCGCTGTCGGTGCCGGGGCGGATCGGCACCCAGCGGTTGTGGTCGGCGGCGTGGGAGGTGGAGGCGTTCAGCGCCGGGTCCACCACCACGTACTCCAGGGTACCCTCGGCGCGCGCCTGGGCGATTAGCCGGCCCTGGCGCTTGAAGGGGTTGCCCGCCTGGCTCGGCGCGGTGCCGATGTACATGATGAAGCGGGCGTTCTGGATGTCCGGCTTGACGTGGGCGTTGGCGCCCAGGTCGTTCATCACGGCACCGGAGCCCATGCGGAAGGCCAGGCCGCAGTAGGAGCCGTGGTGGCCGTAGTTGCGGGTGGCGAAGGCGTTGAGGGTGAAGCGCTTGAGCAGCTCCGAGCGGCCGTAGTCGGTGGCCTCCATCACCATCAGCTGGTTGGCCTTCGGGCCGTACTCCGGGTTCTCCGGGTCGATCGGGGTGTCGTGGTCGTGGATGGCGCGCAGGCCGTCCACGTGGCCCTCGCCGAACAGGTCGCCGCCCTCGCAGATCTCCTCGATCAGCTGCTCGAAGGAGATCTTCTCCCAGCGGCGCTCGCCGCGCCCGCCCACCCGCTTGAGGCAGTGGTCGATGCGGAAGGGGCTCTCCAGCTGGCTCATCATGGCGTTGCCGCGGGCGCAGGCGGTGGAGCGGTTGACCTGGCCCTGGCCGCCGTAGGCGCTGACGTGGCGCAGCGCCTCGGCCACCGGGGTGCGCATGGGCAGGTGGTCGTCGGCGGAGAGCGGGTGGTAGGGGTTGCCGGAGACGCGCAGCACCCGGTCGCTCGCGTTGTCGACGCGCACCCGCACGCCGCACTGGGTGGTGCAGCCGTAGCAGATGGTGAAGGCGGTGCGCTGGTCCGGGTTGAGGGTCAGCTCGCCGGTGTCGAGGTCGACCCGATACTCCGGGGCCAGGGAGTTGCCGTGGATGCGGTCCTTCGGCTTCTCGCCGGCGCTGCCGGTGACGCCCTTGGCCATCTTGGCCAGGGGGTCTGAATAGCCGGCGACGAAGGTGGCGGCACCGCCGGCGGCGACGGCGCCCTTCATGAAGCGACGGCGTGAGGTATCGACGGGGGACTTAGCCATGGCTGGGCGCTCCTTCTATTTTCTGTGCAGCGCGTTGGGCGTCGGACTGTGCGGTGCTGTCGGATGACGCCGTGCTGTCCGAGAGTGAGACGTCGGCGGCGCTGCCGCCCTGGCGCGCCTGGCGCCACGGAATCAGCAGGTCGATCACCAGGGCCGCGGCGAGCCACAGGCCGAAGGTGCCGACGATGCCGAGCAGGCCGGAGGAGCCGGCGGGGATGCCGTAGTGGTGGAAGCCGGCGCTGTTGCGGGCCACGTGCTGCACGTCCATCAGCACCACCCAGCGGAACATCCAGCCCATGTGGATGGCCACCAGGCCCAGCACCCAGGCCCAGGCGAAGAGGGCCGGGCGGCGGGCGGCGGGGCGGGTGAGCAGGTAGAGCACGGCGCCGAAGAGTGCCACCCCGGTCAGACCACCCCAGAGGGCGGTACTGCGCCAGGAGGGGCTATGCCGTACCGAGTCCAGCGCCGCGGCCACCGAGCCGACGTTGGCGTTGATGCCGTCCAGGAACCAGCTGCCGGCGACGAGGCCGGCCACCAGACAGGCGCCCAGCAGCACCCTGAGCATCTGGCCGATGGTGGCCTGGTCACGCAGGCCGCTGACCCGGTTGAGCACCAGGATCAGGCCGGCGGCGGCGATAAAGCCGGTGGCGACCAGCATCGGCGGCAGCCAGACGGTGTTCCACAGCGGGCGCGCCTTGACCACGGCAAGCTCGGCGCCGGTGTAGAGCATGATGCCTGTGGAGAGCGCGAGTGTGCCCAGGCCCACCAGCACCAGCGCCGCGCGCGGGGTAGGGGCGGAGCCGAACGACAGCAGGCGGGCGGCCAGGCCGGCGAGGCCGGGGGCCTGGCGGTTGGCCTGCAGGGCGGGGCGCCAGGCCAGCCAGGCCAGCAGCAGCACGCCCACCACGTAGAGCGGCAGCAGCAGGCTGCCGATGGACATCCAGGAGCTCGAGGTGGCGTAGGCGTAGAAGTGCCAGAAGCGCAGCGGCTGGTGCAGGTCGGCGAGCAGCGCCACCGGGGCCACCAGGGTCGTGGTCAGGCAGGCCAGCATCGCCAGGCGCGCGGTGGGCAGCCAGCGCTGCCTGCCGAACACCAGCGCCGGTGCCGCCAGCCACAGGGTGGCGTAGGAGAGCGCGATCAGGAAGAAGTACTGCACCGCCCAGGGGTACCAGGCGATGGCGTAGCGGGGCGCGAGCAGCTCAATGGCCATGGAATTCATAACCCATCTCCTTGCCGTGGGGGTCGAGGACTTCCAGGGCCACCGGCTCGGCGAGCGGGCGCGTGATGAAGCGCTCGTCCATGCCGAGGTAGAAGACCTGGGGCAGGGTGTTCTTTTCAGGCTGCAGCACCATCAGCTCGTCGCGGTGCTCCGCGATCATGCGGCTGATCTGGCTTTCCGGGTCGCGCATGTCGCCGATGATCCGCGCGCCGCCCACACAGCTCTCCACGCAGGCCGGCAGCAGGCCGGCTTCCAGGCGGTGGGCGCAGAAGGTGCACTTGTCGGCGGTCTGGGTCCTGTCGTTGATGAAGCGGGCGTCGTAGGGGCAGGCGTTGACGCAGTAGGCGCAGCCCACGCAGCGGTCGCTGTCCACCACCACGATGCCGTCCTGCTGCTGGTAGGTCGCCTGGACCGGGCAGACCGGCACGCAGGGCGGGTTCTCGCAGTGGTTGCACAGGCGCGGCAGCATGAAGGTGGCAAGCGTGCCGGTCTCCTGATGCTCCACCTCGTACTGGGAGACGGTGGTGCGGAACTTGCCCATGGGGGCGTCGTTCTCGATATGGCACGACACGGTGCAGGCCTGGCAGCCGATGCACTGGCGCAGGTCGATGAGCATGCCGTAGCGCTTGGTGGGGTCGCCTTCTCGACGGGGCGGCTGGCTGTTGATGCCGGCGCTGGCAACGCTTGAGAGCGGTATCAGGGCGGCACCCGCGCTGAGGCGGGCCAGCTGGCCGAGAAGGGAGCGGCGAAGGTGGTCCATGGCGCCTCCGGTGGCCTGGGTGTCGCGGGGGGTCGCCCCGCGACAGGAAGAAAGGGGTGACACCGGAAAGCCTACCTGCGACCAAGGTCGAGGGGCTTGATATGCATCAAGAGATGATTAGAAAGCTCTTAATGCTCGCTTAATGTTGGCGCAAGTGGCTGGCACGAAAGGGAAAGCAGGGAAGGGAATCAGGGAAAAAAATGAGGGGCGGAAAGAAGGGCGGAAGTGTCCTGGAGGCCCGTAAGGCATCACGCCCCGCCGGTGGCCCGGCAGGGCGTGACATGGGATGGGGGTGCGGCGGCGTCAGTGGGCCGTCGGCTGGGGGTCGATGGTGCGGTAGAGAATCTGCAGCTCCTCGACGGAGAGATGCTCCAGTCGGCCGGAGAGCAGATCGCTGACCTTCTGGGCCGGTAGCCCGGCGCGGCGAGCAATCTCGCGGCAACCGAGGTCGGATACGGCGATAAGCCGTGTAACGATGCGCATCAGACGTGTGCGCTTTTCCAGATCCCTGACATCGAGGTCAGGGCAACTTCGCGGGGGGTCGATAAGATCCGCGTTGGAAAAATGTCGTGCCGTACTCATGATGCTCCAGTGGGCGATTGCGACAACCACATCATGGGGGGATTTTGACGATTTTGCCAGTGTCGATTGACGACTTTTTCGCAGCGCCGCGCCGGCCCCCGGTGAAAGGCGAGGCGGCTAACCGACCTTGGTGGAATTGCTGAAAATTCTCAATAACGTAGAAACTGGCGATTAGCCTCTTATTACGCAGGGGCGTGCTAGCTTTTGACAGGTAAGCGGCCGGGCTCGCCCGGTACGCTCCTGTAACAACCATAAACGATCCGGTTTCAGGACGGAGGAGTTCCATGCGCGCTCTCAAGTATGCAGTAGCAGCTTCGCTACTGGCCACGGCCCCGCTGGCGGTCGCCCAGCAGCTTTCCATTGCCACGGGTGGCACGGGCGGGGTCTATTATCCCATCGGTGGCGGTCTCGCCGAGATGATCAATAACCATATCGAGGGGGCGACTGCCACGGCAGAAGTGACCGGCGCCTCGGTGGAGAATATGGGGCTGATCATGCGCGGCGATGCCGACCTGGCCCTGGTCCTGGCCGATACCGTCTACCAGGCCTACAACGGCACCGGTGACTTCGAAGGCCGTCAGATCGAGAACACCCGTGCACTGGCGTCCGTCTACCCCAACGCCGTGCAGCTGGTCACCCTGGCCGATTCCGACATCCAGTCGCTGGAAGACCTGCGTGGCAAGCGCGTCTCAGTCGGCGCACCGGGCAGCGGTACCGAGCTCAACGCTCGCGCCCTGCTGGAAGCCAACGGCATCACCTATGACGATTTCCGCCCGCAGCGTCTGAACTTCAACGAGACCGCCGACGCCATCCGCGACGGCGACATCGACGCCGGCTTCTGGAGCGTGGGGCCGCCCACCAGCTCGATCCTCAACCTGGCGGCGACCCGTAGCATCCGCCTGGTCGGCTTCAGCGAGGAGGAGATCGAGAACGCCCGCGAAGTCGAGCCTACCTTCGCCGCTTATGAGCTGCGTGCCGGCATGTACGACGGCATGGACGAGGCGGTGCAGACCATCAGCATTCCCAACGTGCTGGTCGTCAACGCCGACATGGACGAAGAGCTGGCCTACCAGCTGACCAAACTGCTGTTCGAGAACACCGACGAGCTGATCGCCGTGCACCCGGCGGCCAACGATACCACCGTCGAGTTCAGCATCGACTCCACTCCGGTCCCGTTCCACGATGGCGCGCTGCGTTATTATGAGGAAGTGGGCGCCGAAGTGGCCGACCACCAGCGTCCGTAAGGCTCGTTCAGTCAGGCATCCACGATGCTTGCTGCGAACCTGAGCAGGAGTCGCCGAGCCCTCGGGCCGGCGACTTTCTGCGTGCTGACACTATGTGCCGCGAGCACGGCGGTCTGGGCCGATGCCTCGCATCTGGAAGTGCTCGACGATCACGGCCAGGCGCTGGTCTCGCTGCCGATGCCGGAAGGCGAGCGCTGGTGCATGGAGTGGAATCACTCCGTGACCGGTATTCGCGTGCAGGATTGCTATCGCCATCACCAAGGGAACATGGTACTGGAGCGTAGCCACCAGCCGGACTTCGCCGCTGGACTTGGCCACGTGCCGGGCCGGGGGCGCCAGGTCTCGGACGGCCAGGGCGGCTATTGGATCGAGGACATCGACGAGCCGGTGCCCGGCAACCGCTATCGATTGAGGGTTGGCTCTGCCAGAGTCGACCATAGACTGCTGCATGAGGGACGTCGGATCAGCCTGAGCGAACTGGCGGCCGGCGAGCGGGTGACGATCCACCTGCGCACCCCTGACTCCACCCCCTGAGAGGCGCGCATGAGCGAATCTGCCAACCCGCCCGTCACCGTACCCGGTGGCAATGCCATTCAGCCCCGACCGATCCTGTGGTTGATCACCCTGGTCGCAGTGGGGCTGTCGTTGTTCCAGCTCTATTCCGCCGGCATCCAGCCGCTGGGGCTGTTCTATCAGCGCAGCGTTCACCTGATGCTGATCATGATGCTGGCGTTCCTGATCTTTCCGGTGTTCGGCCCCAACCGCAAACGCGGTGTGCTGGGCTGGCTGATCGATGCGGCCTTCTTCGCCGGGGCCCTGATCACCGGTGGCTACATGGTGCTCTACCTGGACGAGATCATCCGCCGCGCCGGGTTCTGGAGCCAGACCGACATCATCGTCGGCTGCATTGCCGTGGTCACGGTGCTCGAGGCCAGCCGCCGTGCGGTAGGCCTGGGCATGACCATCATCGGTGTGATCGCCATTCTCTACGCCTTTGCCGGCCCGCGCGGCGAGCTGCCGTGGTTGGGCCAGTTCATGCCCGGCATTCTCGAGCACCGCGGCTACAACCTCGACCGGGTGGTGGGGCAGCTCTACCTGGGGCAGGAGGGTATCTTCGGCCTGCCGCTGGGGGTGGCGGCTACCTTCATCTTCGTCTTCGTGCTGTTCGGCGCCTTTCTCGAGAGTACCGGCGCCGGCAAGTTCTTCATCGACATGGCCTACGCCGCCACCGGCCGTCAGCGTGGCGGCCCGGCCAAGGCCGCGGTCATCGCCTCCGCCGGCATGGGCTCGATCTCCGGCAGTGCCATCGCCAACGTGGTGACCACCGGCGCCTTCACCATCCCCTTGATGAAGCGCCTGGGCTACAAGCCGCACCAGGCCGGCGGCATCGAGGCCGCGGCTTCCACCGGCGGTCAGATCATGCCGCCCTTGATGGGGGCCGGGGCCTTCCTGATCGCCGAGTACACCAATACGCCCTACCTGGACGTGGTCAAGGTGAGCATCCTGCCGGCCATCATGTATTTCGCCACCGTCTATCTGTTCGTGCACATCATCGCCCTCAAGCAGGGCATGCAGGGTCTGCCGAAAAGCGAGCTGCCGCAGATGCGCGACGTGCTGCGCGAGGGCTGGCACTTCCTGCTGCCACTGGCGGTACTGGTGTGGCTGCTGGCGATGCACATGTCGCCGATGCGGGTGGGCTTCTACGCGGTGGTGACCATGGTCGCCGTGGCCGCGCTGCGCTATACGATCTGGTTCTTCTTCGTTGCACCGCGCCAGGGGCAGCCCGTCACCCTGGCCAGCACCGGACGCGTGATCTGGGCCGGTTTCGTCAAGCTGATCGAAGGGCTGGAGCTGGGCGCGCGCAATGCCGTGTCGGTTTCCCTGGCCTGTGCCGTGGCCGGCATCATCGTCGGCGTGGTGGGGCTCACCGGCCTGGGGCTCAAGTTCTCCGCCATGATGATGGCCTTCTCCGGCGGCAACATCGTGCTGGCGCTGCTGATGGTGCTGCTGGCCAGCCTGATCCTGGGCATGGGGCTGCCGGTCACCGCCAGTTACATCGTGCTGATCGTGCTGGTGGGGCCGGCCCTGACCGCCGAGTTCGGCATTCCGCTGCTGATCGCTCACCTGGTGGTGTTCTGGTATTCACAGGACTCCAACGTCACGCCACCGATAGCCTTGGCCGGCTTCGCCGGGGCGGCGATCGCCGGCTCCAAACCGATGGCGACCGGCGTGCAGGCGTGGAAGTTCGCCAAGGGGCTCTATCTGATCCCGATGTTCATGGTCTTCAATCCGGAGATCATCATGGGCGGCCCGCTGCACATCCTGGCTTGGAACGGGCTGATCGCGATATTGGCGCTTGGTGCCTTTGCCGCGGCGCTGGAGGGCTATCTCTTCACGCGTATGTCGTGGCTGCCGCGTATCGCCATCTCGGGGGCCATCGTGGCGGTGTTCTACCCCAACTTCATGGTGGAGGCCGTGGGGGTGGCGGTGATGATACTGGCCATCGGCGCCAACTGGCTGGCCAGCCGGCGTGAAATTCACTCGGCCGGAGCCGGGACGACGTGACTGAGGAGGCCGCCCCGCGCGAGCGGGCGGCCGCTTGCCCGACTGGTCAAGATGACGGCGCCTGCGGGCGCCGTTAGAATACCTGCCCTTCGCCAACCAGCCTCATCACGGGAACCGCAAAATGTCATCCAGCCAGCAGCCACGCGTAGGCGTGATCATGGGGTCGAAATCCGACTGGCCGGTCATGGAGCACGCCGTGGCGATGCTCGAACGCCTGGGCGTGGCCTATGAGACCCGCGTGGTCTCGGCGCATCGCACCCCCGATCTGCTGTTCGACTACGCCAAGAGCGCCGCCGGGCGCGGCCTGCAGGTGATCGTCGCCGGTGCCGGTGGGGCCGCCCACCTGCCGGGCATGGTGGCCTCGCAGACGGCGCTGCCGGTGCTGGGCGTGCCGGTGGAGTCCAAGGCGCTGAAGGGGCTCGATTCGCTGCTTTCCATCGTGCAGATGCCGGGCGGCATCGCCGTGGGCACGTTGGCCATCGGCAAGGCCGGGGCGACCAATGCCGGCCTGCTGGCGGCGCAGATCGTCGGCCTGCAGGATGCCAAGGTGCGTGCCGCCGTGGAGGCGTTTCGCGCCGAGCAGACCCAGACGGTGCTCGACAACCCCGACCCCCGGCCCGCAGACGAATGAGTCGGCGAACCCGCATGAGCCAGCGAGAGGAGACTGCGACATGAACATTGGCGTACTCGGTGCCGGCCAGCTCGGCCGCATGCTGGCCCTGGCCGGCTACCCGCTGGCCAACCGCTTCACCTTCCTCGACACCACCGGCCACCCCAGCGCCGGGATCGGTGATGTCATGATCTACACCGATCAACATCACCTGCTCAATGACTTCCTGGCCAAGGTCGACCTGGTGACCTACGAGTTCGAACACCTGCCCGTGGCGCTGGTGCAGGCCATCGAGGAGGTCAAACCGGTCTACCCCTCGAGCGAGGCAATCCGCATCTGCCAGAACCGCGCCGAGGAGAAGGCGCTGTTCGACCGCCTGGGCATTCCCACCCCCGCCTACCGTATCGTGGAGAGCGCCGAGGCGCTGGAAGCGGCGGCCCGCGAGCTGGGCACGCCGGTGGTGGCCAAGTCGGTCACCGAAGGCTACGACGGCAAGGGCCAGGCGGTGCTGCGCGACCCGGCCGAGGCGGCCGAGGCCTGGCGTTCGATCAACCACCCCAAGCTGATCGTCGAGGCCTTCGTCGACTTCGTGCGCGAGGTCTCGATCATCGCCGTGCGCGGCCGCGAGGGTGAGATGGCCTTCTACCCCATGGCCGAGAACCTGCACGTGGACGGCATCCTGCGTTACTCGCTGGCGCCGATGCCGGACCTCGACGAGGCAGTACAGCAGACCGCCGACGGCTACATTCGTGCGCTGCTCGACGAGCTCGACTATGTCGGGGTGCTGACTCTGGAGCTGTTCCAGACCCGTGACGGCAAGCTGCTGGCCAACGAGATGGCGCCCCGCGTGCACAACTCCGGCCACTGGACCATGGACGGCGCGGTGACCAGCCAGTTCGAGAACCACCTGCGCGCGATCCAGGGCCTGCCCCTGGGCGACACCTCGGCCCGCATGCCGACCTGCATGATCAACGTGATCGGCCAGGAGGGCGATCCGGCGGCCATACTCGCCATCTCCGACGCCCATCTGCACCGCTACGACAAGAGCGAGCGCCCCGGGCGCAAGCTCGCCCACGTCAACCTGCTGGCACCGACCCACGGCGAACTGCTGGAGAAAGTGCACGCCTGCGCCTGGCTGCTGCCCGAGGCGCCGGAGGCGCGTTTCAGCTTCGAGGACGCGTTCCGCCAGGGCAACCTGTAACACGGCAAGACGCAACGCAGCGGGCCCCGCCATTGGCGGGGCCCGCTGTTTTTTTGCCGGTAGGCCATACAATCACCGAGCGAGATGAAGCGCAAGGCGCACGGAGCACAGGAACCGGAGCATATGGGGTATATGTGAGGATTCGCCGGTCCGACGCTTCGGCACCGCGCAACGCAGCGATTCGCTCGCGCAGGTATTTGTCCTAGGCGCCGATGATACCGCCGTCTTCGCGGGTAATCACCAGCGTCGCCGAACGCGGAATGGCGCTACCGCCGTCCGGCCAGTGGCTGACCGACTCGCCCGCGGCGAACGCCTCGGCGCTGGTGGTGGCGCCGGGGTGCTGCACGTTGACGAACATGGTGCGCTGGTCCGGGGTGGTGACCACGCCGGTGATCTCCTGGCCGATGGGGCCGGTGAGGAAGCGGCGGATCTCGCCGGTCTCGGGGTCGGCGACGAGCATCTGGTTGTTGCCGAACACCTCGTGGATGCCGGTATTCATCACCGACTCGCTGATGTCGGTCTGGATCCATACGCGACGGTCCGGATCGATCCACAGCCCGTCGGGGCTGGCAAAGATCGCCTCCTGACCCAGCGGCTCACCGGCCAGATCGCGCCCGCTCTCCTGATCCCCGGCCAGCACGAAGATATCCCACGTGAAGCGCTCGGCGGAATGGGTGCCTTCTTCCTGCCAGCGAACGATGTGGCCGAAGTGGTTCTCGGCGCGCGGGTTGGCGGCGTCGACTTGCTCTTCGCTGCGGCGGGTGTTGTTGGTCAGGGTGAAGTAGACCTGGCCGGTGGCAGGGTCGACGGCGCCCCACTCGGGGCGGTCCATCTTGGTCGCGCCGACGTGGTCGGCGGCACTGCGGGTGTTGACCAGGATGTCGGCCAGGTCGGCGAAGCCGTTCTCCGGCGTCAGGCCGTTCTGGCCCGGGGCCAGGGCCAGCCACTCGCCGCTGCCGTCGTCGTTGAACCTGGCGACGTAGAGCGTGCCCTCGTCGAGCAGCGAGCCGTCGGCGCTGGCGGCCTGATAGGGCCGCGCCGAGACGAACTTGTAGATGTACTCGAAGCGGGCGTCGTCGCCGGAGTAGGCCACCACCGGCTGACCTTCCACTGCCGGGGCGAAGATCACACCTTCGTGGGCGAAGCGGCCCAGGTGGGTGCGCTTGACCGGCGTGCTCTGCGGATCGAAGGGGTCGATCTCGACCATGTAGCCGAAGGCGTGGGGCTCGTTGCGGTAGTCCTCGCTGGGCGAGGCGCCGTGGGAAGTGGCATCGAAGCGCACGAATTCGTCGGCGCCGCCCTGGGCACGGTGCCATTGATAGCGGCCTTCGGCGCGCGTCTCGATGCCGTAGCGGCTCTGGCGACGGTCGATCTCGACATCTTCGTTGGCAAAGTAGCCGGCCCAGTTCTCCTCGGCAGCCAGATAGGTGTTCCACGGCGTGACGCCGTGGGCGCAGTTGTTCAGGGTGCCGCGGGTCATGTTGCCGTCGGGGCTGTACTTCGTCACCACGTGCTCGGTGCCTGCCACCGGCCCGGCCAGCTGCATCGGTGTGAGGCCGGTGACCCGGCGGTTGAGGCGATCCTCCACCACCTGCCACTGGCCGTCGTCGCCCTGGCGCACCCGCACCACCGAGACGCCGTGGGCGTTGAGCTCCTTGCGCACCTGGTCGGCATCGCGGGAACCGTCCTCGTGCTGCGGGAAGCCGTCGGCGTCCAGCGCCAGCCCGGCCGCCGCACCGTGCAGGAAGCGCGGCTCGACGTATTCGTGGTTGAGCACCAGCAGGCCGTCGCGGGAACTGCCGTCGATGGCGAAGAAGTGCATGCCGTCATGGTGACTGCCGATCTGGTGAGCCTGATCCTCGCCGCTGGCGTCCAGCGAGAAGGCCGGCATGCTGCCGCTGATCGGCGTGCCCCAGGGAATGAAGGCCTGCACCCGGTAGCCTTCCGGTACCACCACGCTGTCGCCGGTGCCGATCGGAATCGCCTGGAAGCCGATGCTCGGCGACGAGTTCCCGGCGGCCAGGGCGCGACCGAAGGGCAGGCTGGTGGCCATGGCGCCGGCGATGGCGGCGGCCAGGCTGCCGCGCAGCAGGGTTCGGCGGCTCATGCGGGCTTCCAGGATATCGCCGAAGTAGGCGTTGCCGGAAACGTTGCTCGCCGGCTCGTCGCCAGCGGCCAGAATGGGGTCGACGTGGCCGGGATGTTGGTGCTGGGTCATGGGCGTGTCTCTCCTGGGGGCAGGCTGCATGTCGCTTGCCAAGGGCTAGTGGGTCTTCGCCCGAAGAGAGTGGCGACCGAGCGTTACATGTGAATGACTGGTTGGTGGCGCTTCGATGACGCGAAAACTCTCAGTCTGACATGACATGGATCAATCTAGTGCGAACAAACGGCCACCGCTCTTGAAGCCTGGTGCCATTAGACGACACTGATATCAGCACTCTGGCGGGGGGAGACCATGCGACGATTGCCGAGACCGGGCGATAGCGTCTTGATCGTGGCGTTGCTGCTGCCATTGGCAGTGGCGCTGCCGCGCCTGGGTGGGCTGGGTGGGCCGCCCGAGCTGTGGTTGACCTGGGTCGGTCGTGTCACGGGCATCCTGGGGCTGGCCATGATGCTGCTGGCCGGGCTGGTGAGCTGCCGGGTGCCGGGCTTCGACAGGCCTTTCGGTGGCTTGGCACGGCTCTGGCGCCTGCATCACTGGCTGGGCTTCGCCGCTTTCATCCTGGTGATGGTCCACATACTGGCACTGGGTCTGGCGGCGGTTCCGGCATCTCTGGATGCTGCGGTGGCCACGCTGTTCCCGCCATTTTCCCAGGCCGCGATATGGCTCGGTTGGCTGGCCTGGGTGGCGATGGTGGTGTTTCTGGCGCCAACCTTCGACTTCTTCGGCAAGCCCCATTATCAGCGCTGGAAGCACCTGCATCTGGTTTCGGCGATGGCGCTGCTGCTGGGGCTCTGGCATGCCTTGCTGCTGGCCGGAGAGGCCTGGCCGTGGTGGCTGCTCGGCATTGCCGGGCTGGGCGCCATTGCCTGGCGCAAGGGTGTGGCGCCACAGCGGCGCCATCCCTACCGCATCGAGCAGGTGGTACCGCTGGCCCGCGGCGTGGTGGAACTGGTGCTGCGCCCCGAGGGAGCAGGCATTCGCCACGAGGCGGGGCAGTTCGTCTATCTCACCCCGCTGGACCAGGGACTTGCCGCCGGGCGCGGTGAGGAGCACCCCTACACCATTGCCTCGGCGCCTGCGGATGCGCGGCTGCGTATCGGCATCAAGGACCTGGGCGATGCCAGCCACGCCCTGCAGACGGTGACGCCGGAAACGCGGGTATTGATCGAAGGCCCCTACGGGGAGTTCTTCGAGCGGCGCTTCCCGCAGCGCGACATGCTATGGCTCGGCGGCGGGATCGGCATCACGCCGTTCGTTGCCGGTGCCCGCAATCTGGGCGCCGGATCCGTTCCCGACGGGCACGTGCACCTGTTCTACCTGGCCAACAGCCCGGACCGCGCCTACTACCAGGAAGAGTTCTGCGAGATAGCCGAGCGCGTCGAGGAGTTCGATTATACGCAGCACTACTATCGCGATCGGGGGCCTCTCACCGAGGCGTTCCTGCGTGAACACTGCCCCGACTTCGTCGAACGAGAGATCTATCTCTGCGGCCCGCCCGGCATGAACGCCTACCTACAGCGGCTATTGATCGAGCAGGGCATTCCCGTCTCACGCATTCACAGCGAGGTCTTCGATTTCCTATGAACAAGATCGCTTATTCGGCTTTCATCGCCTTCGTGGCCAGCCTGCTCACTCTGGTCTCCGTCAATGCGCTTTCCGAAAGCGAACGCGACGATAGGGACGATGCCGGCCTGGAGTCCATCACCCTGGCGGAGCTGGCCGAGCATGACAGTGCCGAGAGCTGCTGGAAGGCTGTCAAGCGACATCAGAAAGTGACCCCCTGGCGACAGTGAAATCTGACCCCCTTACCCTCTGACGACCTGCTCGTGA
>JAAQTN010000013.1 GCA_011742915.1 Billgrantia desiderata | reverse complement strand
ATGAACCGCCGTATACCGAACGGTACGTACGGTGGTGTGGGAGGGCGCCGGGGGTGACCCCGGCCCCTACCCGATTCCGATGGCCCCGGCCGGACGATGTCCGGCCGGGGCAGGGAGAGCCGCGGTGCTTATTGGGCAACCCGCTCAGCAATGGCCTTGCCCAGGGTCTGGGTGGTGCCCTGGCCGCGAATGTCCGGCGTCAGCACCGCTGGGTCGGCCTCCGTCAGCACGGCTTCGAAGGCATCGACGATAGCCTTGGCGGCTTCCTTGTGGCCCAGATGCTCCAGCATCAGGGCGCCGGACCAGATCTGGCCGATGGGGTTGGCGATGCCCTTGCCGGCGATGTCCGGAGCGCTGCCGTGAACCGGCTCGAACAGGCTGGGGAAGGTGCCCTCGGGGTTGATGTTGGCCGAGGGCGCCACGCCGATGGTGCCGGTGCAGGCCGGGCCCAGGTCGGAGAGGATGTCGCCGAACAGGTTGCTGGCCACTACCACGTCGAACCAGTCGGGGTGCATGACGAAGTTGGCGGTGAGGATGTCGATGTGGAACTTGTCGACGCTGACCTCGGGGTAGTTGCCCGACATGGCCACGACCCGCTCGTCCCACCACGGCATGGTGATGGCGATGCCGTTGGACTTGGTGGCCGAGGTGAGCTTCTTCCGCGGCCGGCTCTGGGCCAGCTCGAAGGCGAACTTGAGCACCCGGTCGGTGCCGTGGCGGGTCATTACCGTTTCCTGGATCACCACCTCGCGCTCGGTGCCCTCGAACATCTTGCCGCCGACGCTGGAGTATTCGCCCTCGGTGTTCTCGCGCACCACGTAGAAGTCGATGTCGCCGGGCTTGCGGTCGGCCAGTGGGCTCTTGATGCCCGGCAGCAGCTTGCACGGGCGCAGGTTGATGTACTGGTCGAACTGGCGGCGGAACTGCAGCAGCGAGCCCCACAGCGAGATGTGGTCCGGCACCGTGTCGGGCCAGCCCACCGCGCCGTAGAAGATGGCGTCGAAGTCCTTGAGCTGCTCGAACCAGTCGTCGGGCATCATCTTGCCGTGCTTGGCATAGTAGTCGCAGCAGGCGAAGTCGAAGTGCTCGAAGGCCAGGTCGATGTCGAAGCGCTTGGCAACGGCTTCGAGCACGCGCAGGCCTTCCGGCATCACTTCGTTGCCGATGCCGTCGCCGGGAATGACAGCGATACGATGGGTCATGGTGGGTTCCTCGGGTGGTGTTGGTCAGGTGTGGGTCATGAAACGGTTGATACGGTCGAGCAGGGCCTCTGGCGCCTCCTCGGGGATGTAATGGCCGCAGGGCAGTGCCTCGCCCTCGACCCGTTCGGCCACGGCGCGCCATTCCGTAAGTGGGTCGAAGCAACGCTCGATGATGCCGTGCTTGCCCCACAGCACGCTGACTGGGCAGGCGATACGGCGTCCCGCTTCACGGTCGGCGCGGTCGTGTTCCAGGTCGATGGCGTTGCTGGCGCGATAGTCCTCGCACAGGGCATGGGCGGCGCCGGGCTGGGCCAGGCAGCGCTGGTATTCGGCGATGGCTGCCGGATCGAAGGCGTCGAGGCTGGCATGCCGCCCGCCCATGGTGCGGGTGATGTAGTCGTTGGGTGAAGCCTCGATCAGGGTTTCCGGCAGCGGCGAGGGCTGGATCAGAAAGAACCAGTGGAAGTAGGCGGTGGCGAAGGTACGGTCGGTTTGCTCGTACATGGCAAGCGTAGGGGCAATATCGAGCAGCATCAGCTTGTCTACCCTGTCCGGATGATCCATGACCAGGCGGTGGGCGACACGTCCACCGCGGTCGTGGCCGCACAGCAAGAAACGCTCGAAGCCCAGCTCACGCATCACTGTGACCTGATCCTCGGCCATGGCGCGCTTGCTGTAGTTGGCGTGGTCCGGCTCGCCGGGTGGCTTGGACGAATCGCCATAGCCACGTAGATCGGTGGCCACCACCGTGAAGCGGCTTGCCAGCGGTTCGGCCAGACGGTGCCAGATCACATGGCTCTGGGGGTGACCGTGGAGAAGCAGCAGCGGCGGTCCCGAGCCGCCGATGCGGCCATGGATGTTGATGTCGCCGCAGGCGATGTCGAACGTGCGGAATCCCTCGAACATGAGTGCTTCCTCCGAATCTTTGGCTGTCCCCAGTCTAGCCCTTGGCTTGGTGGGAATAATCAGGCTATATGGAAATGTATTGTTGACTGAAAGTGGAGAGTCACATGGCTCAGCTCGACGACCTGGTTTTCTTCCGCCAGCTGGCCCTGGCGGGCAGCCTGACGGCCACGGCGCGGGAGCTGGGCCTGTCGCTGTCGGCGGTGAGCAAGCGCCTCAAGCAGCTCGAGGCGCGCCTGGGCGTCGAGCTGGCCAGCCGCACCACCCGGCGCCTGACGCTGACGGCGGAAGGGGAGCGCTATCTCACCCGCGGCTCGGCGATCCTCGAAGAGCTCTCCGAGCTGGAAGAGGCGCTGGGCGAACAGCAGGCGGCGCTCTCGGGGCCGCTCAAGGTGAACGCCACCTTCGGCTTCGGCCGCCGCCACGTGGCGCCGCTGCTGTCGGCGTTCTGTACCCTCAATCCGGGCGTCGAAGGGGTGCTGGAGCTCACCAACTATCCGTTGAGTCTCGGCGAGCAGGGCTTCGATGTCGGTATTCGCGTCGGTGAGCCGCCCGATTCGCGCCTGGTGGCGCGACGCATCCTGACCAATCGACGGGTACTGTGTGCCGCCCCCGACTACCTGGCACGCATGGCAGCGCTGACGACACCGGCGGATCTTGCCGCGCATCCCTGCCTGATACTGCGCGAGAACGACAGCGACTACGCCGTGTGGCGCTTTCAGCACCGCGACGACCCGCTGCGCGAGCAGGCGGTCAAGATAGCGGGTCCGCTGGCCAGCAACGACGGCGAAGTGATCGTGCAGATGGCGCTCGATGGCCACGGCGTGGCGCTGCGCTCCTGGTGGGACGTGCATGAACACCTGGCCAGCGGCTCGCTGGTCGAGCTGCTGCCGCAGTGGCGGGGCATCTCGGCCGACTTCCATGCCGTCTATCAGCAGCGCCGGCACGTGCCGGCACGCCTGCGTGCCTTCGTGGCGTTTCTCGAGGAGCGGATGCCCGAGCGGGTGCCGCCGATGCCCGATGCTGGGCCCTCGGCAATCAGGCGCGGCGGCGCCGTCGCTGACGGGCATCCGCATAGCGCTTGAGTCCGTAGAGCAGTGCCAGGGCGAGCACGATGCCGGCGGCGGCCCAGGCCAGCTCGCGGCGGTCCTCGGCGGTCAGCAGGGTGCCGAGCTGGCTGCTCAGCAGGATGATACCGGCCAACCCCGGCGTGGCGCCGATGAAGGTGCCCAGCATGTAGTCGCGAAAGCGGATGTGAAAGGCCCCGGCCAGCAGGTTGGTGAGGGTGAAAGGTGCCAGGGGCAGCAGGTTGAGCACGGTCATGGTGCGTACCCCGTGCCCGGCCAGATAGCGCGACATGTTGAGGAGGCGCGTGCCGCCGTAGTACAGCAGGGCATCGCGCCCGAGCCTGCGGCCCAGCCAGTAGGTCGCGATCGAGCCGACCAGCGTGCCGATCAGCGAATAGAAGAACCCCCACCACGGGCCGAACAGCAGGCCCGCCAGTACCACCAGCACGCTCAGCGGGAACAGGGTCAGCGAGGCGGCGAGAAAGGCTGCCACCACCACCACGCCGGCCCAGGGCGTATCGCGCCAGGCCAGCGAGCCTTGCAGCAGGGCGAAGAGGGTGTTGGCGTCGAACAGGTCGTGCGCGGCCAGCCAGCGCCATAACAAGCCCAGCAGGGCGAGAGTCACCAGGGCGGCGAGGACGAGAAGCACCTTGCGGGACATGCGGGCTGCCTGCACGGAAACGTGGCTTCAGCATAGGCTGCCCCTTCTGCATTGACCAAATGGTGACGGCGTGCGGTTCAGGTGCTCTCGCCCACCAGCAGCTCGAAGCCCACGTCGTGCTGTCGGCGTAGCACGCGCTGGCCCTCGAGGCGGCGAATCACCTCCGTGGCGGCGAGTTCGCCCATGGCGTGGCGCGGGGAGCGAATGGTGGTCAGACGCGGGGTCACGTGCTGGCCGATGGGTAGGCCGTTGAACCCGGCGATGGCTATCCTTTGCGGCACCGCGAGGCCCAGGCGCTGGGCGTGGAGCAGGGCGCCGGTGGCCAGGTCGTCGTTGGCGAAGTGGATCGCCCCGATGTCGGGATGCTCGGCGAGCGCCCGTTCCAGCCCGGCGGCGCCGGCGTCGAGCCCGCCCCGTTCGAGTTCGAGCAGCGGTGCGGTGAGGCCGGCCTGCTCGAATATCTCGCGATGGCCCTCGTAGCGCATCCCGGCGCGATAGTCGCCGGCCAGCCGTGCGCCGATGAAGAGCGTCTGGCGATGGCCCCGCTCGAGCAGGTGGCGCGCCATGCAGCGGCCGGCTTCGGTATGGTCCAGCCCCACGTTGAGATCCCGCGCCTCGCCCAGCTCCATGACCTCCATGATCGGCTTGTCGCAGTTGGCGAGCAGGGTGCGGCAGGCCTCGTTGTGGCGCAGCCCCGCGGTGATCAGCGCCGAGCAGGACCAGCCGAGGAAGGTGCGAATCAGCTGGTATTCCCGCTCCAGGTCGTACTCGGTATTGCCCAGCAGGATCTGGTAGCCCTGGGCCTCGAAGGTTTCCTGCAGCCCCTGGATCACCTCGATGAACACGCTGTTGGCCAGCGAAGGCACGATGACGGCAATGAAGCGCGAGCGGGCCGATGCCAGGCTGCCGGCCACCAGGTTGGGCACGTAGCCCAGGCGCTCCACGGCCTCGAGAACCCGCGCACGGGTGAGTTCGTTGACCTGATCGGGGCGATTCAGTGCGCGCGAAGCGGTGATGGCCGAGACGCCGGCAGCGTCGGCTACCTCTTTGAGCGTGGGCTGCTCGGTGCTGCGTCGTCGACGCGAGTTGTGCGCATCGTTAGACAATGGTCGTATCCTCCTGGCCGCCCCTTGCTGCGAATCGGTGAATCTACTACAACGATGTTAGCGCTAACATGATAGCGCTAACATATCGGATTCGGCCAGCACTGAAAAGACACCGGAAGTTGCGGTCGCCGAGCGGATGGAGTGGGCAGAACGCTAGCGCGAACAGGCACATAGGCAAACAGGAGAGCGGCGATGAGCGACGGTACGACTC
Source organism: Billgrantia desiderata (assembly GCA_011742915.1). Taxonomy (GTDB): domain Bacteria; phylum Pseudomonadota; class Gammaproteobacteria; order Pseudomonadales; family Halomonadaceae; genus Halomonas; species Halomonas desiderata. Next base: position 108,357 of record JAAQTN010000013.1, on the reverse strand, counting down.
CAAGAGTGGGCGTCATCGGCCTGGGCGCCATGGGGCTGGGTACGGCGACGGCGCTGCACGAACGTGGCCTGACGGTGGTCGGCTGCGACGTCGCCGAATCGGCCTGCCGCGCCTTCGAGGCGACCGGCGGACGCTGCGCGGCGACGCCCGCCGAGCTGGCCGCGCAGTGCGACGTGGTGCTGGTCGTGGTGGTCAATGCCGCCCAGGTCGAGCAGGTGCTGTTCGGCGAGAGCGGGCTCGCCCACGCTCTGGCGCCGGGTGCGCTGGTGATTCAGTGCGCCACCGTGGCGCCGAGTCTGGCCGAGCGGCTGTGCGCCCGGCTGGCCGAGCGTGGCCTGCTGATGCTCGACGCGCCGATCAGCGGCGGGGCGGCCAAGGCGCGGGCAGGGCGGCTCTCGGTGATGGCATCCGGCAGCGCCGAAGCCTTCGACAAGGCCGGCCCGGTGCTCGATGCCATGGCCGAGATCGTGCATCGGTTGGGCGATTCGCCGGGCATCGGCTCCAGCATGAAGCTGGTCAATCAGTTGCTGGCCGGCGTGCATATCGCCGCCGCCGCCGAAGCCGTGGCGCTGGGCATTCGTATGGGGCTGGAGCCGCGCCGCGTGTACGAGGTGATCACCCAATCCGCCGGCAACTCCTGGATGTTCGAGAACCGCGTGCCGCACGTTCTCGAGGGCGACTACACCCCGCTCTCGGCGGTGGACATCTTCGTCAAGGATCTCAACATCGTCCACGAGACCGGCCGCGAGCTGGCCATGCCCACGCCCGTCGCCGCCAGCGCACTGCAGCAGTTCACCGCCGCCAAGGGTGCCGGTTTCGGCCGCGAGGACGACGCGGCGGTGATCAAGGTCTATCAACGCCTCTCGGGCATTGCCCTGCCCGAGGCGGCCAACGACGAGGGAGCTTGAGATGGCGATCGTGCTGGGCGCCATTGCCGACGACTTCACCGGCGCCACCGACCTGGCCAACAATCTGGTGCGCGGCGGCATGCGCTGCGTGCAGCTGATCGGCGTGCCCGAGCGCCCCCTGGCCGAGCTGGTCGAGGACGTGGAGCGGATCGATGCGGTGGTGGTGGCGCTGAAGTCGCGCTCCTGTCCGGTCGACGAGGCCATACGCGATTCGCTGGCGGCGCTGGAGTGGCTGCGCACCGAGGGCGCGCGTCAGCTCTTCTTCAAGTACTGCTCCACCTTCGACTCCACCGAGGCCGGCAACATCGGCCCGGTCGGCGAGGCGCTGCTGGAGCGTCTCGGCGCACCGCTGAGCGTCATGGTGCCGGCCTTTCCGGCCAACGGTCGTACCGTCTATCAGGGCCACCTCTTCGTCGGCGACAGGCTGCTCAACGAGAGTGGCATGCAGCATCACCCGCTCAATCCGATGCACGACGCCGACCTGGTCCGCGTGCTGGCGCGTCAGAGCCGACATCCGGTAGGGCTGCTGCCGTGGCCGACGCTGGCCCAGGGTGCCGAAGCTGCCAGGGCACGGCTCGACGAACTGGCCGACCAGGGCGTGCGGCAGGCGATCTGCGACACCCTCGACGAGCGCGACCTGGCCGTGCTGGCCGAGGCGACGGCCGACCTGCCGCTGGTGACCGGCGGCTCGGGGCTGGGCCAGACGCTGCCCGCCGCGTACCGCCGGCGCGGCTGGCTGGGCGAGGTCGCGGCGGCGGGGTCGCTGCAGCCGGCATCGGGCAGCGCCCTGGTGCTGTCGGGTAGCTGCTCGCGGGCCACCCTGGCCCAGGTGGATGTCTTTCTCACGCGCTTTCCCGGTTTTCCCCTCGATCCGGTTTCATTGGCCGAAGGGCCCGATCATCTGGAGCGGGCGCTGGCCTTCGCTCGCCGTCACCTGGCCGGTGGCCGTCCGGTGCTGATCTATGCCTCGGCCGATGCCGAGCAGGTGCGTCGGGTGCAGCAGACGCTGGGACGCGAACGGGCCGGTGAACTGGTGGAGAAGGCGCTGGGCGAACTCGCTCGACGGCTGGTCGACGAGGGCGTGGGACGCCTGGTGGTGGCGGGCGGCGAGAGCTCCGGTGCCGTGGTGTCGGCGCTGGGTCTACGCGCCCTGCGCATCGGCGAGCAGATCGACCCCGGCGTGCCCTGGACCCAGGCCATGCTTGCCGGCCGCCAGGCGCCGCTGTCGCTGGCGCTGAAGTCGGGCAACTTCGGCGGCAAGGACTTCTTCCTGCGTGCTTTCGAGGTGCTGCCATGAGCGTCCACGACGCGAACCGCCTGCGCGAGCAGATCGCCACGCTCGGCAAGTCGCTGTTCGATCGCGGCCTGACCATGGGGTCGAGCGGCAACATCAGCGTGCGCCTGGACGACGGCGGCTGGCTGATGACGCCGACCAACGCCTGCCTGGGCCGGCTCGATCCGGCGCGGATCTCGCGCCTCGACCGCGACGGTCGCCTGCTCGACGGCGACGCCCCGACCAAGGAGCACTTCCTGCACATGGCGATGTACGCCGAGCGCCCCCGCGCCGGCGCCATCGTGCACCTGCATTCGACCCATTCGGTGGCGGTCTCCTGCCTGCCCGACATCGACCCCTGCGACTGCATCCCGCCGCTCACCGCCTACTACGTGATGCGGGTGGGGCGCCTGCCCCTGGTGCCCTATCACGTGCCGGGAGACCCGGCGCTGGGTGACGCCGTGCGCGGCCTGGCCGGCAAGCACAGCGCCGTGCTGCTGGCCAACCATGGCCCGGTGGTGGCGGGCAGGAACCTGGAGGCGGCGGTCTACGCCACCGAGGAGCTGGAGGAGACTGCCAAGCTCTATCTGCTGCTGCGCGGCCACAATCCGCGCGGGCTGACACCCGAGCAGGTCGCCGAGCTCGAAGCCCGCTTTCCACGTGACTGACGCCGCCACACGACCCAAGAACACGAGACGCGAAACATGATTCGACTGGCCGCCAACCTCAGCATGCTGTTCACCGAGCACGACTTCCTCGACCGCTTCCGAGCAGCGTCGGCGGCAGGTTTTTACGGCGTGGAGTACCTGTTTCCCTATGCCTACGCACCCGAGGAGCTGGCCGCTGCGCTGAGGGAGGCCGGCGTCGAACAGGTGCTGTTCAACATGCCGCCGGGCGACTGGGAGGCCGGTGAGCGTGGTCTGGCCAGCCTGCCCGGGCGCGAGGCGGAGTTTCGCGATGGCGTGGTCGAGGCGTTGCGCTACGCCGAAGCCCTCAGCTGTCCCCGGGTGCACGCCATGGCCGGACTGCTGCCGGTCGGCGCCGATGCCGAGACGCGGGCGCGCCATCACGCCACCTACGTGAGCAATCTGCGCTTCGCTGCCGCCGAGGCGGCCAAGGTGGGATGCCAGGTGCTGATCGAGCCGATCAACACCCGCGACATGCCGGGCTACTTCCTCTCACGCCAGGCCCAGGCCATGGCGGTGCTCGAGCAGGTCGGGGCCAACGGCAGCCTGCGTCTGCAGTTCGACCTCTATCACTGCCAGATCATGGAGGGCGATCTGATCCGTCATCTGGAGCGGCAGTTCACCGCCATCGCCCATATCCAGATCGCCGGCGTACCGGAGCGCCACGAACCGGACGTCGGCGAGGTGCACTATCCCGCCCTGTTCGAGCGGCTGGAGCGGCTCGGCTATCGGGGTTGGATCGGCTGCGAGTACCGCCCGGCGGCGGGCACCCGGGAAGGGCTGAGCTGGGGGCGCGACTACGGGCTCACGGTCTGAGCGCAGCGACAAGAACAAGCCGCACGACAAAACACAGCGACAACGACAACAACAGGATGCCAGACATGCACATCGTCATTACCGGCGGCGCCGGTTTCCTCGGCCAGCGACTTGCCGCGCGCCTGCTGGCGCGGGGCGAGCTGAGAGGCGAGGCCGTTCAGCGCCTGACGCTGGTCGATCAGCTCGAGCCGCCGTGCCCGCCCAGCGACACGGTCGATGTCGAAGGGCTGGCGCTGGACATCACCGAGCCCGGCGCGCTGGACTCGGTGCTCGATGCGCGCCCGCACGTCGTCTATCACCTGGCCGCGGTGGTCAGCAGCGCCGCCGAGGCCGATCTGGATCTCGGTATGGAGGTCAACTTCGATGCCACCCGGGCACTGCTGGAGGGCTGCCGCGAGCGGGGGCTGGCCAATACCCGTCTGATCATGGCCAGCTCGGTGGCCGCCTACGGCGGCGAGCTGCCCGCGGTGCTCGACGACATGACCGCGCTGCAGCCGCAGAACTCCTACGGCACCCAGAAGGCAATGTGCGAGCTGTTGATCAACGACTACAGCCGACGCGGCCTGATCGACGGCTGCGTGCTGCGCCTGCCGACCATCATCGTGCGTCCGGGGCGACCCAACGCCGCCGCCTCGAGCTTCGCTTCCAGCATCCTGCGCGAGCCGCTCAACGACGAGGAGGCCATCTGTCCCGTGGCTCCGTCCCTGGAACTGTTCGTGATGTCGCCGGCCAAGGTGATCGAGGCGCTGGTGCACGGCGCCGAGGTGCCGGGTGAGGCGCTGGCGCCGTTTCGCGCCTTCATGCTGCCGGGCATCACGGTCAGCGTGGCCGAGATGCTCGATACCCTGCGTCAGGTGGCGGGTGACGAGGCGCTGGCGCGGGTGCGCCACGAACCCGATCCGCGTATCGAGGCGATCGTCGCCAGTTGGCCGGCACGCTTCGAGACCCGCCGGGCGCAGGCGCTGGGCTTCGCCGGCGACCGCAGCCTGCACGATATCGTCATGGCGTTCCTCGAGGAGCGCAGCCGATAGCGAGCACAAAGCCGCGGCCGACAGGCCGCCGACAACCACCGAGGTGTTTTACGACGAAGAGGTCACAACAATGAAAACGCAGTTCGTACGCCACGCCCTCACCGCTGCCATCGGCGGCATCACCGCCGCCGCTCTGGTCGCCAATGCCCAGGCCGCCCAGGAGGTCAGCCTGGGTCACACCCTCTCTTCCACCTCCCACTATGCGGTGGGTGCCCGGGCCTTCAAGGAGACCCTGGAAGCGCTCAGCGACGGCGCCTTCACGGTCACCGAATACGCCTCCGGCGCGCTGGGCGGCGAGCGCGAGATGATCGAAGGCCTGCAGATCGGCACCGTGGACGTGGTCATCACTTCTACCGGCCCGCTCGGCAACTTCGTGCCGGAGACCTACGTGCTCGACCTGCCGTTCCTGTTCGAGAGCTACGATCAGGCGCGCTGCGTGCTCGACAGCGAGCTCGGCGACGAGCTGCTGGAGAAGATGGGCCAGCACGACCTGGTCGGCCTGGCCTGGTCGGAGAACGGCTTCCGTCACCTCACCAACAGCCGTCGCGAAGTGACCAGCCCCAGCGATGCCGAAGGGCTGCGGGTGCGCACCATGGAGAACGAGGTGCACCAGGAGGCGTTCCGTCAGTTGGGCGCACGGCCCACCCCGATGGCCTTCCCGGAGCTCTTCACGGCGCTGCAGCAGGGCGTGGTGGACGGTCAGGAGAACCCCATCACGGTGATCGTCGCCACCAACTTCTGGGAAGTGCAGGATCATCTCTCGCTCACCGGGCACGTCTATTCGCCCGCCGCCGTGCTGGGTTCGCCGCTGCTGCTCGATGGGCTCAGCGACGAGGAGCGCGAGTGGTTCCACGAAGCCGCCCGCGCCTCGGCCGAGGCGACCCGCGGCGAGGTATCGCGGCTCGAGGAGGAGGGCGTGGCCCTGCTGCGCGACAATGGCATGACGGTCAACACCGAGATCGACATCGGCCCCTTCCAGCAGGCGGTCGAGCCGGCCTACGAGATCTTCACCCGCCAGCACGGCAGCGAGATGCTGGAGAGGATCCAGGAGAAGGCGGCCAGCTGCTGAGCAGAGCGTGAACGCCTGTGCGGCGTCGCCGCGCCGCGCGGGCCTTCTCTAACGCTGAGTTTCCCAACTGCGCTCCCGGTGTATAGCGGGAGCGCGTCGGCAGGAATCGTGAGCCCATGGTGGATCTCTTTCTTCGTTTCGAACGTCAGCTGACGCGCCTGGCCATGGTCGTCGCCGTCGTCATGCTGGTGGTGTCGGTGTCGTTCAGCTTCTATCAGGTGCTGACCCGCTTCGTCTTCAATGCGCCCTCCACCTGGACCGAGGTGGCGGCGCGCACGGCGATGATCTGGTGCGTGTTCATGGCCGCGGCCGCGACCTTTCGCGGTGGCTACATGATGGCCGTGGAGGCGATCTACAAGGTGGTGCCGCAGCGCCTACTGCTGGTGCTCGAGATCGCCATCGTGCTGTGCTGCCTGCTGGTGCTGGCGGTGCTGGTCCACTACGGCATCCTCATGACCCGGCGCGTCGCCAACCAGACCATGTCGGGCATGAACATCTCCATGGCCTACGCCTATGCCGCCATTCCCATCGGCGCCGGCTTCGCCATCGTCTCGGTGATCGCCCGGCTGCTGGCCCAGCTGACCGGCCGCGAGGCGGTGGGGCCCGACCTGGGCGAGGCCGAGGTGGAGATGCACGACCTGCGCCGTGCCATGCCCGAGACCGCCGAGGACGTCGAGCGCGGAGGGCCGCGCTCATGAACCTGGTCATCGGTCTGTCATTGATCATCCTGTTCGCCTTCGGCGTGCCGATCGCCGTGTCGATCATGCTGGCCTCGATCATCGGCATCGAGTTCTTCACCCGGCTGCCGCTGCTGCTGGTGCCGCAGCAGATGTTCATCGGCATCGACAAGTTCCCGCTGATGGCGATCCCGTTCTTCATTCTCGCCGGCAATCTGATGGCCGCCGGCGGCATCTCCCAGCGCCTGGTGGACCTGGCCAAATCCATCGTCGGCGGCGTGCAGGGCGGGCTGGCGATGACTTGCGTACTGACCTGCATGATGTTCGCCGCGGTGTCCGGCTCCAGCGTGGCGACCACCTTCGCCATCGGCGCCATCCTGATTCCGGCCATGGTGCGCCATGGCTACCCCAAGCCGCTGGCGGCCTCGATCCAGGCCTCGTCGGCGGAGCTCGGGGTGCTGATCCCGCCATCGATCCCGCTGATCCTGTTCGGTGTGAGCACCGACACCTCCATCGGCCAGCTGTTTTTGGCCGGGGTGGGGCCGGGCCTGCTCATCGGCACCGCCTTGATCCTGTTCCTCTATTTGTTCTGCAAGGTGCGTGGCTTCGGCCTGGAGGACCACAAGGACAGCACCAGCTTCGTGATCTCGTTCAAGCGCGCCTGGGCGGCACTGCTGATGCCGGTGGTGGTGATCGGCGGGATCTACGGCGGCGTATTCACCCCCACCGAGGCTTCGGCGGTGGCAGTGTTCTACGCCCTGCTGGTGGGCGGGCTCTACTACCGTGAGCTCAAGGTCGCCGACCTGTGGCCGATCCTGCGCCAGAGCGTGATCTCCACCGCCGCGGTGATGCTGATCATCGCTGCGGCCTCGCTGTTCAGCTTCCTGATCAGCCGGACGGGCCTGCCGGGCCATATCGCCGGCTGGGTGACCGGTGTGTTCGACAGCCCCATGACCTTCCTGCTGGCGGTCAACGTGCTGCTGCTGATCGTCGGCATGTTCATCGAGACTTCCGCCGCCATCCTGGTGCTGGCGCCGATCCTGACGCCCATTGCCATCCAGTTCGGCGTCCATCCGGTGCACTTCGGTCTGATCATGGTGGTCAACCTGGCGCTGGGCATGATCACGCCGCCGCTGGGGGTGAACCTGTTCGCCGCCTGCGCGGTGGCCAAGATCTCCATCGATCAGATGCTGCCCTGGCTGGTGCGCTTCGTGCTGGTGGTGCTGGCCTGCCTGGTGGCGATCACCTACATGCCGTGGATCTCGCTGGGTCTGGTGAGACTGGTCTACTGAGGAACGACCTCAAGGACAAAGACAACGACAAGGAGGATGTATGACCGTTCTACCCGTGATACCGCCCCGACACGCCCTGATCGGTGGCGAATGGGTGCCGACCCAGGCGCTGCTCGACGTGCAGACGCCTTCCAGCGGCCGGACCATCGCCCAGATCGCCCGCTGTCAGGCCGAGGAGGTGATGGTGGCCGTCGACGCCGCGCGCCGCGCCTTCGCCGGCAGCCTTGGCGAGTGGGCACGCTGGAGCGCGAAGCGCCGCGGCGAGTGGCTGCTGCAGTTCGGCGACGCCATCGACGCCGACCACGCCAACCTGGCAGCGCTGGAGTGCGCCGATACCGGCAAGCCGATGAGCCAGGCCGAGGCCGACATTCGCGCCTGCGCGCGCTACTTCCGCTTCTACGGCGGCGGTGCCGACAAGCTGCATGGCGAGACGCTGCCCTTCGACGAAGGCTTCACCGTGCTCACCCTGCGCGAGCCCTATGGTGTGTGCGCACAGATCATCCCCTGGAACTATCCGGCACAGATCTTCGGGCGCTGCGTGGCGGCGGCGCTGGCCACCGGCAACAGCGTGGTGCTCAAGCCAGCCGAAGACGCCTGCCTGAGCGTGCTGCGCCTGGCCGAACTGGCCTGCGAGGCGGGCCTGCCGCCCGGCGTGCTCAACGTGGTGCCGGGGCTGGGGCGCGAAGCGGGCGCGGCGTTGGCTGCGCACCCGGCCATCGATCATCTCTCCTTCACCGGCTCGCCCGAGACCGGCACTCAGGTGGCCCAGGCCGCCGCGGCGCACCATGTGCCGGTGACCCTGGAGCTGGGCGGCAAGTCGCCGCAGATCGTCTTCGCCGACGCCGACATGGACGTCGCGCTGGATGCCGTGGTGCGCGCCATCATCCAGAACGCCGGCCAGACCTGCTCGGCCGGCAGCCGTCTGCTGGTGGAGGCGAGCTGCGCCGAGGCGGTGCTGGGCGAGCTGGTCGAGCGCTTCTCGGCGCTGCGCTGCGATGCCGGCGAAGCCAACGCCGACTGCGGCCCCTTGATCAATGCGCGCCAGAAGGCCGGCCTGGAGGCACGCCTGGAAGCCGCCCAGGCCGACGGTGTGCGCGTGGCGGCGCAGGGGGCATTGGCCGCCGGAGCCCCCGAGGGCGGCCATTTCGTGGTGCCCCACCTGCTCACCGACATCCCCGCTGGCCATGCAGTGCTGCGCGAGGAGCTGTTCGGCCCGGTGCTGGCGGTACAGGTCTTCCGCGACGAGACCGAGGCGCTGCGCCTGGCCAACGCCACCGACTTCGGCCTCTGTGCCGGTGTGTGGACCCGCGACGGCGGCCGTCAGCTGCGTCTGGCCAAGGGCATCCGCAGCGGTCAGGTGTTCATCAACAACTACGGCGCCGGGGGTGGCATCGAGCTGCCGTTCGGTGGCGTGGGGCGCTCCGGGCACGGCCGCGAGAAAGGCTTCGAGGGGCTGCGCAGCTACACTCGGCTGAAGACCGTGGCGATCAAGCATGGTTGAGACGAACGATTCACAGCGAGAGGAGAGAGACATGAAGGCATCACGCCGGGTCGGCCTGATCGGGGTCGGCCTGATGGGGCACGGCATTGCCGCCAACATTCTGCGCGGTGGCCATGCGCTCTGCTTTCTGGATCATCCGGGCAACCAGCCGGTGGAAGACCTGCTCGGCGCCGGTGGGGTGGCCAAGGGCAGCGGACGCGAGGTGGCCGAGGCCGCCGAGGTGGTGATCCTCTGCGTCACCGGCTCGCCCCAGGTGGAAGCGGTGCTGTTCGAACCGGGCGGGGTGCTCGAGGGGCTGGCGCCCGGCACGCTGGTGATCGACTGCTCCACGGCGCTGCCGAGCTCCACCGAACGAGTTGCCGCCCGGGTGGAGGCCGCCGGCGGGCGCTTCATGGACGCCGCCATGACCCGCACGCCCAAGGAAGCCGAGGAGGGGCGGCTGAACCTGATCATCGGCGCGCCCGAGGCGCTGTTCGCCGAGGTGCGCCCGCTGCTCGAATGCTTCGCCGAGAACATCGCCCACGCCGGGCCGGTGGGGGCGGGGCATACGCTGAAGCTGCTGCACAACTTCGTCTCGCTGGGCTTCACCGCGGTGCTGGCCGAAGCCGCGGCGGCGTCGCGCCGGGCCGGCATCGACGATGCGGCGCTGCTCGACGTGCTGGGCAAGGGCGGCGGCGGGGGCGTGGTGCTGGAGCGGCTGCGCCCCTACATCGAAGCCGGCGACCCTTCGGGATTTCGCTTCAGCGTGGCCAACGCGCTCAAGGACATCGGCTACTACCGCACCATGACCGAGGACCTCGCCGCCGAGGGCGGAGTGGCCGAAGCGGTACTGGCACTCTATCGCCAGGCCAGCGATGCCGGCCATGCCGACAAGCCGGTGCCGGAGCTGGTCGGGTTGCTGGAGCAGGGCAGAGTCTAGGCTTCCTCGAGCTCGAGCGGTGGAAGACGCTTCAACGGGTCCTGACGGAAGTAGCGGGTGAGCAGGTCATAGAGCTCAGGGTAGGCGCCGCTGAGCACGTCCGGGGCGGAGAAGAAGGCCTCGCAACATACGGCGAAGCACTCGCCGGGGTGGGTGGCGGCGTAGTCGTCGATGGGCGGCTCTTCGCCGCGCTCCAGGTGCGCCTGCAGGTCGTCCCACACCGCGGTGAAGACACGGTGCCACTCCTTGGGGTCCATGTCGCGAGGCAGCGGCGGGAAGCCGTCGACGTCGAGCGAATTGCCCATGTCGAGCTTATGGGCCAGCTCGTGTATCACCACGTTGAAGCCGCTGAAGTCGCCGCTCTCCATCAGGTCGGGGAAGGCCAGCACCACCGGCCCCTGGGCCGAGGTCTCGCCGGCGCGCTCGTCCTCGTAGGCGTGCATCACGCCGAACTCGTCCATTTCCTCCACCTGGCGGTGGAAGGCTTCCGGCAGGATCAGGATCTCGTGGAAGCCGCTGAACGCCTCGTCGTGGTCGTCGTCCGACCAGCCCAGCGTCAGCAGGCAGGCCTGGGCCGCCAGGGCCAACTGGGCGGGCTCGTCGAAAGTGGTGTGGGCGGCCAGATCGGGATGCATGCTGGTGCGCTTGGCATGCAGGAAGTGCCAGGCGCGCCGGCCCAGGCGCTCGGCCTCCTCGTCGCCGAGAAAGGTCAACAGCGGCAGGCGCGAGCGGGCCTCGGCCCAGGCTGCCTCGGGAAATGGATGACGGGCCTCGAAGCGCTCGGCCCGCCAGCGGCGCAGGCGGCGAAACATGGCGTCAGCTCTCTTCCTGGCGTGAGCCGGACTTCCACGACCAGTCGCGCCAGCGCAGGTCGAACAGATCCTTGCGCCGGTCCTTGAGATTGGTCACCGAGCCCTCGGCGCGCACCACGGTGAGCCGGGTGAGGTCGAGGTCTGAGAAGATCACCATCTCGGTATTGGGCGTGGTCTCGGAGAGCACCGCGTCGTGGGGGAAGGCGAAGTCCGAGGGCGTGAACACCGACGACTGGGCGTACTGGATGTCCAGGTTGCGGATCGACGGTACGTTGCCCACGCTGCCGCACAGCACCACGTAGCACTCGTTCTCGATGGCCCGCGCCTGGGCGCAGTGGCGCACCCGCAGGTAGCCGTTCTTGGTGTCGGTCCAGAACGGTACGAACAGGATGTCCATGTCCTGATCGGCCAGCAGCCGGCCGAGTTCGGGGAACTCCACGTCATAGCAGATCAGGATGCCGACACGACCGGCATCGGTCTCGAACACGCGCAGCTCGTCGCCGCCCTCGATCACCCACTCGCGGCGCTCCTGGGGCGTGATGTGCAGCTTGGATTGCTTCTCGACATCACCGTCGCGATGGCACAGGTAGCTGACGTTGTAGAGCCGGTCGTCCTCGCCCACCTCGATCATCGAGCCGGCAATGATGTTGATGTTGTAGGAGACCGCCATGCGCGAGATTTCGGTCTTGAACTGCTCGGTGAAGCCGGCCAGGTAGCGGATGGCGGCGAGCTGGTCCTGCTGGGTGGCGCGGTCCTGCAGGCCCATCACCGGGGCATTGAACAGCTCCGGGAACACCGCGAAATCGCTCTGATAGCTGGAGATGGCATCGACGAAATACTCCACCTGCTGCAGCACAGACTCCACCGAGGCGCACTCGCGCATCTGCCATTGCACGGCGCCCACACGCACCTGGGTGGGGCGGTTCTCCAGCACCCGCTCGGCGGGCTCGTAGAGGATGTTATTCCACTCCAGCAGGGTGGCGTAACCCTGGGACTTTTCGTCCTCGGGCAGGTACTTGCGCAGCAGTCGCTTGACCTGGAAATCGTTGGCCAGTTGGAAGGAGAGAATCGGGTCGTAGATCTCCTTGCGCGCCACCCGCTCGATGTATTCGGCGGGCGAGAGTTCCTCGGCGTGCTCGTGATACTGGGGAATGCGCCCGCCGGCCAGGATCGAGCGCAGGTTGAGCGAGCGGCACAGCTCCTTGCGCGCCTCGTAGAGGCGACGGCCCAGGCGGTAGCCGCGGTAATCGGGGTGGATCAGCACGTCCAGCCCGTACATGGCGTCGCCTTCGGGGTCGTTCAAGATGATCTCGCGGTTGCCCACCAGGTCGTCGTACTTGTGCGGGTTGGAGAACTCGTCGTAGTCGACCCGCACGGTGAGCGCCACGCCCACCAGCCGTTCGTCGTCCTCGATGGCGATCTGGCCGTCGGGGAACTCCTGGATCAGCCGGTCGATGGAGTGCTGCGGCCAGGCGCCGCCGATGTCGTCGTAGACGGCATCCATCAGCTGCTTGAGCTGAGGGTAATCGTCCTGCGTCAGGTTGCGGAGATTGAGGTGCAGGTCTTCAAGGGACATTGCGCTCGGTTCCTGATCAGGGGAAAGCCAGCAGTCTAGCATGCCGGGCTCGCTGCCTCCGTAACATGGCCGAGTCGTCACCGTGTCATGGCGCTGTCATCGAAAGTCGTCAGCATGGCCGCACTTCGTCGAATTAGCGGCTACGCTGAGTTTCGGGAGAGTCGATGACAGCCATGCCACGCCTTCACGGGCAACGCGGAAGCAGTATGAACCCAGACAATAATAATCAGGGGCAGGAACAGAGCCCGCAGCGCCAGCCATCCGGTTCGCACGTCCCCATGCGAGATCACCAGCGCATCCGGCTCGAGGCCGTGAGCAAGCGCTGGGGCGATACCGCTGCCGTCGACGCCATCGGCTTCGACGTGGCGCCGGGGGAGTTCGTCATCCTGCTCGGCCCCTCGGGCTGCGGCAAGTCGACCACGCTGCGCATGATCGCCGGGCTCGAACAGGCCACTGCCGGTCGCATCGAGATCGGTGGGCGCGACGTCACCCATCTGCCGCCGGGCGACCGCGGCATCAGCATGGTGTTCCAGTCCTACGCGCTGTTTCCCCACCTGAGCGTGGCCGACAACATCGTCTTCGGCCTGCGTAGCCGCAAGGTGCCCAAGGCCGAGCGCCGCGAGCGGCTGGCGCGGGTGGCCCAACTGGTCGATCTCGAAGCCTATCTCGAGCGCAAGCCGGCCCAGCTCTCCGGCGGCCAGCGCCAGCGGGTCGCGCTGGCCCGGGCGATCATCTCCGAACACCCCATCTGCCTGATGGACGAGCCGCTGTCCAACCTCGACGCCCGCCTGCGCGGCGAGATGCGTCGCGAGATCAAGGCGCTGCAGCAGCGGCTCGGCATGACGGTGATCTACGTCACCCACGACCAGGTCGAGGCGATGAGCATGGGCGACCGGGTGATCCTGATGCAGGACGGCCGCATCGTGCAGGACGCCACCCCGAGCGAACTCTACGAGCGCCCGGCCAGCGCCTTCGCCGCCGGCTTCATCGGCAGCCCGGCGATGAACCTGGTGACGCTTTCCGCTGCCGCGGACGGCGCGGTGATCGACGGCGAACCCCGCTGCAGCGTGGCACCCCACGAGGCCAAGGGACACTGGCTGGGCCTGCGCCCGGAGGAGATCCGCCTGCTGCCGGCCGACGCTCCCGGTGTGCCCGCCGAGGTGATCGATGCCGAATACCTCGGTGCCGACAGCATCGTGCGGCTCAAGGTCGGCAGCCAGCAGCTGCGCGCCCGCCTCGACGGCAGGCCGTCGCTCGCTGCCGGCTCGCCCTGTCGGCTGCAGTGGCGGCGCGAGACGGCGCACTTCTTCGATGCAAGCGATGGACAGCGGCTGGCGATAACGGGGCACGACCTGGCCGCACCGCCCGGGCGCCATCGCTTCGAGCCGGGCCTTGCCGGCGCTTCGACCCAAGACCGCGAGGCGCGAGCCTCGTCCTATCCCGCAGGGAACGACTCTTCAGGAGTGAAACGATGAACGCACGCTTCTCTCTAGCAGGTGGCTGTCCAGCCGGTGGCAGTCTCGTCAAGGGCGGCAGGCTGGGTGCCGCGGCGGTGGCCGGGCTGTTGGCCGCCGGTTCGCTGAGCGCTCAGGCCCAGACCGAGCTGACCATGTACTACCCGGTGGCCGTGGGCGGCGCCCTGACCGACGTGATCGACGGTCTGGTGGCCGAATTCGAGAACGAGCATCCGGATATTTCGGTGAATGCCATCTACGCCGGCAACTATGACGACACCAGGGTACGGGCGATGTCGGCCATCGAGGCAGGCAATGCGCCGCAGCTCTCGGTGCTGTTCTCCATCGACCTGTTCGACCTGCTGGAGCAGGACGCCATCGTCTCCTTCGACTCGGTGATCGAAACCGACGAGGAGCGTGAGTGGCTCGACGGCTTCTACCCCGGGCTGATGGAGAACGGCCAGATCGACGGTCAGACCTACGGCATTCCCTTCCAGCGCTCCACCATCGTGCTCTACTGGAACAAGGACGCCTTCGAGGCGGCCGGGCTCGACCCCGAGACGCCGCCCGAGAACTGGGAGGAGATGGCGGAGATGGCCGCCGCGGTGCGCGACGCCAGCAACGGCCAGCAGTGGGGCGTGATGGTGCCCTCCACCGGCTATCCCTACTGGATGTTCCAGGCCTTCGCCTTCCAGAACGGCCACCGACTGATGAACGAAGAGGGCACCGAGGTCTACTTCGACGACCCCGCTGCCATCGAGGCGCTGGAGTACTGGGTCTCACTCTCCCAGGAGCATCAGGCCATGCCCGACGGCACCATCGAGTGGGGCACGCTGCGCCAGAACTTCATCGAGCAGGCCACCGCCATGATGTGGCACACCACCGGCAACCTCACCGCGGTGCGCAACGAGGCCGGCTTCGACTTCGGCGTGGCGATGTTGCCCATGAACACCCAACGCGGCAGCCCCACCGGCGGCGGCAACTTCTACCTGTTCAAGGACAGCACCGAGGAGGAGCAGCGCGCGGCGATGACCTTCATTCGCTGGATGACCGACCCCGAGCGTGCCGCAGCCTGGTCGATCGAGACCGGCTACATGGGCGTGAGTCCGGCCTCCTACGAGACCGAGGCGCTGCGCAACTACGTCGAGGAGTTCGCCCCGGCGGCGGTGGCCCGCGACCAGCTCGAGCACGCCACCGCGGAGCTGGCCACCTACCAGGGCGGGCGAGTGCGCCGGGCGCTGGACAACGCCGTGCAGGCGGCACTGACCGGCCAGATGTCGCCGGAGGAAGCGCTCAAGCAGGCCCAGGCGGAGGCTGACGCGGCGCTGCGCCGCTACGCACGCTCTCGCTGAGGCTTCGAAGGGCATAACGTCGAAAAATCGAACCGACGCAGATAGGGCTCCGGGGGCAAGGTCGAAGAGGAGGTCATTCGACAGGGATGTCGAATGTAGCGTCCAGGGAAGGATTCACAGCGCCTCATCGATGGTACGGCACTCCGGGGCCTTGCCGCCGGATAGCCCCGATCCCCGGGATGGGCCATGATGATCCAGAATGCCGACCGACGCATGCAGATCTACGGTGCGCTGTTGCTGCTGCCGGCGGCGGTGCTGCTCGGCACCTTCGCCTATCTGCCCACCGTGGCGACGTTGATCAACAGCTTCTTCCTGCCCGGCTTTCGCGGCGCGCCGCCGGAGTTCGTCGGGCTGGAGAACTACGCCATGCTGGTGGAGGACCGCACCTTCTGGCGGGTGGCGCGCAACAACCTGATCTATGCCCTCGGCACCATTCCCACTTCCATCGCCCTGGCGCTGGGCATGGCGCTGTTCGTCAATGCCCGCCTGCCGGGGCGCGGCTTCGTGCGTATGGCCTATTTCACCCCGACCATCCTGCCGATGATCGCCGCGGCCAACATCTGGATGTTCTTCTACGCACCGCAGATCGGCCTGTTCAACAAGCTGCTCGGCGCGCTGGGGCTCTCCGGGGTCAACTGGCTGGGCGACCCCAGCGTGGCGCTGACCTCGGTGATCGTGATGACGGTATGGAAGGAGGCCGGTTTCTTCATGATCTTCTACCTGGCGGCGCTGCAGAGCATCCCGCCGGAGCTGAAGGAGGCCTCGGACCTGGAGGGCACCAGCCGCTGGAGCTTCTTCTGGCGGGTGACCTTCCCACTCTTGATGCCGACCACGCTGTTCGTGCTGATCAATGCCCTGATCAACGCCGTGCGGGTGGTCGATCACCTGTTCATCCTGACCAAGGGCGGGCCCAACAACGCCACCAACCTGCTGCTCTACTACGTCTACGAGAATGCCTTCTCGTTCTTCGACCGCACCTATGCCGCCACCATCACCGTGGTGATCCTGCTGGTGCTGGCGGTGGTGGCCACGCTCAAGTTCACCGTGATCGACCGCAGGACGCACTATCAATGAACCGAGCCATCAGCCCCGCCGCCAGCCGCTTCGCCCTGCGCGTGCCGAGTCTCGAGACCACGGCCGCCTGGCTGCTGGCGATCATCTGGATCTTTCCGCTGCTCTACGCCATCTGGGCCGCCTTCCATCCGCCGGCCTACATGGTGCGCTTCGATCTGTTCGCTCCGATCACGCTGGACAACTTCGCCAACGCCTGGGCCCAGGCGCCGTTCGCCCGCTATTACCTCAACACCTTCCTGCTGGTCACCGGGGTGGTGCTGGCGCAGTTCGTGGTCTGCACCCTGGCAGCCTTCGCCTTCGCCCGCTTTCCCATTCCCGGGCGCGACGTGCTGTTCATGCTGGTGCTGATCCAGCTGTTCGTGTTCCCCGAGGTGCTGATCGTGGAGAACTACCGTATCGCCAGTGGACTGGGGCTGGTCGACACCATCACCGGCATCGGCCTGCCTTACGTGGCCAGCGCCTTCGGCATCTTCCTGCTGCGCCAGACCTTCAAGACCATCCCCCGCGAGCTGGAGGAGGCCGCCCGGGTGGAGGGCTGCGGCTGGATGGCGATCCTGCTCAAGGTCTACGTGCCCCTGGCCAAGCCCACCTACCTGGCCTACGGCCTGGTCTCGATCAGCCATCACTGGAACAATTTCCTGTGGCCGCTGGTGGTCACCAACTCGGTGGAGAGCCGCCCGCTCACCGTGGGGCTCGGCATCTTCTCGGCGCCGGAAACCGGCGTCAACTGGGCCACCGTCAGCGCCGCCACGCTGCTCAGCATCGCGCCGCTGCTGGTCGCCTTCCTGCTGTTCCAGCGCCAGTTCGTGCAGTCGTTCCTCAGGGCGGGGATCCGTTAAGGGCTTCATCTCTGGGCATTGAGCGGACGCCCTAATGCCAATGGGCAGGGCAAGATGTTCCGGGTACCATACCGGTCATCTTCGAGCCCCGAACAGACGAGCCCCGGAAGACCGATGAAACTGACGCTCCCTCACCTGGAAAGCCTGCTGCTGCGCGCCTGCGACGATCTGCGCGGCAGCATGGATGCCAGCGAGTACAAGGAATACATCTTCGGCATGCTCTTCCTCAAGCGTGCCAGCGATCTGTTCGATCAGCGTCGCCAGGCACTGCGCAAGCGGTACCGGGCTCAGGGCATGGCCGAGGAAGATATTGCCGTCGAGCTGGAGGATCCCGACAACTACTCCGGCAAGTACTTCTATGTGCCGCCCCGCGCTCGTTGGAATGAGCCTTGGCAGGAGGAGGTGGTTGAGAACGGTGTCACCAAGATCGTACAGCGGCCTGCGCTCAAGCACGTCAAGACGGATGTCGGTCGCGCGCTGAACAAGGCCCTGGAAGCCATCGAAGATGACAATATCGAGGTTCTTCAGGATGTGTTGAAGGGCATCAACTTCAACCGCAAGATCGGCCAGCGTACGCTCGATGACGATACCCTGGCCGACTTCGTCCTGAACTTCGACAAGATCCCGCTACGTGACGAGGACTTCGAGTTTCCCGACTTGCTCGGCGCCGCCTACGAGTGGCTGATCAAGTACTTTGCCGATTCCGCCGGCAAGAAGGCGGGTGAGTTCTACACCCCCTGGGAAGTGGTCAGGCTGTGCGTCGAGATCTGCGATCCCGAAGAAGGGATGAGCGTATACGATCCAACGGTGGGGTCGGGCGGTATGCTGATCCAGATGCGCGACTACCTGCGCGAGAAGGGCGGCGATGCCAGCGAGCTGGCTCTCTACGGCCAGGAGAAGATCGGCACTACCTGGTCGATCTGCAAGATGAACATGCTGCTGCATGGAATATCCCACGCCGATATCCGCCAGGAGGATACCCTGCGTGAACCGCAGCATCTCGATGAGCACAACGAGTTGAAACGGTTCGACCGCGTGGTGGCCAACCCACCCTTCAGCCAGAACTACATCAAGAAGGATCTCAAGTTCAGCGGCCGCTTCCCGGTGATGATGCCGGAGAAGGGCAGGAAAGCGGACCTGATGTTCGTCCAGCACATGCTGGCCGTGCTCAAGCATGATGGGCGCATGGCCACGGTCATGCCTCATGGTGTGTTGTTTCGTGGTGGTGAGGAGCGCGAAGCGCGCAAGTACTTTATCGACCACGGCTACCTGGAGGCGGTGATCGGCCTGCCCGGTAACCTCTTCTATGGCACCGGCATACCCGCCTGCCTGTTGGTGATGAACAAGCAGGGCGCGGAGCATCGCCGGGGTGAGAATGGCAGTGTGCTTTTCATCAACGCCGACCGCGAGTACCGCGAAGGCAAGGCTCAGAATCACCTGCGCCCGGAAGACATCGACAAGATCATCTACGCCTACCGCCACGGTGGCGAGATCCCCGGTTACGCTCGTCCGGTGCCGGTAGCGGAGATTCGGGCCGAGGAGTACAACTGCAATATTCGCCGCTACGTGGACAATGCCCCACCCCCCGAGCCCCACGACGTCCGTGCTCACCTCCACGGCGGCGTGCCGATCGCCGAGATCGAGAGCCTCGGCCATTACTGGGAAAATTATCCGCAGCTCAAGGCCGATACCTTCGTGCCCCGGGGTGCCGGCTATATGGACTTCTCACCGGCGCTTAGTGACAAGCGGGAGATTGCTGATTTCGTCAACCGCCACCAGGGTGTGATGACGGCCAACCAGGCCTTCATGGAGACGCTCGAGCAGTGGTGGCAGGCAAACCTGCCCATTGTCGAGGCGCTGGCGCCGGATGCCGACAACCAGCAGGATAGGCCACGCAACGTCTACGTCATGCGCAGCCAGCTACTGGAAAGCATCCAGCGGGCGCTGGCCGAGCAGCAACTGCTTACGGCTTTTCAGATACGCGGGGCGTTTGCTACCTACGTGGATCATCTCAAGGCGGACTTCAAGTCCATCGCCGCCAGCGGCTGGGGGCCGGAGCTGATCCCGGACGAGGATATCCTGCAGAGCCAGTTCCCCGAGGTACTGGAGGAGCAGGAGCAAGCTCAGGCTCGCCTTGCCGAATTGCAGGCGCTGTTTGCCGCCGCCGACGAAGAGGACTTCGAGGACAGCGACGATACCGGCGTGCTGCCGAGTAGCGAGGTCAAAGCCAAGAAGGAAGAACACAAGGCGCTGAACGCCGAGTGGAAAGCCGAGCTGAAGCGCATCAAGGACTTGGCGACACACCTTTTCAGTGAACTCAAGGTCGCTGGCAAGCTGCCTGAGGGTAGCAAGAGACCTTTCTATTGCAGCGAAGGGCTGACGGCAAGGGCGCCACAGTTCGCCAACGGCCAGCGCATCATCGATCTGGCGGCTCAGCAGCGCTTTACGACGCAACTCGACCTGGCACTGCGAAATGCCATGGAACAGGGCCAACGGGCCTATGACCGTGCCCAGCGCCTAGAGGCCGAACTGGAAGGTCATAAGACCCTGGAGAACGAAG
This sequence comes from Billgrantia desiderata, assembly GCA_011742915.1. Classification (GTDB taxonomy): domain Bacteria; phylum Pseudomonadota; class Gammaproteobacteria; order Pseudomonadales; family Halomonadaceae; genus Halomonas; species Halomonas desiderata. The sequence goes on along the minus strand of JAAQTN010000013.1, from coordinate 88,518 downwards.
CCAAGACACTCAAGGCCACCATCAAGGCCATCGAGAACAAGCGTGACGAGCTGGTGGAGAGTGCGCGCAAGAAAATCTCGGTGGACGAGGCACGCACGGTGATCATCGAGCGGCTGCGTCAGCGGCTGATGGCGATCTATCAGAATTACCTGCGTACCGAGCAGCGCGCCTGCATCAAGGCTATCGAGAACCTGTGGAGCAAGTACGCGGTCACTGCCCGTCAGATTGAGGCGGAGCGGGATCAGGCTTCGCGCCAATTGCAGGAGTTTTTAGTGGAGCTGGGGTATGCATAGCAGGCTTGCCGATGTGTCTTCGATAGTTTATGGGAAGTCGTCATCTGAGGTGGTGGATGAGGATGGTGCTGTGCCCATCATAGGAACTGGTGGCGAGTATGGTCGCGCCTCAAGAGCCATGTTTGAGGCTGGAGTGGTGGTTCCTAGAAAGGGTTCACTGGGAAACCCACAGCTGTCTCTCGCCCCGTTCTGGGCCACGGATACAACGTTTGCGGTGTTGCCATCTAAGGATGTAGATACTCGCTGGCTATATTATTGCCTTCTCAACTACGATCTTTCGAAGTTAAATGAAGCTACAGGGGTGCCAAGTATCAGTCGCGACTGGCTGGAAAAAATTTCTTTCTTTAATCCAGGGTTCCAAAAGCAAACGAAAATTGCAGATATCCTGCAAACCATCGACCGAGCCATAGAAAAAACCCAAGCCTTAATCGACAAATATCAGCAGGTAAAGGCCGGGCTGATGCACGACCTGTTTACCCGCGGCATTGGCCCCGACGGCCAGCTGCGCCCGCCGCGCGCGCAGGCCCGGGAGCTGTACCAGGAAACCTCGATTGGGTGGGTTCCAAAGGAGTGGAAAGCCCAGTCCCTTCGGGAAATGGCACAACTAGGCATACCGCATATCAAAACAGGCCCCTTTGGATCTTCCCTGAAAGGGGAGCACTGGGTTCAGGAAGGTGTTCCTGTTATCACAATTGGTGCCCTCGGTGAAGGTGAGTTTTTAGAGGATGAGCTGCTTTTTGTTAGTGAGATATATGCAAATCATCTCGTAGGTTATCGTATCCGGCCGGGGGAAGTGGTATTTTCCCGAGTGGCTGATGTTGGAAGATCAGTGGTTATCGAGCCTGAGCAGGATGGTTGGATAATGTCATCAAATCTTATGCGTATTCATTTGGATGATGGCAAGGCGGATCCTGCCTTTTTGCAGAGCCTGCTTTCCTTTGATGAAAGAGTGAAAAGGCAGATCAGATGCCGGGTTAATTCCGGCGGGCGTGATGTCGCCAATGGAGAGGTACTCAATAGTATTGTCTTTGCATGGCCAAGAATTGATGAGCAAAAAGAAATTGTTGCGCGGGCAGCGGCGATTAATAGAGTGATTTCTGAAGAGAGTGAGCTATTGAATAAATTCCAAAAACAAAAAGCAGGCCTAATGCATGATCTCCTCACCGGCAAGGTCCCGGTCCGAGTCGATGCCGTGGCTGAACCCGAGGCAGTCAATGCCTAGCCGTTATCCCAACCTCAATCCGGACAAGGCTCTGATCTGGCGCATTACCCATCGTCAGAACCTGCCCTGGATTCTGGCTAACGGCCTGCATGCCGGCAATGGCGGGGCGCGCTCGCCGAATTGGGTGACCATTGGCAATGAAGAACTGATCAATCGTCGTGCTCATCGGGTGGTGCCACTGCCGCCAGGTGGGGTGTTGAACGATTACGTGCCGTTCTACTTCACCCCCTTTTCGCCGATGATGTACAACATTCATACTGGCCGCGGTGGCGTACGGCAGGTAGCCAATGCCGATATCGTCATTCTGGTGTCCAGCCTGTCCAAGGTGGCCGAGCTGGGGCTACCTTTTGTCTTCACCGACCGTCACGCCTACCCGGTAACGGCCAATTACTTCAATGCATTGGAGCACCTGAGCGCCATTGATTGGCCGCTGTTGCAACAGCGCAATTTCCAGCGTGATCCGGACGATCCGGAGAAGGTGGAGCGCTACCAGGCCGAGGCGCTCGTTCATGGGCAGGTGCCCATTCAGGCGCTATTTGGGGCAGTGTGTTATACCCAACAGGTGCAACTAGAATTACAACAACAGGCCGCGATGCTGGGTGTCCAACTGGATATCCGCTGTATTCCCGGCTGGTACTTTTGAGGAGGCAGCCATGATCACCTATACAACAGGCAATCTACTGGATGCCGAGGTCGAGGCGTTGGTAAACACCGTCAATACGGTGGGTGTCATGGGTAAGGGCATTGCACTGATGTTCAAGGAGCGCTTTCCCGCCAATACCGCTGCCTATACCCGTGCCTGCAAGGCCGGCGAGGTGAAGACCGGCCAGGTGTTCGTGACCGAGACCGGAGAATTGATGGGCCCGCGCTGGATCGTCAACTTTCCCACCAAGCAGCACTGGCGCGCTAAATCTCAGATGCAGTGGATTATCGATGGCCTGGCCGACCTGCGCCGCTTCATTGAGCAGAATCAGGTGCGCTCCATTGCCATTCCGCCGTTGGGGGCGGGCAATGGCGGGCTGGATTGGGCAGAGATCAAGCCGCAGGTGGAACAGGCCCTGGGAGACCTGGAAGGCGTGCACATCGTCGTTTTCGAGCCGACGTCCCAATATCAGAACGTCGCAAAACGACAGGGGGTGGAAAAACTGACGCCGGCTCGAGCGCTGATTGCCGAGCTGGTGCGCCGCTACTGGGTGCTGGGCATGGAGTGCAGCCTGTTGGAAATCCAGAAGCTGGCTTGGTTTCTGGAGCGCTCGATAGAAACCGAAGGGCTGGCTAACCCCCTGGACTTGCGTTTCGAAGCCAATAACTATGGCCCCTACGCGGATCGGCTGCGCCATCTGCTGAACGGCCTGGATGGCAGCTACCTGAAAAGCGAAAAGCGCATCAATGATTGCGGGCCGCTGGACACCATCTGGTTCAATGATGCCAAGCGGGAGAAAGTGGCCCTGTATCTCAAGACCGAGGCCAAACAGTATCTGCCGGCGCTGGAAAAGACCGCGGCACTGATCGATGGCTTCGAATCCCCTTTCGGGATGGAGCTGCTGGCTTCGGTGGATTGGCTGTTAACCCAAGAGCAAGCCGCACCAGACCCCGAGTCGGTAATGGAGGGGGTGCGCCACTGGCCGGGTGGCGAGCGCTCGGCACAGCGCAAGCTCAAGCTGTTCGACCTCTGCAAAGTGAAGTTGGCGCTCAATCGGCTCGAAGCCATGGCCTTGCAGCCGGCAGGTTAACGTTCGCTGGAGATGAATGTTGAGTGAGTACACCGAGGTCGAGCAGCCCTTTCTCCAGCAGTTGCAGGTGCTGGGCTGGCAGATTGTCGATCAGGGGCAGGAGATACCCTCGAACCCTGCCAAGAGCCTGCGCCATACCTTTCGTCAGTGGCTGCTGCCCGGCGTGTTTGCCCAGGCGGTTGCCGATCTCAATCGCTTGCCTGACGGGCAGCCGTGGTTGAGCGGCAAACAACTGCAGGACCTACAGGACCAGATTCTGCGCCAGCCTAACCGCTCTCTGCTGGAGGCCAACGAGGCGGTCCAGAAGCTGCTGTTCAAAGCACAGGTAGACGTCAACGATGCAACCGGCGAGCAAGACCCGGTGGTGCGTCTGATCGACTTCGACACCCCATTGAACAATCACTTTCTTGCCATCAACCAGTTCCGTGTCGACACGCCGGGCTGTGTGAAGCAGTTCATCATTCCCGATATCGTGCTGTTCGTGAATGGCATTCCCCTGGCGGTAGTCGAGTGCAAGAAGGGTGGGCCAACCTGCGCCAATCCGATGGCCGAGGCCTTCGTGCAGTTGCAGCGTTACATGAACCGCCGCCAGGCCACCGCCCAGCAGGGGCTGAAGGAGGGCGAGCCCCGGCTGTTTCATAGCAATCTGTTGCTGATCCGCTCAAGTGGCGTTGAGGCGGATTACGGTTCCATTACTTCCGGTGAAGAGCACTTCTATCCGTGGAAGACTCTGTGGCCTCAGCCTGAAAGTGTGGCTAAAGGGATGAATCCGCAGCAGCGCCTGATCAACGGCATGCTCGAGAAGGCCAACCTGCTGAACCTGCTGCGTACCTGCTCGGTATTCATGGATACCGATGGCGGTCCGCGCATCAAGGTGGTGGGGCGCTACCAGCAGTTCCGTGCGGCGAACAAGATCGTCGAACGGCTTCGCCGTGGCCAAACGGCGGAAGAGCGGAGCGGCGTGGTCTGGCATACCCAAGGCTCGGGCAAGAGTCTGACCATGGTATTCCTGGCGCGCATGCTACGGGCCTCATGTGATCTGCACGACTTCAAGATATTGTTGATCAACGACCGTGTTGATCTGGAGGATCAGCTGGCTGAGACTGCCACCCTGATCGGTGGCCGTGTCAATGTCATCGAAAGCCGCCGGGATCTGCGCACCGATCTCGCCAATGACAGTTCTGATATCAATATGGTCATGGCGCACAAGTTCCAGTTGCAGGATCAAAGCTTGCCGCTATCGGTAGCGGAAGCGCTGGGAACCTACCAGGCCATTCCTGGCAAGGAGACCTTCGGCGTCGTGAATGACTCGTCACGTATCGTGCTGATGATCGACGAGGCGCACCGCACGCAGGGCTCCGACCTTGGCCACAATATCTTCGAGGCGTTTCCCAATGCCGCGCGTATCGCCTTTACCGGTACGCCGCTGATCACCGAGCGCCACGGTGAGAAGAAAACCGTCAAGCGTTTCGGCGAGTATATCGATACCTACAAGCTGATGGATGCGGTAGAGGATGGCACGACCCTGCAGATACTCTATGAAGGGCGCACCGCCGATGCGGCTCTGAACGATAAGCATGGCTTCGAAACGCAGTTCGAAAACCTGTTCAAGGAGCGTAGTGAAGAAGAACTGCTGGCTATCAAGAAGAAGTACGGCGCCACGGGGGATCTGCTGGAAGCTGAGCAGCGTATCGAGGCCATTGCCAAGGATATGGTCAAGCACTACCTCGAACATATCTTCCCCAATGGCTTCAAGGCCCAGGTGGTCTGTCACTCCAAGCTGGCCGCCGTACGCTATCAGAAGGCCATTCACCAGGCATTGGCGGATACGGCTGGCGCCTTGCAGTCGGCTTCGCCTGCACTTGCTAAGAAGGTGGCATCGCTGAAAGCCGCGGTAGTGATCTCAAGCGATGGCACCAATGAAGCCGCTTATGTCACCGCAGCACGAAAGCAGGCCAGGGCCTGGAATGCGGTCGAGAACTTCTGCCGCCCCTTCGCCTTCGACGACCCGGACAAGCCCTATGTAGGTATCGCTTTTCTGGTGGTATGCGACATGCTGCTGACCGGCTTCGATGCACCCATCGAGCAGGTGATGTATCTCGACAAGAGGATCCGCGAGCACACGCTGTTACAGGCCATCGCCCGCACCAATCGAGTGAAGAAGGGCAAGCAGCGTGGCTATGTGGTGGATTATATCGGCCTTACGCATCACTTGACCGATGCGCTAACGCTCTATGCCGCGACTGATGAGCAGCATGAGCTGGCCAGCGGCCTAAAGAACATCAGCTCCGAAGTGCCGGTGCTACAGGAGCGTTATCAGCGCTTGTTGCAGCTCTTCGCCAGTCACAAGGTCAGCCAGCTATCCGAATTTGTCGAGGGGAAACTGGCCACCGTCGAAGAAGATGCAGCGGTAGTACATGAAGCGGTCAAGGCGTTGAAGGATGAGAAGGTACGCGCTGATTTCGATGTCTATTTGAAGAAATTCCTGAGCAGCCTGGATATCATCCTGCCGCATGCCGCAGGTCACCCTTATCGGGTGCCGGCCAAGAGGCTGGGGTATATTCTGCGTGTGGCCAAGGAGCGCTACAAGGACGAAAGTCTGGATTTGGGCGATGCCGGTCAGAAGGTGCGCTCGTTGATCAACGAGCACTTGATCAGTTTGGGGATCAACCCCAAGGTGGCACCGGTTGAATTGCTCTCCGAGGACTTTATCGAAAAGCTCAACCGGCATGCGGGCGATAACGACGAGGCTAAGGCCAGTGAGATGGAGCATGCCCTGCGCAAGCACTGTACCGTCCATCACGATGAAGACCCGGCCTTCTACAAGAGCCTGTCGGAAAAAGTAGAGCAACTGATCGATAGGTATCAGGGCCAGTGGGACAAGCTCGCAGAAGAGCTGGAGAAGCTGCGTAAGGTGGCCGCTGAGGGGCGCCAGCAGGGTGATCAAGGCATGAGCCGCGAGGCCACCACGTTTTTCGATCACATTGCTAATGAAGCATTTGAGCATGGTGAGGTGCCAGCTGACGCCAAGCCCAAGATGAAGGTGCTGATGGAAGCTGTGGTAGAAACTCTGCAGGCGAGCATCGGCAGTATCGACTTTTGGCAAAACAGTGACAAACAGAAGAGAACCCGCAGTGAGATCAAGGCCGCCATCACTTTGACAGGAATTCCTGAGCTGAAAGCCAAGCGGGAAAGGATTGCTGTGGAGATCATGAAACTTGCCAAGAACCGTCACGACGAGTTGCTCAAAGGTGGTAAGGGGGATCGCTCATGAGTGCCCGTCGAGTTAGGGATATCGAATATCAGCTGCTGTCGGGCAGCCCACGTAAAACCACTGACATTGTCATCGAGCGTGATGGTCGCGTCGTAGTGCGTTCACCGGCCAGCTATACCGCTGAGCAGGTGGATGCTGTCGTCGAGAGTAAGCGGATGTGGATCTACCGCAACCTGGCGGAATGGAGAGACTTGAATGCCAGCGCGGTGGTGCGCGAATGGGTGAATGGTGAAACTTTCCTCTATCTGGGCAGTGCTTATAGGCTGTCTTTGGTGTCACAACAGGATGTGCCACTCCAGTTGAAGGAGGGGGGTTTTTGCCTGAGTCGGGACGTTATCGAGCGAGGGGGTACGGCTGCTGCCCGTATGGCTTTTGAACGCTTCTATACCAACAAGGGACAGCAGCGGTTTCATGATCGAGTGAATTATTACGCACCAAAGGTAGGTGTGGGCACGGCAGGCATCAAGGTAAAGGACATGGGCTACCGCTGGGCTAGCTGTGGCAGGAGCGGCATCCTGAATTTCCACTGGAAGTGCATGATGGCTCCGCCCAAAATCGTGGACTACATCGTCGTACACGAACTGTGCCATTTTCATCATCGCCATCATGGCGATGAGTTCTGGAACGAAGTGGACAAGGTGATGCCGGATTGGCGCGAGCGTAAGGAGTGGCTGCGCAAACAGGGCGCAAGTCTGGATTTGTGATTCCCGCCACGAGGTTCCGCTGACGCTTTCATTGACTACCCTTGGGGGTGAATGCACCCAAGGAGAGATGCCATGGCTCAAGGACAGTCAGTGGGGCAGGGCAAGCAGGCCAAGCTATACCGCATGGTCATGCAAGAGCACCTGTGCCCCTTCGGCCTCAAGAGCAAGGACCTGCTGGAGCGCAAGGGCTTCGAGGTGGAGGATCATCATCTGACCACGCGGGAGGAGACGGAGGCGTTCAAGGAGAAGCATGGCGTCGATACCACGCCCCAGGCCTTCATCGATGGCCAGCGTATCGGCGGCTATGACGAGCTGCGCGAGCATTTCGGGTTGGATTCGCCGGGCGAGGACGAGACCACCTACCAGCCGGTGATCGCGCTGTTCGCCACGGCGCTGCTGATGGGCTTCGCCGTGAGCTGGACCGCAACCGGCTCGCTGGTGAGCGCGAGAATGCCGGAGTACTTCGTGGCCATTGCCATGACTCTGCTGGGGCTGCAGAAGCTCAAGGACGTGGAGAGCTTCAGCACCATGTTTCTCAATTACGACCTGCTGGCTCAGCGCCAGGTGCGTTATGGCTACGTCTATCCCTATGCCGAGACGCTGGCAGGCATTTTGATGCTGGCCGGGGCGCTGGTGTGGCTGGCCGCTCCCGTGGCGCTGTTCATCGGCACGGTGGGCGCCGTTTCGGTGTTCAAGGCGGTCTACATCGACAAGCGAGAACTCAAGTGCGCCTGCGTGGGTGGCGACAGCAAGGTGCCGCTGGGCTTCGTGTCGCTCACCGAGAATCTGATCATGATCGCCATGGGGCTATGGATGCCGCTACGCATGTACCTCCTGTAGCTCACCGTTTCGCCTCGTCACCAGATGACGCAAGGCCGGTGGCATGGGGTGTGTCCCGGTGCGCCTGTGTCGAGGGGCCACTCTCCTGTAACTGCGCCAGTACGCAGCGGTTACGCCCTTCGCGCTTGGCCTGATAGAGCGCTTCGTCGGCTAGCGACAGCAGCGTCGAGGGCGGCATGGCTGAGGTGGGGCGGGCCACGGCAACACCGATGCTGATCGTGACCACCGCTGAGTGGGGTACGCCTGCGTTGGGTATGGCCAGGGCTTCGATGCCCTGACGAATACGCTCGGCGGCCTGGAACGCCGAGGAGGCCGAGGCGTCGGGCATCAGCACGACGAATTCCTCGCCGCCATAGCGCACCACCAGGTCGAGCTCGTGGCGCACATGGTGCTGTATCTCCTGCGCAACCTGGCGCAGGCAGACGTCGCCCTCGAGATGACCGTAGCGGTCGTTGTAGTTCTTGAAGCAGTCGATATCGAGAACCAGCATGCCGAGCATCGTTCGCTCGGCAATGGCCTCGTTCCAGCGCTGCGCCAACACCTCGTCGAAATGGCGACGATTGGCCACCCCGGTCAAGGGGTCGGTGGTCGAGATCCTGGCCAGGGTCTGGTTGTCCTGCAGCGTGGCTTCGTTGCCGAGTCGTTCACGCAGCAGCAGCAGATAGGCCTGGCGCTCGCTGGCCTCCAGTCGATAGTTGGCCAGCAGCGTGAAGACGGCACTCGAGGCAAAGACGACCAACGTGTTGATCTTCACGGCATTGTCGGTATGCCCATAGGGAATCACGAAGCTCGTCATGATGACGGCGCAGAGCAGCGAGGAGGCCAGGGCGAAGCCGAAGCGCAACGAGAAGACGATGTTCCCCACCAGCAGGATCAAGCCGAACGAGAAGGTATCGAGAAACGAGTAGGGGGAATCCGAGAGGTAGAAGTTCACGCTGGAGAGCAGCATGGCGATGACGATGGTGGCCGCCATGGTCGCCTCGCGCAGGATCGGCGAGAGTCCGCGGTAGACGGCGTAGAGGGCCGCCAGGCCCAAGGGCGTCATCAGGCCGAAACGCAGCCAGGCCGCGGTCAGCAGGGATTCGGGCCTGATCACATAGTCATTGAAGATGTACAGATTGTAGATGACCAGCGCCAATAGGCCGGCGATCACCAAGAGGTGGCTGCGCCGGGCGGAGGTGTCGGCCTCGAAGCGGGCCTCTACCGCAGGGCTGAAGCGCAGGCGATACCAGGGCCTGACCAGGTCGGCCTCTACGGCGCTCAATAAGGTGTCTTTCACGGCCGGTCCCCCATCGCTGGCACCGTTCTCGATCATGGTGCTCTGGAAGGGGTATCGGCCGATCGATGCCTAACTTAACTTTTTTATGCCTCTGTTATGCCTCTTACCCGCGCTGCCAGCCCGAAGACGTGCCGGTCCTCGGCGCCGAGCTCTTCCAGAGCATCGGCCAGATGCAGAAGGTAGTCGCGGTTGGCGCCGCTGGGGCCGTGAGCGGCGGCGATCTGGTGGGCCATCTCGTCGAGCGGGGCGGCGCCGAGAAAGGCGGCATTGTCCGCCGTGGCCAGATATATCAGCCCCTCGGCATGGTCGCCCTCGGCGAAATGCAGCGTCACCCGCTCGCGCAGGTAACCGTTCTTCTCGCGCACGTCGAGCGGGCCGAGCACCTCGGCATCGATGCGATAAGCCATGCCCTGACAGATCGCGCCGGGCGACTCGATCAGCGTTGCCACGCGGCCCGGCGCCTCCGGCGTGCCGCGATGATCGTGAGAGCCCTGCCAGAAGCGTCGCGCCCAGCCTTCGATATGGGCGGGGCGGCGTTCGTGGAAAGGAAATTCGGCCTTCCAGATCAGCGAGCCGTAGCCGAACAGCCACAGCGTCTGGCCGGTCGCGAAGAAGTTCCTTTCCCGGTTGAGTCGTGTGGTATCGAGCGTCATGGGCTGCGGGCGGCTCTGCGGACGAGCGGTTGGGTCAGGGTCTGGGCCATGAGTACCCCGGCCAGCACCAGCACGCCACCGACCAGATGGAACAGGGCAATGCGTTCGCCGAGGTAGGCCATGGCGATCAGCGCGCTGAACAGCGGCATCAGGTTGATGAAGATGCTGGCCTGGCTGGCGCCGATCTGGCGGATGGCGCGCATCCACAGATAGGTGGTGATGATGGAGGCGGGGATGCCGGCATACAGGATCAACCAGACGTTGTGGCCGTCCACCGGGGTCATCGGCCCCATCAGGTAGGGCGGCAGCAGGAACAGCACGGCGAACACCACCTGGGCGTAGAGCAGCACCCAGGGCGGCAGGTCCAGCGGCCAGCGCTTGAGCATCACCCCGTAGAGCGCGTAGCAGGTCGCCGCCACCACCATCAGCAGGTCGCCGAGCGCCACTTCCAGTTCCAGCAGCGAGAGCGGGTCGCCGCGACCGAGCAGTACCAGCACGCCGAACAGGGCGACGAGCCCGCCGACGGTGCCGCCGAGGCTGGGTGCTTCGCGCAGGATCAGTGCACTGAGCAACACCGTGAGCAGCGGCACCATGGCGGCCAGGATGCCCATGTTGGTGGCCGAGGTGGTCTCGGCGGCCACGTAGGCCAGTCCCTGCCACAGCCCCATGCCGAGCAGGCCCAGGATGGCGAGCTTGGCCCATTCGCGGCGGATGGTTTGGCGATGACGCCAGGCGGCCGGCAGCAGGAAGGGCGTGAGCACCAGCAGCGCCAGCAACCAGCGCAGGAAGGCGATGCTGCTGGGGGCGATGGCGCCTACGGTGAGCTGATTGATGGTCATGTTGCCCGACCAGATCAGCACGGCACCCAGCGGGGGCAGGAAATAGAGCAGCGGCATGGTGCCTCTCGACATGGTGTGGCCCCGCGGTGCAGGGGCTCGCGAAAGCCACATGATATCGGTCTGGTGCCTGGGTGCAAATCATGAGGAAGCTAACCGGTTGCCAGGCGTCGGGCTGGCGTTCGCTGGGTTTGGTCTACCCTGATAAGGGCGAATTATGCCAATACACACAACGCTAACGTCGAGGTGAACCATGGAGCATCGACACTACGGATGGATGGCACTGTGTACCGCACTGGGGCTGATCGTCTTCGCCGGCCACGTGCAGGCCGAATCGCACGGCGACGACCCTGCCCTCGAGGACGCCGTCGCCTATGCGGGCCGCTGGGCGACCGAGCCGGCCCTGTGTGCGCGAGACGAGGAGGAGGATCAAGCCATCACGCTTGGTCCATCGCACTTCGAGGGGGGCGGGGCCTCGTGTGACATGGAGGTCGCGGAAGAGGGCGACAACGTCTGGGAGGCCCAGCTCGATTGTCCGGCCGACGACATGGCCACGGACGAGCGGATCCGCATGTCGCTCGAAGCGGGAGACGAGGCGGAAGATGACGTACTGACGCTGACCTACCTCGATCGCGAGGACTTCGAGGTCATCCTGATGCGCTGCCCCGGGCCCGGCGAGTGACCGACGCCCACGCTGTGCACGGACTTGAACGCAGCGAGCCCCACCGAGGTGGGGCTCATTTCGTCATGGCGTGTGGACCAAGGGCCGACTAGCCTGCGGGCTCGGCCTCAGCGTGGGTATCTCCGCGGCTGGGTCTGCTGGGGATGTTGGCCAGGTACCCTTCCGCGCTGGCATGGGCCAGGAAGCGCAAGTGGCGCTGATACTCGTTGAGCGCGTCATGCACGACCTGGAGCCGGGTATAGCCGTTCAGGTCCTGCCCCAGGCCGCCTTCGGCCAGATGAACGTCGAGCCGCAGATAGTAGTCGTCATCCGCGGGCAGGAAGCTCGGTGGCCGCATGCGCTGCGGGCGTATCGCGTAGATGAAGCTGGGGGCGCCTTCGAAGTCGACCTGCAGGGTGGGACAGAGCAGTTGGGTGCCCTCCACCTGCCGTTCGGTGACGCTGGCCTGTTGGCCGCGGCGGGTGAGCTCCTCGGCCAGCTCGAGCAGCGCCGGGCGAATGGCGTGGCGCAGCGTGGCCTCGGCGCCGTTCTGCGTCGTGCCATCCAGGGTGCGGTCGAGACGCTCGCGCCAATCGCTGTTGGCGGCGGCGCTGGCCACCACCTGGTGACGGACGTCGGCCTTACCGGTCTCGACCTTCAGCGAGCGGTACATGCTGAACATGGTCAGGAAGATGATCGCCGAGAATGGCAGGGCGGCGATCACCACCGCGCTCTGCAGGGTGCGCAGGCCGCCGGCGACCAGCAGGGCCAGGGTGATCAGTCCGATGATGGCCGACCAGAAGATGCGCAGCCGGGCGGGGGCGTCGTGGTTCACGTCGCGTAGCACGTAGGTGAAATTGGACAGCACCAGCGCGCCGGAATCGGCCGAAGTGACGAAGAACACGATGCTCAGCATCAGCACCAGCGAGGCGGTGACGCCGACCATGGGCAGTTGCTCGAGGAAGGTGTAGATGGTGGCCGGGGGGCGGTTCACGGCCTGGTCGCCGAGTACCACCAGGCCCTGTTCGACCATGTCGATGCCGCTGTTGCCGAACACGGACATCATGAGCATCACGAAGATGAGCGGGATGAACAGGGCGCCGGCGACGAACTCGCGGATGGTGCGGCCGCGTGAGATGCGTGCCAGGAACAGGCCGACGAACGGCGCCCAGGCGATCCACCAGCCCCAGAAGAACACTGTCCAGCCGCTGAACCAGCCCTGCGCTTCGGGAGCATAGGCGTAGGTATCGAAGCTCTTGCCGGTCAGTGCCACCAGGTAGTCGCCGGTATTCATGACCAGGGCGTTGAGCAGTCGGAGCGTATCGCCCTGCAGCAGCACGAACAGCACCAGACCCGCCACCAGCAGCAGGTTGAGCTCGGACAGCCGGCGTATGCCGCGCTTCACGCCGCTCACCACCGACAGCGTGGCCAGGGTCACCACCAGCAGGATCAGCCCGATCTGCGCAGGCAGCCCCTCGGGTATGCCCAACAGGTAGGTCAGCCCGTAGTTCATCTGCATCACGCCGATCCCCAGCGCGGTGGCGATGCCGAACACCGTGGCCAGTACCGCGGCGATGTCCACGGCATCGCCGATGGGGCCGTAGATACGCTTGCCCAGCAGCGGATAGAGCGTCGAGCGGATCGCCAGCGGCAGGCGATGGCGGTAGCTGAAATAGGCCAGTGCCATGCCCATCAGCACGTAGAGCCCCCAGCCCGAGATGCCCCAGTGCAAGAAGGTCTGCACGATGGCCTGCCGCTGCGCCTCGGCGGTGCTGCCTTCGCCGAGGGGCGGGTTCAGGTAGTGGGTCAGCGGTTCGGAAACCACGAAGAACAGGATGGCGCCGCCCAGCCCGGCGGCGAACAGCATCGCCGACCACGACAGCAGCGAGAACTCCGGCCGCGAGTGGTCGGGACCCAGGCGGATCTTGCCGAAGCGCGAGAAGCCGATCAGCACCACGAAGAGCAGATAGGCGACGACCGCCAGCATGTAGTACCAGCCGAAGGTGTTGCCGATCCAGTCCAGCCCGGCATTGAAGAAGGCCGTGGCGTGGTCGGTGAAGGTGATGGCATAGATCAGGAAGAGCAATATGCCGGCCACCGAGCCGTGGAACACGGCCGGGTTGAGTCGATTGACCGACTCGCCGTCGGGATGCGGGTGTGTCATGGGGAAAGCCTCATATTGTTATTGCCATTGGCTTGTGGTGGGGCCGGTCGTTCTCGTCAGCGACGAGGCCGGCGCGTTGCAAGCAGGCCAGGACGTCGGGCTTGGTCCCGGCCAGGTACAGCCTCCCGCCCCGAGCCCGGCAGCGACGGGCCTGGTGCTGGAGCAGATGGATACCGCTGAGGTCGATGAAGTTGATGCCCGCGGCCAGCACCACCAGGTTCGGCCGGTCGTGCGACTCGAGCTGCCGGGCAACCGACTCGCAGGCGCCGAAGAACAGCGAGCCGTCGATCCGCACGACGCTGCAGCCCGGCTCCGTCAGGGCCTGCTGAAGCTCCGCGGGGGCTTGGGACAGCGCACAGACGACCACCGGTGGGCGGGTGGTGCGGCGCAGGTAGACGACCAGCGAAGCCAGTACGCCGAAGTAGATGGCGAACTCCAGCGCCAGCAGCAAGGTACTGAAAAAGGTGATCAGCAGGATTGCCGTTTCCGAGCGGCTGATCTTCAGGGTCTCGCGAATGCTGTGCCGGTCGACCAGCTTGGCGGCAACCAGCAGCAGCAGGCCGGCCATGGCCGACATCGGCACGTGGTGCAGCAGAGGGGCGGCAACCAGCAGTATCGGTATCAGGAACGCCGCGGATAGCACCGCCGCCAGCGGTGAGCGGGCTCCGGCGCTGGCGTTGAGCCCCGAGCGGGTGAACGAGCCCGACGAGACGTAGGCGGAGAAGCAGGCACCGCCGATGTTGGAGAGCCCCTGGCCGATGAATTCCTGGTTGCTGTTCAACCTTTCGCCCGAGCGTGCGGCGAAGGCCCGCGCGATCGCAGCGGCCTCGACCAGGCCCAGCAGCCCCAGGGCAATGGCGCCGGGCGTCAGCAGACGCAGGGTGTCGGTGGAAACGTCGGGCAGCGCGAGCGGCGGCAGGCCTGCCGGCACCTCGGCGATGCGCAGGATCTCGCTATGCGTCGGGTCGAGCCAGGCGGCCAGCAGCGACGCCGCCACCAGCGACAGCAGCATGCCCGGCCAGCGTGGCAGCCAGCGCTGGAACGCCAGGCAGAGGGTGAGCGTGGTGGCGGCGATCAGCACGGCATCGGAGCGGATGTCGCCGACCCGGGCGAACAGCTGGGGCCAGAGGTCGATGAAGCCGCCGCTCGCCATGGGAGCCAGTCCCAGCGCATGGGGGAGCTGGCTGGTGGCGATGATCAGCGCCGCGCCGGCGGTGAACCCGGTCACCACCGAATGCGAGACGAGATCGACCAGCACCCCGAGCCGCGCCAGCCCCAGCAGCAGCTGGAAGACCCCGGCCAGCAAGGTCAGGGTCAGCACCAGGGCGATGAACTCGCCGCTGCCCGCCTCGGCGAAGGGCTGCAAGGTGGCGAACAGCGCGATCGACAGGGCCGCTGTCGGCCCGCTGACCATCTGCCGCGAGGAGCCGAACAGGGCCGCCAGCACCGTCGGGACGATGGCGGTATACAGGCCGTACTCGGGCGGCAGCCCGGTCAGCAGGGCATAGGCCACCCCCTGGGGCACGACCAGCACCGCACCGGTCAAGCCGGCGACGGCATCGGCGCGCAGCGAGCGCGACGTCTGCTGCGGCAGCCAGTCGAGAAACGGCAGCCAGCGCTTGGGTCTGGCCGGTTGCCGGCCAACGTCAGTCGCGGTTTCCATCACGGCTATTCGACGCTGGCGGCCGGGAAGCGCGCGCGCCGCTCGAGATCGTCCAGGTCGATGGTATTGCGCATGTACTGGGTGCTGGCGTCGAACGTCGGCTGGTGATCCCAGGGCGTGACCCTGCCCTTCATCAGCGCACGGGAGACCAGCTTGCGCCGCCGCTGGCTGGCGATCACCTCGGCGTGCAGCCGTGCATAGTCCCAGCGGCTGGCGACCTCGTCGCGGAACTGCTTGCACAGGTCCAGATAGGCGGGTTCCTGCGCCAGGTTGTGGAGCTCCAGCGGGTCGGCCTCGAGGTCGAACAGCTGGTCCGGGTCCGGCGCGCTGTGCACGAACTTGTAGCGTCCGCGGCGGATCATCAGCAGCGGCGCGATGGCGCCTTCGCCGAGGTACTCGCCGATCACCTCGTCGTGGCCGCCACTGCCGGTCAGGTGCGGCAGCAGGCTGCGGCCGTCGATGGGTACGGCGTATTCCGGCGCGACACCGCCATTGGCGAGTTCGGCAAAGGTCGGCAGCAGGTCCATGGTCGAAACCGACTCGCGCACCCGGCCCGGGGTGAAGCGGCCCGGGGCGTGAACGATCATCGGCACCCGCGCCGAGCCCTCGAACCAGCTCATCTTGTACCACAGGCCGCGCTCGCCGAGCATGTCGCCGTGATCGCCGGAGAAGACGATGATGGTGTCCTGGTCGAGTCCGGTCTCCTCGAGGACTTTCAGTACGGCGCCGAGCTGGTCGTCGACATAGCTGATCGCCCCGTAGTAGGCGTGGCGCGCGTTGCGGATCTGCGCCTCGCTGAGGGTGTCCTCGTCGAGCTGGTAGACATGACGCAGACGCTGGGAGTGCGGGTCCATCAGCTCGCGCGAGTAGGGCACACGCGGCATGTCGATGGCGTCGTGGTCGTAACGGTCCCAGTACTCCTGCGGGATGGTGTAGGGGTCGTGGGGATGGGTCAGCGACACGGTCAGGCAGAAGGGGCGTTGCTCGCCGCCACCCACCGCACTGTTGCGGGCATAGTCGTAGAGGAAACGCTTGGCGCGGAAGACCACCTCGTCGTCGAAATCGAGCTGGTTGGAGCGCACGCAGGGGCCCGCCTGAGTGACCGAGGACATGTTGTGGTAGTAGCTCGGCCGCTCGTCGAAGTTTTCCCAATCGACGAACCAGCCGAAGTCCGCCGGATAGATGTCGGTGGTCAGGCGCTCCTCGAAGCCGTGGAGCTGGTCGGGGCCGCAGAAGTGCATCTTGCCCGACAGGGCGGTGAGGTAGCCGGCATCGCGCAGGTAGTGGGCGTAAGTGGGAATGTCGGCGGCAAAGTCGGCGGCATTGTCGTAGGCGCCGATGCGCGACGGCAGCTGGCCGGCCATCAGCGTGAAGCGCGAGGGGGCACAGAGCGGGCTGTTGCAGTAGGCCGAGTCGAATACCACGCCTTGTGCCGCCAGGCGTGACAGGTTGGGGGTCTTGACCAGCGGATGGCCGTAGATGGGTAGCGCCGAGGCCGTCATTTGATCGGCCATCAGGAACAGGATATTGGGTCGCTTGTCGGTCATGGGGCTTCTCTTGTGGGGCTGACGCTGGTGTAGTAACTGGCTTTTGCGACAGTCTCCCTGCTAATCTCAGCCCCTGTAAACTCGCTGAATTTTTATGGGAATCATTAGGTGAACTAATGTCGTGGATGGCTAGGTCGGCGTCGCTCAACGGCCTGCGGGTGTTCGAGACGGCGGCCCGACACCTGAGTTTCACTGCGGCGGCACGTGAGCTGCGCTCGACGCAGTCGGCGGTCAGTCAGCAGGTTCGGGCGCTGGAAGAGCAACTGGGTCTGCCCTTGTTCGAGCGGATCTACCGGGGCGTGAAGTTGACCGAGGCGGGACATGCGCTGTTCGTCAGCGTGCAGGAGAGCTTTGCGGGTATCGATCGCACCATCGAGCGGCTTCAGCACAGGCATCGCCACCCTCACGTCAACATCCTGACCGACTTCTCCTTCGCCGCGTACTGGTTGATGCCGCGGCTGCCGAGCTTCCGCGAGCGCTACCCGCACGTGGACGTGCGTATCGTGACCAACCAGGGCGTGCTCGACTGGCGCACCCAGGAGGTGGACGTCGCCATCGTGTTCTGCGACGAGCGGGCGCTCGCCGGCGGCGTGCCGCTGCTGTTCCACGAAGATGTCTTTCCGGTCTGCAGCCCCGGTTTTCTGCAGCAGCATGGGCCGATCGAGAGCATCGAGGCGCTCAGCCGGGCGCCGCTGCTGACTCTGACCGCCGACCAGGGACAGCGCTGGCTGGACTGGCCAAGCTACTTCCGGCAATTGGGCGGCATCGCCTATCACGAGTCGTCGGAGCTGACGTTCAACAACTACACGCTGCTGATTCAGGCGGCGATCGCCGGGCAGGGGATCGCCATGGGCTGGAGCGGCCTGGTCGATGACCTGCTGGATAAAGGCATGCTGATCGGCCTGAGCGACATGAGGCTGCGCTCGGCGCGCGGCTATGGCGTGGTCGATGCGCGCCCGGATGCACCGGGTGAGGCGAAGCGGGCGCTATGGGAGTGGATCCTGGAGTGCGCAGCCAGGCAGACATAGGCCGGCAGGCGACGCCGGGGCGGTACGGAAGTCAATGCAGAAGTGAGTGCCGGGCGCCGAGAAGAGGCGCCCGGCACAGCGTTCAGACGCCGAGTATCTCCTTGGCCTCGTTCAGCGCCTCTTCGGACTGGGCGTGGTCGCCATCGTTGTGGTACTGCTCGCCCTGTTCACGCAGCTCGCGCACCCGCGCGAGTTCGTCCTCGCTGAGCTGGGCGACCTTGGCGTCGTCCGCCAGCGCTTCGTCTATTTCGGACATGAGCATGGGGCACTGGCCGGCCCAGGCGGGCGCCATGAAGGCCATCAGCACCATGGCGGCAAAGAGCTTCTTGATCATCGTGGGTTCCTCCCGTCGGGCGCAGCCCCGCCATTGCATTCGGCCGGCCCTGCAATTTGTCGATATCCCGCTATCGTCCGGGCGCCACCTCAGGCCGGTGACGCACCGTGTTCTGGTCTGGCGCTGTCAGTATAGATGGCCGCTGCGCTTCCTACCGAGACGATGAAACGGCAATCGACAGGAGCTTGTGACAGGAGGGTAGGGTCAATAGGGTGTATAATAAATTCTTATTTATTTTGGGTAAAAGGGAAGAATATCGTTATGGGTAGTCCAGGCGATCCAGCATCGACCAGCGACATGCATACGGATTACACCGTGGGTCAGGACAACATCGAGGGGCGGCTGGGACCTATCGGCTTCGACATCCACAACCGGGTATTCGCCGTCTCGGCGCTCGCCTCCGTCGTCTTCATCATTCTCACCCTACTGTTCCCAGAAAGAGCGGGCGCCATCTTCCAGGCCATCGTCGGCTTCGCCACCGGCACCCTCGACTGGTACTTCATGCTGGTGGTGGATTTCTTCATCCTGTTCTGTATCGCCCTCGTCCTGCTGCCCTACGGCTCGGTGCGCCTGGGCGGGCCCGATGCCCGTCCGGATTACGGCTATCTCTCCTGGTTCGCGATGCTGTTCTCCGCCGGCATCGGCATCGGCCTGCTGTTCTTCGGCGTGCTGGAGCCGGTCTATCACGCCAACGTCTCCCTGCCGCTGGGCATCCCTTCGCCGTTCGGCGCCGACGGCGAGCTAGACCCGGCGGCGATCCCCGAAGCGACGGCCCTGGGCCTGGCCGGCACCTACCTGCATTGGGGGATTCACGGTTGGGCGGTCTACGTGGTGATGGCGCTGGCACTGGCCATCTTCACCTACAACAAGGGCTTGCCGTTCTCCATCCGTTCGGCCTTCTTTCCGATCCTGGGCGAGCGGGTGTGGGGCTGGTGGGGGCACGTGATCGACATCCTGGCGGTGTTCTCCACGCTGTTCGGGCTGGCCACCTCGCTGGGGCTGGGCGCGCAGCAGGCCAATGCGGGGATGAACTTCGTCTTCGGCCTCGAGGTCAGCGCCACGGCCCAGGTGATCATCATCCTGCTGGTCACGGCGGTGGCCCTGGTGTCGGTGTGGCGGGGGCTGGAGGGTGGGGTGAAGAAGCTCTCCGAGTTCAACATGATCATGGCGGTGCTGTTCTTCTTCTTCGTGCTGCTGGCCGGGCCGACGCTGGTGGCGCTGAGCGGCTTCTGGACGGGGCTTGCGACCTACGTGACGGAGTTCGTGCCGCTGTCGGCTCCCTTCGGACGCGAGGATGACGCCTATCGTCAGGACTGGACGATCTTCTACTGGGCCTGGTGGGTGAGCTGGGCGCCGTTCGTGGGCATGTTCATCGCCCGGGTGTCGCGAGGGCGCACGGTGCGTGAGTTCGTCATCTGCGTGCTGCTGATTCCCAGCCTGTTCATCTTCATCTGGATGGGGGTGTTCGGCAGCGTCGCTCTCGATCAGCTCTATGCCGCGCCGGAGACCAGCCTGGTCAAGGAGTACGTGATCGACAGCTACCGCCCCGAGCTGTCGCTGTTCGGCATGCTCAACGAGCTGCCGCTGACCGCGCTGATGTCGACCGTCGGCATCGTGCTGGCCTTGATCTTCTTCGTCACCTCGTCGGATTCCGGCTCGCTGGTGATCGATACCATCACCGCCGGCGGCAAGATCGATGCGCCCCGGCCGCAGCGGATGTTCTGGGCCGTGGTGGAGGGGCTGGTCGCCATCGTGCTGCTGCTCGGCGGCGGGCTTGCCGCGCTTCAGGCAGGGGTGACGGCCACGGCGATTCCGTTCTCCATCGTGATGCTGCTGATGTGCTACACCATCATCAAGGCGTTGAACGGCGAGCTGCGCCACCGGCGCCCCGGCAGGGCGTGAACCCGCGCTGCGGTTGCCCATGAAAAAGGCCGGCCGCGGCTCCCTGTCGATCAGGGTGCCGCGGCCGGCCCGTTCGGCTTCGCCTCAGGCGACGGCGGCGATGCCGGCCTTGGCGATCTGTACGTCCTGGTCGGGCTTGACGCCCGATACCCCGACGGTACCCGCGACCTCACCGTCGACCAGCACCGGAACACCGCCGGTGAGCAGACCTGAAAGGGGGGCGGAGAGGAAGGCGTTGCGCCCGCCGTTGATCATCTCCTCGAAGACTTGGGTCTCCTTGCGGCCGAGAGCGGCGCTACGCGCTTTCTGTGTGGCGACATCCGGCGTCATCGGCGCGGCACCGTCGAGGCGGCGCAGGCCGAGCAGGTGGCCGCCGTCGTCGGCCACGGCGATGGTCACCGCCCAGCCGTTGGCTTCGGCTTCTTTCTGGGCCGCGTCGAGGATGGCGTTGACGTCGTTCAGGGTAAGTACGGGTTTGGTCTTCATGGGGTTCTCCTTTTGAAATAAAGAACATTGGCGATGCGGAGCTAGCAGCTCTCCCGGTGAAGCACGGGGCTGTTCCGGCGACAGGCCTGCGAGGAGGCGCTGTGAACCCATCCCTGGGCGCTACCGATGCCATCCATGGCATCGGACCTCCTCTTCGGCCTGTCCCCGGCGCCCCTCGCCTTGGGCGACTATTCGCAGAGGCTAGCTGTTTACGGGCGTTGGCAGGGCCTCATCGACAATCTCTATCCAATGCCTGACCGGCGTGCGCCCTGCGCCGTTGAGGTGCGTCTGGCAGCCGATGTTGGCGGTCACGATGGTTTCCGGGTTGCCGGCCTCGAGGGCGTTGAGCTTGTTGTCGCGCAGTTGGGTGGCCAGCTCCGGCTGGGTGATCGAGTAGGTGCCCGCCGAGCCGCAGCAGAGGTGGGCGTCCTGGACCGGCGTGAGGATGAAGCCGAGCTTGACCAGCACGCCCTCCACCGCGCCGCCGAGCTTCTGGGCGTGCTGCAGGGTGCAGGGGCAGTGGAACGCCAGCCGGCGGCCCTCGTTGACCTCGAGGCTCGCCAGCTCCTCGTCGCGCAGCACCTCGACCAGGTCCTTGGCCAGCTCGCTCACGCGCCTGGCCTTGTCGGCGTAGGCGGGGTCGTCCTTGAGGATGTCGCGGTACTCCTTGACGAAGGCGCCGCAGCCGCTGGCGGTCTGTACTATTGCTTCCACCCCTGCCTCGCCCTCTTTCTCGATATGCGGCCACCAGGCGTCGATGTTGGCCCGCGCGCGGGCGCGGCCGTCGTCCTGGGCGTTGAGGTGGAAGTCGACGGCGCCGCAGCAGCCCGCTTCGGCCACCGGCGTGAGGCCGATGCCCAGACGGTCGAGCACCCGCGCCGTGGCGGCATTGGTGTTGGGCGAGAGCCCCGGCTGCACGCAGCCTTCGAGGATCAGCATCTGGCGTGCGTGGCGCTTGTGGTCGGGGCGCGTGCCGGCATCCACCGGCTTGGGCGGCAGCTTGTCCTTGAGCTTGCCGGACACCAGCGGCTTGAAGGTCTGGCCCAGCTTGAGCAGCGCCTGGAAGCGCTTCGGCTCCACCAGGGCCTTGCGCAGGGCGTAGCGCTGGGCGCGCTCGGCGGTGCTGCGCGGCACCCGACGCTCGATCTCGGCGCGGCCGATGTCGAGCAGCTTGTGGTACTCCACGCCCGAGGGGCAGGTGGTCTCGCAGTTGCGACAGGTCAGGCAGCGGTCCAGGTGCAGGCGGGTCTGCTCGGTGACGTTTTCGCTGTCGTCCGGGTTTTCCAGCATCTGCTTCATCAGGTAGATGCGCCCGCGCGGCCCGTCGCGCTCGTCGCCCAGCAGTTGGTAGGTGGGGCAGGTGGCGTTGCAGAAGCCGCAGTGCACGCAGCTGCGCAGGACGCGGTCGGCCTCCTGGATGTGCGGCTGCTTGAGGGCTTCCTCGGTGAAATGCGTCTGCATGTCGAAAATCCTGTGCGTCTCAGAGCGCCGCGTAGAGCCGGCCGGGATTGAAGATGCCCTTGGGGTCGAGCTGAGCCTTGAGGTTGCGGTGATACTTCATCAGCACCTCGGGCAGCGGCGTGAAGGGCTCCACGTCGGCCGGGCGCGGGCCATAGCAGGTGGCGTGGCCGCCGGCGGCCTGGCAGGTGCGGCGCAGGGTGTCGGCATCGAGCTCGGCGCGCAGCCAGCGCTGGGCGCCGGCCCAGTCGTGAATCATCAGCCGCTCGTCGACGTCGGGCAGTTCCAGCGCCGGCGTGCGGTGGGGCAGCGAGAGTCGCCACAGAGGCGCCCGACCTTCGCTGAAGAAGGGCAGGCGCTGGTCGCGCAGGGCGGTCCAGAAGCCGTTGTCGAGGTCGTCGCCGCCGATGCGTGCGCGGGTGGCGGCCACCGAACTCGGCCCGCCCTCCAGGCGCAGGTGCAGGGCGCCGTCGAGCCAGGCGGCGGCGCTGATCGGCAGTGGCTCGCGACCCCACTCGGCCAGGCGCAGGCGGGCCTCGTCGAGAGAGAGCTCCAGGTGCAGGCTTTGGGTGGCGCCGGGAATGGGCAGCACCTTGAACGAGACCTCGGTGATCAGCCCCAGGCCGCCCTGGGCGCCCACCATCAGCCGCGACAGGTCGTAGCCGGCGACGTTCTTCATCACCTCGCCACCGAAGCGCTGTTCGATGCCTTCGTGATTGATCACCCGCGTGCCGAGCACGAAGTCGCGCACGCTGCCGGCCCAGGGGCGGCGCGGGCCGGAAAGGCCGGTGGCGACCATGCCGCCCACGGTGCTGGCAATGCCGTAGCGGGGCGGCTCGAAGGGTAGCATCTGGCCCTGTTCGGCCAGCGCCGCCTCGAGTTCGGCCAGCGGGGTGCCGGCACGCACCGAGACCACCAGCTCCACCGGATCGTAGAAGCTGATGCCGCGGTGCTCGTGGGTGGAGAGTTCGCTGCCCTCCACCTCGCGGCCGTAGAAATAGCGGGTGTCGCCACCGATGATGCGCAGCGGCGTACCCTCGGCGCTGGCCTGGCGAATGCGCTCGGCCAGGTCGGCGCCGGCGTCATGATCCCTGGGAGTCGTTGCGTTGGTCATGGTCACTCCTGTCCGCCCTGCTGCGCGCCGGGGGCGGTGTCGGCCGCCGCGCTCTTGATGGTGCGGAACTCCGAACAGCGTGCCGGGGTGGGGATGTTCTTGCCCGGGTTGAGCAGGTCGTGCGGGTCGAAGGCGGCCTTGGCGGCGCGGAAGGTGGCCAGCTCGTCAGGGCGGAACTGGGCGCACATCTGGTTGATCTTCTCGCGGCCGACGCCGTGTTCGCCGGTGATGGTGCCGCCCACCTCGACGCACAGCTCGAGGATCTCGCCGCCCAGCGCCTCGGCCACGGCCAGCTCGCCCTCGCGGTTGGCATCGAACAGGATCAGCGGATGCATGTTGCCGTCGCCGGCGTGGAAGACGTTGGCCACCTTCAGGCCGTAGCGCTCGGAGAGGTCGCTGATGCCCTTGAGCACCCGTGCCAGCTCGCGTCGCGGGATGGTGCCGTCCATGCAGTAGTAGTCAGGCGACATGCGCCCCACCGCGGGGAAGGCGTTCTTGCGCCCGGCCCAGAACCTGGCGCGCTCGGCGTCGTCGCGGGCCTGGCGGATGCCGGTGGCGCCGGCCTTCTCCAGCACCTGGCGCACGGTCTCGCAGTCGTCGTCGACGTCGGCCTCGACGCCGTCGAGTTCGCACAGCAGGATCGCCTCGGCGTCTACCGGGTAGCCGGCGCCGATGAAGTCCTCGGCGGCGATGATGGCGAGCTTGTCCATCATCTCCAGGCCGCCGGGAATGATACCGGCGGCGATGATGGCGCCGACCGCGTTGCCGGCCTTCTCCACGTCGTCGAAGCTGGCCATCAGCACCTTGGCCACCTCGGGCTTGGGCAGCAGCTTGACGGTGATCTCGGTGACCACGCCGAGCATGCCCTCGGAGCCGTTGAACAGCGCCAGCAGGTCGAAGCCGGGGGCGTCCAGCGCATCGCTGCCCAGCGTCATGCGCTCGCCCTCGATGGTGAGCACCTCGACCTTGATCACGTTGTGCACGGTGAGACCGTACTTGAGACAGTGCACGCCGCCGGCGTTCTCGGCCACGTTGCCGCCGATGGAGCAGGCGATCTGCGACGAGGGGTCCGGGGCGTAGTAGAGGCCGTAGGGCGAGGCCGCCTCGGAGATGGCCAGGTTGCGCACGCCGGGCTCGACCCGGGCGATGCGCGCCTCGGGGTCGATCTCGAGAATGCGCGAGAAGCGCGACATCACCAGCAGCACGCCGTGGGTGAGTGGCAGCGCGCCGGCGGAGAGCCCCGTGCCGGCGCCGCGGGTGACCACCGGCACGCCGAGGCGATGGCACTCCACCAGCAGGCGCTGGACCTGGTCGAGGGAGTCGGGCAGCGCCACCAGCAGCGGCAGGGTGCGGTAGACGGAGAGGCCGTCGCACTCGAAGGGACGCATGTCCTCTTCACGGTGCAGCAGGGTCATGCCCGGGATGGCCTTCAGCAGCGCGTCGCGGATGCCGGCCCTGTCCATCTCGGGGGCCGGGCCGTCGAGCCGTTCGTCATAGAGGATGTTCATGAGTGCCTCTCTGCGAGTCATGCGGCAGGGGGTTCGTACGCCAAGCGCCCAATGTGCGCTCTGGTACGCCCCCTGTCCAGCCTGCGGTCTACTGGTATGACCAGTTGTTCGGCGCTATATTGGAAATTATTTTCATGATACAGCATGGCAGCTACGGCGCTTAAGCGCCAGGTTAGCAAGCATGCCTGTGGACCCTGGGAGAACCAATGCAGCAGGAACATGAGCGCGTCTCAGCGACGCTGACGCCCGATGCGGTGGCGGAACGCCTGGAGCGGATGATTCTCGACGGCGTGTTCCGCCCCGGGCAACTGCTGCCTTCGGAGCGACGCCTGTGCGAGCGCCTCGGCGTGTCGCGCACCTCGCTGCGCGAAGGGCTGCGCGTGCTGCGCAGCAAGGGCATCATCGTCACTCGTCAGGGGCGGGGCTCGGTGGTGGCCGAACTGGTGGCCGGTCGCGACGACAGCCCGCTGATGCATCTCTTCCGCGACCACCCGCGCACTCTATACGACCTGCTGGAGGTGCGTTCGTTGCTGGAAGGGGAGTCGGCCCGCCTGGCGGCCGAGCGGGCCACGCCGGCGGATCGGGTGCTGATCCAGCGTCGCTACGAGGCGATGGCGGAATACGTCGAGGCGGGTCAGGCGATAGACGTGGAGCGGCTGGCCCACCTCGACCACGCCTTTCACCTGGCGATCTGTCAGGCCTCGCACAACCCGGTGCTGGTGCATACGCTGCAATCGCTGACCGATCTGCTGCTCAGCTCCGTGTTCGCCTCGGTGAAGAACCTCTATCATCGTGAAAGGCCGCGAGCCATGATCAATCGTCAGCATGCGCGGCTCTATCGGGCCGTGATGGAGGGCAAGCCTCAGGCTGCCCGGCGTGCGGCGCTCGATCACCTTCACGGCATCGAGGCGCAGCTGCGCGAGATCGAGGCCGAGGATCAGCGCCTGGAGCGCTCGGCCATGCGTCTCGACGAGTGGGGCTGAGAGTGGCGGGCTGAGAGGAGGGTTGAGTGGCGGGCTGAGAGCGTCGCCTCAATTGACGCTCCTTTTTTTTGAATGCATAATTAGATTTATTCGTTATAGAAGTGAAGTCCAATGGACAAGATCAGGCAGAGTACGCTCCACGGTGAGGTGGCGGAAAGGGTGCGCGATCTGATCGCGCAGGGCGTGTTGGCCCCCGGCAGCCGGGTTCCCGAAAAACAGCTGTGCGAACAGTTCGGCGTCTCCCGTACCCCTTTGCGCGAGGCACTCAAGGTGCTGGCTCACGAAGGCTTCGTCGAGCTGCTGCCCAATCGGGGCGCGCGG
Organism: Billgrantia desiderata; assembly: GCA_011742915.1. Taxonomy (GTDB): domain Bacteria; phylum Pseudomonadota; class Gammaproteobacteria; order Pseudomonadales; family Halomonadaceae; genus Halomonas; species Halomonas desiderata. Next base: position 62,515 of record JAAQTN010000013.1, on the reverse strand, counting down.
GTCGCCAAGCTGACCCGCACCACGTTGAAGAACACCTTCGAAGTGATGCAGAGCCTCGAGGCCCTGGCGGGCGAGCTGGCCGGAGCGCGGATCTCCGACGCGGAGCTGGCCAACATCGAGGCGCTGCACTATCAGATGCTGGCGCACTACAAGAGCGGCAACATGCAGGAGTACCTGCTGGCCAATCAGCAGATTCACGAAGCCATCGTGGTCGCCTCGCAGAACGAGGTGCTCATCGACGTCTACAAGAATCTCAACCATCGCGTGCGCCGGGTGCGGTTCACCGCCGAGCTCAGCAGCGACTACTGGTCTCAGGCCGTGAGCGAGCACGAAGCGATGATCGAGGCGCTGAGAAAGCGTGACGGCAAGGAACTGGGCAGCATCCTGAGCTGCCACCTGCGCAACAAGGTCGAGGTCTCGGCGCTGGAGGAGATGGCCGAGTAACGCCAGATGACCCCCCATCCGTTCCACGCAGTGCGAAGATGCCACCCCCAGGGGTGGCATCTGCGTTTGGTGCTCATTGCTCCAGCGACATGCGATAGAAACGCACCGCGTTGTCATGAAACAGCCGGCGACGCTCCTGGGGCGTGAAGCCTTCGGTGATGCGCAGGAAGCCCGAGAAGATCGTCTCGAAGCTCGCCACCAGGCTGTCGACGGGAAAGTTGCTGGCGAACATGCAGCGTTCGACGCCGAAGACCTCGATGGTGTCGAGCACGACACGGCGATTGGCCTCGACGCTCCAGGGCTGTCCCGGCACGCCGATGCCGGAGATCTTCACCGCCACGTTGGGCTGGGCGGCCACTCGCTCCATCGCCCGGCGCCAGCCGGCGAGCCCGGCTTCGCTGCGGTCCGCCGGCAGGCCGGTGTGGTTGATGACGATCTGGGTTTCGGGATAAGACGCCGCCAGCTCGGCGGCCTCCTCGAAGTGCCACCAGGGCGTCTGCAGGTCGAAGGAGAGGTCATGGGCTGCAAGCTGGGCGAAACCCCGCCGCCAGGCCGGGTCGCCCATCGAGCCGGGGGCGCCGGGGAACACCTTGTCGGGCGAGCTTGCGGCGGCGGGCTTGTGGCGAATGCCGCGCACGCGCGGATGGTCGCAGTGGGCGGCCAGTACTTCTGCCACATCGGGCCGGTCGAGCCGGGCCTGGGCGACCATCACCGTCGGTAGCCCTTCACGTTCGGCCAGCTCATGCACCCAGCGGGTTTCCGCTACCGGCGTGCGCGGGTCCCACTCCGTTTCCACGAACACACTGCCGACCACGTTGAAGCCCCGAGTATCCTGGCGATAATCCGCGGGCATGTAGTTGCGGCGAATGGCGCTGTAGTCGCCGTAGCGAAAGGGAATGGGCGTCTTGTCGCACAGCCAGGGCAGATAGTTGCGCTCGAGATCCCAGAAGTGCTGATGGGCATCGATGATCGGAAAGTCGTTCATGCTATGGCCTCTCATGCATTGCCCTGTCGCGCTTGGTCTTCCAGCAGTGTCACGATGGCGGCGCCATCGAGTTCGCCCTTGCCCTGGGCGATCAGCATGCTGTAGAGCGAGTTGGCCATGCCGGCCATGGGCATGGCGACGTTCAACGCATTGGCCGCGTCCTGCAGCATGTGCAGGTCCTTGAGGATCTGGCGCGCATAGCCGCGCGGCTCGAAGTCGTTCTCCACCATGCGTGGCAGCAGGTCGTTGAGCAGGTTGCTGCCGGCATAGCCCGAGGAGAGCGCCTCGGGGATCTTGCTCACGTCGATGCCGAAGCGGTTGCCGAGGTTGCAGGCTTCGGCGATCACGCAGTAGTTCGAGAGCACCAGCGCCTGGTTGATCAGCTTGGTGGCCTGGCCCGCCCCCACCTCGCCCATATGAGTGAACTGGCCGAGCCGCTCCATGATCGGCGTTACGGCTGCGATGGCCTCTGTCGTGCCGCCTGCCATGATGGCCAGGCGACCTTCCGCGGCGGCGCCGGGCCCACCGGACACCGGGGCATCCACGAACGCCATGCCGTTGCGCCGCTCGAGCTCCGCTGCCAGGCGCCGGGTGGTCTCCAGCTCCGTGGTGGAGTGATCGACCACGACCTTGCCGCCGTCCTGAGCGACCTCGGCGATGCCGTTCTCTCCGAGCACCACCGCCTCCACGGCGGCGCTGGTGGTCACGCAGATCTGGATGAGATCGGCACGTGCGGCCACGGCGGCCGGCGAGCCGGCGATCTCGGCGCCGCGGGCTTTTGCCGCTTCGCAGTGAGCCGCTTCGATGTCGTAGCCGACCACGGCATAGCCTTCGTCGATCAGCCGCGACACGAAGCCGCTACCCATCTTGCCAAGGCCGATGAAGCCGATACATTGCGTTGCTGCCATGTCGCTTCTCCTGTGTATCAAGTGGTGGGTTTCAGGTCGTACCCCGCCAGGTCGGCAATCTCTCGAAGGACCATGACCGCCGACTGGAACATGATGAGCGCGCCGCCGATGACGATGGTCATGCGGGGCCAATAAAGAGAGAAGGTGCGGCTGGTGACCATCTCGTTGCGTCCCAGCTCGACCAAGGCATGGCCGGATTGATACACCTTCATTGCGAAATAGAAGATCAGCAGGTGAATGGCGATCACGAAGGCGCTGCGTAACAGGCGCGGCAGCGCTTCGAGCAACAGATCCACCTTGAGATGCGAGCCATGGCGTAGGCATACGGCCGCACCCCACAAGGCCAGCACCGGCAGCATGTAGGCTGCCACCTCCTCGATCCAGGCGAACGGGGAGTGAATGATGTAGCGCAGGATGACCTGGGCAAACATGAGCAGAAAGATGGCGGATAGCACCGCCACCAGGATCGACTGCAATAGCCAGTCCAGCCAGTGCGCCAATCGGTCGATCCCCTGGACTAGTTGCCCGATCCACTTCCTGAGGCTTGCTCGGGTGAACGATGTCATATCAGAGTCCTCCGAAGCCGAGTGCGCGAGGAAGTGCCTCGCTTAGGGCGGGGAATGCCACGACCAGGGCGGTCAACAGGATCTTGATCAGAATGAACGGCCAGGCAAAGCGACTGATTTCCGCCACCGACATGCGACCTACCAGTGAGGCGGTGAGCAGGGTACCGCCGAAAGGTGGCGTGAGGTGGCCAACACCCAAGGCGGAGATGATGATCATTGCCGTCTGTACGTCGCTGAAGCCAAGCTCCATGGTGAAAATAGGGATGATGATCGGGCCAAGTAGGAGCAGGTTGGAGTTGCGGTCGATGAACATGCCGGCGATCAGCAGTACCAGCACGATCAGCGCGACGATGCCGAACGGCGACTGGGTGATCTGCAGCAGGAAGTCCACCACCTGGGTGGGAATGTTACGTCGCACCACGACATAGGAAAACATCGCCGCCACGCCGACCAGGATGGTGATCGCGGCGCTGGTGATGGCCGTCTGGCGTAGAATCGGAATGAGATCGGCCGGCCGAATGGTGCGATAGATGCCGATGGTGACCACCAATCCATAGGCCACTGCCACCGAAGCGGCTTCGGTGGCGGTGAAGAATCCGCCGAGAATGCCGCCCACCACGATGATTGGCATACCCAGCGGGATGGCGGCCTTGAGAAAGGCACGACCCATCTCCCGAAATCCCATCCAGCCATAGGCGGGTATTCCGTAGCGCCAGACCATGGCGTAGCTGGTCACGGCGAACAGTAGCGTCAGGAGTAGGGCCAAGGTCAGACCGGCGGCGAACAGCGCACCGATGGAAACGCCGAACGCCGAGCCGTACACGATCAACACGATGCTCGGTGGAAACAGCGGCGACAGCGTGGCCGAGGCGGCGGTGAGCGCCCCGGCAAAGCCCTTCGGATACCCTTCCTTTTGCATGGCGGGAATCATCACCGGCCCCATGGCGGCCACGTCGGCATAGGCCGAGCCGGAAATGCTGGAGAAGAAAAGGCTGGAGGCGATGTTTACCTGAGCCAGCCCAGCCTTGAAGTGCCCGACCAATGCCCTGGCCAGGTCCATGAGGCGGTCGGTGAGGCCCCCGCGGGACATGATCTCACCGGCCAGCAGAAACAGTGGAATGGCCAGGAAAGTGAAGGACGTCATGCCGTCGAACATCCTCAGGGTGAGAATGTTCATGGTGGCCTCGCGGCCGGTGTCCCAGTAGTGAATCAGCGAAGCGCCGGCCATGGCCATGAAGACCGGTGCCCCGATGATGATGAGCCCGACGAGGGCGGCGAGCATGAGTACGGCTATCACGAGGACTCCTAAACGCCGTCAAGAGAGCCGCCCCTCTCCGGAGCAAGGAGAGGGGCCGTGGCGAATCCGCAGCGGGATTCAGTCGGACGCGGAGCTCTTTATGCCCGCAACGCGCTCCTGGGTTCGCTCCAGTGCCGCCAGTGTCGCCTCGACATAGGGCGCCGGGACTTCCTCCTCGATGAAGGCACGGGCCGCCGGCACGGCGATTTCCTGCCACTGATTCAGCTCGTCGGCAGTGGGTACGTAGATCGTCTTGCCGGCCTCCTCCATTTTCACCAGCGCCTCGTTGTCGTCCTGATAACTGATCGCGTTGCTGGTGGCTGTGGCAATGATGGCGGCTTCGTCCACGGCCTGGCGGTGCTCCTCGGGCAGGCTTTCGTAGAAGTCGTTGTTGGCCACCAGCCACAGATATTCATACATGTGGCCGGTCAGCGAGACATAGTCGGCCACCTCCATCAGCCCGGCGTCCCAGGCGGATGAGAGGCCGCCTTCCAGACCGTCGATCAAGCCGCTCTGGAGCGCCGAATAGCGCTCCGGCGCCGAGACCGTGACGATCTGAGCCGCTCCTAGGGCTTCGAACAGCTCCTGGTGCAGCGGAACGGCCTGAGTGCGCATCTTGATGGCATGCTCTTGCATGTCATCGGGCGTCTGGATCGGGCCGCGGGTGGTATAGAGGTGGCGAATCGAGTTCTCCATCAGTGCCAGGAGACGCATGGTGCCACCGCTGGCATCCAGCAATTCGTCGCGTGTCAGTTGGAAATACTCGGGATCCTGCGGCAGCTTCCAGAAAACGCTGCGCTCGGTAAACAGGAAGGGCCAGCTGTGCACCTGAGCGTGCGGGAAGATACTGGCGATGCCACCTGCACCGGGCAGATTGAACTCCAGCTCGCCGAGCCGAAGCTGGTCGGTGATTTCACGGTCGCCACCCAAGGCGCCGTGACGCACCAGATTGATGGTCAAATCGCCATCCGTGGCGGCCTCGATATGCGCCTTGAAGGCTTCCGCGGCCTTGACGCCATAGTTCTGGTGCGGGTGAGCCAGCGTGGCTTCATAGCTTTGCGCCAAGGCGAGCGGGCTGAATAGCGCCGTAGCGGTGACGGTACACAGGAGTTTGGTGGCGTGTCTCATAATTGTTGTTCTCCATTTTGTTGTCTGATAGAGGCTTCAATGAGCGCTGTGCAAATTTCATTATGAACACATAATTCATTTTATGCCTCAGACTTTCGTCTACCTATCGCTGCGCCTCAGTTCAAGTCGGCTAAACGCCGCGGTTGCGGGCATGATGCGCGCCCATGCGGCAGGCGATGGCGAAGGCGTGGCGCATGGCCTCGACGCTGGCCTTGCCCTGGCCGACGATGTCGAAGGCGGTGCCATGGGCCGGCGTGGTGATGGGAATCGGCAGCCCGCCCTGAACGGTGACGCCGCGCTCGAAGCCCAGCAGCTTGAGGGCGATCTGGCCCTGGTCGTGGTACATGGTGACGACGGCGTCGAACTCGCCGTCGCGGGCGCGGCGAAAGAGGGTATCGGCGGGGAAGGGGCCCTGGGCCGGATAGCCGGCGGCGACACAGGCCTCGACGGCCGGCGCGATGACGTCGATCTCCTCGCGACCGCAGGTGCCGCCCTCGCCGGCGTGGGGGTTGATCGCCGCCACGGCGATGCGCGGCTGCGCCACACCCGCTGCCACCAGGGCGTCGTGGATCAGGCGGGTGGCGTTCAGGATGCGCTCCGGCGTGACGTAGCGGGCGGCCTCGCTGAGCGGTACGTGGGAGGAGATGCGCGAGGTCCAGAGGCTGCCGAGGGTGTTGAACTCGGACACCTCGCCGGGCACCTTGAGGTATTCGGCAAAGAAGTGCAGCTCGTCTTCATGGCGCAGGCCGCCCTGCTTCATGGCCAGCTTGTTGAGCGGCGCGAAGCAGATGGCATCGATGCGTCCCGCCTGGGCGGCGTCCAGGCAGTGGGCCAGCACCTTCAGCACCGAGGCGCCGCAGGCGGCATCGACCCGGCCGAACTCGACCTCCTCTGGCCGGATGGTGTCCAGCGGTAGCAGTACGGGGCCGGCCTGGCCGCGGGCCTGCTCCCAGGAGGCGATCTCGGGCAGCGTGAGCGCAGTGCCGGCCACTCGCTGGCCTTCCTGCCACAGCCAGGGGTCGCCCACCACCACCACGTCGGCTCCATCGATTGCCTGGCGCTCGGCCAGCAGCTTGGCGACCAGCTCGGGGCCGATGCCCGCCGGGTCGCCCAGAGGTACGGCGATGCAGGGTCTTGCGTGGGTCATCTTGGGTCTCCTTCGCAGTGGGTCAGCCGTCCTGCCAGGCGGCGCCGTCCGGATAGGCGTGGCGCGACAGCGACTCGGGGTGGAGGCTGATGCTGTAGCCGGGGGCGGTCGGCACCTGATAGCGGCCGTTGCGGATCGTCACGGGGTGCAAGAAGTGCTCGTGCAGATGATCGACGTACTCGAGGATGCGCCCCTCGAGGGAGCCCGAAACGGCGATATAGTCGAACAGCGAGACGTGCTGCACGTACTCGCAGAGCCCGACGCCGCCAGCGTGGGGGCAGACCGGCACGCCATGCTTGGCGGCCAGCAGCAGCACCACGATGACCTCGTTCAGCCCGCCGAGACGGGCGGCGTCGACCTGGCAGTAGTCGAGGGCGCCGGCCTGCAGCAGCTGCTTGAACATCACCCGGTTGTGGCAGTGCTCGCCGGTGGCCACCCCGATCGAGCCCAGCCGGCGGCGGATCTCGGCGTGGCCGAGGATGTCGTCGGGGCTGGTCGGCTCCTCGATCCACAGCGGATCGAATTCGGCCAGCTGGCGCATGTTGGCGATCGCCTCGTCGACGTCCCACATCTGGTTGGCGTCCATCATCAGGGCGCGCTCCCAGCCGATCTCCTCGCGCAGGATCTGGGCGCGGCGGCGGTCCTCCTCGAGGTTGCCGCCCACCTTCTGCTTGAAGTGCGTCCAGCCTTCGGCCAGCGCCTCGCGCGCCAGGCGCCGCACCTTGTCGTCGTCGTAGCCGAGCCAGCCGGCCGAGGTGGTATAGGCCGGGTAGCCCTGCTCGCGCATCTCCCGCTCACGGTCGGCGCGGCCGGCGGCATTGCGCCGGAGCAACCCCAGCGCTTCCTCGGGCGTCAGGGCGTCGGTGACGAAGCGGAAGTCGAGGCAGCGGATCAGCTGCTCGGGGGGCATGTCGACCAGCAGCTTCCACACCGGCTTGCCTTCCGTCTTGGCCCACAGATCCCAGACGGCGTTGACGATGGCCGCCGTGGCCAGGTGGATCGCGCCCTTTTCCGGCCCGATCCAGCGCAGCTGGCTGTCGCCGCTGGTCAGCTCGCGCCAGAAGCGGCCCATCTCGGTGGTGATGTCGTCGAGCCGGCGACCCTCGATCAGATAGGCCAGCGACTCGACGGCCTTGACGCAGATTTCGTTACCGCGGCCGATGGTGAAGGTCAGGCCGTGGCCGCTGAGCCCGTTTCCGGCATCGGTGTGCAGGGTGACGTAGGTGGCGGAGTAGTCCGGTGCCGCGTTCATGGCATCGGAGCCGTCCAGCGAGCGCGAGGTAGGAAAGCGGATGTCCTGAACCTCGAGGCGGGTGATGGTGGTCATGGCGACAATTCCAGCAAGGTCTAAGAGAAGTAAAGATTTGTTGTCCAACCCAGCCTGGCGGCCAATTCAATAACCTGCCAATCGTTTTTTTCGTATCTACGTTAACCAGAGGTTATCGATTCGCGCTGCAGGGCCTGCCATGGCCCTTGAGGATGCGGCGCGTCCGGGTTCCTCTCGACGAAAGTATGATTCTTAATTTTGGATTCATAATTCAAAGTTCAAGATCATTCTACGTCAGACAGTCCGTGATGCGAGCAGAGGAGGGAGAAAGATGCGCGAGGATATGGGAGACGAGGGCATGGGAGACAAGCGCAGCGCGATCGGCGGTCGGCAGCCGCAGCTGCAGGACCCGGCGCTGTTCAGGCAGCACGCCTACATCGACGGAAGCTGGGTCGATGCCAGCGACGAGGCAATCATCGAGGTGGTCGATCCGGCCAGCAACACGCGGCTGGGTAGCGTACCCCGCCTGACCCAGGCCCAGGTGCGAGAGGCCATCGAGGCGGCCGACCGCGCCCTGCCGCAATGGAAGGCCAGGACCGCCAAGGAGCGAGCCGCCATCCTGCGGCGCTGGTACGAGCTGTGCATGGCCCATCAGGAGGATCTGGCCCGTATCCTGACCCTGGAGCAGGGCAAGCCGTTGGCCGAAGCTCGGGGTGAGATCGCCTACGGCTCTGCCTTCATCGAGTGGTTCGCGGAGGAGGCCAAGCGGATCTACGGCGACGTCATCCCGGCCCATGCCGGAGATCGCCGCATCGTGGTCACCAAGGAGCCGGTCGGCGTGGTGGCCGCCATCACGCCCTGGAACTTCCCCAACGCGATGATCACCCGCAAGGCCGCCGCCGCCATGGCGGCCGGCTGCACGGTGGTGGTCAAGCCGGCATCCAGCACGCCCTATTCGGCGCTGGCCCTGGCCGAGCTGGCCGAGCGCGCCGGCGTGCCCCGGGGCGTGCTCAATGTGGTGACCGGTAGTGCCCGCACGGTGGGTGACGAGCTGACCGCCAACCCGCTGGTACGCAAGCTCTCCTTCACCGGTTCCACCGAGGTGGGCAAGGTGCTGCTCGCTGCCTGTGCCCAGACGGTCAAGAAGGTCTCCATGGAGCTGGGTGGCAACGCGCCCTTCATCATCTTCGATGATGCCGATCTCGATCAGGCGGTGGCCGGGGTGATGGCGTCCAAGTTCCGCAACACCGGCCAGACCTGCGTGTGCGCCAACCGCATCTTCGTCCACGAGCGGATCTACGCTGACTTCGCCGAGCGCCTCGCCCAGGCGGTGGCGGCGCAGCGGGTCGGCAATGGCCTGGAGGAGGGGGTGACCCTGGGGCCGCTGATCGATCAGGCCGCGGTGGCCAAGGTCGAGGAGCACATCGCTGATGCCCGCGAGCGCGGTGCCAGCGTCTACCTGGGCGGGCAGCGACATGCGCTGGGCGGCAACTTCTTCGAGCCGACGATTCTCACCGACGTCTCCAGCGATGCGCGGCTGATGAACGAGGAGACCTTCGGTCCCGTGGCGCCGCTGCTGCGCTTCAGCGACGAGCAGGAGGTGGTGCGCCTGGCCAACGATACCCCATACGGCCTGGCCAGCTACTTCTATACCCGCGACGTGGGCCGGGTGTGGCGGGTGGCCGAGGCCCTGGAGTGCGGCATCGTGGGCATCAACGAAGGCATCATCTCCAGCGAGCTGGCCCCGTTCGGCGGCGTCAAGGAGTCCGGTATCGGGCGGGAGGGCTCCAAGTACGGCATCGAGGACTACATCGAAATCAAGTATCTCTGCATGGGTGGGTTGTGACATGAGCGACACGCAGTCGAAACAGCGAGTGGGCATGATCGGCATCGGCCTGATGGGCCACGGCATCGCCACCAACGTTCAGCGCGCCGGCTGGCCGCTGGCCTTTCTCGAGCACCCCGGCAACCAGCCCGTTGCTGCCCTGCTCGAGAACGGGGCGCAGGCGTTCGCCACGGGGGCGGAGCTGGCCCGGCATGCCGACGTCATCATTCTCTGCGTGACCGGCTCGCCCCAGGTCGAGGAGGTGCTGCTGCGCGAGGATGGCGTGCTGCAGGGGCTCAGGCCCGGTAGCGTGATCATCGACTGCTCCACGGCGATTCCCAGCTCGACGCTGCGCATCGCCGAGGCGGTGGCGGAGGCGGGCGGACGTTTTCTCGACGCCCCCATGACGCGCACGCCCAAGGAGGCCGCCGAGGGGCGGCTCAATCTGCTGGTGGGGGGCGATGCCGAGCTGTTCGCGGCGCAGCGGCCGCTGCTCGAGAGCTTCGCCGAGAACATCACCCATGCCGGCCCGGTGGGTGCCGGCCATCAGCTCAAGCTGCTGCACAACTTCGTCTCGGTGGGGTTCTCCACCGTGCTGGCCGAGGCGGCGGCATGCGCCGAGCGGGGCGGCATCGACCCGGAGGTCTTCGTCGACGTGCTGGCCAAGGGCGGCGGGGCGGGCACCGTGCTCGAGCGGCTGCGGCCCTACATTCAGGAGCGCGACACCTCGGGCTTCCGTTTCAGCATCGCCAACGCCCACAAGGATCTCGGCTACTACCTGGCCATGGCCGGCGACCTGGGGGCGGCGAAGGTGGCCGCGGCAGGTATCGACGAGGTGCTGGGGCAGGCCGAGGCGGCGGGGCATGCCCAGGCCACGCTCCCCGAACTGATCGGTCTGCTCGGCAGTCACGACGCCTGACGGCGGCGAAGGCGTGGTTGCTCCCGCTGGCAGCAGCGCCTATGTTGGTTGATCGACATAGGTTATCAGAGGGCCGGAAAACGTGGACAAACTGTCATCGGCCGGCCTGTGCGGCTGGATGCGCTTCAAGCACCTGCTGCTGCTGATCCACCTCGACAAGCGCCGCAACATGCGCGCCGCCGCCCGGCACATGCACCTCAGCCAGCCGGCGGCGAGCAAGATGCTGCGCGACCTGGAGACCCATTTCGGTTTTGCCATCTTCGAGCGCCAGCCGCGGGCGATGGTGCCGACCGAGCTGGGGGCTCAGCTGGTGAGGCACGCCGAGATCCTGCTCAATGACATCGAGCGCATGGTCGAGGACGTCCAGCGCATGCGCGAGGGCGGCTACGGGAGGCTGCTGATCGGCGCCATCCCGGCGGCCGCCCCCGAGATCCTGCCGGCGGCCATTGCCGCCCTCAAGCGACAGCGGCCGCGGCTGTCGGTCAGCATCGACGAGCAGAGCAGCGATCGTCTGCTGCAGGCCCTCGAATACAAGCAGCTCGATCTGGTGATCGGCCGGCTCACGGCGGTGAATCAACACAATTTGTTCGACTTCGAGCCGCTGCTCGAGGAGCCGCTGCGCGTCGTGGTGGCTCACGATCATCCTCTGGCCGGCCAGCAGCGGGTCGAGCTCGCGGCGCTGCGCCACTGGCCGTGGGTCCTGCACCCGCCCACCAGCCCCATGCGCCAGGTCATCGAGGCCGCGCTGGCCGACGCCGGCATCGCCTCGCCCGACGATACCATCGAGACCACCTCGACCCAGACCACCCTGCAGTTGCTGCTGAACGCGCCGATGCTGGCGGTGCTGCCCTGGTCGGTGCTCAAGCGTCCCTTGTCCAGCGGCCAGTACGCGGTACTGCCGCTGACCATCGGCAAGCCGCTGGACTACTACGGCATCATCACCCGCAAGCGCGAACCGCTCTCCAGCGCCGCCGCCGAGCTGGTGACGGAGCTGCGCCGGCAGGTGGCATCCGCCAGACCGAGCGTGCCGCGCCCTGCCTGAAGCGCTGTCACTCGCCGCGGCTAGACCAAAGTCGACGTTGATGAAATGAATTATGAGTTCATAATTATTTTTAAGCGGAAGGAGACGCCCATCCGACCGTGCCCGTGAATACGCCAGTTGCCGCCATGTCTTGGCGATGGCTTCTGAACCGACAACGACAACAGGGTGATCGAGAGATGACGAAAACAGTGATGGTCGGCAAGACCGCACTCTGCGGAGTGCTCTGCCTGGCGCTGGTTGGCGGCGCCCATGCCTGGGAGCCGCAGCGCAACGTGGAGTTCGTGGTGCCATATAGCGCCGGCGGCGGCAGCGACATCAACGCACGCATGCTGGTCGAAGCGATTCGCGAGACCGGCATGGTCAACCGCAACATTCTGATCAACAACCGCCCCGGCGGCTCCGGTGCGGTAGGCAACAGCTATACCTACAGCAAGCGCGGCGATGGCCATACCATCACGACCTTCAACGGCGGTCAGATGATGAGCATGGTGGTCAACGACGCCTCGGTGCAGCTCGACGATCTCACACCGCTCGCCACGCTGTCGCTGGACACGCTGTTCGTCGGGGTCAGGGCCGAGAGCGACATCGAGAATCTCGACGACCTGATCGAGCGCGCCGAGCAGGACCCGGGCGGCATCACCGTTGGTGGGGCCGGTCGCGGCGGCGAGGACCACCTGGCCTTCGCCATGCTCGACGACAACCTGGGCGTCGACTTCCAGTACGTGCCCTTCGACGGCACCGGCGACGTCACCTCCGCCTTGCTGGGCGGCCATATCGATGCGGCCATCTTCAAGCTGGGCTCGCGGGTCGACCAGAGCATGGTGCGCTTCCTGGCCACCTATTCGGAGGAGCGCCTCGACGCTCCCTTCGACGAGGTGCCGACCTTCGACGAGCTGGGCTATGAAGGCCTCGAACTGATGATCTTCCGTGGCTATGCCGGCCCGCCCGACATGCCCGAGGAGGCCGTCGAGTTCTGGGAGGACGTCTTCCGTGCCGCTGCGGAAACCGACAAGTGGACCCAGGAGTACGTCGAGAACAACGGCCTGATCCCGACGTTCATGGGGGCCGAGGAGAGCGCCGAGTACTACCAGCGCGAGCAGGAGCGCTACCGGGCGCTGTTCCAGGAAGCCGGCATGATCGACTGAGGCTCGCGGGGCGCGGCCGCCGATGGGTGGCCGCGCCCCGCTCGTTGCTGCGGCCACCTCGTTCGTTTCCGGTCGGTCGCTACCGCAAGAGGCGCACACTATGTCAAGCGTGAATCAAGAGCCGGCCCATGAGGGCCGCTCCTGGCTCTCCCCGCTGGTCACACTGGGCATCATCGTGATGGGGCTCGCCTGGGCCGGCTTCGGTTGGTGGAAGTATGGGGTATGGATGCACAACGGCCCCGGGGCCGGCTTCTTCCCCGTGGTGATGGGGCTGGGGGCGGCTCTGCTCGGTGGCTACGAGCTGCTGCGCCGCCGGTTCGAGACGGATCGCGTGAGCTGGCGCAATCTATGGCCCGCCGTGGCCATGGGGCTGGCCATCGCCAGCATACCGCTGTTCGGAATGGTGCTGGCGATGACGCTGTTCATCGTGCTGTGGATGGCGCTGATCGAGCGGCAGTCGTGGCTCAAGTCCGTGGCGATCGGCGCCTGTGCGGGCGGTGCGATCTATCTGCTGTTCGGCATGTGGCTGATGGTGGCTTTCCCCGAAGGCGCGCTCATGGCGCCTTTCACCTAACCGAACGAAGAGTCGCATATGGATATCCTACAGTCCCTGATGCAGGGGTTCGCCACCTCGCTGACGTTCAGCAACATCCTGGCGGCCCTGGTCGGCGCCGGTCTCGGCATCATCGTCGGGGCCATCCCCGGCCTCGGTTCGGTCACCGGCATCGCCCTGCTGCTGCCGCTCACCTTCCAGATGGACCCCATCACCGGCATCATCATGCTCGGGGCGCTCTACTACGGCTGCATGTACGGCGGCTCGTACAGTGCCATTCTGCTCAACATCCCCGGCGATGCGCCGGCCGTGGTGACCTCGCTGGACGGCTATCCGCTGTCGCAGCAGGGGCATGGCGGCAAGGCCCTGTTCACCGCCAACATCTCCTCGTTCATCGGCGGTACCGTGGGCATCATCATGCTCACCTTCATGGGGCCGATACTGGCCCACGTGGGCCTCATGTTCGGGCCGGCGGAGGTGGCGGCGCTGATCCTGCTGGCGCTCTGCTCCATCGGCTGGCTGCTGGGGGACAACCCGCTCAAGGGCCTGATCTCGACCTTCATCGGCGTGATGCTGGCGACGATCGGCATCGGTACGGCCTTCGGCCAGCCGCGCTTCACGTTCGACTCCATGTATCTGCTCAACGGCATCTCCTTCATTCCGCTGGTGATCGGCATGTTCGGTTTCAGTCAGGTGCTGGTGATGATGGTCAACCGGGTCGATCCCTCGGCCAAGGGGCTGAGCGGCCGGCTGGGGCTGAAGGAGAGCCTGCTCGATCGCAAGGAGGCGCTCAGCATCCTGCCGGTTTCGCTACGCTCCGGGGTGCTCGGCAACCTGGTGGGCATTCTGCCGGGCGCCGGGGCCACCACCGGCTCCTTTCTCTCCTATGTGCTGGAGAAGAAGGTCGGCCGCAACGGCGACGAGCTGGGCAAGGGGCGCATCCAGGGGGTGGCGGCCTCGGAGGCGGGCAACAACGCCGCCGCCGCCGGTTCGTTCGCCCCGCTGCTGTCGCTGGGCATTCCCGGCTCGGGCACCGCGGCGGTGCTGCTGGGCGGGCTGATGATGTGGGGCCTGCAGCCCGGGCCGCTGCTGTTCCAGAACAATCCCGACTTCGTCTGGGGGCTGATCTCGTCCATGTACCTGGGCAACGTCATGGCGGTACTGGCGGCGCTGGCGATCATTCCGTTCCTGGTCAAGCTGCTGCTGATCCCGGCCTCGATCATGATCCCGGTGATCGCCGTGGTGTGCGTAGTGGGGTCCTACAGCGTCAACAACAGCATGTTCGACGTCTGGTTCATGCTCGGCGCCGGGGTGGTGGCCTTCTTCATGACTGCCGCCCGCTACCCGATCGCGCCGCTGCTGCTGGCCTTCGTGCTCACGCCTCGCCTCGAGACGAGCTTGCGCCAGGCGCTCGACATCTCCCGCGGCGATCCGATGATCTTTCTGCGGAGCCCGATTGCGGCCACACTGCTGACGCTGATCCTGCTGTTCGTGCTCTATCCGCTCGCCAAGCGGCTGTTCATGACGGTACGCCGGCGCGGTCACAAGGCAGCGGCCGAATGAGACCGAGCCAACCCACTCAGCACATCGAATCGTTTTCTGAAAAGAGATGCCGACATGACGCACCACGACGATGCCGTCGCCGCCTTCACCCAGCTGCTGGGAGCCAATGGGGTAATCACCGCGGCCGCCGACCAGGAGCGCTACGTGCGCGACTGGGCCGGCGCCCGCCTGGGCATGCCGCTGGCCGTGGTGCGTCCCCGGACCACCGAGGAGGTGGCGGCGGTGGTGGGTTACTGCCACCGTAACGGGATCCGCATGGTCGCCCAGGGCGGGCATACCGGCCTGGTGAAGGGGGCGTTGCCGGATAGCCGGACACCCGAGGTGGTCATCAGCCTCGAGCGCATGACGCGCATCCGTGGGCTCGATCCGCTCAACTTCAGCATGGCGGTGGACGGCGGCTGCATTCTCGAGGAGGTCAAGCGCGCCGCCGAGGAGGCGGACTGTTTCTTTCCGCTCTCGTTGGGCGCCCAGGGCAGCTGTCAGATCGGCGGCAACATCGCCACCAATGCCGGCGGGGTCAACGTGCTGCGCTACGGCATGATGCGCGAGCTGGTGCTGGGTCTCGAGGTGGTGCTGCCCGACGGCGAGATCTGGAACGGCATGAAGGCGCTGCACAAGGACAACCGCGGCTACGACCTGAAGCAGCTCTTTCTGGGCAGCGAAGGCACGCTGGGCATCGTCACCGGGGCGGTACTCAAGCTGACGCCGCGCCCCGAACAGTCGCAGACCGCACTGCTGGCGGTGCCTTCGGTGGAGGCCGCGGTGCGGCTCTATGCCCTGGCCAGGCGCCGCTGCAGCGACCTGCTCTCCGCCTTCGAGCTGATGCCGCGCCTGTGCCTGGAGCTGGCCTTCGAGGCCGCACCGCAGCTCGCCGACCCCTTCGATGAAGCGTATCCCTACCATGTGCTGCTCGAACTGACGGCCACCGGGCCGGTGGATCTGTCCGGGCTGCTCGAAGGGCTGCTGGAAGCGGGCATGGAACACGAGGTGGTGCTGGACGGCGTGCTGGCCTCCAGCGTCGCCCAGGCCGGTCAGCTGTGGGCGATTCGCGAGAGCATGGTGGAGGGTCAGTTGCTGCGCGGTGAGCACCTGCGCACCGACGTCTCGGTGCCGATCTCGGCGATTGCCGAATGCGTGGAGCAGGCCACGGCGGAGGTCGCGGCGCTGTCGCCCACCTCGCAGGTCATTGCCTACGGCCATATCGGCGACGGCAATCTGCACATCAACGTGCTGCCACCCGCCGAGACGCCGGCAGAGGCGCTGCCGGCCCTGTTCGAGCGCCTGGAGAGAGCGATCTTCACGGTGGTGGATGGCTTCGATGGCAGCATCAGCGCCGAGCACGGCATCGGCCGCAGCAAGCAGGCGGCCTTTCTCGACCGGCTCAGCGTCACCGAGCGCCGCCTGCTGGCGGGCATCAAGGCGGTGTTCGATCCCGACGATCTGATGGGGGCAGGGCGCATCCAGCCGGCGAGCAAACGCTCCTCGTCGTCGTGACGGGGCCCCGGCCAGGGCTGGCGGCAAGGAGTCAGCAGCCAGGGTGAGCGGGCCGGCTGGCCCGCGGGTCAGTCCAACGGTGTCAGCTCGGCCAGGAAGCGTGCCTTGCGTTCCACGTAGCTCTGGCTGCTGGCGCTCAGGCCGGCTACCTCTTCCGGGCTCAGCGTGCGCACCACCTTGGCCGGCGTGCCCATGATCAGCGAGTTGGGCGGAAATTCCTTGTTGGAGGTGATCAGCGATCCGGCACCGATCAGGCAGTTCTCACCGATACGCGCCCCGTTGAGGACGGTGGACTGCATGCCGATCAGGGTGCCGTTGCCGATGCTGCAGCCGTGCAGCATCACCAGATGACCGACGGTGACGTCGGTGCCGATGCTCAGCGGGAATCCCGGGTCGGTGTGCAGCACGCAATTCTCCTGAATGTTGCTGTTGTCGCCGATGCTGATGGGCTCGTTGTCGCCGCGCAGCACGGCGCCCGGCCAGATGCTGACGTCCTTGCCCATTCTGACGTCGCCGATCACGGCCGCTTCGCGGGCGATGAATACGCTGTCGTCGTGGCGGGGGCGGGTCTCTCCGAGTGCATACGTCGTCATGCGCTAGCTCCTTGTCGTCGTTCGTTCGGGCAGCCGCCGGTGGGGCCGCCGAGGCGTGGCTCATGCAGGGGATGGCTCCAACTTAGGGAGCCAAGTCCGAGACGTCAATAATTCAGAATTCATAACGAATTTCCCTCTGTTACTCTGATCTCGTTCATCTCATTGTTTTCATTAGGTAGTTCTTCGGCTCCTCATGCCAATGATAGCCAAAGGTCTAACTTGATGAAATGAATTATGAGTTCATAATTACGAAAAGAGGCGCTAGCTCGACTCTGGCGCCGGCTGAGAAGGCAGGTGAGGCCTAACGGCTGCTGCCAGCCGCTGATGAAGCAGGAGGTCAAATGGAGCCGAAATCGACGGCCGAGCTGGAACTGATCAAGGACGGACGCATCGCGTGGCTGATCTTCAATCGCCCCAAGGTACGCAATGCCATGACCTGGGGCATGTACGACGCGCTCGAGCGGTACTGCCAGACCCTGAGCGACGACCCGGAGGTGGACGTGGTGGTGCTGCGCGGCAGCGGCGGTGAAGCCTTCGTTGCCGGCACCGACATCAAGCAGTTCACCGGCTTCGAAACGGCACGGCACGCGCTGGACTACGAGCACCGCATCGACGAGGTCATCGGCGCTCTGGAGTCGCTCGGCAAGCCCACCATCGCGCTGCTGGAGGGGTTCTGCGTCGGCGGCGGTGCGGCCATCGCCATGGCCTGCGATTTTCGCTACTGCACGCCCGATCTGCGTTTCGGCGTGCCTATCGCCAAGACCCTCGGCAACTGCGTCTCCATTACCAACGTGTCGCGCCTGGTCGATCTGGTCGGTGCCGCCAGGGCCAAGGAGGTGCTGATGCTGGCCAAGCTGTTCGGTGCCGATGAGGCGAAGCAGGCGGGTCTGGTCACCGAGGTCGTCGCCGCCGAGGAGATCGAGGCGGAGGTCAGGCAGGTGGCCGAGAGGCTGGGTGGCTTTGCGCCCTTGACGCTGCGCGCCTCCAAGGAGGGGGTCAGCCGTGTGCTGGCGGCACGGCGGCCTCCGGCTGGCAGCGAGGAGGACCTGATCGCGCTCTGTTACACCAGCCGCGACTTCAAGAGCGCCGTCAAGGCCTTCGTCGACAAGACCCCCCATGCCTGGCGCGGCGAGTAGCGTCGGCTTCGCGAGTTTTTCCTCAGCACCCCCCAATGACAACGAGGTGGCAAGCATGCTCCCCTTAATGAAAATGAAGGTTCTCGACATTTCCCAGATCATGGCCGGTCCGTATTGCACCATGGTGCTCGGCGACCTGGGAGCGGACGTCATCAAGGTGGAGAAGAACGGCGGCGACGACAGCCGCCAGATGGGACCTTACGTCAACGAGGAGTCGACCTGTTTCGCCCAGATCAACCGCAACAAGAAGAGCATTTCGCTGAACCTCAAGGAGGAAGAAGGGCGCGAGATCTTCTATCGCCTGGCCAAGGAAGCCGACGTCATCGTCGAGAACTACCGCACCGGCGTGGCCAAGAAGCTGAAGGTGGATTACGAGACCATCAAGGCCATCAACCCCGGCATCATCTACTGCTCCATCTCCGGCTATGGACAGACCGGCCCCTACAGCCACAAGGGGGGCTTCGACCTGGTGGCCCAGGGCATGACGGGGCTGATGTCGATGACCGGGGAGCCGGGGCGGCGTCCGCTGAAGACCGGCATCGCCGTCTACGACATCGGGGCGGGCATCACCGCCGTCTATTCGATCCTGGCCGCCTACATCCACAAGCTGAGCACCGGGGAAGGGCAGCACGTCGACGTGGCCATCGCCGAGTGCGGCCTGCCCTGGTTCACCTGGGAGGCGGCGGCATTCTTCGCCGAAGGCACTGTGCCCGAGCCCACCGGCTGGCGCCACCGCGTATCGGCACCCTACCAGGCGATCAAGGTCAGCGACGGTTACATCATGCTGGGCTGCGCCAATCAGCGGAATTGGGAGCGGCTCTGCCACGAGGTGATCGATCGCCCCGATCTGCTGCAGGATCCGCGCTTCGTCAGCAACCACCTGCGGGGGCAGAACGTGGAAGCGCTCGAGGCGGTGCTGGAGGAGATCTTCGTGCACGACACGCGCGAGGCCTGGCTGGCCAAGTGCGATCAGGCGGGCGTGCCCGCCGGCCCGATCAACGACTTCGCCCAGGCGCTGGACGATCCGCACTATCAGGCCCGCGGCATGGTGCAGGAGATGGAACACCCGGTCATCGGCCGGATGAAGACCATTGGCTTTGCCAGCAAGCTTTCCGGCACGCCGCCGCAGATTCGCCGTCCGGCACCGCTCTATGCCCAGCACACCGACGAGATCATGGCCGAACTGGGCCTCGACGAGGCGCGCTGCGAGGAGCTGCGGCGCAAGGGGGTGATCAAGTGAGGCAAGGCCAGGGCGACACGCCTGCTTGACATCGGTTCAAGGGCAGGACTACTGTCAATGAAGAATTTAGAATAAAGAATTCATTATGTGAAGTACAACTTTTTCACGGCAAGACTGAAAGGCCGGTATGGCAAGACTGGTAGTGCGCAAGCCAACATTAGAACAAGAGGAAACACGCCATGTATCTGCTACGTCTCACGGCGGTTGCTGCAGCTGTCGCCTTCGTCTCCGTTCCCCTCCAGGCCCGCGAGATCACCTTCGGTCATGTCGGCGGTCCCGACTCGCTGTTTGCCGACTCCGCCGATCATTTCGCCGAACTGGTCAACGAGCGCCTGCCGG
The DNA here is from genome assembly GCA_011742915.1 of Billgrantia desiderata. Taxonomy (GTDB): domain Bacteria; phylum Pseudomonadota; class Gammaproteobacteria; order Pseudomonadales; family Halomonadaceae; genus Halomonas; species Halomonas desiderata. Next base: position 42,924 of record JAAQTN010000013.1, on the reverse strand, counting down.
AGCCTTACGAGGTGGTGGTGTTCGGCTCCAGCCAGCTGGGCACCGACTCGGAGCTGCTCCAGCGCATGCGGCTTGGCACCGTCGACCTTGCCTTGCCCTCGACCATCATGTCCTCGGTGGCGGACGAGTTCGGTCTCTTCGAGCTGCCTTATCTGATCCAGGACCGCGAGCACATGAAGCGGGTGGAGGAGGAGATCTTCTGGCCGCACCTGGCGCCGCTGGCCGAGCAGAACGGTTACCGCATTCTGGCCGTGTGGGAGAACGGCTTCCGCCACATCACCAACAACCGCCGCCCGATCAATACCCCGGAGGATCTGCGCGGCATCAAGCTGCGGGTGCCTCAGGGCGTATGGCGCGTACGGATGTTCGAGGAGTACGGCGCCGAGCCTTCGCCGATGTCGCTCTCCGAAGTGTTCATGGCCCTGCAGACCGGCGTCATGGATGGCCAGGAAAACCCCCTGGCCCAGATCGCCGGGCAGCGTTTCCAGGAGGTGCAGGACTACCTCTCCCTCACCGGACACGTCTACACCCCGGCCTATCTCACGGCCGGCCGTCGCTTCGACAATCTCCCCGATGAGGTGCAGGAGATCATCATCGAGGCGGCCAAGGAGACCCAGGCGTTCGTCTACGAGCACGCCGCCCAGCTCGACGAGGACCTCATCGATGTGATTCGCCAGGCGAACACGGAGGTGAACGAGGTCGATACCTCGGCCTTCATCGAAGCCTCCGAGGCGATCTACGAAGCCTTCTCCCGTGAAGTGCCCGGCTCTCAGGAGCTGATCGACCGGGTGCTGGAGCTTGGCGAAGGCTCCTGAGCCGCCCTGTGTGACGGCAAGGCTCCTGCCCACGTCCCTTCCGCGGGGCGTGGGACGCCCACCCCTCTTCCTGAACGAGTCGAGAGCCATGGGTACCTTGAATCGAATCTCCCGCATCCTGGAGCGCCTGCTCGAGATCATCACGGTAGTGCTGATGGTTTCGCTGACGCTGGTGGTGCTCTATGCAGTGGTGACCCGCTACGCCTGGCGCACCCCCTCCTGGTATGACGAGGTGGCCGCCATCATGCTGGTGTGGCTGACCTACTACGCCGGGGCGCTGGCAGCGCTCAAACGGGGGCACATCGGCGTCGACGGGGTGCTGGCCGCGATGCCGATCAAGTTGCGCATGCCGGTCGCCTACTTGTCCGAGGCGCTGGTCATCGGCTTCTTTGCCGTCCTCTGCTGGGCCGGCCTGGTGGTGATCGAGGTGATGCAGGGCATGGCGCTGATCACCCTGCGCTGGGTGCCGCTCAGCTTCACCCAGTCGGTCATTCCCATCGGGGCGGGGCTGTTCATCATCGCTCAGCTGCTCAGCATGCCGGCTCACCTGGCCAAGGTGCGCTCCGGCCGGACTCAGGAAGAGGAGGAGATTCGTCACGCCATCGCCGAGGCGGAGCGCGACAATGCACGGGCCGGCTTCACGGCGGATGCGCTGACCAAGAGGGAGCTGCCATGACACTTCCCCTGATGATCGTCGGCCTGCTCGGGCTGATCCTGATGGGACTGCCCATTGCCGTGGCGTTGGCGATCGTGGCGACGGTAGCCATCGTGGTTTTCCAAGGCGTGGAGATGCTGCCCAACATCGGCTTGACCATGTTCGAGGGGGCGAGCAGTTTTCCCCTGCTGGCCATTCCGATGTTCGTGCTGGCCGGGGCCATCATGAACACCGGCGGCATCTCCAAGCGTCTGATCGCTTTTGCCTCGGCGCTGTTCGGCTTCATCCGCGGCGGGCTGGCGATGATCAACATCGGCGTCTCGCTGTTCTTCGCCGAGATCTCCGGCTCGGCGGTAGCCGATGTGGCCGCCACCGGCTCGGTGCTGATCCCGGCCATGAAGAAGCGCGGCTATCCCAGCTCCTTCGCTGCGGCCGTGACCTCGTCGTCGGCATCCCTGGCGATCATCATTCCCCCCTCGATTCCGATGATCCTCTACGGGGTGATGTCGGGCGCTTCCATCGTCCAGCTGTTCGTTGCCGGCATCGTGCCCGGGCTGCTGGGCGCGGCGGGCCTGATGGCGCTGAGCTACTACTATGCGCGTAAGTACGACTGGCCGGTGGAAGAGGTCTTCCAGTTCAAGCGCGTCAGGCAGACTGCCAGGGAAGCCGGCTGGGCGCTGACCCTGCCGATCATCATCCTCGGCTCCATCTTCGGCGGCTTCGTGACGGCCACCGAAGGGGCCGGCCTGGCGGTGGCGGCGGCGATCTTCATCAGCGCCGTGATCTACCGCGAGCTGGACCTGCGCACCCTGTACAAGGCCATCATCGATGGCGGCCAGCAGACCGCCGTGGTGATGCTGCTGGTGGCGGCTTCGGCGCTGATCGGGGTGTTCCTGACCGAGATGCGCATGCCCCAGCAGCTGGCCCAGGCGGTGCTCAGCCTGACCGACAACAAGTACGCCATCCTGATGATGCTGAACGTCTTCTTCCTGCTGATCGGGCTATTCCTGCACTCGGCGGCGGCGATCATCCTGGTGGTGCCCATCGTCATGCCGCTGGTCGGGGCGGCGGGCATCGATCCGGTCCACTTCGGTCTGGTGGTATGCCTCAATCTGGCCATCGGCCAGCAGACCCCGCCGGTGGCGAGCGTGCTGATCACGGCCTGCTCGATCGCCAAGGCGGATGTGTGGTCGGTGACCCGTTCGAACCTCGGTTTCATCACCGTGCTGCTCTTCATTCTGCTGCTGGTGACCTACATCCCCGCCATTCCGATGGCCTTGGTGGAGTTCTTTTACCGCTAGCCGGGTGGCATTCAATGGCCGCGCCGCCTGCGGCCTATGACAACGATCAACGCTGGAGCACTTGCGATGCTGAATCTCGACTTCCACCCATCGGGCCGCCACTTCCTGCAGATCCCCGGGCCGTCGCCGGTGCCGGATCGTATCCTGCGGGCCATGAGCCTGCCCACCATCGACCATCGCGGGCCGGAGTTCGGCGCCCTGGGCCTGGAGCTGCTGGCCAAGCTCAAGCAGGTGTTCAAGACCGAAGGGCCGGTGATGATCTATCCGGCCTCGGGTACCGGCGCCTGGGAGGCGGCACTCGCCAACGTTCTCTCCCCCGGCGACCGGGTACTGATGTACGAGACCGGCCATTTTGCCGCCCTATGGCACAAGATGGCGCTGCGCCTGCAGCTCGAGCCCGAGTTCATCGGGCTGCCGGGCTATGAAGGCTGGCGCCAGGGCGTGCAGGCCGACATGATCGAGGCGCGCCTGCGGGAGGATGTCGAACACCGGCTCAAGGCGGTCTGCGTGGTGCACAACGAGACCTCCACCGGCGTGACCAGCGACATCGCCGCGGTGCGTCGCGCCATCGATGCCGCCGGCCACCCGGCGCTGCTGCTGGTGGATACCATCTCGGGCCTCGCCAGCGCCGACTACCGGCATGACGAATGGGGCGTCGACGTCACCATCTCCGGCTCCCAGAAGGGGCTGATGCTGCCGCCGGGCATCAGCTTCAACGCCCTTTCCGACAAGGCCATCGCGGCCAGCCGCGAATCGACCATGCCCAGGAGCTTCTGGGCCTGGGACGAGATCCTCGAGGCCAACCGCAACGGCTACTGGCCCTATACCCCCAGCACCAACCTGCTCTACGGTCTCAACGAGGCACTGGACATGCTGCTCGACGAAGGGCTGGAGCACGTCTTTGCCCGCCACCAGCGCTGGGCCGCGGGGGTGCGCACGGCGGTCGAGGCCTGGGGCCTGGAGATCCAGTGCCAGGATCCGGCGCTCTACTCGCCGGTGCTCACCGGGGTGGTGATGCCGGATGGGGTCGATGCCGACGCCGTGCGCAAGATCATCTACGAGCGCTTCGATCTGTCGCTGGGCATGGGGCTCGGCAAGGCCAAGGGCAAGATGTTCCGCATCGGCCACCTGGGCGACTGCAACGACCTGACGCTGATCGCCACCCTCGGCGGCTGCGAGGCTGGCATGAAGCTCTGTGGCGTGCCCCTGGCGGGCAGCGGCGTGGCGGCGGCGCTCGAGTACTTCGCTGACAACCCGCTGAGGTCGAGCGATTCCTGCAACGGCTGAGGAAGGCACGATGACGTCTCTGACGGACAAGAGCGTTGCCCCGGATGCGCGGGTCAAGCCGGTGACCGAACTGGCGGCCCGGCTGTCCCGGGAAATGGAGGGCGAGGTGCTGTTCGACCACGCCGCGCGCGGTCGCTACTCCACCGATGCCTCGATCTACCAGGTGATGCCGTTGGGCGTGGTGATCCCGCGCCACCAGCGCGACCTGACGACGGTGCTGGAGGCCGCCCGCGATGCTCAGGTGCCGATCCTGGCGCGGGGCGCCGGTACCAGCCAGTGCGGCCAGACGGTGGGCGAGGCGCTGGTGATCGACACCACGCGCTGGCTCAGGGAAATCGTCGAGTTCGACCGCGAGGCGGCCACCGTGGTGGTCGAACCGGGCATCGTGCTCGACCACCTCAATGCCTGGCTCAAGCCTCATGGGCTCTGGTATCCGGTGGATGTCTCCACCAGCGCCCAGTGCACCCTGGGGGGGATGGCCGGCAACAACTCCTGCGGCTCGCGCTCGATCCGCTACGGCAACATGGTACACAACGTGCTGGGCATCGAGGCCTGGCTGGCCGACGGCAGCGAGGCCCACTTCGGCTTCTTCGACGAGCTGCCGCTCAAGGGCCGCGAGCGCGCACTGGCCGAACGGGTCAAGGCGATTGCCGAGGGGGTGTCCGCCGAGATCCGCGAGCACTTTCCCAAGGTGCTGCGCCGGGTCGGGGGCTACAACCTGGATCTCTTCGACTGCCAGAACCCCAAGCCCTACGACCCGCAGGGGCGCGTCAACCTGGCCCATCTGCTGGTGGGCGCCGAAGGTACCCTGGGAGTTAGCCGGCGCATCAAGCTGCGGCTCTCGCCGCTGCCGACGCACAAGGTGCTCGGTGTGGTCAATTTCCCAACCTTCTATCAGGCGATGGACTTCACCCAGCACATCGTCACCCTCGACCCCACCGCGGTGGAGCTGGTCGATCGCACCATGATCGACCTGTCGCTGGAGAATCCGGCGTTCCGTCCGGTGATCGAGAAGGCGCTGATCGGTCGGCCCCAGGCGGTGCTGTTGGTGGAGTTCGCCGGTGAGGAGCGGCAGACCCAGCTCGCCTCGCTCAAACGTCTCACCGAGCTGATGGCCGACCTGGGCCTGCCCGGCAGCGTGGTGGAGATGCCCGAGCCCGCCGCACAGGCGGCGCTGTGGAACGTACGCAAGGCCGGTCTCAACATTATGATGAGCATGAAGGGGGACGGTAAGCCGGTCTCCTTCATCGAGGACTGCGCGGTGCCCCTCGAACATCTGGCCGAGTACACTGACAAGTTGACCGAGGTGTTCCATCGCCACGGCACCGAGGGCACCTGGTACGCCCACGCCAGCGTCGGCACGCTGCACGTGCGGCCGATCCTCGACATGCGGCGGGGCGGGGCGCGCAAGATGCGCGAGATCGCCGAGGAGGCTTCCGCTCTGGTGCGCCAATACAAGGGAGCCTACTCCGGCGAGCACGGCGACGGCCTGTGCCGCGGCGAGTGGGTGGCCTGGCAGTTCGGCGAGACCCTCAACGACGCCTTCCGGGCGATCAAGGGCGCCTTCGATCCGCAGAACCTGCTCAACCCGGGCAAGATCGTCGATACGCCGAAAATGGACGACGAGCGCTATTTCCGCTTTCCCACCCGCTACCGGCGCATTCCGCTCACGCCGCTGTTCGACTGGTCGGCCTGGAACGTCACCCGCGACCCGCTCACCGGCGAGCTGGGCGAGCCCGGCAGCGCCGGCGACGCCACCCATGGCCTGGCGATGGCGGTGGAGATGTGCAACAACAACGGTCACTGCCGCAAGTTCGATGCCGGCACCATGTGCCCCAGCTACCGCATCACCCGGGACGAGCAGCACCTGACCCGGGGCAGGGCCAACACCCTGCGTCTGGTGCTCTCCGGGCAGCTCGGCGAGCAGGGCCTGGCCGACGATGCGGTCAAGGAGGCGCTCGACCTCTGCGTCTCCTGCAAGGGCTGCAAGCGCGATTGCCCCACCGGCGTCGACATGGCCAAGTTCAAGATCGAGGCGCGTGCCGCCCGGGTGCGCACCAAGGGGCTCGCCCTGCGCGATCGCCTGATCGGCGAGATGCCGCGCTATGCGCCCATGGCACGGCGGGTCGCGGGGCTGCTGGCGGCGGTGGAGCGTCTCGACTTCCTGGCGCATCCGCTGAAGCGGGCGCTGGGTTTCGCCCCGCAGCGCCGTTTCCCGGCCTTCACCGGCGATTTCCTCGGCGAACATCACGGCATGCCGGCCCTGGCCTCTTCGGTCCAGCCTGTCGGGGAGGTGGTGTTGTTCGTCGACACCTTCAACAACTATATGGAGAGCGACAACGCCCGGGCCGCCAAGCGGGTACTGGAGGCGGCCGGCTATCGCGTTCATCTCAACCTCAAGCCGGGGGAGCGGCCGCTGTGCTGCGGGCGTACCTACCTCTCGTCCGGCCAGTTCGACAAGGCGAAAGCCGAGGCCAGGCGAACGCTCGACGCCCTGATGCCCCATGTCGAGCGCGGCGTGGCCGTCGTCGGGCTCGAGCCCTCCTGCCTGCTCGGCATGCGCGACGAGTTCCTGCAGTACGGCTTCGGCGAGCAGGCGCGAGCCCTGGCGGATGCCGCGATGCTGTTCGAGGAGTTTCTGGTCAAGGCCCGGCAGGCGGGCGAGCTCTTGCTCGATCTCAAGCCGCTGCCCGGGCGCGCGCTGCTGCACGGCCACTGCCACCAGAAGGCATTCGACGCGCTGCGTCCGGTGGAGCAGGTGCTATCCTGGATTCCCGATCTCACGGTCGAGATCGTCGACTCTTCCTGCTGCGGCATGGCGGGCAGCTTCGGCTACGAGGCGGAGCACTACGACGCCTCGCTGCAGATGGCCGAACTGTCGCTGTTGCCGGCGATCCGCGAGGCCGACGACGACACCGTGCTGGTGGCCGACGGCACCAGCTGCCGCCATCAGATCCGCGACGGCAGCGGCCGCGAGGCGATTCACGTGGCACGGCTGCTGGAGCGGGCGCTGGTGTGAAAAAAAGCCCCCAATGGCAATGCCATGGGGGCGCAAGCGTGCGGGTAAGGTAAGGTCGGATCAGTCTTCCAGCTCCGCCTCTTCGAAGGGCTCCGGCTCAGCTTCTGCCGGCGCCTCCTGCTCCGCTTCCTCGTCCGGCTCAGCCGCTTCCGCAGGCTCCTGCTCCATCTGCTCGATGGCGGCAGGCTCCGTGGCGCCCGCCTCCATCAGCGGGTCGCTGACGTTGAGCACGTAGAAGCCGATCATGGCGATCGCCCCGGCGAACACCAGGTAGTAGATCGTCGGCAGGATGGTCTTGCGAATGGTCTCGCCTTCACGGCCGAGCAGGCCGACGGTGGCCGATGCCGCCACCACGTTGTGGATGGCGATCATGTTGCCGGCGGCGGCACCCACGGCCTGCAGTGCCACCATGAACGCCGTGGAGAGACCGAGCTGCTGGGCGACGTTGAACTGGAACTCGGCCAGCATCAGGTTCGCCGCAGTGTTGGAGCCGGCGATGAAGGCCCCCAGGCCACCCACGGCGGGAGCGAAGAAGGGATAGACGTCGCCCACCCCGTCGGCCACGAACTGCGCCATGGCCACCGGCATGGAGACCAGGTCGCCGGCATTGACCCCGGAGTTGATCAGGATACGCACCATCGGGATGGTGAAGATCAGTACGAAGCCGGCGCCGAAGATGGTGCGCGAGGACTCGCCGAAGGCCGCCTTGAGCTCACCGGCACGCATGCGGTGCAGCACGGCAGTGACCAGCACCACCATCAGCAGGATGCCACCGGGCAGGTAGAGTGGGGCAAGGCTGCCCGAGACACCGGCTTCACCCAGGATGTTGTTCCAGCCGAAGGTCCAGGCATTGAGCGCTTCGCGCAGCGGTTCGATGGTGCGCGAAGCGACCAGGAACACGGCCAGCAGCACGTAGGGGAGCCAGCCCATCCAGGTGGAGAGCGGGGTCTTGCCGGCGATGTCGTCGATCTTGATCTCGATCTTGCCGATCCAGTTGTCCGGCCAGCTGCTGCGCTCGGGGAAGTCCCAGGTGTCCTTCGGGATCAGGAAGCCGCGACGGGCGGCAGGAACCACGATGGCCAGACCGACCATGGCGCCGATCATCGACGGGAATTCCGGCCCCAGCAGCACGCCTGCCAGCATGTAGGGCACCACGAAGGCGACCCCGGCAAAGAGGGCGAAGGGGGTGATCGAGAGCCCCTCTTTCCACGATTTGTTGGCGCCGAAGAACTTGACCATGATCACGACCATGATCAGCGGCATGAGGATGCCGATGATGCCGTGCACGATGGCCACTTCCGCCGCGATCAGGCGGAAGTACTCGAGCCAGGTGTAGCCGCCGGCTTCCAGCTGCTCGGTGATGGCGCTCTGGTTGATGCCGCCGGTTACCCCCACCACGATGGGCGTGCCCACGGCACCGAAGGAGACCGGAGTGGACTGGATCATCATGCCGACCACGACGGCGGCGAGGGCGGGGAAGCCGAGGGCCACCATCAGCGGTGCGGCCACCGCCGCGGGGGTGCCGAAGCCCGAGGCGCCTTCGATGAAGCAGCCGAACAGCCAGGCGACGATGATTGCCTGGACGCGGCGGTCGGGGCTGATGCCCGAGAAACCGTTACGGATCGCGGTGATGCCGCCCGAGTGCTTCAGGGTGTTGAGCAGCAGTATGGCGCCGAAGATGATCCACAGGATCGAGGCGGTGAGTATCAGGCCCTGAAAGGTAGAGGCCAGGACCCGATTGAAGCTCATCTCCCAGGCGAACAGGGCGATGACGGCCGTGACCAGGTAGACGATCGGCATGGCCGTCTTGGCCGCCATGCGAAAGCCGATGAGTAGCACGCCGGCGAGTATCAGCGGCGTGAAGGCTAGTAGCGCTAGTGTCGTATCGGTCATGACGTTTCCTCGGTTTTCTCCTTGTTAGGGAAGCGCTGAACAAATCGGCGAGCGGGATGAAGCGGCTAGGTTCGTTCCCGACGAACCAACGCACTTCCCACATCCATGTGGGTCGCAAGGCGCACGGAGCACAGGAACCGGAGCATATGGGGTATATGTGAGGATTCCGCGCACCGCGCAACGCAGTGATTCGCTCGCGCAGGCATTTGTGCAGTGTTTCCTTAGAGCTGGCGGGTGAAAGCCACCCGACAAGGGTCACTGCCGAGCCTTCGCCGGCAAGGGAGGCAACGATACGAAGAGCGGGCGCAAGTTGCCATCCGTGGGTCATTGGTCTGACCAATCCATGTTGCAGCGCGGCAATTAAAATTAGGATTTTTTCCCAGTAAAAACAAATGTATGCACCTGAGTGGCGGACGACGATAGCCGCCGGGGAGGAATTGGTTATTAGACTAATGGACAGGCTTCCGCTTCCAGCGTAGTCGAGCCCGGCTCGGTTGGCATCCCATGGGCAAGGCTGGCACTATCCCAGAACGGCGAAACATCCGAGAACGACGAAACGACATCCATCGGAGGCGGCATGGCACGGGTTCTCTACGATCTCTGCGGTATCGATGAAGGGCTTCGCTTCTCCCCCTACTGCTGGCGCGTACGCTATGCGCTGGCGCACAAGGGGCTCGATTTCGAGACGCGGGCCTGGCACTTCACCGACAAGGCGGCCCTGGCCTTCGCCGACTACGACAAGGTACCGGTGCTCGTCGACGGCGAGGCGACGGTCACCGACAGCTATGCGATCCTGCGCTATCTCGATGACACCTACCCCGAGGCGCCGCTACTGGGAGATGGAGTGGCCGAGGCCCGGGCACGCTTCTTCAAGCACTACGCCGAGCGCGCGCTGCACCCGGCCATGATGCGCACCATCGTCATGGACCTGCTCAATGCGATCGATCCCCGGGATCGCGACTATTTTCGCGAGACGCGGGAAAAGCGCTTCGGTCGTACGCTGGAGGAGTTCCACTCGCCGGCCAAGGGCCTGGCTCAGCTGGATGCGGCGCTCGAGCCGCTGCGGGGCTGCCTGAACGACACCGACTTCATCGATGGCCAGTCGCCGGCCGCCGCCGACTACCTGGTTTTCGGCGCCTTCATGTGGGCGCGGGTGGTGTCGACCGCCGATCTGGTGTCGAATGCCGACCCGGTCTACGGCTGGATCGAGCGAATGCTGGATCTGCACGACGGCCTGGGGCGACAGGCCATGAGAATTACCGACATCGAAGGCGCCTACCGGTGAGGCTGCCCCGAGGAATCGTCGCCGAGAAAGAAAATGTTGCACTGCACAAAACGAACTGCTATGTTGCACTGCAACAAGGCGCATTCCTGCCTTGGCAACGCAACGTAGGAGATGTCCCATGAGCAAGACCCAAGACAAGGCAACTCAGCAGTTCGAAAGCCTGTTCATCGCCCCGGCGCGTGCCTATGGCTCGCTGACGCTGGAATACTACGAGAAGCTGCTGTCGGCCCAGATGGAAGCCTTCCGCAGCTACTCCGATCTGAGCCTGGCCCAGGCCCGCGCCTGGATCGACGTCAAGGACTCCGACAGCCTCAAGCAGGTTCTCGAGACCCAGCAGAAGGCTGCCAAGGAACTCGGCGAGCGTCTGCAGGGCGATACCAAGAAGGTGGTCGACCTGAGCCAGGAGTTCCTGCAGAAGGGCCAGCAGCTGGCCGAGCAGAACGTCAAGGCCGCCAGCGCCGCGACCAAGTAAGTCGCCGCCGGCATCGAGCGAGGCCGTCGCCCATCGGGGCGGCGGCCTTTTTCGTGCTGGGGGGCTTTCGCGGCCGGGCGTCACTCCTCGAGCAGCTCCATCACCTCCGCCTCTTCGACCTGACCGAAGTCGACATAGAACTGTCCGACGGCCATGAACCTCGGCGGCACCTCCAGACACACCACTTCGTCGGCCACCGCCGCCAACCTGTCGACGGCGCTGGTCGAGGCGACCCCGAGCGCGGCGATCAGGTGCTTCGCTCGGCCTTGCAGGGTCTTCAGCGCGGCCTCCATGGTGGCGCCCGTGGCGCTGCCGTCATCCACGATCACCACCGTTCGGCCTTCCGGCGCAATCGGCGGGCGCACCGGGTTGTAGCGTTCACGCCGCTGCAGCAGCAGCTTGCGCTGCTGTTCGGCTTCGCGCTCGATCGCCGCTTGCGGATAGTGCGACGCCGCCTCGTCGAGCTTCATGGTGCCGTCCTCGCTGATGGCCCCAATGGCGAACTCGGGATTGCCGGGGGCGCGCAGCTTGCGCACCAGCACCACATCGAGCTCGCCTTCCAGGGCGTCGGCCAGGTAGCGCCCCATGGGCACTCCGCCGCGAGGAATGGCCAGCACGAGAGGGTTGGAACCCTTGAGATGGGAGAGTCGCTCGGCGAGATGCTCGGCGGCGTCCAGACGGTCACGAAACATGTCGCATCCTCCACATGGGTGGTGGTGTCACCAGTGTAGATGCCTCCTGCCCATCGGTCGGGCGCAACGGCAGGAAAAGTGCAGAGGGGCGAGGGCAGGTGGGGCCGGTCGGAACCTGTCCGACCGGCCCCTTAGTTCAGGGAGTGGGGCTGACTTCTTCGCCTTTGGCTGTCGCCCTTTCCGGCGCGTTTCGCTGCGGCTTGCCCGGCAGCAGCGCGTCCAGCAGCAGCGCGGCGAGTGCCGCCGGCACCAGGCCCGACTTCAGCAGCAGGCCGGCCTGGCCGGGCATGGTCTCGGCGATGGCCTCCACCGCCGGCAGGCCGATGCCCAAACTCATGGCCACGGCGATGATCAGCATGGCGCGCTGGTTGAGCTCGCACTCCTGAATGATCTTGAGGCCGGCCGAGGCGATCATGCCGAACATCACCACCCCGGCGCCGCCCAGCACGGCATGGGGCATGGCGGCGACCAGACCGCCCAGCTTGGGGAACAGGCCCATGCAGATCAGCAGGATGCCGCCGATGGTCACCACGTGACGGCTGACCACGCCGGTCAGGGTGATCAGGCCCACGTTCTGGGCATAGGCGGTATTGGGCAGCGTGTTGAACACCGCGGCGAAGGAGGTGGCCACGCCGTCGGCCATCACGCCGCCGGAGAGTTCGCGGTCCTTGGCCTGACGACCGGCGCCGCCGATGGTGATGGCGGAGATGTTGCCGATGGTTTCCAGGCCCACCACGAATATGATCAGGGTCATGCCGATGATGGCGGTCAGCTGGAACTCCATGCCGTACTGCAACGGCCTGGGAATGGAGAACCAGGCGGCATTGGCGACGCTGGAGAAGTCGACCATGCCCAGCGCGATGGCCACCAGGTAGCCGCTCACCAGGCCAACCAGGATGGAGGCGGCCTTGAGGAAGCCGCGACCGAACTGGTGGACGATGATGGTCACCACCAGCACGAACAGCGCCAGGCCCAGGTTGGTGGGTGAGGCGAAGTCGTCGGCGCCGACCCCGCCGGCAGCATAGTTGAGGCCCACCGGCATCAGGGTGATGCCGATCAGCAGCACCACGATGCCGGTCACCACCGGCGAGAACCAGTGGCGAATCTTCTTCAGGAAGGCCCCCAGCCCTACCTGCAGGCAGCCCGCTACCAGGGAGGCACCCAGCACGGCGGGTAGGCCGAAGGTGCCGGCCAGGGGCAGCGCCACCGGCAGGAAGCCGAAACTGGTGCCCTGCACGATGGGCAGGCGGGCGCCGATAGGACCCATGCCGATGGTCTGGATCAGGGTGGCGACCCCCGCCACGAACAGGGCGACCTGAATCAGGAAGATCTGCTCGCCGGTAGTGGCGCCGATGACACCGGCGATGATGATCGGCGGCGTCACGTTGCCGGCGAACATCGCCATGATGTGTTGGATGCCCAGCGGGATCGCCTTGCCCAGCGGCGGCATGGCGTCCGGGTTCTGGTTGACGGTGCGTGAGGGCTTGGTTGGCTGAGGAGCGGGTCCAGCGTCGGTCATGATTAGGCTCTCGGGTTGTTGTTGTCTGGGTAGTGAGTGTTTGTGCACCACATTCCGAAATTAATGTACACAATCGACTGGCCTTTAAAAGACAATTTGCAGTTATTTTTGTCTACCCTATTAGAAAATGCTTTTATACCAGTGGGTTATTTCCATCATTTTGACCGTTTGGTCATGTTTTTCATGGCTGGGCGGCAAGGAAGAAGCAGAAGGGAAGAGGAAGGGAAGGGGAGAAAGAAAGGGGAGCGGAGAGAGGAAGGCGGAGAGAGCGAAGAGGAGAGGGCAGAGAGACAGCGCCGGGGGCCGGCGCTGTTATGGTGGTCACGGCCGTGACGCGCGATCGTCCAGGCGGAAGCGGGCGATGCGGTTGATCTGTTCGACGGCGGTGCGCCGCTCTTCGGCGGGCGTGTTCTCCAGGCGGGTCTCGAAGGCGGCGAGAATGGCATGCCGGTTGCTGCCCTTCACGGCCATGATGAAGGGAAAGCCGAACTTCTCCTTGTAGGCGCCGTTGAGCCGCTCGAAGCGTGCCATCTCTTCGGGCGTGCACTGGTCCAGCCCGGCGCCGGCCTGCTCACGGGTCGAGTCGTCCGTCAGTTCTCCGGCAATGGCGGCCTTGCCGGCCAGGTCGGGGTGGGCGCGGATGACTTCCAGCTGGCGCTCCTCGGAAGCCTCACGCAGCGTTTGCCCCATGGCTTCCGCCAGCCCGGCCGGCGTGTCCTGATCCGGCTGCAGCCCGCGCTCCCAGGTCAGCTCCGCCACCCAGGGCGAGTGTTCGTAGATGTCGCCGAAGCGAGAAACGAATTCGTCGCGTGTCAGCGTGCTGGGGCGTGGTTCCAGAAAGGTGTCTGTCATGGTGGTCTCCGTAGTCAGGATGCTTGGGAAACGCTGCACAAATGCCTGCGCGAGCGAATTGCTGCGTTGCGCGGTGCCGAAGCGTCGGACCGGCGGATCCTCACATATACCCCATATGCTCCGGCTGACTCGCAGCCTTCGGCTTCTCGCCCCTTCGGGGCCAGCCTACGGCTGTTTGTCGCTTCGCTCGGTACTGTGCTCCGTGCGCCTTGCGACCCACAGGGATGTGGGAAGTGCGTTGGTTCGTCGGGAACGAACCTAGCCACTTCATCTCGCTCGTCGATTTGTTCAGCGTTTCCCTTGTCGGGCCGTGCCTTGTAAAAGTGTATACAAAAAAATTTTGAAATGTACTACCAAAAGAGCTAAAACTGTCTTCATAACGATGGCGGTCCTTGCGCCCGCCCAGCACTGGCCAGCCCGGGCCCGCTCCACGGCTCTCGGGCCAACGAAAGGGAGTAATGCAATGGGACGACTCACCACCCACGTTCTGGATACCGCCCAGGGCCGCCCCGGCGAGGGCATCCGCATCGAGGTCTTTCGGCTCTCGGGCAGCGGGCGCACGTCGCTCAAGACGGTCACCACCAACGACGACGGCCGCTGCGATGCGCCCATTCTCGAGGGCGACGACTTCCAGCCCGGCGAATACGAGCTGGTCTTCCACGCCGGCGACTACCTGCGTCAGCAGGGCATTCAGGCCGACGAGCCGCGCTTCCTGGATGTCATCCCGCTGCGCTTCGGCGTGGCCGACGCATCTCAGCACTACCATGTGCCGCTGTTGCTTTCGCCCTATGGGTATTCCACTTACCGCGGTAGTTAAAAAGCTGGCTGTGCTGGCCCCGGGCCCCTGAACAACAACACCGACCGAGACCCTTCAGATGCAAGCTTACCTACTCGAATTCGTCAATTTCATGCTGCGCTGGCTGCACGTCATCGCGGCCATCGCCTGGATCGGCGAGTCGATCTATTTCGTCATGCTGGACAATGGCCTGCGCAAGCCCAAGGCCGCCGAGGACCGTGAGAAGGGCGTTTTCGGCGAGATGTGGGCCGTGCACGGCGGCGGTTTCTACCACAACCAGAAATATGCCACGGCACCTGCCAAGCTGCCCGAGGACCTGCACTGGTCGTTCTGGAAGTCCTATACCACCTGGCTGTCGGGCTTCGCCCTGTTCGTGCTGATGTACATGACCAACCCCGGGTTCTATCTGGTCAACCCCGAAAGCAACTGGGAGTGGGCCGCCAACATGAGCGGCTGGCAGGCCAACGTGCTGGCGCTGGCGTTCCTGCTGGCGGGCTGGGTGGTCTACAACGAGATGTGCAAGCGCATCAGCCCCAACATGGAGCGCGACGGCATCCTCAGCCTGGCGGTCGCCGTGCTGATGGTCGTGGTGGCCTATCTCAGCGTGCAGATGTTCTCCGGCCGCGCGGCCTTCCTGCTGACCGGGGCGGTGATGGCCACGGCCATGTCCGCCAACGTCTTCTTCTGGATCATTCCCGGCCAGCGTCGCATGGTCAACGCGATGAAGGCCGGCGAGCAGCCCAATCCGCTCGACGGCAAGCGCGGCAAGCAGCGTTCGGTGCACAACACCTATTTCACCCTGCCGGTGGTGCTGCTGATGATCAGCAACCACTACTCCTTCGTGTACAACCACGAATACGCCTGGGTGCTGATGGCGCTGTTCATCTTCGCCGGTGCCCTGATCCGCCAGTTCTTCGTGCTGATGCACGCAGGCAAGATCCAGCCGGCCTATCCGGCGGCCGGTACGGCGTTGATCCTGGTGGCGTTCTGGCTGGCGATGCCGGGCGGTGCGACCCCCGCCGCCAACGGCACGGCCGAGGCGCCCAGCCAGGAGGAGGTGCATGCGATGATCGATCAGCACTGCGTCGCCTGCCACTCGCGAGAGCCGACCCAGCCCGGCTTTGCCTCACCCCCGGCCGGCGTGGCCTACGACAACTGGGATCAGATCCTGCGCCAGAAGAGTCAAATCCAGCAGGTGGTGGCCAGCAAGTACATGCCGCTCGGCAACATGACCGGGATGACCGACGAGGAGCGCGAGGTGATCGCTGCCTGGTCGGAATAGCCCTGACCGCTCCACACTGGTACGCCCCCGGGCCGCTCGCTGCGGTACCGGGGGCGTTGTCGTCGGTTCGGTACTTCCAGGAAGATACGTATACAATGGCAGCCAGAAATGGGCTGCGAGGAGGGGATCATGAATCAGCGGCAGAGCATGACCGATGCCGGCGAGTCGGGCGGGGCCAAGCCTCGGCGCCTGGGCAAGAACGGCGACGGGGCGGAGCGCCACGAGGCGATCTATCGCACCATCAGCGATGCCATCATCGAGCACCGCCTGAAGCCCGGCGCGCGCCTGCGCGAGGATGCCCTGGCCGAGGTGTTCGGCATCAGCCGTACCGGTGTGCGCAAGATTCTCCAGCGCCTGGCCCTGGAGCAACTGGTGACCCTCACGCCACGGCGCGGCGCCAGCGTGACCCGGCCCACCGCCGAGGAAGCCAAGGACGTGTTCGACGCCCGCCAGATGGTGGAGTGCGGCCTGATGCCGGAGGTCGCCCGCCGCATCAAGCCCGACGACGTGCGCGAACTGCGCGACATGGCCCGACGTGAGCGCGAGGCGCTCAAGTCGGGCGAGCAGAGCCGTGCGATCAAGCTCTCCGCCGCCTTTCACGAGCGCCTGGCCCAGCTCTCGGGCAATGCCACCCTGGCGGCCTTCGTCGGCCAGCTATGTTCGCGCTCTTCCTTGATTCTCGCCGTCTATGGCAGCTCGGGGCACCTGGGCTGCGAATCCCACGACCATGACGACCTCATCGGCTTTCTCGAAGCGGGCGACGGCGAGCGGGCAACTGCGTTCATGGGTCGCCACCTCAAGGCCATCGAGGCCTCGCTGTCGATCGTCGAGGAGGAGCAGGAGGCGCCCGACCTGCACCAGATCTTCAATCTTTGATGCACGCTGTCGGTGCGTCTCGCCGTCTTCGCTGCACCGACGCGGTGCGTCCCTGTGCCCTTGTTCCTTTTCTGTCAGCACCGTGCTTGATCGCAGCACGGTGTTTTTCCGTGTTCTCCCCAACGAGCGGAAAATTTTCAGCCCCATGTTTGTATACTAAATTTCAGTAACTTGTATTTTTGGTTTCTGCGCACCTTCGCATCCTTCCGCGGATATCGCTTCCCTTGGCCTCGTATTTGCATTGGTCAGGATGAGCTGAGCATCGACGATGCCGGCATTTCGACCAAGAAGAGGGGGAGCGTGAAAAATGGTATACAAAAAAATCGCAGCAGCCCTGCGCCAGGCTCGCCGTGCGGCAGCGGTCACCATCAGCCTGACGGTACTCTCCATGCCGGTTATGGCCGACGGTCAGGTGCTGCGCATCGCCATGACCGCCTCGGACATTCCGTTGACCACCGGCCAGCCCGACAGCGGCTTCGAGGGCTATCGCTTCCTGGGCTATACGGTCTATGACGCGCTGATCAACTGGGACCTGTCCTCGGCCGACGAGGTCAGTGGCTTGACTCCCGGCCTGGCCGAATCCTGGGAGGTCGACGAGGAGGACACCCGGGTGTGGACCTTCACCCTGCGCCAGGGCGTGAGTTTCCATGATGGCAGCGAGTGGAATGCCGACGCCGCCATCTGGAACCTCGACAAGGTCTACGACGAGGAGTCGCCGCAGTTCGACGCCCGTCAGGCGGGTAACGTGCGCGGCCGCATCCCGGCCATGGACCAGTACGAGAAGGTCGACGACCATACCATCCGCTTCACCACGCGGGAGCCGGACGCCTGGTTCCCGTATCAGCTCACTTTCCTGCTGTTCTCGAGCCCGGCGCAGTGGGAGGCGCTCGGCGGCGACTGGGATGCCTTCGCCCGCGAGCCTTCCGGCACCGGGCCGTTCCGGTTGACGCGTCTGGTACCGCGGGAGCGGGCCGTGCTCGAGCCCAACGCCGATTACTGGGATGCCGAGCGAGTCCCGCGTATCGAGCGCATCGAGCTGATCCCCATGCCCGAGTCGAGCACACGCACCTCGGCGCTGCTGTCGGACCAGGTGGACTGGATCGAGACCCCGGCACCCGACGCGATTCCGCGCATGGAGTCTCGGGGCATGACCATCACCAGCAACCCCTATCCGCACACCTGGCCCTATCAGTTCTCCATGCTCGAGGGCAGCCCGTGGCGTGACATCAACGTGCGCAAGGCGGCCAATCTGGCGGTGGACCGGGAGGGGCTCGAGGCTCTGCTGGGCGGCCTTATGGTGCCCGCGGCGGGTATCGTCACGCCGGATCACCCCTGGTACGGCGAGCCCGAGTTCGAGACCCGCTACGACCCGGAAGAGGCCATGCGCCTGCTGGCGGAGAGCGGCTACGGCCCGGACAACCCCGTAGAGGTGAAGGTGCTGATCTCCACTTCCGGCTCCGGTCAGATGCAGCCCCTGGCAATGAACGAGTACATCCAGCAGAACCTGGCCGAGGTCGGCATCGCCCTCGACTTCGAGGTGCTCGACTGGGAGTCGCTGTTCCCCAACTGGCGGCGCGGCGCGGAAGACCCGAGCAGTCGTGGCGCCCATGCCACCAACATCACCTTCGGCTGGCTCGATCCGTTCGCCGCCTTCTATCGCTTCATGCATTCGAGCATGGCGCCGCCCAACGGCTTCAACTGGGGCTACATGGACGACCCCGAGTACGACCGCCTGCTCGATGAGGCACGGGTGACCTTCGATCAGGAGGCGCAGGACGCCATCCTGGCCGAGTTCCACGCCCGCATGGTCGACGATGCCGCCTGGCTGTGGGTGGCCCATGACGTGGGCCCCCGCGCCATGCAGCCGCGGGTCAAGGGCTTCGTCCAGGCCAAGAACTGGTTCCAGGACCTGACCCCGGTCTACATCGAGGAGTGAGTCGTAGCGGCGGCAGGTGAGGGTGTGCCTGCCGCCGCCGGCCTGGAGGCAAGATGAGTACCTATTTCCTCAAGCGCATTCTCTATGTGGTGCCGATCACCCTGGCGGTGAGCTTCTTCTGCTTCTCGCTGGTGCACCTTTCGCCCGGCGACCCCATGGATGCGGTGGTGTCGGCCGATGCTCCGCGTGAGGTGGTGGCCATGGTGGAGCGCGCCTACGGCTTCGATCGTCCGCTGCCCGAGCAGTTCGCCCTGTGGGTGAGCCGTGCGCTGCAGGGCGACCTGGGGCTGTCGGCGGCCAACGGGCGGGCGGTGACCGCGGAGGTATTCGCCGCGCTGAAGAACACCCTGCTGCTGGCCCTGGCGGCCTCGCTGATCGGCTTCACCCTGGGCTGCACCTTCGGCCTGTTGGCCGGCTACTGGCAGGGTTCGCTGCTCGACCGCCTCGTCACCGGCTTCGCCGTGGGTGGGGTCAGCGTGCCCCATTACTGGCTGGGCATGCTGCTGGTGATCGTGTTCTCGGTGGAGCTCAACTGGCTGCCCTCCTCCGGTGCGGGGCCGGGAAGCTCGAACGACTGGGCCTTCGAGTGGGCCTACCTGCGCCACTTGATCCTGCCGGCCGTGACCCTGTCGGTGATCCCCATGGGGGTGGTGACCCGCACCGTGCGCGCCATGGTGGCCGAGATCCTGGCCCATGAATTCGTCGAGGCGCTGCGGGCCAAGGGGCTGGCCGAGAAGCGCGTGTTCCTGCACGTGGTCAAGAACGTGGCGCCCACGGCGCTGGCGGTGATGGGGCTGCAGCTGGGCTACCTGCTGGGCGGCTCGATCCTGGTGGAGACGGTGTTCTCCTGGCCGGGCACGGGGCTTCTGCTCAACAACGCCATTTTCCAGCGCGACCTGCCGATCCTGCAGGGGACCATCCTGGTGCTGGCGCTGTTCTTCGTGCTGCTCAATCTCATCGTCGATCTGGCCCAGGCCAGGCTGGACCCGCGCATTCAGCGCAGCTGATCGCAAGGAGACACGCCCATGTCGCTCACTCTCGATACCGCCGTGTCGCCCATGGCGGCACCCCCCGCGGAGCCTGGCTACTGGCGCAGCGTATTCGCCCGCTTGCGGCGCGACCCGGTGGCCATGGTCGCCGGCCTGATCCTGCTGGCCATCGTGCTGATGGCGATCTTCGCGCCCTGGCTGGCGCCGCAGAGTCCTTACAGCACCAGCATGCTGCACCGCCTTCAGCCCATCGGCTCACCGGGATTCCCGCTGGGCAGCGACGAGCTGGGGCGCGACGTGCTGTCGCGCTTGATCCACGGTGCGCGGCTATCGTTGCTGATCGGCGTGATGCCGGTGATCAACGCCTTCGTCATCGGCAGCGCCATCGGCATCGTCGCCGGCTTCGTCGGCGGGCGCACCAATACCGTGATCATGCGCGTGATCGACGTGTTCTACGCCTTTCCCGCCGTGCTGCTGGCCATCGCCCTGGCCGGCGCCCTGGGGGCCGGGCTGGTCAACTCGCTGTTCTCGCTCACGGTGGTGTTCATCCCGCCCATCGCCCGGGTCGCCGAGAGCGTGACCACCCAGGTGCGCAGCGTCGACTACATCGAAGCGGCGCGGGCCAGCGGCGCACGCAGTCTGACCATCATTCGGCGTCACGTGCTGGGCAACGTGCTGGGGCCGATCTTCGTCTATGCGACCTCGCTGATCAGCGTCAGCATGATCCTTGCCTCGGGGCTCTCCTTCCTCGGCCTCGGGGCGCGTCCGCCGATGCCGGAGTGGGGGCTGATGCTCAACACCATGCGCGATGCGATCTACGTCAATCCGTGGGTGACGGTGCTGCCCGGCATGATGATCTTCACCGTCTCGATCTGCTTCAACATGCTCAGCGACGGGCTGCGCTCCGCCATGGACGTCAAGCTATGAGTCATCAAGCTATGAGCCATCAAGCCAGGAAAGAAGACAGCAGAAATGCCGCGCCGCTGGTGACGAGCGATCCCCGCGACCGCGGCGGCCGGGCCCAGCCGCTGTTGCGGGTCAAGGGGCTGCGCAAGCACTTCGTTATCAAGCGGGACCTGCTGGGGCGGCCGCTGAGCCGCGTGCACGCGGTGGACGGCATCGACTTCGAGGTGCGCAAGGGCGAGACCCTCGGCATCGTCGGCGAATCGGGCTGCGGCAAGTCGACCACCGCGCGCCTGCTGATGCATCTGCTGCAGCCCGATGGCGGCGAGGTGATCTTCGACGGCGACCCGGTCGGCACGCGGGGCGGCCTGTCGCTGCGCGAGATGCGCCGGCAGATGCAGATGGTGTTCCAGAACTCCTACGCCTCGCTCAACCCGCGCATGACCATCGAGGAGTCGATCGCCTTCGGCCCGCAGGTGCACGGTGTCGGGCGGCGTGAGTCGCGTCAGCGCGCCCGGCGGCTGCTCGATCAGGTCGGGCTGCTGCCGGAGCGCTTCGCACAGCGTTATCCCCACGAGCTCTCCGGCGGCCAGCGGCAGCGGGTCAACATCGCCCGGGCGCTGGCGCTCGAGCCGCGCCTGCTGATTCTCGACGAGGCGGTATCGGCGCTGGACAAGTCGGTGGAGGCCCAGGTGCTCAATCTGCTCGGCGATCTCAAGCAGGAGTACGGGCTGACCTACCTGTTCATCTCCCACGACCTCAACGTGGTGCGCTACATCAGCGACCGGGTCATGGTGATGTACCTGGGCAAGGTGGCCGAGGTGGGTGACAGCGAGGCGCTCTACCGCGCCCCGGCCCATCCCTACACCCGGGCGCTGATGTCGGCCATGCCGTCGCTGGAACCGGGGCGCCGTACCCAGACGGCGCCGCTGGCCGGCGATCCCCCCAATCCCATCGACCTGCCGCCGGGCTGCCGGTTCTGTCCGCGTTGCCCCCTGGCCGTGGATCTCTGCCGTGGCACCGAGCCCGAGCTTGCGGCGCTGCCGGGCGGCGGACACCTGTCGGCTTGTCACCGGGCCGACGAGGTGCAAGCCGCGGTATCGAACCCGCAGCCCAGCGTCGAGGAGAGCGTTCGATGAAATCCGATGTCATGACCCGAACGGCCGTTCAGACGCCGTTGACGGCATCCGCCGATCCCATGGTCGAGATTCGCGATCTGCACGTGCACTTCGGCACGCCTCGGCGTCAGGTGCAGGCGGTCAACGGGGTCGACCTGACCCTGGCCCGCGGCGAAGTGCTGACCATTCTGGGCGAGAGCGGCTCGGGCAAGAGCGTTACCCTGCGCAGCCTCATGCGCCTGCTGCCGGAGCGCAAGACGCGCCTGACGGGGAGCGTTCGCGTCGACGGTCAGGACGTGCTGGCCATGTCGCGGCGTGAGCTGTCCCGCTTTCGCGGTCGCACGGCGGCGATGATCTTCCAGGAGCCGATGCTGGCGTTCGACCCGGTGTTCACTGTGGGCGATCAGATCGCCGAGACCGTGTGTCGTCATGAAGGCGTGAGCCGGCGCGAGGGATTGGCGCGTGCCCTGGAGCTGTTCGACCGGGTGCGCATTCCCTCGGCCAAGCGGCGGCTCGCCAACTACCCTTACGAACTCTCCGGCGGCATGAGCCAGCGGGCGATGATCGCCCTGGCCCTGTCGTGCCGGCCCAAGCTGCTGCTGGCCGACGAGCCGACCACCGCGCTGGATGCCACGGTACAGATCCAGATCCTGCTGCTGCTTCGGGAGCTGCAGCGGGAGCTGGGCATGTCGGTGATCTTCGTGACCCACGACATGGGCGTGGCCAACGAGATATCGGATCGCATTGCCGTGATGTACGCCGGACGGCTGGTGGAAACCGGGGCTGTCGATAGCGTCATCGCCCAGCCGCGCCACCCCTATACCCTGGGGCTGATGCACTCGCGCGCCT
This sequence comes from Billgrantia desiderata, assembly GCA_011742915.1. Classification (GTDB taxonomy): domain Bacteria; phylum Pseudomonadota; class Gammaproteobacteria; order Pseudomonadales; family Halomonadaceae; genus Halomonas; species Halomonas desiderata. The sequence continues at coordinate 20,385 of JAAQTN010000013.1, read as the reverse complement.
CCGGCGAGCTGCGCGGGCAGCGTCTCAGTGCCATTCCCGGGGCGCCGCCGGACATGTCAGCGCCGCCGCCCGGCTGTGCCTTCGCCCCACGCTGCCCCCATGCCGACGCGACATGCACCCAGGCCCTGCCCGGCATGAGCGAGCTGGGCGACGGCCACCGGGCGGCCTGCTGGCGGCTCGGGGAAACGGCGAGCTGACGGCTCGTCACCACGGCATGGGCAGGTCCAGCAGCGTGCCTCGCGGTGGCGTCAGGCGCATCAGCGTGAACATGCCCTGGGCGACGGCGTACACCGCCATCCCGTAGAGCAGGGCGGTGTGCCAGCGCATCCGCGCGCAGCCGAGCAGCAGCCAGCCCAGCAGCAGCGGCGTGGCCAGGTTGAAGCCGATCAGCCACATGGCCAGGCCATAGCTCAGGATGCCGCCCAGGATGGGCAGTTCGCGGCGGCTGGCCAGGTTGGCAACGCGCCCCTGACGATGAAGGCGGAACAGCTGGCGCCCCAGTACGTAGAGGCTCAGCAGCAGGCCAGGCACGATGCCCAGGCTCGGCATCAGCCGGGCGTTGGGGCGAAAGCCCAGCATCTCCACCAGTGCATAGCCGAAGGCCGCCACCATCAGCAGTGCGGTGAACAGCACGATGCCGCTGTCGTGGCCCGGTGGCTCCTCGCCGGGTACGGCGGTCTCCGTCTGGGGCACGGCGGTGCGACGCCGACGCAGCCAGCGCACCGCGTTCAGCACCAGGGGAATGGCGATCAGCGAGGCGATGATCAATACGCCGGGGCGAGTCAGCCAGGTGAAGCCGTGGATCTGGGTGGTCAGCCAGAAGTACTGCTCCATGGGCGTGGCCAGCACGAAGCCGACCAGCACCGGCGCCCGGGGAATGCCGGCATTCTTCATCAGCCAGCCGACGATGCCGAGCACCAGCAGGGCGAGGATGTCGCCGAAGGTCTGGGTGCCCTGATAGGCGCCGGCCACCATGATCAGCAGCAGCGGGGCGGCGATCAGGGCGAAGTTCACTCGGGTCAGCCGGGCGATGTAGGGCGTCACGGCGAAGCAGATGGCGGCACCCAGCACCGAGGCCAGCGCCACGCTCCACACGATCATGTACATCAGGTCGGGCGATTCGCTGACCATGCGTGGGCCGGGATAGAAGCCGAACGAGAACAGTGCGCCGAGGAAGATGGCCGCGGCGGGGCCGCCCGGCACGCTGAACAGCATGGTGGGCACCAGATCGGAGATCACCGTGGCGTTGTTGGCCCCCTCGGCGCTGGCCACGCCGCGGATCTCGCCCTTGCCGAAGCGACGCTTGTCCTTGGTGGTGCTCATGGCGTGGCCGTAGGCGATCCAGGTGGAGGCGCTGGCACCCACCGCCGGGACGAAACCGCCGAAGATCCCGATCACCGAAGCACGGCAGATCAGCCACCGGCTGCGCCAGAATTCGCGAAAGCTCTCGCCCCACTTGCCCAGGGCCATCGGCTTGCCGGCGATGCCGCCGCCCGTGGCGACCATGCTGATCAGTTCGGCCACGGCGAACAGTCCCAGTGCCACGATGGGTAGCGACAGGCCGTCCATGAGATAGGACTGGCCGAAGATGAAGCGGTAGTTGGCGGCGGCCGGTGCGGCGCCGACCACGCCCAGCAGAATGCCGAAACAGGCGGCAGCCAGCCCCAAGGCGATATCCCTGCCGACCATGCTGGCGGCGAAGCACAGCCCCACCAGGGCGAACATGAACAGCTCCGGCGTACCCAGGGCCAGTACCAGCGGGCCGGCAATGGGGATGGCGACGGAGAGAATCAGCGCGCCGAACAGCCCGCCCACCATGGAGGCGAGGAAGCCGACCCCCAGCGCCAGCGACGCCTTGCCCTGCTTGGCCAAGGCGTGGCCCTCGATGGCGGTGGGCGCCGAGGCCGGGGAGCCGGGTGCGCCGAGCAGCACCGAGGTGATGGTGTCCGAGGTATAGATCACCGAGATGGCACCGAGCAGCATGGCCAGGCCGGCATAGCCGTCCATCAGGTAGATGAACGGCAGCAGGATGGACACGGCGGCCACGCCACCCAGCCCCGGCAGCATGCCGAACACCATCCCGGCCAGCATGCCGGCGAAGAGCGCCAGCAGCCGTGCGGGCTGGAACAGGATGTCCAGGGCCGAAACGATATTCTCGAGCACGTTGCGATTCCTATGCGGGAGCGTCGAGTACGCCCAGCCCCGAGAGGCCAGCCGTATCGGTTGCGAGCCTACAGCTCGACGTCGTACTTCTCGCTGAGCAGGGTGCGCAGGTAGTCGCGCACCTCGTCGGAGGGCTGCAGGGCCTCGCTCAACGAGTCGGTGACCGCCGAAGCCGGCAGCAGGTCGTAGCCGCCGATGGCGTCCTGGCTCTGCTCCTGGTAGTCGGGATCGTCGTTGATGGCGGTGATGGTTTGCTCGAAGATCTCGATGACCTCGTCCGGCGTGCCCTCCGGCAGGTAGGCGGTGAGGCCGAAGTTGAAGGTGGTGGCGCCGATGGCCTGGAAGGCATCCCACTCCACGCCGGAAGGCGGCTCGCCGTGGAGCTCCTCGTAGACCTCGTAGACCGAGGGGTAGTCGGGGAAGGCCAGATCGCGGGCGCTCAGCACGCCGTCGTCACCCACCGAGCCGCCGGTCATGATCGGCACCGCGGAGCCCGCTTCGACCATGTCCACCACCTGCGACATGTAGGCCGGGGTGAACTGGAAGTCGATGTTGGTTTCCCCGCGCTCGAAGGCCAGGCGGGCCGGACCGCGGCCGTCGAAGCCGAGCACCGCGCGCAGGTCGAGGTCGAGCAACTCGAAGGCCAGCAGCACGGGCAGGTCGCTGGCGGCAGCGGCGATACCGCCGTAGATCAGCGGCATGTCTGGCGAGTGCAGGTCGGCCGGTGTCTCGATGCCGGTGCGCGGCGAGACGTAGATCACGGCGCCGAAGGGCAGGCTGTAGGCCGGTCTCATCGCGGCCAGGTCGTACTCCACCTCTTCCATGCCCAGCACGTAGGGGTTCGAGGTGGAAGAGGTGGTGAACAGGATCGTCTCGCCGTCGGGCTCGGCATTCTGCTGGAACCAGTTGGCCCCGAGGATCGAACCGCCGCCCGGGCGGGTGCGTACGTTGACCTGCGGGTTGCCCGGCAGATGCTTCTCGAGGAAGGGTTCGAGGAACTTGGCCGCCACGTAGGTGGCGCCGCCCTCGCCGAACGGCACCACCATCTCGATGGTCTTGCCGGCGTAGAAGTCATCGGCCATGGCGGGAGCCGCGGCGAGCCCCCCGGCAGCGACCAGCACGGCGGCAGAGAGGGACTTGAGTGGAGTATCGGGAAGGATCATGGCGTGCTCCTGGTATTGTTGTGGCGCGCGATGCCCACAATGAACCTGGGCTCGACGCGTTCAGGTCGGTCAGCGGCCGACCCGGTTTTCCAGTGTGCCCAGGCCAGCGACCTCGATACGCACGATGTCGCCGGTCTGCAGGAATCTGGGCGGGGTGAAGCCGATGCCGACGCCCACCGGCGTGCCGGTCAGGATCACGTCGCCGGGCGCGAGCGCGATGCCGGCCGAAAGGGTCTCGATCAGCGTCGGCACGTCGAAGATCAGCTGGTCGAGGCGAGCGTCCTGGCGCAGTTCGCCATTGACCCAGCACTTGATCGTGGCAGTGTCGCGATCCACCTCGTCGGCAGTGACGAGCCACGGCCCCATGGGGCACAGGCCGTCGAGCGACTTGCCGAGATGCCACTGCTTGTGGCGCTGCTGCAGGTCGCGGGCGGTGACGTCGTTGGCGATGGTGTAACCCCAGAGGTGATCGTAAGCGTCGGCCTTCTTGATGCCGCGGCCGCCCTTGCCGATGATGACGGCGAACTCCGCCTCGTAGTCGAGCTGCTCGGTGACCCCGGCATGGCGTGGAATCTCATCGCCATGGGCGATCAGGGTGTTCCAGGCCTTGGTGAAGACGATGGGGTGCTTGGGTACCACGTCGTCGGCGCTGGTACTGCTGTCGTAGCCGGAGCTGCTGAACTCGGCGGCATGCTCGAAGTAGTTCTTGCCGACACAGAACATGTTGCGATGCGGGTGAAGCGGAGCTTCGAGGCGTGTACCTTCGAGAGGCTGGCCTTCGCCCTTGGGGGCGATACGACCGCCCAGCTCGGGCCAGTCGCGAATCAGCTGCTGCATGTCGCCCTGAAAGTCGGGAAGCAGGGTGCTCAACGGCCAGTAGCGCTGGCCCGTGGCGTCGATCAGGGCGACGAGAGTGGGCTGGTCGGGCGCCGGCCGCAGAGTGGCGAATTTCATGTGAATTGGCTCTCCTTGGTTCTGGTTTGGTTCCGTAATGAACGAGCCTAGAAGGCGATTGGTACTCTTTCAAGTACTAATTCAGCCCAAAATTTTGCCTTGATGTACCAAATGGACTAGATTCAGCAGGGATTGGATCCGTAATGGTTGATGTGAAAAGGAAGCCAAGTGACCGATAGGCCAGTGCGTACCGTCGATGACAGCGATTTCCAGGAGTCCCTGGCCGAGAGCGGGATCCGCTCCGATGGCGCACGAGCCCTGGCGCGATACATCCAGGCGGAGATTGCCAGCGGGCGTTTCCCCCCCGGTCACCGCTTGCCTACCGAGCGTGAACTGAGCGAGCGCTTCGGCGCGTCACGCGGCGCGGTACGCAGGGTGCTGGGCCACTTCAAGTCCCTGGGCTTGATCACTCAGGTGGTGGGGAGCGGTACCTTCGTGGCGGAAGGGGGCGCGCCGCTCGGCCCAGCGGCGAAAGCCACTGGCATGGTCGAGTCGGGCGGCATGGCGGGGCAGGTCAGCCCGGCCCAGTTGATGGATGCCCGCCTGCTGATCGAGCCGCAGATGGTTTCCCTCATCGTGCGCTTCGCCACGGCCGGCGACTTCGAGCGCATGCAGGAGTGTCTGGTGAGATCCGAGGCGGCCGCCAGCATCGAGGAGTTCGAGCACTGGGATGGCGCCCTGCACCAGGCCTTTGCCGAAGCCACGCACAACAACTTCTTCCTGCGTATCCTGGAGCTGACCAACGTGGTGCGCGAAGAGGGGGAGTGGGGGCGGCTCAAGCGGATCTCACTGACGCCGGAGCGGCGTGAGCGCTACGAGATGCAGCATCGCGCCATCGTGGCCGCGCTGCGCGACCGCGACGAAGACACGGCGAGGGGCTTGCTGGAAGAGCACTTGCTGGAGGTGCAGCGCAACCTGTTCGGCCGACGCTGATATCGACGCGGCACATGCCGGATAACCAAGCCGCCGGACGCCCAAGGCGTCCGGCGGCTTGCGTTGTGGTCAGCGTGAGACCGCTTGCCGTGTCGATCCCACGTTTTTCTGGTAGTGGGCTCTTACCTTGCCGGCCAGCTATCTTGCCGGTGCTTCACTGGCGGAAGCGCTGGCAGGGCGCCCAGTGCTTCATCAGCAGGTAGTAGGTCAGGCCGGCCGGGATCAGGCTGGCGTACCAGGAGACGGCGGAGAAGGTGAGGGCGGCGGCGATGCCCACCAGGGTGGCGATGAGCGCGGCGTAGTTGACGCCCTGATAGGGGCCGGTCTCGTCATAGAGCTTGCCGAGGTCCAGCGTACGACGGCGGATCAGATAGTAGTCCACCACCAGGATGGCGAAGATCGGGCCGAGGAAGGCGGAGTAGGTCTGCACGAAGAGCTGCAGGCCGGCGGCGGATTCGGGCTGCACCAGCTTCCAGGGGAAGGTGGCGAAGGCCAGCAGGCCGACGATCACCGTGGAGGTGGCGAACTTGAGCTTGAACACGTCCATCAGCACGTAGGTCGGCGGCACCACGTTGTTGAGCACGTTGGTGGTGACCTGGGCGAAGGCGATGAACAGCAGCGTGGTCATCAGTAGCGGGGTGTTGTCCACCGCGTTGGCAAACACCTGGATGGGGTCGGCGGTGCCGGTGGCTTCGGAGACCATGTAGCCGATCAGGCCCATGAACAGGGTGCAGGGCAGGATCGACATGGCATAGATGGTGGTCAGGATGCTGGGGCGGGTACCGTGCTTGTGCTCCCGCGAATAGTCGCTGACGTTGAGCATCATGGTGCTGTAGATGCCGAGGAACAGCATGGTGGCACCCCAGAACGGCATGCCCCACGAGCCTTCCATGGTCAGCAGGTTGGCCGAGAGCTCGTCGCCGTAGCGCTGCACCGTGGCGTAGAACATGTAGGTCAGCGAGGCGAGAATGAACACGCTGCCGATGTTCTCCAGCCACTTGATGCCCTGGAAGCCCATCACCGACAGGCCGATCTGCAGGAACTGGAAGGCGATGAAGTAGAAGATCAGGTTGTCGAAGCCGAACAGGGTGGCCGACACCATGTTCAGGGCGCCGGCGCCGATCCAGCTCTGGAAGCCGTACCACACCACCGCCGGCACCGCGCGCACCAGGCCGGGAATGCGCGTGCCGGCGAAGCCGAACGCACTGCGGGCCTGAACCATGAAGGGAATGCCGTACTTGTAGCCGGCGGCGCCATTGATGGCCAGCGCGATACCGATCACGAAGCAGCCGATGGCGATGGCCAGAGTCGCCTGGATCAGGTTCAGCGTGCCGACCACGCTGGAGCCCATGGCGAAGGTGCCGATGGAGACACAGCCGCCGAACCAGGCCAGAAAGTAGGAGGTCCGCCCCATGATGCGGGTTTGCTGAGGAGCGAGCGATTCGGCCCCCGGGGCCTTGGTGGCCCCAGCGGTCGTTTCGGCAGTGGGCGATGCCGGGGCAGTGGCGGGAGCGGCCGCCGTGCTGTGCGGGTTGTTGTTTTGCATGTATCTATCCTCGCAGGTCATGGCTCTGTTGTGTTTGTGCCCAATGCTGCCAGCGGGCTTGGCGTGACGTGCTCAAGGTGCGGTGCGTTGCGGTGATTCGCAGTCCTGATGCGTTGTCCTGATGCGTTTCAGCGCTCGTTGGAAAGCTGCGAATACCTTTCGAAGCGGCCGGTGAAGGGTTTGGGGCGCGGGAAGGCCAGGTCGCCGTGCTTGCTGGTGCCGAGGCCCAGCCCCACGAGCGCCTCGGCCAGCTTCACGGCAGCCGTGACGCCCTCGACCACCGGTAGCCCGACTTCCTGGGAAATGCGCTGGGTCAGGTTGGCCATGCCACCACAGCCCAGCACGATGGCACCGATGCCATCCTCGTCGCGGGCGCGACGGCATTCGTCGATGATGCGCGAGAGCGCTGCCGAGCCATCCTCTTCCAGATCGAGCACGGGGATCTCAGCGGCACGCACCCGGCGGCAGTGATGGCGAAAGCCGTACTGCTCCAGCAGGTGCTCGGCGATGATGCCGGTACGCGCCAGGGTGGTGACGACCGAGAACCGGGTGCTGATCAGGCTGGCGGCATGGAAGGCCGCCTCGGCAATGCCGATCACCGGCGCGCGGGTCAGCTCGCGCGCCGCCAGCAGGCCCGGGTCACCGAAGCAGGCAATCACATAGGCATCGGTGCCTTCCCTCTCTCCCGCCAGCACCTCTTCCAGCACGCCCACGGCGCTGATCGCTTCATCGAAATGACTCTCGATGGATACCGGCCCGTCGGCGGGCTGAGTGGCGACGACGGTCGTGCCGGGGGCGGCGATCCGCTGTGCCGCTTCGCCGATCTTGCGGGTCATGGCAGCCGTGGTGTTGGGGTTGATGACGCGCAGTCGCATGCAGTCTCTCTCTTTGTGAACAATAAAAAATGTCTTTGTACACAAAATAGGTGCTGCGACTCTTCAGCGCAAGAAATTTGTCATCCTCAGGAGCTACGATGATTTTTTATTTTCTCTCAAGGGGTTGGCTGTAAATTGAGCAGGAATGCAGGATGGCTTGGCTGTTATACATAGGTCTAAGAGAGCGAAGAGCCCTGAGAATCTGGGTACCGAATGTGACTTGTATTGTATACATGATGAATTTTCCCAGCTTCGCCTGCGGTTTGTCTCGGTATCGAGCAAGCGGAGAGCCGGGCGCTCGAAGCGCATGATATGGACTTGTCAGTCGAATAATTTTTGTATACAAAAATACGGTGCGGCGTCCGGCCAAGCCAATCCCCGAACAATGCCTGCTGGCGCGAAGCGCCGTCGCTGCCGCCCTGGACTCGAGGGCATCGCGCTAGCCTGCGAGGGCCGGTATGCCTGGTTGCAACACCGCTGGATACAGTCTATTTTCTATCCTGTATACATTTTGCTCGCGACGCCGCCTGGCCCGGTATTCGAATAGCGGCATAGAACTGCGCGACATAGATCTGCGCAAAACAGAACTGCGCAACACAGAACAAAGAGGAAGGTGCTAGATGAGCATTGATTACCCCCGTGACCTGGTCGGCTACGGCCGTAACCCACCCCACGCCAACTGGCCGGGGCGGGCGAAGATCGCCGTGCAGTTCGTGCTCAACTACGAAGAGGGCGGCGAGAACTGCGTGCTGCATGGCGATGCCGGCTCCGAGCAGTTTCTCTCCGAGATCATCGGCGCGGCCGCCTATCCCGATCGCCACCTGAGCATGGAGTCGATCTACGAGTACGGCTCACGGGCCGGCGTGTGGCGCATCCTGCGGGAGTTCGAACGGCGCGGCCTGCCGCTCACCGTGTTCGGCGTGGCCATGGCCCTTGAGCGCCACCCGGAAGTGGCTCAGGCGTTCAAGGAGCTGGGCCACGAGATCGCCTGTCATGGCTACCGCTGGATTCACTACCAGGAAGTGCCCGAGCACGTCGAGCGCGAGCATCTGCAGCGCGCCATGGAGATCTTTCAGCGCCTCTACGGCGAGAAGCCCCAAGGCTGGTACACCGGCCGCGACAGCCCCAACACCCGGCGGCTGGTCCTCGACGAGGGCGGCTTCCTCTACGACAGCGACTACTACGGCGACGACCTGCCGTTCTGGACCCGGGAGGCCGACAGCCAAGGCGTCGAGCACGACCATCTGATCGTGCCCTATACCCTGGACAGCAACGACATGCGCTTCGCCGCGCCCCAGGGCTTCAACACCGCCGACCACTTCTTCACCTACCTGCGCGACGCCTTCGACGTGCTCTACGCGGAAGGCGAGGAGTCGCCCAAGATGCTTTCGGTGGGCATGCACTGCCGGCTGCTCGGCCGCCCCGGGCGCTTCCGCGCCCTGCAGCGCTTCCTCGATCACATCGAGGCCCATGACCGGGTGTGGGTCGCCCGGCGGGTGGACATCGCGCGGCATTGGGTGGAGCATCATCCGGCACAGTCGCGTTGAGGACACCCCAACCATGGAGGCCGGAAACGGGATGCAATGACACCCCACATAGGACAGCGCATAGCCGCTCAATATGACTCGCTGAGCGCCCAGGAGCAGCGGGTGGCGAGTTTCATACTCGATCATTTCGAGGACTTTGCCGTCTACAGCGCCGCCGATCTGGCACGCCTGACGGGCGTGTCCAAGTCAACGGTAAGCCGTCTGTTCAAACGTCTTGGCTTCGCCCATTACCGGGACGTGAAGGACCATGCCCGGCAACTGCGCAACTTGGGCGTACCGATGGTAACGGATGCCAACGCCATGCAGGGGGAGGCTGGGGCGCCCTTTCAGCGGCACCATCAGCGCGAGCAGGAAAATCTGCAGCGGCTGCTGGGTAGCCTCTCTGCCGATAGCTTCGCACGGCTCGTCGAGAGGCTCGCCGAGGCGCGCTCCATCGTCGTGGTGGGTTTTCGCAACAGTTTTCCCTTGGCCTTGCACTGCCGACAGCAACTGATCCAGGCTCGCGGCGGGGTGCGCCTCGCGCCGCAGCCCAACCAGTCCATGGCCGAGGAACTCATCGGGCTAGAGGCCGACGATGCGGTCATCCTGTTTGGCTTTCGGCGGCGTCCCACCCCCTTTGCGCATCTGGTCAGTGAGCTTGAGCGCTCCCCGGCCAGCACCGTGCTGATCGGTGACCCGACGGCCGTTGGCTTCGCCGAGCAGGTCGATTGGTATCTGGAGGCGCCGCTGGAGAGTATTTCGGCGTTCGACAGCTATGCCAGCGCCATGAGCCTGATCTGCCTGCTAGCCAATGGTGTCTTGCATCACAATCTGGCTCAGGGGCGGAAAAGAATTGCTGCCATCAGCGATCTCTACGACGATCTCGGCGAGCTATCCACCTCGGTGATGTAGGCCACGGCGACCGCCTCGCTCCATTGCGGTGCATCCTTTCAGGAGGCGCCCCATTTAGTTGCGCTCGACCATCCCCCGCAATTCTCCCCAGGTGCTTTTCCACCCACCGGTACCTTTCCAGTCTTTTGATTTCTCTACCAACTCCATGGGTTGGTGCTTCTTTTGCTTTGGGTGAAACGAAAGTTTCTTTCATGGATCGTCATGCAACGAAACTTTCATTTCCTTGGCCTAATACAACGATACCCACTGCGGAGAGCAAAATGAGCGCCATATTTCGTCATGTGACGTCCCTGACTTCACGACTCCTGGCTACGGCCCTGGCTGTCGTTGTCGTGTTCGGCGGCATGAGCACGGCCACTGCCGACGCCCTGGAAGCCATAGAGTCCCGCGGTATTATCCGTATTGCGGTGCCCCAGGATTTCCCGCCGTTCGGCTCGGTGGGAACCGACCTGCAGCCGCGTGGCTATGACATCGACATGGCCAACTACCTGGCCGAGCAAATGGGGGTAAGGCTGGAGCTGGTTCCCGTCACCAGTGCCAACCGCATTCCTTACTTGCAAACCGGTATGGCGGATCTGGTGATCTCGAGTCTGGGCAAGAACCCGGAGCGTGAAGCGGCAATCGATTTCTCCGCTGCCTATGCGCCGTTCTTCCTCGGCGTATTCTCCGCAGGCGCCGATGAAAGCGTGAGTTCCCCGGAGGATCTTGCGGGTAAGACCATTGGGGTGACCCGCGGTGCCGTGGAAGACATGGAACTGTCGGAAATCGCACCCTCCAGCACCACCATTCAGCGTTTTGAAGATAACGCCACCACCATTGCGGCGTTCCTGGCGGGCCGGGTGGACTACATCGCCACTGGTAACGTAGTCGCCGCTGAAATTGCGGCACGCAACAGCGGCCGGGCACCGGAGTTGCTCTACCAACTGCGTGATTCACCTTGCTATATCGGGCTCAACAAGAACGAGCCAGCGTTGTTGGAGGAGGTCAACCGCCTGATCGCTCAGGCGTTGGAAGACGGTAGTCTCAACGAGTTCTCTCAGCGCTGGTTCAGTGCCGATCTGCCCGAAAACTTCGGTAGCTGAGGCGAGCTATGGGAGTAACGCTCGATTTTCTGACGCTACTGCCGTACGCCAGCGAACTCGTGCGTGGACTGACCACCACGGTCATCTTGACCGTGGTGACCACGCTGACGGGGATCGCCTTGGCGGTGGTGGTGGCCTATCTTCGTCTGCACGGGCGGAGCTGGACGCGGTTTTGCATGGGCAGTTACGTGGAGGTCACCCGTAACACTCCGTTCATCGTGCAGCTTTTCTTCATCTTCTTCGGCTTGCCTGGACTTGGAATCCAGATCGATGCCATTACCGCTGCCTTTCTTGCCATGACACTCAACCTGGCTGCCTATAGTGCCGAGATCCTGCGGGCGGGGATCGGTGCGACGGCGCAAGGGCAGTTGGAGGCGGCCAGGGCGCTGGGCATGACGCGTCTCCAAAGTTACCGTCATGTCGTGCTGATCCCTGCCTTCGCACGTGTCTATCCGGCGCTGATCAGCCAGTCGGTCATCGTCATGCTCGGCTCGGCGGTGGTGTCGCAGATTTCGGTATTCGACCTCACCTATGCCGCCAATTTCATCCAGTCGCGCAACTTCAGAAGCTTCGAAGTCTATCTGGTGATCACGCTGGCCTATCTACTGCTGGCCTTTGTCATGCGCCGTGTCTTCATGCTGGCTGGTAACCGGCTGTTCGCCTATCAGCAGGGAGAGTCACGATGATTGAATTCTCACTCTGGGATATCCTGCGCAATCTGCTATTGGCCACCCGCTGGACCATTGTACTGTCGCTGATCGCCTTCGTGGGTGGTGCCACGGTTGGACTCGTGCTGACGTTCATGCGTCTTTCCAGCAGTCGTATCCTGCAGCGCTTCACTTCGCTGTATGTGGACCTTTTCCAGGGCACGCCACTGCTGATGCAGCTGTTTCTGATCTTCTTTGGCGCGGCAGCGCTGGGACACCCTATCTCGGCATGGCTGGCCGCCTCGGTGGCCTTGACGCTCTTCACCAGCGCCTTCCTGTGCGACATCTGGCGCGGCTGCCTGGAAGCCGTGGCCAAGGGTCAATGGCATGCGGCAAGGGTGCTGGGTATGAACTATTTCCAGACCATGCGGCATGTCATTCTGCCTCAGGCGCTGCGGTTGTCGGTGCCGCCGACCGTGGGCTTCTCCGTGCAGGTCATCAAAGGCACGGCGCTCGCGTCGATCATCGGCTTCGTCGAACTGACCAAGGCCGGCACCATGCTCAACAACGCCACCTTCGAACCCTTCACCATCTTCACGCTGGTGGCTCTTCTGTACTTCGCGCTGTGCTATCCGCTGTCCTGCTATGCGCGCCATCTGGAGAAAAAGCTCTATGACGCTGGTCTGCGTTAAGAACGTGCACAAGGCTTTTGGCGACCTGGAGGTGCTCAAGGGCATCGACCTCGAGGTCGGTCAGGGTGAGGTGGTGGCGATCATCGGTCGCAGCGGCTCGGGCAAGAGCACCCTGCTACGCTGCCTGAATCAGTTGGAGAAGCACGACCGGGGCGCTATCACCATTGCCGACAAACGTCTTGACGGTGAGGCCATGTCGCCGAAGGAACTCAGCGAGAACGTCGGCATGGTATTCCAGAGCTTCAACCTCTTTCCTCACAAGACGGTGGGGGAGAACGTCTGCCTGGCGCCGGTGGTGGTGCGCGGTGAGAGTCGCGCAAGCGCAGAAAAGGTGGCTCGCGAGGTATTGGCGAAGGTGGGGCTATCGGACAAGTACGACAGCTACCCCGCGCAGCTTTCCGGTGGGCAGCAGCAGCGGGTCGCCATTGCCCGGGCGCTGGCCATGCGGCCCAAGGTGCTGCTGTGCGATGAAGTGACCTCGGCGCTGGATCCTGAGCTGGTGGGCGAAGTGCTGCGCGTATTGGAAGCGCTGGCGGCAGAGGGCATGACGCTGATCCTGGTAACCCACGAGATGGGCTTTGCCCGTGACGTTGCCGATCGTGTGGTGTTCATGCATCAGGGACGCATTCATGAAGCCGGTCCGCCCGCTGACTTGTTCGGCAATCCCCAGACGGCGGAACTGAAGCAGTTCATCTCGGCGGTTCTTTGACTCGGTATTCTTTGGCACAAAGCGGAAAGTGTGTTCAACTCCCCATCTTTTTTGTATACGATAATATCTATCCTGCCTGACCTCGATGAGGGGTGCTGGCAGTTTGAGAATAATTTCCAAATTTGTGTCAGAGGATGAGCGATGACCAACCGCACCTATTACGCCCCCCACGGCGGACATCCGCCCCAGACCCAGTTGCTCTCCGACCGGGCGGTGTTCACCGAGGCCTACGCCTTCATTCCCAAGGGCGTGATGGGCGACATCGTGACCAGCAATCTGCCGTTCTGGGAGCAGACCCGGCTGTGGGTGCTGGCGCGTCCGCTCTCCGGCTTCGCCGAGACCTTCTCTCAGTACATCATGGAGGTGGGGCCGGGCGGCGGCAGCGAGAAGCCCGAGCTCGACCCCGGTGCCGAGGGCGTACTGTTCGTGGTCGAGGGCGAGATGACCCTGACCATTGCCGGCGAGCGCCACGAGATGGCGCCGGGCGGCTACGCCTTCCTGCCGCCGGGCTGCCACTGGCAGCTGCGCAACGAATCGAATGCGCCGGTGCGCTTCCACTGGGTGCGCAAGGCCTACGAATTCGTCGAGGGCATCGAGGTGCCGCAGGCCTTCGTGGTCAACGAGAACGACCTCGAGCCCAACCCGATGCCGGGTACCGAAGGGCGCTGGGCCACCACTCGCTTCGTCGACCCCAATGACGTGCGTCACGACATGCACGTCAACATCGTCACCTTCCAGCCCGGGGCGGTGATCCCCTTCGACGAGACCCACGTCATGGAGCACGGCCTCTACGTGCTCGAGGGCAAGGCGGTCTACCATCTCAACCAGGACTGGGTCGAGGTCGAGGCGGGCGATTTCATGTGGCTGCGCGCCTTCTGTCCGCAGGCGTGCTACGCCGGGGGGCCGGGGCCGTTCCGCTACCTGCTGTACAAGGACGTGAACCGTCACGCGGTGCTGCGGCTGGGTACTCGCTGAGACACAGGGGGCTTGCAGTAACGTTGCCGCTCGAGGCTGATCCGGCGACAGGGTTTCGAGGGGGCGCTGTGAACCCATCCCTGGGCGCTACCGATGCCATCCATGGCATCGAACCCCCTCTCCACCCTGTCCCCGGCGCCTCTCGCTCGGATGGCGGCTTTGCTCCGCCATTCGAGGTTTTATCCAAGGCCTGGGAAATGGAGTCTATATGCTGGAACTCAAAGCCGAGCCGCTGACGCCTGAGGCCTTCGCGCCCTTCGGTGACGTCATCGACACCCGCACGGCGGACTACTTTCACATCAACGCCGGACGCACCCGGCGCTACCACGACCTGGCCAAGGTCGAGACCCTGGGCGAGCAGGCGAGGGCGCTGATCAGTATCTTCGTCAGTCAGCCGGTGTCGATCCCGCTGGAACTCGACTTCCTCGAACGCCACCCCCAGGGCAGCCAGGCCTTCATGCCGCTGCACGAGGAGCGTTTCGTGATCGTGGTTGCACCGCCGGGCGACAGCATCGACCCGACCGAGGTACGCGCCTTCGTCACCGACGGCCGCCAAGGGGTGAACTATCGCGCCGGCACCTGGCACGCCATCCAGTCGGTGCTCGATCGCGAAGGGGAGTTCCTGGTGGTGGATCGCGGCGGTGAGGGCAACAACTGCGACGAGCATCCGCTGGCGCTGCGCATCACGCTCTGAACTCTCGGGAAAAAATGACCCAGGCTGCTGTTTTGGCCTGGGTTTTTTGTGCCTAAATAAAATCATGAAAATATTTTCCAATATGTGTTGACGAGGCAGGTTGCGGCTTCTAATCTCGAAATACAGAAATATTTTCCAAAAACAACTCTTCACAAGAACAAGGCCACCCACGGGAGGAACCGTCATGGCTCGAATGACCGCAGCAGAAGCCGCCGTTCACGTGCTCAGGAAGGAGGGCGTCGATGTCGCTTTCGGTGTGCCGGGCGCCGCCATCAACCCGTTCTACGCTGCCCTGCGCAAGGTCGGCGGTATCGATCACGTGCTGGCGCGCCACGTCGAGGGCGCCTCGCACATGGCTGAGGGCTACACCCGCACCCAGGCCGGCAACATCGGCGTGTGCATCGGCACCTCCGGCCCCGCCGGCACCGACATGATCACCGGGCTCTATTCGGCCAGTGCGGACTCCATCCCGATCCTGTGCATCACCGGCCAGGCGCCGCGTTCCAGGCTGCACAAGGAGGACTTCCAGGCCGTCGACATCCAGGCCATCGCCGGGCCGGTGACCAAGTGGGCGGTTACCGTGTTGGAGCCGGCCCAGGTGCCGCGCGCCTTCCAGCAGGCCTTCCAGTTGATGCGTTCGTCGCGGCCGGGCCCGGTGCTGATCGACCTGCCCATCGATGTGCAGATGAGCGAGATCGAGTTCGATCCGGACACCTACGAGTCGCTGCCGGCCTACAAGCCGCGCGCTTCCCGCGCCCAGGCGGAGAAAGCCATGGCCATGCTCGACGAGGCCGAACGGCCGCTGATCGTCGCCGGCGGCGGCATCATCAACGCCGATGCCAGCGCGCTGCTCCAGGAGTTCGCCGAGCTCACCGGCGTGCCGGTCATTCCCACCCTGATGGGCTGGGGCAGCATTGCCGATGACCACCCGCTGATGGCCGGCATGGTCGGGCTGCAGACCTCACACCGTTATGGCAACGCCACGCTGCTCGAGTCCGACTTCGTGATGGGTATCGGCAACCGCTGGGCCAACCGTCACACCGGCAACCTCGAGACCTACACCAAGGGGCGGAAATTCGTCCACGTCGACATCGAGCCGACCCAGATCGGGCGCATTTTCGGCCCCGACTACGGCATCGTTTCCGACGCCAAGGCGGCGCTGGAGCTGTTCGTCGAACTGGCCCGCGAGAGAAAGGCGGTGGGCACGCTCAAGGATCGCAGCGCCTGGGCCGAGTCGTGCCAGGAGCGCAAGCGCACCCTGCTGCGCAAGACCCACTTCGACGACGTGCCGGTGAAGCCGCAGCGGGTCTACGAGGAGATGAACAAGGTCTTCGGCAGGAACACCCGCTATATCAGCACCATCGGCCTGTCGCAGATCGCCGGCGCCCAGTTCCTGCACGTGTACAAGCCGCGTCACTGGATCAACTGCGGCCAGGCCGGCCCGCTGGGCTGGACCATTCCCGCTGCGCTCGGCGTGTGCAAGGCCGACCCCAGCGCGGAAGTGGTGGCGCTCTCCGGCGACTACGACTTCCAGTTCATGATCGAGGAGCTGGCCGTGGGCGCGCAGTTCAACCTGCCCTACATCCACGTGCTGGTGAACAACTCCTACCTGGGGCTGATCCGCCAGGCCCAGCGCGGCTTCGACATGGACTACTGCGTGCAGCTCTCGTTCGAGAACGTCAACTGCCCGGAGATCAACGAGTACGGCGTGGATCACGTCTCGGTGGTGGAGGGGCTCGGCTGCAAGGCCCTGCGCGTCACCCGGCCGGACGAGATCGTGCCTGCCCTGAAGGAGGCCCGCGAGCTGATGGCTCAATATCGGGTGCCGGTGGTGGTGGAGGTGATCCTCGAACGGGTGACCAACATCGCCATGGGGACCGATCTCGACGCCATCAACGAGTTCGAGGCGCTGGCCGATGAGGGCGCGGATGCGCCGACTTCTATCGCCCAACTCACCTAGGAAACCGTCCCAAGGAGACAACCATGCCCAAGTTTGCCGCCAACCTCAGCATGCTGTTCACCGAGGAGGATTTCCTCGACCGCTTCAAGGCCGCCGCCGAGGCAGGCTTCAAGGGCGTCGAGTACCTCTTTCCCTACGACTATTCCGCCGTCGAGCTCAAGGCGCGGCTCGATGAGCACGGCCTGACCCAGGTGCTGCACAACCTGCCGGCCGGTGACTGGGGCGCCGGTGAGCGCGGCATCGCCTGCCACCCGGATCGGGTCGAGGAGTTCCGTGCCGGCGTGGAGAAGGCCATCGACTACGCCACGGTGCTCGGCTGCAAGCAGGTCAACTGCCTGGCCGGCATCCAGCCTCAGGGCGTGAGCCTGGAGCAGGCGCGGCGCACCCTGGTGGAGAACCTGCGCTACGCTGCGGAGAAGCTCGAAGCCGCCGGCATCCTGCTGCTGGCCGAGCCGATCAACACCCGCGACATCCCGGGCTTCTTCCTCAACCGTACCGAGCAGGCCCTGGCGATCTTCGACGAGGTGGGCAGCCCCAACCTCAAGCTGCAGTACGACATCTACCACATGCAGATCATGGAGGGCGATCTGGCGCCGACCATCGAGAAGCACCTGGCTCGCATCGCTCACGTGCAGCTGGCCGACAACCCGGGCCGCCACGAGCCGGGCACCGGCGAGATCCACTACCCGTTCCTGTTCGCCTATCTCGACCGGTTGGGCTACGACGGCTGGATCGGCTGCGAGTACAAGCCCAAGACGACGACCCGTGAAGGGCTAGGTTGGCTGGATAGCGTCCGCTGACGGGGTAGCAAGCATCCAGCCCCGATGAGCTGATCCGGCGGCAAGCCTGCGCGAGGGCGCTGTGAACCCATCCCTGGGCGCTATATTTGCCATCCATGGCAAATAACCCTCGCTGCGACTTGCCCCCGGCGCTCATCTCTTCAGTCATTGCAAGGCGTGTCCTGACATAGAGAACACAAAGACAAGCTGAAAGGAGAATCATCATGAGCAAGATCGGTTTCATTGGCCTCGGCATCATGGGCCGTCCCATGGCGGGGCATCTGCTGGATGCCGGCCACGAACTCGTCACCGTCAAGCGCGGCACCCTGGATGCCACCCTGGCCGAGAAGGGCATGCGTGAGCTCGACAGCCCCCGAGCCGTGGCCGAGCAGGCCGAGGTCGTCATCACCATGGTGCCGGACACCCCCGACGTGGAACTGGTGCTGTTCGGTGAGAATGGTGTCGTCGAAGGGCTCAAGCCGGGCACCCTGGTGATCGACATGAGCTCCATCGCCCCCATCGCCACCCAGGGCTTTGCCAAGCGCATCCATGAGGCCGGCGGTGAGTACGTCGATGCGCCGGTTTCCGGCGGCGAGGGCGGTGCCATCAACGCGGCCCTGACCATCATGGTCGGTGCCACCCAGGAGGGCTTCGAGCGCGCCCGGCCGATCCTCGAGGTGATGGGCAAGACCATCACCCACATCGGCGGCCACGGTGCCGGCCAGACCTGCAAGGTGGCCAACCAGATCGTGGTGGCGCTCACCATCGAAGCGGTGGCCGAAGGCCTGCTGTTCGCCTCGAAGGCGGGTGCCGACGTAGCCAAGGTGCGCGAGTCGCTGCTCGGCGGCCTGGCCCAGTCGAAGATCCTCGACGTGCACGGCGAGCGCATGATCAAGCGCACCTTCGACCCGGGCTTCAAGATCAAGCTGCACCAGAAGGACCTCAACCTGGCCCTGGAAGGCGCACGCAGCCTCAACCTGGCGCTGCCCGGCACCGCCAATGCCCAGCAGCTGTTCCAGGCCTGTGTTGCGCATGGCGGTGAGAACTGGGATCACGCCGGCATTCTGCGCGCCCTGGAGGCCCTGGCCGATCACGAAGTGGGCAGCTGATCCGTCCCATCTGAGGAGGCAGCACCCTGCCAGCCAGTCGCGCAGACGGTGAGTCAGTGTTCCCTCCTGGCAGGCGTCAGGCCGTCGCCTGCCAACCGGCCGCGTCAGCGGCCCTTGCGTCCGGCGGCGGGGTCCCCAGTGGAACCCGCCCGCCGCCGGGCTTTTTTCCTGCCTACCCTGCTGTTACCGTCGTTGCTGTCATCCGCTCGAGGTGTGCCCATGTCACAACAACTTCCTTCCCTGGACCACACGACAGACATCGCGACATGGCTGCGCCGGCTTGCCGACGTGGCCGTGACCGCCGTGCATCCGGATTCCCTGGTCGCCGACCTGCTGCCCGACCCTCCGCCCGGGCGCACCGTGGTGGTCGGTGCCGGCAAGGCGGCGGCGGCCATGGCTGCGGCGCTGGAGCGCGCCTGGCAGGCACGCTGCCCCGATGCGCTGCTCACCGGCCTGGTGGTCACCCGCTACGGCCACGCAGAGGAGTGCGAGGTGATCGAGGTGCTCGAAGCCTCCCACCCGATGCCCGACGACCTGGGCGAGAAGGCGGCCCGGCGCATGCTCGAGGCGGTCGCGGGGCTGGGCCAGGACGACCGCGTGATCGCGCTGATCTCCGGCGGCGGCTCGGCGCTGATGACGCTGCCCGCCGAGGGCATCTCGCTTGCCGACAAGCAGGCGATCAATCGCGAGCTTTTGCGCTGTGGCGCACCGATCGGCCAGATGAATACCGTGCGCCGCCACCTTTCCGCGATCAAGGGCGGGCGCCTGGCGGCGGCGGCACACCCCGCCCAGGTGGTGACCTGGCTGATCTCCGACATTCCCGGCGACGTGGCCACGCAGATCGCCTCGGGGCCGACCCTGCCGGATCGCTCGACCCCGGCCGATGCGCTGGCGGTGCTCGAGCGCTACGCCATCGAGATACCCGCCCACGTGCGTCGCCACCTAGAACAGGCCCAGGGCGCGCCGTCTCCCGACGACGAAGCGTTCGAACGTGACGACAGCGTGACCCTGGCTCGCGCTCAGGATGCGCTGGAGGCCGCCAGAGCCGCGGCGGAAGCGGCCGGCGTAACGGTCAAGGTGCTGGGCGACGACCTGGAAGGCGAGGCCCGCGAGCTGGGGCGTGCCCAGGCGCGCCTGGCACTGGAGGCGCGCGACGAGATCGAAACGCCGCTGCTGATCCTTTCCGGCGGCGAGACCAGCGTCACCGTGCGCGGCGATGGGCGCGGCGGGCGCAACGTGGAGTATCTGCTGGGGCTGTTCGAGGCGCTGGCCGGGGCCGAGGGCATTCATGCCCTGGCCATCGACACCGACGGCATCGACGGCTCCGAGGACAACGCCGGTGCGCTGTTCTCGCCCGATGACTGGGCGCGCGCCCGCGAGCAGCGGCTCGAGCCGGCCGATTACCTGTCACGCAACGACGCGTATACTTTCTTCCAGGCATTGGATCGACTGATCGTCACCGGTCCGACTCGCACCAATGTCAACGACTTCCGTGCCATCCTGGTCTTGCCGAGGACACCATGACGCTTCCGCCCCATGCCCCCATTCATGCCCCCATCCGCCGCACCAAGATCGTCGCCACTCTGGGCCCGGCCAGCGACCGCGAGGGCGTGCTGGAAGCCATGATCCGCACCGGCGTCGACGTCGTGCGCCTCAACTTCTCCCA